>CASDXF010000006.1 GCA_949285075.1 uncultured Bacteroides sp. | reverse complement strand
GTTATAAAAACAAACAGTTCAGCAAGGTTGGTCTTGCTGAACTGTGATAAATAATTTATTTTTGTCCAATAACTGTAACGGTTATTTAGGACTAGTCATCTAATGCCATGAAAAACGTATGCAAAGCTATACATATACAGAATAAACCGCAAATCTTTTCAGGCCAAAAGCATAGCGGACAAAGTTATTTAACATTGGACGGGGATTTTGTTAAATAATAATCGGACACACAAAGTTTTTCGTACTTTCGCGCCGACTTATCAAAAACCAACATCACAATGAGAAAATACATTATCGTCGCCGTTGGAGCGTTATTTCTCGCTCAAAACGGCCTCGCCCAAAGCACTGAGAAAAAAATCAGTTACAAATTTTACGGGCAAGTCCGTACAGACTTGTACTATAACAGCCGAGCTAACGAAGAGACGGTAGACGGACTGTTCTACATGTATCCTAAAGACAAGGTATACGACGAAAACGGAAACGACATTAACCGCACAGCCAACGGCAGTTTCTATACGCTTTATTCCCGACTGGGAGTAGACGTAGCGGGGCCACAATTGGGAAAGGCCAAAACCTCCGCGAAAGTGGAAATAGACTTTCGCGGTTCGGGTACTACTTACTCCACAATCCGCCTACGCCACGCTTATATGAATCTGGATTGGGGCGCGTCCGCGCTGCTGATAGGCCAAACGTGGCATCCGCTGTACGGAGACGTAGCTCCACAAATCCTGAACCTTAATATGGGCGCGCCCTTCCAACCTTTCAGCCGGGCCCCTCAAATCCGCTATCGCTACGCCAACAAGAACCTGCAACTGACCGGAGCGTTGGTGTGGCAATCGCAATATTTGTCTCAGGGTCCTTCAGGAAAAAGTCAGGAGTACATCAAGGAAAGCTGCGTGCCTGAAGTTTATGTCGGAGCAGACTATAAGCGTGAAGGACTGTTGGCGGGCGTAGGCGTTGAGCTGCTCTCTCTGGTTCCCCGCACACAAGCTGAAGGAGAGAATGGAAACGCATATAAGGTTAGCGAGCGCATTACAACGCTCTCTTACGAAGGTCACATAAAGTACACGGGAAAGGACTGGTTTATTGGGGCGAAAACCGTACTCGGCTCTAACCTGACGCAGGCCTCGGGCTTAGGCGGATTCGGAGTTAAGGGAATCGACCAACGTACGGGAGAGCGCGAATACACGCCTATCCGCTTTTCCAGCACATGGGTGAACGTCGTTTACGGAAAGAAATGGAAACCCGGCGTATTCGCGGGATATGCGAAAAATCTCGGCACGCCAGACCAGTTGATTGCCGGAACGGATACCTACGGCACAGGAACGGACCTAGACCAATTGGTAACCGCGGGAGCCGAATTGACCTACAATCTGCCCCACTGGAAGTTCGGAGTAGAATATAACCTCAGCACGGCGTGGTACGGCAGTATACAAGCCTCCAACGGCAAGGTGAGCGATACGCACGCCGTCTGCAACAATCGTTTCGTCGCCACCGCTATTTTCATGTTTTAAGCCAATCGGCATTTACCGGCACAGGCCCGAGAACGGCCCGCCATTAGGCGATAAAGTAACAAATAAAAGAGCCCTCCCGGAATCAGGGAGGGCTCTTTTACTTACGGATAAGTCCAAAGACTTATCCGCTTTTATTAATCAAATCAAGCGTATGTGGCTTAGTCTTTCAGCTTAGCGATGATGAAGTCGCGGTTCAGGCGAGCGATGTTGCTGATGGAAACGTTCTTCGGACACTCGGCCTCGCAGGCGCGGGTGTTGGTACAGTTACCGAATCCCAGTTCGTCCATCTTGGCCAACATAGCCTTCGCACGGCGCAGAGCCTCCGGCTTTCCTTGCGGAAGCAGGTTCAATTGGCTCACCTTAGCCGAAACGAACAGCATGGCGGAACCGTTCTTACAAGCGGCCACGCACGCTCCGCAGCCGATGCAGGAGGCCGCGTCCATCGCCTCGTCAGCGATAGGCTTCGGAATCAGAATCGCGTTAGCGTCCTGAGGAGCGCCCGTACGCACGCTGATGTACCCTCCGGCCTGCATAATCTTGTCGTAAGCCGTACGGTCTACCATCAAGTCCTTGATGACCGGGAATCCGGCGGAACGCCACGGCTCAACGGTAATCACGTCGCCGTCGTTGAAGCGACGCATATAAATCTGGCAGGTAGTGGCTCCCGTAGCCGGGCCGTGCGGATGTCCGTTGATGTAGAGAGAACACATACCGCAAATACCCTCGCGGCAGTCATGGTCGAAAACGACCGGTTCCTTGCCTTGCTCTATCAGTTGCTCGTTCAGGATGTCCATCATTTCGAGAAATGAAGTGTCACCCGTAATATCTTTCATCTGGTATGTCTCGAAAGCGCCTTTAGCCTTCGGTCCGGCCTGACGCCATACCTTTAATGTAAATGATATAACTTTTTCCATTTTCGTCTAATACTTTTAATTGTTTAACTTCACCGGGTTAGCTCTTATAGTTACGTGTCTGAACCTTGATAGCCTCGTACACGAGCGGTTCCTTGTAGAGCACCGGAGCCTTGTCGTCGCTGCCTTGATATTCCCAGCAGGACACGTAGAAGAAGTTCTCGTCGTCACGCTTAGCCTCGCCCTCTTCCGTCTGATACTCCTCGCGGAAGTGACCGCCGCACGACTCGTTACGGTTCAACGCGTCGTAAGCGATAAGCTCGCCCATCGTGATGAAGTCGTTCAGGCGGATAGCCTTGTCAAGCTCGACGTTCATGCCCTCCTTAGAGCCGGGGATGAACAGCTCGTTCTCGAACTCCTTGCGGATTTCCTTCAGCTTGGCTAGACCTGTCTTCAGGCCTTCGGCGGTACGTCCCATGCCGACATACTCCCACATCACGCGGCCCAACTCCTTGTGGATAGAGTCTACGGACTTCTTACCCTTGATGTTCATCAGGTGGTCAATCTTAGCCTGCACAGCCTTCTCAGCCTCGGCGAACTCGGGGAGGTCGGTAGAGAAGCGTGGCACGGTGATTTGGTCGGCCAGATAGTTCTGGATAGTATAAGGCAGCACGAAGTAACCGTCGGCCAATCCCTGCATCAGCGCAGAAGCGCCCAGACGGTTGGCACCGTGGTCGGAGAAGTTACACTCGCCGATAGCGAACAGTCCCTTGATGGTAGTCTGCAACTCGTAGTCAACCCAGATACCGCCCATCGTATAGTGGATAGCCGGATAAATCATCATCGGGTTGTAGTATTTCACGCCGTTGATTTCGTTAGCCAGTTTGCCCGGGTTCACGTCGGTGATTTCCTCGTACATGTCGAAGAGGTTACCGTAGCGTTGCAGCACCACGTCGATGCCCAGACGCTCGATGGCCTCGGAGAAGTCAAGGAATACGGCGAGGCCCGTGTTGTTCACGCCGTAACCCGCGTCGCAGCGTTCCTTAGCCGCGCGAGAAGCAACGTCACGCGGAACCAAGTTACCGAAGGCCGGATAACGGCGCTCCAAGTAGTAGTCGCGGTCCTCTTCGGGAATGTCGCTACCCTTCTTCGTGCCGGCCTGCAAAGCCTTCGCGTCTTCCAGTTTCTTCGGAACCCAGATACGTCCGTCGTTACGCAGCGACTCAGACATCAGTGTCAGCTTAGACTGCTTGTCGCCATGTACGGGGATACAGGTCGGGTGAATCTGAACGTAAGCCGGATTGGCGAAAGCGGCTCCCTTACGGTAGCAAGCCATAGCCGCCGAACAGTTACAAGCCATAGCGTTGGTAGAGAGGAAGTAGGTGTTTCCGTATCCACCCGTAGCGATAACCACGGCGTGGGCGGCGAAACGCTCCAGCTTACCCGTCACCAAGTTCTTGGCGATGATTCCACGCGCACGACCGTCGATGATAACGACATCCTGCATCTCGTAGCGGGTGTACAGCTTCACCGTTCCCGCGGCGACCTGACGGCTCAACGCGGAGTAAGCGCCCAACAGCAACTGCTGTCCGGTCTGTCCCTTAGCGTAGAACGTACGGGAAACCTGCGCGCCACCGAAAGAACGGTTGGCCAACAGACCGCCGTACTCGCGGGCGAAAGGCACGCCCTGCGCCACGCACTGGTCGATGATGTTGTTAGAGACCTCAGCCAGACGGTACACGTTGGCTTCGCGGGCGCGATAGTCGCCACCCTTTACCGTATCGTAGAATAGGCGGTAAACGGAGTCACCGTCGTTCTGGTAATTCTTCGCGGCGTTGATACCTCCCTGAGCGGCGATAGAGTGCGCGCGGCGCGGAGAGTCCTGAATACAGAAGTTTAAAACCTTGAAACCCATCTCGCCGAGCGAAGCGGCCGCGGAAGCTCCCGCGAGTCCCGTTCCTACGACGATGATGTCCAGACGACGTTTGTTGGCCGGGTTCACCAGTTTCTGGTGAGCTTTATAGTTGGTCCATTTCTCGGATACCGGTCCTTCCGGGATTTTTGAATCTATCTTAATCATAATGTTTCTTTCAATTTAATCATTTACAAATTACACCTATCTTAGCAAGCTCAGCACAGTGACTTTACGTAAAACACCACTACGACAAGGGCAAAGCATAACACAACGATAGTAGAGTAGACGTTGGCTATCAGCTTCCAACGGTTCAGCCACACCTTGTTGTTCCAACCCAACGTCTGCATGGCGCTCCAGAATCCGTGAGTCAAGTGGAACCACAGCGCGATGAGCCATACGATGTAAAGCACTACATAAACAGGGTTAGAGAAGGCCTGCTCGATGTGATACACGCCGTTAGCGGCGTAGGCCAGCGTCATGGTGTCGGCGTGTCCGCCCATGTTGTGTATCAGCTCGGGCAACTGCATCTTCGACCAGAAGTTCACGAGGTGAAGCGCGAGTCCGACAATAACGATAAGTCCCAGCACCAACATGTTTTGGGAAGCCCACTCTACCGTTTTCGGCTTTTCCACCACGGCGTAGCGTTCCACGCCGCGCGCCTTACGGTTCTGCATGGTCAGCCAGAACGCGTAAATAATGTGAATGACGAACAGCGCCGCCAACGCTACGGTAGCCACAAGCGCGTACCAGTTCGCTCCCAGAAATTCACAAACGGCGTTATAGCCGTCGGCCGATACGACCGCGACAAGGTTCATCGCCATGTGAAATGTCAGAAACAGGATAAGGGCGATACCGGGTCAGAAACAGGATAAGGGCGATACCGGTAACGCTCATCACCACTTTCCTTCCTACAGATGAATTACTTAACCACATAAATGATTGAATTTAAATTATTTAATTGTTAGAACTAAAGTTTCGCTCCTGAACACGCCTTACAACGTGCAAAAATAGGTCAAATAGATTGATTGACCAAAGGATTAAAGAAATAATTCCTTAATGGAAGGGCCGCCATGCGCAGCCAACGCCCGCCGGACAATTATCCATACGTTATCAGAATCACCCATGCACGGCAGCGCCGCCACGCCCATCCGCCTCAGAAAGCACAGCCTATTCAAGGGAGTAAGACTCCACCAGTCCTCCGGATTCCACCAAAGGGGCGACCCCTGACGAGCCGCAGCCCTATCCGTCGTGAGCCGCTGCCCTATCCGTCGCGAGAAACAGCCCTATCTGTCACGAGAAACAGCCCTTTCCCACAACCGCCAGAACGCCAACAGATTGCGCAATCATACAGTTTCCAAGTCAAAGTCCGGGTGTCTTCACTCGTTTTCCGGGCATGACTGAAAAAATACCCCCTCCGCTGTTGCCAAATAGAAAAATACTTCCTATCTTTGCGCCGCATTTGCAAAAAATCTATGCAGACGGGGTGTAGCGCAGTCCGGTTAGCGCACCTGCTTTGGGAGCAGGGGGTCGTGGGTTCGAATCCCGCTACCCCGACAGGCAATAGTCAAGGAGTTACGATAAAACGTAGCTCCTTTTTTTATCGCTCAAAAGAGACAAAAAAGACAGCCTCGAAAAAACGTTCAATACATCCCCCGGATAAAATCTGAACTGGCCATAAAAACGCCATAATCCCGAGACCGTCCAGAAGGACTCCGAGAGTAATGAGGACGGACGGAAAACCGCGAACGACAAACGGTATCCTTGCACGCGAATTATGGAAAACACCCCCTCTACAGCCCTTTTGTGTCCGATAACAGTGAAAAACGGTAAAAGAAATAAAAAGAGAGACAAATGTAAGGAAGATTGTTTGGAGGAGAAGTTGAGAAGTTCTACTTTTGTTCAGTGATTTTTTTCATAGTATTAGATTTAAGGTTAACAAAGGTTGGGGGGGCAAGGCGTTGCCCCTTTTTTTATTGCCTTCTCCACCCGCTACAGCAACTGATACATTCCGCCCGCCAAAGCTCGGACCACTCCTTTCATTTCCAACTCGAAAAGCAGAGCGCTCATGCGCTGAACGGGTATGTTGGCGGCTACGACCAGCGAATTGATTTGCTGCTCTCCCCGCTTCTCCAAGATATCGACCACCTGACGTTCTTCATCAGACAGGTCGGGGAATAGGCTGCGCTGCACGTGCTTCCTCTCTTCCGGAACGGAGGCTTTCTTCCACATCATCGCCTCTACGAAGTCATCGGCCGAAAGCAGCAGCGAGGCCTTATTGTCCCGAATCAGGCGGTTGCACCCTTTAGAGTACTCGTCGTCCACACGGCCGGGGAAGGCGAAACAGTCTCGGTGGTATCCCTCGGCTATCTCGGCGGTAATGAGAGAGCCTCCCTTCTCGGCCGACTCGACCACGATGACGGCGTCGCACATGCCGGCCACGATGCGGTTGCGGCTGACGAAGTTGTAGCGGTCGGGCTCGGTTCCGGTGAGGAACTCGGTCAGCAGTCCGCCCCTCTCCAACATGTCGACGGCGGTCTTGCGGTGTGCGCTCGGATAGATGCGGTCGAGCCCGTGAGCCAGTACGCCCACCGTGGGAAAGCCGTTGGCGAGGGCCTCCCGATGGGCGCAGATGTCAACGCCATACGCCAGTCCGCTGACGATGAGCGTGTCGGGGCAGAGGGTCTTGAGGTCGCGAAGGAAAGTCCCGCAGAGCTGAACGCCGTAGGCTGTGGCTCGACGGGTTCCCACAATGCTGACTACGCGGAGGGCGTTCAGGTCGGCGTCGCCCTTAAAGAATAGCGCCACGGGAGCGTCGGCGCACTCGCGGAGGCGGGAAGGATACTCCTCGTCGCCCAACGTCAGGCAACGGATGCCCTTCTGCCGCGTGAACGCTATCTCCCGCTCGGCCCGTTCGAGAGGTTGCGGGGAGGCTAAGGCGGACACGATGCGCTCGCTGACGCCCAATCGTCCGGGAAGCCCCTCTCGGCAGCGGAACACGTCGACCGCACTGCCCATCGCGTCTATCAATCTCTTGGCTCCCACGAGGCCAATGCCCGCCACTTGCGTCAGAGCGACGCAGTGCAGCCGTTCTTCGTCAGTGGCGCTCATCGCAGGTAAGGGGCGAAAACGTTATCGAACAGCGGGCTGTCGCTCAGGCGGCCGTCCACCACGCACACGGTCTCTACGGTAGACTTGACGGCGATTCGCCCGTCGCGCTTGCGATAGATGTCCTGATAGAAGACGTACTTGATGCCCTCCTTCTTCATGTAGAGCTTGGAGACGAACTCGTCGCCGCTCCTTAGCGGGGTCTTGAAGGCCATGCTGATGCGGGCCACCACGGGGTCTACGCCTTGCTCGTGCAGGGCGGCGAAGCTCAGCCCCACGGAGGTAAGGAACTCGTGGCGCGTGTGCTCCAGATAATGCTGATAGTTGGCGTTGTTGACTATGCCTTGAAGGTCGCACTCGTAGTCGCGCACCTTCATCTCCAGTTCGTAGATGTATGTGTTCATTGTCGTTATCCTCTTTTATGTTCCACGTCCAGTCCCTTGAATCGTTTCAGCTCCTCGGTGGAAACCAGCTTGTAGAGCTTGTCACTGGGGCGTATCTTCTCCATCTTCATCGAGAAGTGCTCGCCCTTGTGTACCGTCGGCACGGGCTTCAGGTCTACGCGGGCCTCCTCTAAGGTGGTGAATACCGCTCCGGTGGTGGGTCCGGTAATCAGCAGCTTGTCGCCCACGCTCACCTCGGCCGCCTCGACCAGAAACTCGGCCACGCCGATGTTGGAGAAGTACTTCACGCCCTTGCCCACGTATATCTTCCGCTCCGTGGCCGCCGAGCCGTAGTTCTTGGTCCACTCGCCCAGCCGCTGTCCCAGATAGTAGCCGTCCCAGAAGCCGCGGTTGAACACCGTCCTCAACCGCTCGTCCCACGCGGCCACCTTCTCGTCGGTGAACGTCCCCTCGACGTAGGCCCTGACGGCCTCCTTGTAGCACTCTACCACCGTGCGCACGTACTCGGGGCCCCGGGCGCGGCCCTCTATCTTGAAGACTCGCACGCCCGCGTCCATCATCTTGTTGAGGAAGTGTATGGTCTTGAGGTCCTTCGGCGACATGATGTACTCGTTGTCGATGTCCATCTCCGCGCCCGTCTCCTTGTCGCGCACCGTGTAGCTTCTGCGGCACACCTGCATACAGGCCCCGCGGTTGGCCGAGCTGTTCATCTCGTGCAGCGAAAGGTAGCACTTGCCCGACACCGCCATGCAGAGTGCGCCGTGGCAGAACATCTCGATGCGGATAGGCTCTCCGCCGGGCCCGCAGATGTTCTCCTCGCGTATCTGTCGGTAGATTTCGGCCACCTGCTCCAGCGTCAGCTCGCGGGCCAGTACCACCACGTCGGCGAAGCGGGCGTAGAACTTCAGGGCTTCGGCGTTGGAGATGTTGAGCTGCGTGGAGAGGTGCACCTCCTGCCCCACGCGGCGGGCGTAGTCCATCACCGCCACGTCGGCCGCGATGACGGCGGATATGCCGGCCTGCTTAGCCGCGTCGACGATGGAGCGCATCAGGGAGATGTCCTTGTCGTAGATGATGGTGTTGACGGTGAGGTAGCTCTTCACGCCCCGCTCGTCGCACGTCCGGGCTATCTCCCTCAGGTCGTCCACGGTGAACGTACTGGCCGAGCGGGCCCTCATGTTCAGGTTCTCTATGCCGAAGTAGATAGAGTCCGCCCCCGCCTGAAGCGCCGCCGCGAGCGACTCGCGCGAGCCTACGGGAGCCATTATTTCAAAGTCCTTTTCTGTAAGATTCATCGTTAACTCTCATGTTTATAGTGAATAACCGCGAAGGTAGGCTTTTTTCCCGTTTCCCGCACCGGTGGGGCGTGAGAAAACGCGGGCGTGTCATTCTCAGCCTTACGAACGCGCCGTTCACGCCTCTATGGATGCGCAGGCTTGCCTCATACCTATGTGTTAGCCTGCTTCATACGTATGCGTACGGCCGGGAGAGTCGTTCCTATCCATCCGAGACATTGGGGAGAGACGGCTTAGGCGGAGGGCCGGGGAGATTAGGCTGCGGACGGGACTCACCGTTTCAGTATCGCCCTGATGACGAACCAACAGTGACGGGCCACGGTGCTGAGCAGTCCGTAGTGTCTCGCCATGATGCGGAAGCGTTCCTTGAGCGAGGCGGTATGGTTGCGGGTGGTGAGGCCCTCGTCCAGATAGTCGACCACGGTGAGGCGGGTGTTGCGCGTCGTGCGGGCCTTCTTCATCACGCGGACGCACCAGTCGAAGTCGGCCGAGTAGCGGTATCTCAGGTCGTAAGGCTCGGCCAACTCTCTCCTGACGAAGAACGCCTGATGGCACACCAGCATACCGCTCCTGAAGCTCTTCCACGTCAGCCGCTCGGGGGGCGAGAGGCGGCGCATCCGCAGGAAGTGGCCCTCCTTGTCGACGATGGCCGTGTCGCCGTAGAGGATGTCGGGCAGGCCGTCGCCGCCGATGCCGCGCGCTATCTGTTGCAGCGTGTCGTCCTCGTGGAAGCAGTCGCCGGCGTTGAGGAAGCAGAGGTAGTCGCCGGTGGCCATCGCCATGCCCTTGTTCATGGCGTCGTACAGCCCCTTGTCCGGCTCGCTGACCACGGCGCGGATGCGTGAGCGGTACTTCCGCACCACGTCCATCGTGCCGTCGGTCGATGCTCCGTCCACGATGATGTACTCCACGTGATGGTAGGTCTGCGTGATGACGCTCTGTATGGTGTCCTCCAGTACCTCGGCGGCGTTGTAGGTGACGGTGATGACCGAGAAGGTCGGCGTAAGTCGCGCGCTGCTATGCATATTCTCCGGTGATTTTGTTGTAGATGTCGGTGTATCGCTTGGCTATAGCCCCCTCCGAGTAGTTGGCGGCGGCCTTTCGGCAGGCCTGCTCGGACAGCTCGGCGTAGTCCGTCTCGGTCAGAATCCACTGTATGCCGTTGGCCAAGTCCTCGGCCGAGCGGTACTGGGCCACGTATCCGTTGTGCAGGTGGTCTATCATCTCGGGTATCCCCCCCACGTTGAAGCCCACGCAGGGCACTCCGCAGGCCATGGCCTCCATCACCATGTTGGGCAGGTTCTCCTGAAGCGAGGGCAGGGCGAAGAGGTCGACGGCGTTGTAGATGTTCACCAGTTCGTGCTCGTTCTGCACGTAGCTCATCGGGTAGACCTTGAAGGGCAGCTGGTCTTGCAGCTGCTCCGACTGCCGTCCGAAGACCACCACCCCCACCGTCTCCTTCCATTCGGGATGCTTGTCGGCCAGCAGCCGGCACGCCTCGATGAGGTACTTCGCCCCCTTGCGCTCGTCCGTTATCTTGAACGAGCCGAAGAGGATGAGCCTCCTTCCCTCGGGCAAGCGGCACTTGCGCCTCGCCTCCCGCTCGTCGTGCGGACGGAAGAGGTTGGTGTTGATGGGGTTGGGGATGCTCACCACGGTGGCCCCTTCGAGCAGGGCGCTCCGCTTGGCCTTCTCCTCCAGCCAGTGGCTGCACGCCACGAAGGTGATGGGCGCCGTGGCGTAGAGGCTCTTCTTCTTCTGGAACACCCGTGCCGAGAGGTCGCGCTTGCCCCCTCCGCCGTAGATGAGCGGGCAGTGTCCGCAGGCCTTCTCGTAATGGTCGCACTCTTTGGCGTAGTGGCAGATGCCCGTACAGGGCCACATATCGTGCATGGTCCATACGACGGGCTTGCCCGACTCCAATATCTGCCTGATGTTCCTTAGCGAGAGCATTCCCTGATTAATCCAGTGCAGGTGTATCACGTCGGCCTGCTTGAACTCGGGCATGTGGGTGATGTCTATCCCCGTGTTGGCGATGTCCACGGTGAATAGCTGATGCCTCCTGAAGCGGTTGGCCTTCCATATCACGAGGCGCTCCCAGATGAACTTCCACACTTGCAGCCAGTTGTTGCGTATGCCCACCACGGTGATGCGGTCGGTCTGCTTGTCCCTGACGAGCATCTTGGCCTTGATGCCGTTGTTCTTCAACGCTTCCATCAGCCTGCCCGCGGCCACCGCCGGGCCGCCCATCCGTTCGGAGGTGTTGATAATCAGTATTCTCATCTTCTATTTCTATGCCTTGCTTTCAGTCATGCTTGTGTAAAGGTCGATGTACGAGGCGGCCACTACGTCGCCGGCGTATCTTCTCTCCACCTCGCGGCGAAGCTCCTCCCGGCTCACCTTCGCCTGCCCCTCGGTCAGTCCCCACGCTATGCCCTCCGCAAGGCTCTCCGCCGAGGGATATTCGGCCAGAAAGCCGTTCTCCTTGTGGCGTATGATGTCGGCCTGACCGCTGTTGCCGAACGATACCGGCAGGCATCCGCAGGCCTGCGCCTCGACGAGCGTCTGCCCGAAGGTCTCGTAGTGTGAGGCCGATACGGTGACCTCGGCCGCCGAGTAGACCCGCGACAGCGCGTCCGTCCCGTTGACAATACCTATATATTTATAGTCGATGGGGATGTTGGGCAGCGCGCGCTCGGGGAACTTGACGTGGCCGAAGAGCACGAGCAGCAGCTCCTCTCTCCTGAACCTTCCCCGTTCCGTCAGCAGGCGCAGCGCCTCGTTCAGCGTGTCGAGCCCCTTTATCGGGTCGTCTATGCGGGCCGCGCCGAACAGAATGACGTGCCGGTCGGCGGGCAGATTCAGCAATTGGCGACACTCGGCCCTGTCGAGCAGGGTGAAGCGGTCCGTCGGCAACGCGTTGGGAATCACCTCGACGGGCTTCCCCTTAAGCAGCGCGCTCTGTCCCGCCTGCCGCGCGAGCCATGAGCTGACGGCCACGAAGCGCATCTTCCCCGCCCCGAACGTCCGCGCCTTCTTACCGAACGTCCTCCGCGCCAAGTCGTTGTCTCCGGGGAACCGGAGGAAGCGGCAGCGGCGGCACTCGCTCTTGAACGCCTCGCAGGTGTAGGCGTGATGGCAGATGGCCGTACAGGGCCACATGTCGTGCATAGTCCACACGACGGGCTTTCCCGACTCCAGTATCTCGCGTATGCCTTTCAGCGACAGCATCCCTTGATTAATCCAATGCAAATGAATGACATCCGCCTCGCGGAACTCGGGCTGTCGCGTCACGTCAATCCCCGTATTGGCTATGGAGACCGTGAAAAGATTCTTGCGGCTGAAGAGGTTGTTCGTCCAGATGGTTATCCGCTCCCATAGGAAAGCGAAGAACCATTGCCACGGCTTCCCCGCGACGATTACCCGCCGATGGCCGGTTTCCCGATGGGCCACTAACATTCTCGCGTCCACGCCCGCGGCGTTGAGCGAATCCAAGAGTCGGCCCGCCGCGATGGCGGCCCCTCCCGTTTGTTCGGATGTATTGATGAGCAATACTTTCATTTGGTTATGAAACTTTCCGCGAAGTTAGGCATTTCGTGCCATTTGTCGAACGTCTACAAGCGAGTTTTTATGTCCGTGAGGCTCTAACACTAAATCAAGACAAGCTCTTGGTTGGAAAGCGAATGCGCAGTCACAATATTTCGCATACGAAACGCTTTATTATCAACGCCTTACTTTCCGGCTGAGAAACAGCCCCATTTCTCGTGAGAAATAGCCCTGCCTGTCGCGAGCCGCAGGGCTGTCTGTCGCGAGCCGCGGGGCTGTCTGTCGCGAGCCGCGGGGCGAGCTGACAAACGGAAAAGGGCCGATGCGAATTTCACCCGTCGCGGAAGCGAAAAAAACATATCCGAAAGGGGCTTTCAGTGTCCTTTCTGGCAAAATTTAAACAAGCTCTTAATTCCTAATGGAAATCTTTTTCGTAATTTTGCGGCCTCTACTAAAAAACTTTCCACTGAGTCAATGGCAACCGATAGGAATAACAGTCAAAGATACATCGCCTATATCGGGGTGTGCGTAGCCCTGCTGCCGGTGTTACTGCTGCGCGACTTTACGCCCTCGAACGAGCTGCGCTATCTCAGCATAGCGGACGAGGCCCTGCGCAACCACACGTTCTTTACCTTTACCAATCAGGGCGTGCCTTACGCCGACAAGCCGCCGCTCTACCTGTGGTTGGTGATGCTTGGCAAATGGCTTCTAGGAGCGCACTACATGTGGTTCCTTTCCCTCTTCTCGCTCATCCCGACGCTGATTACGATTGACGTGATGGACAAGTGGGTGGCTTCGGAGATGGATGCGAAGGGCCGCTCTCTGGCCCGCGTCCTGCTGCTGACGAGCGGGCTGTTTCTGGGACTGGCCGTCACGCTGCGCATGGACATGCTGATGTGCATGTTCATCGTGCTGTCGCTGCGGGTCTTCTACCGTATGGTGACGGAATCCGGACCTAAGCCGCGCTCCAAAGACCGTTGGCTGTTCCCCGTCTACGTCTTCTTGGCCCTGTTCAGCAAAGGCCCCGTCGGCATCTTGGTGCCGCTATGCTCCTCCGTGGTGTTCCTGCTGTGGAAAAGACGCATCCGGGAGTTCGGCCGCTATTGGGGATGGCGCACGTGGGGCGTGCTGCTCGCGGGATGCCTCGTATGGTTCAGCGCCGTGTACGCCGAGGGCGGAAACGACTACTTGCACAACCTGCTCTTCCACCAGACAATAGACCGGGCGGTCAACTCGTTCCACCACGAGGAGCCGTTCTACTACTACCTCATCTCCGTGTGGTACTCCATCGCCCCGTGGTCGCTGCTCATCATCGGCCTCATCGTGGCCGCCGTGTGCAAGCGACTTGTGAGCACGGACTTGCAGCGTTTCTTCCTGACCGTCAGCGTCACCACGTTTGTCATGCTGTCGTGCATCAGCTCCAAGCTGCAAGTTTATCTGCTTCCCGCCTTCCCCTTCCTTGTCTACGCGGGCGTCATGTTCCTGCCCCGGTTCAAGGAGAACGGGTGGATGAAGGCCGCCATAGCTGTTCCGGCGGCGGTGTTCGCCGTCGCGTTTCCGGCGTTGCTGTTCGCGCTCTCTTCCGACTCTACCCCACCCTATCTGCGGCAAGGGCTGATTTACGCCGCAGCCTTCCTGCTGACCGCAGCGGGAGTGTACGCCCTGCTCTCCCTCTACCGCAAGGGGAAGGGACTGACTTGGGCCATCCATTCGCTCGCGGCCGGATTGCTGTTGGCCGTATTCGTCGGAGGATGGGCGTTGCCCGACATGAATCCCGCCATAGGCTACGGGGCCTTGTGCGAGAAGGCGTTGGAGGTGTCGGAGGCGAAGGGCATCAGCGACTTCCGCGCGTGGCGCGTCAGTCGTCCCGAAGGCATGGACGTGTACCTCAAGCGTCCGGTCAGCGTGCTGCCGAAAGACGAGCAACCGTCGGCCGACCCGCAGCGTCCCGCCATACTGATGGTGCGCAAGCGGGACTTGGAGCAGTTCTCCGGCAGAGAGACATGGACGGTAGGCGATTACGCCGTAGTCGTGCTGTAGTTCAATAGTTCAAGAATTAAACCAATACATTAATAATGAATAAGACTTCCACATACCAACTGACTATCATCGTGCCGGTCTTTAACGAGGAAGACAATATCGCCGCTCTGGAAGAACGGTTGAGCAAGTTTCTTCCCGACTCGGTCCGACCCGCGTGCGTACTGTTCGTCAACGACGGCTCGACAGACCGCAGTCTCGAACGCATTAAGGAGGCCTGCCTCAGACATTCGGACTTCTTCTACCTCTCGCTGGAGCGCAACGGCGGACTGAGCGCCGCGCTGAAGGCGGGAATAGACGCGGCGGCCTCGCCTTATGTAGGGTATATGGACGCGGACTTGCAGACCACGCCCGAGGACTTCAACCTGCTGCTGGCCGACATCGACCGGTATGAGCTCGTAATGGGTATCCGCGCCAACCGGAAGGACTCCTTCTTCAAGAAGATACAGTCGCGCATAGCCAACGGATTCCGCCGGATGATGACGCACGACGGCGTGCAGGACACCGGCTGTCCGCTGAAGGTGATGCACACGGACTACGCCAAGCGCATTCCCTTCTTCACGGGGATGCACCGCTTCCTGCCCGCGCTTATCCTCCTGCAAGAAGGAAGGGTGAAGCAGGTGCCCGTGCGCCATTTTCCCCGCACGGCGGGCGTGTCCAAATATCACCTGTGGAACCGCTTGGTTTCGCCATTCATGGACTGCTTCGCCTACCGGTGGATGAAGAAGCGTTACATCAACTACCGCGTGGCGGGCGATAACTTCATGAAACCCTGACGGCGATGGGCGAACACTTACTGACACTGGCTATCGGCTTTCTCGCGCAGGGCTTCTTCTCCGCGCGGATGTTGGTGCAATGGATTCTGTCCGAGCGGGCGAAGCAGGTGCTGTCGCCCTCGCTCTTCTGGATTCTGAGTCTGGCCGGAGCTTACCTTCTCTGCCTATACGGATGGCTGCGGCACGACTTCGCCATCGTTCTGGGCCAGTTCATCTCTTACTATATCTACTTGTGGAACCTGAAGATGAAAGGGGTGTGGCGGCACATCGCGTGGCCGCTCCGCGCGCTACTGCTGCTGACCCCGATAGTCGCCATCGGCTTCGTGATGGAGAATGCGGGCGAGTTCGTCGACCGCTTCCTGCGCAACGAGGAGGTTCCGCTATGGCTGCTGCTGTTCGGCTCGGCGGGGCAGATACTGTTCACGCTCCGCTTCGTCTACCAATGGCTCTACTCCAACCACGAAGGGGAGTCACGCCTTCCGGCCGGGTTCTGGATTATCAGTCTGGTAGGCTCGCTCACCATCGTGGCCTACGGACTGATGCGGCTCGACATCGTGCTCATCGTGGGACAGTCGTTCGGACTGGTGGCTTACATCAGGAATCTTTGTCTTATCAAGAACGAAAAGAAACGGGAAAGGTTAAGCGCATGAAAGCATTGATTACGGGAGCGGCCGGATTCATCGGGGCCGCAGTAGCGAAAGCGTTACTCGAACAAGGGTACGAAGCGGTGGGGCTGGACAACATCAACTCCTACTACGACCGCTCGCTGAAATACGCGCGACTGGCCGAGGCGGGCATACCGCAGGGCCTCATCCGCGAGGGCGCGCTGACGGCCAGTAAGCGAAGCGACGCCTACCGCTTCGTGAAGATGGAGCTGACCGACCGGCAGGGCATGGACGAGCTGTTCGCCTCCGAGCGGTTCGACACGGTTATCCATCTCGCCGGACAAGCGGGCGTGCGCTACTCGATAGAGAACCCCTTCTCCTACGTGGAGAGCAACGTCGTAGGCTTCCTGAACGTGCTCGAATGCTGCCGCCACTATCCGGTGAGGCATCTGGTCTACGCCAGTTCGAGCAGCGTGTACGGGATGAGCGACCACGTGCCCTACGCGGAGGCCGACATGACCGACAAGCCCGTGAGCCTCTACGCCGCGACGAAAAAGGCGGACGAGCTGATGGCTTACGCGTACAGCCACCTCTACGGCATTCCGGCCACCGGACTGCGCTTCTTCACCGTGTACGGCCCGTGGGGACGGCCGGACATGGCTCCGTTCCTGTTCCTGAAGGCTATCCTCGAACGGAAGCCTATCCGGGTATTCAACCACGGCAACCTGCAACGGGACTTCACCTACATAGACGACATCGTGAACGGACTGACGCGTCTGCTGCCGCATCCCTCGACGGAGGCCGTGCCGCACCGCGTCTACAACATCGGCCACTCCGCCCCCGTGCCCCTAATGGAGTTTATCCACACCATCGAGCGAGTGACGGGCCAGAAAGCCCTGATGGAGATGACGGATATGCAGCCGGGTGACGTGTACTGCACCTACGCCGACACGTCGAGGCTCCAACAAGACTTCGGCTACAAGCCTTCGGTGTCCATAGAGGAGGGCATCCGGAAGTTTTACGACTGGTACGTCTCGTTCTTCCCCCGCCCGTGAAGCAAGAGTTTCACGCCGCAGCGAATCGCCGGGCGTGCGCCCAGAGAGTCAGCCTGCCCTACGGCTCACGAGAGACAGCCCTACGGCTCGCGAGAAATAGGGCAGCGGCTCACGAGAAATGGGGCTGTCTCTCAAACGGACAATAAGTCACTGATAATAAGGTACATTTCTTACGGCGGACGTTGTAGCGATGTATCTGTTCCCGTCAAGCGTTTTTTTCTAATGGCGATTCGGGGGTAAACGGTTTGGTCAGGGCTTTCCGCGACGTTCGCCGTCCGCCTGCCGTTACCCTTTCCGCTTCAGGAAGGGCCGGAACGTCCGTTTCAGCCTCCGGATAACCTTCGCCGTAAAGCCGTTGGTGCGGTGATAGTAGCGTGCGAAGGCTTTACGGGCCTCACGGTTCTCCACCGCGGGTTCGATGCGTGACACGGGCAACGGGTCGAGCCATAAGGAGGAGCGGTAGAGGTCGTCGTCGCCGCAGTGCGTCCCGCTGCCGTCGAAGCCGTCGTTCCGTACCAGTGAGCGTCCGACGTTGAGCGAGAGGATGTCGGCGAGGAAGAGACTGGCGTTCCACCGTATGGCCCAAGAGTTGTTCCGACCCTCCGTCTGCCTGCGCAGCATACGGGTGAAGGGGTAGTTGCCGTTGAAGTCGAAGGTCCGGTTCAGCCGGCGGGCCGTCAGCTCGCTTAGCAACGCTTTTCCGTCAGGGTTGAAGTGCCGCCACGCCCTGTCCCACGTGGCCCATCCCCAACTGCCAGTGAACTTGATAAGAAAAGTGTTCGGCAGCGTCGGGTCGCCCGTGAAGTCGCAGGCCTGTATGTGCCCCACCCGAGGCTCGTCCTTATAGGCTTCGAGCGCGTCGTTCATGAAACGGAGGAAGTACGGGGCCACGACAAGGTCGTCCTCCAACACAATGACCCTTCCGTAGCGTTCTACCTGCGCGCTCACCCCGTCGATGATGTTACGGGCGAGCCCCCAGTTCGTCTCCCGCTCCACAAGGCTGACGGCGGCGAACCCCTCTATCCTCCGGACAAAGGCCCGGGTCCGCTCCACCGGTTCCCGGTCGGCCTCCGTCTTCGGCCCGTCGGAATAGACGAAAAGCCGACTTCGGGCCGCCAGTCCGTTTTTCAGCAGAGAAGCGACACACCGCTCCGCATGGGCGGGACGGTTGTACACAAACAGCAGTATGGGAGCGAGGTCTGTCATGAGATGTCTTTCTTTAGGATGATACACGGAATGCCCGACAGTTGGGCTGCAATCTCGGAGAACGAGCTCCAACAGGAGCCGATAATCTGGCGTGTGGAGGAGAGGACAAGCATCTCCGCCAACGCGTCCTCTATGCCCTCGGGACAGCTTCGCTCGGCCGAGAAGCGGTGGGTGAGGACACGCTCGCCGAACCTCCGCCGCAAGGCCTCCTTGTCCTCCTCGGAGTCGGAAGCCACGTAGAAGCGGGCGAGCGGGTCGGCCTGAATCTCCCGCTCCATCCGCTCGACGAAGAGGGAAAGGGGACTCAGGGCGATAGACTGCGCGTTGTCCGAGCGCCGGATGTGCACGCCCGTCGTGTGCCCGTCGAACTGCCGGGCGATGTCGTCCGCTTTCCGGCGAATGGAATCCACGGGCCGGAAAACCTCGCTCAGCATATCGTCCGGATAAGGCAGGAAGGCGCTGTAAGTGGCGATATAGAGTCGGGGAACTGTTCCGGAGGGAGCGGAGGAATCAATCGCCCCGTTTTTCGCCCACGCCACGAAGTCGAACCGGCGCTCCATCAGCGCGGCCACCTCGTTCTCGTACAGGCGGGAGTCGAACAGCAGGCTTTGCGCGACGAGAGGGACGCGCAGGTTTCTCCGGCGAGGACGGTCGTAAAGAAGCGCGTCAAGGCCCGACGCTTCCGTCAGCCGGATGCCGGAAGGCAGCGAGCCCGCATCGAACAGCCGGGTGAACCGGCAATTCAGTCCCCGGTCCCTAAACCAGACGACACGCAACTCGTGCCCGGTGCTCCGGGCTAACGTAAAGGCGGAGGCGACGGCCCGCATCCGGTTGGCGAGTCCGCCTATGGGAATAAGTGTAATCATTTCCTTTTATTCTTTTTACGTTTCAGACAAGGGAAAAGCAATAACAAGACGGAAGGCAAGCCCACCTTACCGAAAAAGCGGAAAAGCAGCTTTCCCAATACCTGCATCCGCCGTCCGAAAGGCAGCGGCAGTGCGGTAGAGGCGGCTACCCCCAACAGCGTCCTGACCTGACGGCGAAGCAAATCCCGCTGAACGGGCCGCCATGGCCATCGGGCGAGTGTCTTCTCCATCTCCCGGCAGACGGTAAGATAACCGTCGACGTTGCGCATGGAGACAGGCGACGTCATGGTAGAGCCGCCGCGCGTACGGCGGAAGAACAGCGGCTCGTCCACGTAAGCGACACGTTCGGCGCACAGATAAAGCAGGAAAGTGAAAAGCTGATCCTCGTGAATGATGCCGGGATAGAAACGGAGGTGGATATCCTCCAGATAATCGGCCCGGATGAAGCAGAGACAAGGCGAAGCCGAGAAACAGCCGGAGCTCAGCAACGCTTCCAACGCCTCCGGGCCGGTATAGTCCCGCTCCGGGTCGAGCACTCCCTTACGCCGGTAGGTGCAGGGCGTGTCAATCTCGTCGCCCTTCTCGGTGATAAACGTCCCGTCGAAGCACACCACGTCGCTTCCCCGACTCACGGCTACCTCATAGCAGCGTTGCAAGGCGTCCTCCCGCACAAGGTCGTCACTATCGAAGAAATAAAGGTATTCCCCGTCAGACTCCCTCACTCCCACGTTCCTCGCGACAGACTGCCCACTGTTCCTCTGCGGATATACCAACAGCCTCTGGTCGGTCAGTTCCATCCGTTCCAGCATATCCGGACTCCCGTCGGTAGAGCCATCATCCACGGCGATGATTTCCAAGTCCCTCAATGTTTGCCTGAGTATACATCCTACGGCTTGCTCCAAGTAGGCTTCCGTGTTATAAATCGGCATAACGACACTGACTTTCGGTCTTTCTACTGTTCCCATATCTTTCCTTTTGCCTATATAACAAACATGCCCTTGTTTTTTCTTATCCGTTATGTTTTTTTCAGACGCTTCAATCTTCCTTTTTTCGCCCGCCCGCAGAGAGCCGTTTCCAACGGTCGGCTATTCCCCACACCTTGCGGAACAGCGGATTCCCGTTCAGCGGCATCGCCCGGCGGAGGCATTGCTTGTAATATCCCGCCCACGCGTAGTCCGTAGTGCGGAAAGCCTTCTCGAAAGGTTGCTCTATGATGTGCGAGAGAAAGTTCTCCAACTTGCTCTCGTACGACTTCGTAATGCCCGTCTGCGCGAACCACGGTCGCCGCAACTTCTCCAGATAAGCCTCGTCATCGCGGTCAAGGCGGACAATCTCCTCTACGGCCCGCTCCAAAGACGTCCTGTCCTTAATCCGGATAATCGCTCCGGGATTGAAGTCCCTATCCACGTTCGGGTCTCCGTAATAGATGGGCATGGAGAGGGCGCGCATCGGGTCGAGTATCTTCTCTGTCGTATAGCCGGACAAGGCGCAGTTCTCGAAAGCGATGGTGAATTTGTACTGGCTCAGAAACTCCAACTTGTCGGTTACCGGCCCGCCAATATTGTTCAGGTAACGTCCGCCGGAGTCTACCCTCTTATATTCGGACAACAGCCGGAAGAAAGACTCCCTCATCGGGTCGGCCTGCTTGCCGTTAGAGTAGACGAAGTTACAGAACTTCCGGTTAGCCAACTCTGGACTGACGACCTTCGGTTTTTCCAACCTTTCCAGTTCCTCGGGGGTAATACGGTAAACGAGGTAGAGCGGGAAGCGCACATAGCGGTCCTCGAAACGCAAGTGGTGGAAGCCGATGGCGTAGTCGCAGACGTTAAAGTCGGGCACTACGTTCTCGCCCGTATAGAATATCCTCACAGCGTCTGGATAGTCCAGATGCCGATAGCCTCCGCACGAATAGAACAAGTAGTCGGGCCGTTCGGAGATAACCACCTGATAGCGCTGCGACAAAAGGCGATAGATAAAGCACTCCTCGGGTACGAAGCCCGACCAAAAGTCTACAAAGTTGATTTGTATTTCCTTCATTTGATTCCTAATGTTGAGTTAGTCAATAAGTTTTCGTTGCCGTCCGTGTCCACGCAGGACTCAGGCATATACATGTATAGAAAGACACTGGGATTCGAGGTGCGCGTTCCGGCGAACAGTTCCGCTCCGGTCAGCGTGTCGACAGAGGCGAGCAGGCGGACGACGCGTCTCCGTAACTCCTCCTTGCTGTTCCTGACGAAGGCCCCGTGAACGTATCCCCGCTCCGTCTCCTCGCAAAGGCTGAACCAACGGCGGTCCGGATGATTCCGCCGAAGCTCCTCCAGTGACCGGTAGTCGTCCGTCAGGACAAACACGTCTTTTACCGCAGAGCGCGCGGCCAATGTCCGGACATACTCCTCCGCCGGGACAAGGCCGAACTCCATCGTCTTGTCTCCGCCCCGTATCTGGCAGCCGACGTACCGCTCCGGCAGTCCGGCGGCCATGCGCAAGGCGTTGACCTCGGCGGCGGTCTCGGGATTCAGCCGCCAAGTCATTCTCGCCAGTGTACGCACCGCAACGGAAAGGTCGCCGTCGATGCCCAGTTCCGGTATCCGGTAACGTTCGTCCGTCCGCATCGCCAACAGTCCGGGCCAGATGTCCCGCATATAGTAGTCCACTCCGGCACGGCGTTTCTCCACCTCCGCCATCAGCCGCGCGGCCTCGCTCTTCAGCTTCCACGCCACGACACCCGCCGACCGCCTCTCCGCCGCCAGTCGCCAAATGGTTTTCCAGTCGCCCGTCGGACGTTGGTTCAGCCTCCTGTGAACGGACGAGGAGCACTCCTCGCAGAACGGTTCGAAGTAATCCGTCCACCCTTTGCCGTAAGCGAAGTTAGCGTCCGCCGAATAAAGCGTAAACCGTATGCGATGGACAAGGCAATAGAGCATGGCGAGCAGCATCATGTTGTACTCCGAGAAGAACCCGCCACTGGCTCCCACATGGAACACACAGGTCTTGCGGAACGAGGCGTTCAATGCGCTGTACACCTCGACGAGCCTTTTCTCCCGATTTATTCCCTTTATCATAGTTTCATTTCCTTATCTTGTTTCTGACAAACGCCGCGCACTCCTTCAGGATGGCGGAACCGCAGAGCCTCATCACGGCGAGATACAGCGCCGCCGTCACCGCAATCTTGGCCAACAGCAGCAAGTATACGTTTTCTATGGACCTCGTCAGATAACAGGCTATCCCCATCGCCGCCACCGCGCAACCCGCATAGGGAAGCATCTCCCTCATCGCCGCCCGGTAAGCGAGGCCGGTCAGCCGCTTGATGATGGCCTGCCACACGAACAGCAACGCCACGAAACCGCCCACGTAGGCCACCACCATCCAAAAAATGCCGTACCGAATCATCAGCAGCGCGACGCTTATCTGGAATACACCAAAGACGATGTTGCTCCAAAGGTAGATGTTGGAACGACCCTGACTGATGGCCACCTGAAAGTAAAGGTTCAGGATGGGCCAGATAGCCCCGAACACGCACAGCAGTTGGAGGTAGGGAATGGAGGGAAGCCACTTCTCGCCGATGGTAATCAGAATCAGCTCGCGGGAGACGAAGGCCAAGCCCAACAAGGCGGGGAAAGAAACGAAACTGGTGAAGGCGAGCATCTTGCGCAGCACGCGAACCCGCCGCTCGCCGTCGTCGCCCACCTGAGCGAAAAGAGGCTGGGCGATGCCGTTAATCATTCCGCCTACGCTCTGCTGTCCCATAGACATCCACTTGTAGCCCTGCGTATAGAAGCCCACGTCACCGGGCGTATAGTACCGTCCCAAGATGGCGGAGAAGATGTTGCCGTTAATCTGGTTGACAATGTTCGTCAGCAACAGCTTGACGCTGAACGAGAACATGCCTTTCAGCGGGCGGAAGCTGACGGGGAGCGTAGGCCGCCACGCGGAATAACGCCACCTCAGCAAGGAGGTTCCCGTGACGAACGCGATGTTCTGCGCCACCAACGCCCAATAGCCCATCCCGGCGCAGGCCGTCGCCACGCCGACGCATCCGGAAAGGACGAGGGAGAGCAGGTTGATTTTGGCTATCTCCTTCACCCGCATATTCTTGAAGAGAATGGCGTTGTGGGCGATGCCCGTACTGGAAATCAGGAAGGCGAGAAACAGCACGCGCGACAGCGTAACCAGTTCGCCGCCGTCGTAGCGGTCGCCGAAAAAGCGGGCGATGAGCGGCGCGCCGAGAAACAGCAGCGCATACATCACCAAGCCCGCCGTCACGTTGAACCAGAACACGGCGTTATAGTCCTCGTGCCTGAAGGTCTTCCGGTTGGTCAACGCCGCCGTGAACCCGCTGTCCTGAATGGTAGTGGCTATGGCGGGAAAGATGGCCAGTATCCCCACGATGCCGTAGTCCGACGAGTCGAGGACACGGGCGAGGAACACTCCGAAGGCGAGGCTCAGCAACTGCTGTATGCCGTTGCTGAGCCCGCCCCAGAATAGTCCTTTGGCCGTTTTCTGTTTCAGTGACGGTTCGGGCATTACTTCACTTCGCTGCCCGGCTTCACCTCGCGCAGCAGGGAGGTCACCGCCAACGAGCCGTCGTAGTCCTCGGCGGACAGAATCATGCCCTCGCTCACCAAGCCGTTCTTAAACTGGCGGGGAGCCAAGTTAGCGATAAACAACACCTGCTTGCCTACCAGTTCTTCCGGCTTATAGTGTTGGGCGATGCCGCTCACGATGGTGCGGTTCTCCAGTCCGTCGGCTATCTTGAACTTCAGCAGCTTCTTCATCTTGGGCACCGCCTCGCATTCGAGCACCGTACCCACGCGGATGTCCAGCTTCTCGAACTCCTCGAACGAGATGACGGGCTTGACGGGATTCGCCTTGTAGTTGGCGGCCTCGTTCGCCTTCTTTATCTCTTCGAGCCGCTGTATCTGTCCGTCGATGACGGAGTCCTCTATCTTCTCGAACAGCAACTCCGGCTCGTTCAGCTGATGTCCCTCGGGCAAGAGGTCGTTCCGTCCCAGTTGCGCCCACTCGAAGGCCGTCATGTTCAGCATCTGGCGCAGCCGCTTCGAGCTGAAGGGCAGGAACGGCTCGAAGGCGATGGCCAGATTGGCCACCAGTTGCAGCGAGATGTTCAGTATCGTCCCCACGCGCTCCATGTCCGTCTTGGCCAGTTTCCACGGCTCGGTGTCGGCGAGGTACTTGTTTCCGATGCGGGCGAGGTTCATCGCCTCCTTCTGCGCGTCGCGGAACTTGAACACGTCGAGCAGCTTCTCCACCTCCGCCTTCACGTCGGCGAACTCGCGCAGCGTCTCGCGGTCGTAGTCGGTCAGCGCGCCCTGCGCGGGCACCCGTCCGTCGAAGTATTTCCGCGTCAGCACCATCGCCCGGTTGACGAAGTTTCCGTAGACGGCCACCAGCTCGTTGTTGTTGCGCGCTTGGAAGTCTTTCCACGTAAAGTCGTTGTCCTTCGTCTCGGGCGCGTTGGCCGTCAGCACGTAGCGCAGCACGTCCTGCTTGCCGGGGAAGTCGGCGAGATACTCGTGCAGCCATACGGCCCAGTTGCGCGAGGTGGAAATCTTGTCTCCCTCAAGGTTCAGGAACTCGTTGGCGGGTACGTTGTCCGGCAGGATATAGCTTCCCTCGGCCTTCAGCATGGCGGGGAACACGATGCAGTGGAACACGATGTTGTCCTTCCCGATGAAGTGCACGAGGCGCGTCTCGGGGTCTTTCCACCACTTCTCCCACGAGTCGGGCAGCAGCTCCTTCGTGTTGGAGATGTAGCCGATGGGAGCGTCGAACCACACGTAGAGCACCTTTCCCTCGGCCCCCTCAACGGGCACGGGGATTCCCCAGTCGAGGTCGCGGCTCACGGCGCGAGGTTGCAGTCCCATGTCGAGCCAACTCTTGCACTGTCCGTACACGTTGGGGCGCCACTCCTTATGCTCCTCCAGAATCCACTGGCGCAACCATGCCTCGTGCTTGTCGAGCGGCAAGTACCAGTGCTTCGTCTCCCTCATCACCGGCTTGCTTCCGCTGATGGCGCTCTTCGGGTTAATCAGCTCGGTAGGCGAGAGCGAGGTTCCGCACTTCTCGCACTGGTCGCCGTAGGCACCCTCGGCGTGACAGTGGGGACACTCTCCGGTGATGTATCGGTCAGCGAGGAACTGGCCCGCCTCTTCGTCATAATATTGCATGGAAGTCTTTTCAATAAACTCTCCCTTGTCATAGAGCTTGCGGAAGAAGTCCGAAGCTACCTGACGGTGCGTGGGCGAAGAGGTGCGCCCGTACACGTCGAACGAGATGCCGAACTCCTCGAACGACTTCTTGATGAGCGCGTGGTAGCGGTCTACCACGTCTTGCGGAGTCACTCCCTCTTTCTTGGCCCGGATGGTGATGGGCACACCGTGCTCGTCGGAGCCCCCGATGAAGAGCACGTCTTCTTTCTTCAGTCGCAGGTATCGCGCGTAAATGTCCGCCGGCACATACACGCCCGCTAAGTGTCCGATGTGTACGGGACCGTTAGCGTATGGCAGGGCCGACGTGACGGTAGTTCTCTTGAATTTCTTTTCCATATCGCGTCGCTTTATTGTTGTTTTCTATCGGTACGCGAAGATAGCTTTTTTTTGCGTCTCCCGTCTCATTTTCCCTCCCGTTTCATCACGCGGAGATTCTTGACCGCAGGCCGGGAAAGATAGAAAACGGAACATTTCGTGCCGGACGGACGGCACGCCCGGCTACCTGTAATAGCCTTCGCTCGCCAGACCGGTTTTCCCGTAGAAGTAGCGGTAAGCGTCCTCCATAATCTTCACCTCCTGCGGATGCTTCTTGTCGTTCCTCTCCTGAAGGTAGACCCGCACGCCCTTGAGCGAGGCTATCTGATAGGGTGACGACCAGAAGAAGGCCCAGAACTCGAACTGATGTCCGGGCTTCAGCCACGCGAGCGAGTTGAAGATTCCGTCGTGCAGTATCAGCACCTGCTCGTGAATCACCTTCTGCAACGCGCTGGAGGCTCCCGAGTCCAGTTGGCCTCCCACCCCGAGCGTAACCAGCTTCATGCAGTACTCTACCGGAGAAATCCACCCCGACCCCAATATATCGCCAAAGGCCGCCACCTGCTCCTTCATGAGCAGCGACTGCGGGTTTGGCTTCCGGTCCGCCCCTATGGGCTGATAGGTGGCGATGTACTCCATCCAGTTATTTGGAAAAGCGTCGAAGAAGGCCTCCCGATTGGCATCCGTGTTGTCCTTCATCAGCGCGCGGTAAGCCTTGTTCAGTTTCGCCGTATCTACGGGCGCATAGCAGTGCTGAGCGTACACGCCGCCGGAAGCTATCGCTATCAGGACGGCAAGCAGTAAACGTTTCATTTCGTTTCCCATATTTCCAAATCAAAATAACTCCAGTCCGCAAAAGTGACGTTCCCGCAAAAGTAGCGGTAAGCGCCCGTCATGTTCTCCACCACCTCCGGATAGCGACCCTTGTACTTCTCCTGATAGGACTTCAGCAGCGCGTCGCTCTCCTTCTTGTCCGGGTACATCGCCCACCAATAGAACGACCAGAAATAGCACTGATAGCCCGGCTTCAGCTCGCTGAGCAGGGAAAAGAACACGTCCGGCATCTCCTTCATCTTTTCCCTCAACAGCGACAGCAAAGCACTCGGCCCGTCCGGAGAATCTCTTCCGCCGACGCAGAGGTCAATCAGCCTGCGGCAGTAAGCCTCTTTAGGTATGGCGTTCAGCCTCCTGAAGGTCTTATACACCTGTTCATGAATGTAGGAATACTGCGAATTTTCCTTCGCCCATATATACCGACTAGTTTCTATATACTGGTAAGTGGCGACATATTCCATCCAATTCTTCGGGAAGGCGTTGAAGAAGGCCTCCTGATTGGCCTTCGTGTCAGCCTTCATCAGCGCACGGTAAGCCTTGTTCAGCTTCACCGTATCTACGGGCGCATAGCAGTGCTGAGCGTACACGCCGCCAGAAGCTATCGCTATCAGGACGGCAAAAAGTAATCGTTTCATAATGGTATCACACTAAATGGATATATCAATAGTGATTGTTCCCGCAAACTGATAATGGCCCTCCTTATAAAGGAAGCCTGATTGTAGGTAGGCATTATGACAGTAAATCCCTCGTTCATGGCCGTTGTTTGTTTTATCGCATGAAATATAAGGATTTATTTTGAAAACGGCAACACATCACGCTCTCTAAAGCGATATTTTATACCACTTTAATACTTAGAAGCTGTTTTGAATTTCTCCAAAAAGTTTTTCTTAGCTTGACGCTATCCGTTTTCGTGCGCGCTTTGGGCGTTTTTTTGGTTCTTTTCGCTTCTGTTCTTCGTCAGATAGCCCGCTATCTTCCTCATCACGGAAGCGAAAACATCTCAAAAACTCATCCCAAATCATCGCACGATAAATTCAAAACAGCTTCTTAGCTTGTTCGTTTCCCGTTTTTACCTCTTCCCGTGCTCGGAACAAAAAGCCCTTAACCTTTCCACTCAACGCGTAACGCTTTTTTCTTGTGCGACATCTTCCCTATTCATGTACATCAATCGCTCTATTCATGTATAACAATTGAATGACTGTTGTACATAATCAATCCTTCTCCACTTGTCAGCTCGCCCTGCGGCTCATGAGGGATAGCCCTACGGCTCACGAGAAACAGGGCAGCGGCTCACGAGAGATAGGGCTGTCTCTCAGACGGGAAGTAAGGCGTTGATAATAAGGCGTTTCTATCCAAGCGAAACGACAGCGTTTTTCCCAACGCAAGCGGGAGTAAACCAATTATCCCATACGGACGATTAACGGCAAAAGAAAGGCGGTAAAAGTCCGGCCAACGCCGAACCTTTACCGCCTCCAAATGGCGCTATACGCGATATTATCTACTTCAGCTTCCGCTCGTACTCGCCGGAATTGAGTATCTCCAACGCTTTCAGCACGCTCTCGTTCGTGGTGTTCATCACTTGGAAATACTCGCTCATGTCCCAGATGTCACGGGCGATGAGCGCCTTCAACTGCGTCTTGATGAGCGGCAGCGAGGTCTGGTACTGCTTCTCGTCGAACTTCACGCCCGCCTTCTCGCCCAACTCCCGAAGTCCGGCGAGCATCTCGTCGGTCACCTCAAAGCGCTCGTTGAACGAGTCGAACTTGCGGTACTTCTCCGTTATCTCCTTGCGGTGGCTCTCGATGTACTTCATCGTAAACTGGATGACGGCGCCTTTGGCCACCAGATTGCGGTGATAGTCGGTGTAGAGCGTCGTGTCGATAGGCACGAAGTAGTCCGGCATGATGCCTCCTCCGCCGTAGACCACACGGTTCAGCCGCTTGGTCCTCGTCCTCAGCGAGTCGGGGAAATGGATGCTGTCGGCGTTCGTCAGCTCGCCGCGGTTAAACCGCTCTATCAGGTCCCGGTCGTAGTCCGTCCCGGTTCCGTAAGGCTTCTGTATGCAGCGTCCCGAAGGCGTGTAGTAGCGCGCTATGGTAAGGCGTATCATCGAGCCGTCGGGCAGGTCGATGGGCCGCTGCACCAGTCCCTTGCCGAAGGTGCGCCTTCCCACGATGACCCCTCTGTCCCAGTCCTGCACGGCCCCGCTGACAATCTCGCTGGCCGACGCCGTGTACTCGTCTACCAGTATCACCAGCCTGCCCTTGCGAAACTCCCCCTTGCCGTTGGCCGTCAGGTCGCTCCGCTTGGCCGCCCGTCCCTCGGTGTAGACAATCAGCTCTTTCGGCCCGAGGAACTCGTTGGCGAGGTCTTTCGCCGCATTCAGATAGCCTCCCCCGTTGCCCTGAAGGTCGAGCACGAGGTCCTTCATGCCCTGCTTGTCGAGCTTCTTCATGGCTTCCTTAAACTCCTCGCCGGTAGTCGCCCCGAAGCGGTTGACCCGGATATAGCCCGTCTTGGGCTGAATCATATAGGCCGCGTCGAGACTGAGGATGGGAATCTTGTCCCTCTTCACCGTAAACTTCAGCGGCTCCGCCACGCCACGGCGCACCACGGTGAGGTCTACCTCCGAACCCTTCGGCCCGCGCAGACGCTTCATGATGTCCTCCGTGCTCATCTTCACTCCGGCGATGGCGCTGTCGTTCACCGCCACGATACGGTCGCCCGCCATGATGCCCGCCTTCTCCGACGGCCCTCCGCTGACGGGCTGTACCACAAGCAGCGTGTCCTCCATCATCTGAAACTGCACGCCGATGCCCTCGAAGTTGCCTTGAAGCGGCTCGTTCATCCGCTTCACCTCTTCGGCGTTGGCGTACGTAGAATGCGGGTCGAGATGCTCCAACATCCCGACAATGGCCTCCTCGACGAGCTTGTCCTCGTCTACCTTGTCCACATAGAAACGGGAGATGGCGAACTCGGCCATTTGCAGCTTGCGCATGAAGGTGGGGTCGGGCCGCCGCTGTTGTTGTTGCTGCGCTCCCGCGACAACCGCCCATAGGCAAGCGATAAGACTAACGATGTATTTCATAGATTACTCCTTATTTTGTTTTTCCGCCTGTTTCCTGACGCGCTCCATCAACATCTTCATGTAGAATCCTCCCACTACCGAGCGGACCTTGAAGTTCATCATCCGCGCGTTGTCCGTGTCGTACCAGTCACTGATGGGCACGCGCGACGGCGTCTCGTTGGCATATACGTATACGGGATGAATCAGGTCGAGGAAGTCCTCCTGCGTGCCGAGGCAGGCCGTCCACAGAATCCAGTCGTTCTTGGTGTACATCTTGCGCGAGTCGAGCGGCAATCCGTACTTGTGCTGATTCTTCCGGTAGAACGCCATCTCGGTCTCGGCTACCTTCGTCGGGAACACGTTCCAGTTGAACACCTTGTCCCATACCATATTGTACTTCTGGCTCCACGTTCCGGCCTTGTCGAAAGCCAACTTATAGTGGTCGCCGTCTATGGCCATCTTCTCCCATTCCATTCCCATCTGGCGGGCGGCGTTGCTGAACTTGTTGGCCACGTCCTCGTATCCCAGCATACGCGCCATCTCCCCGTATCCGGCGATGGCCATGATAGCCTTCACGGAGAGGTTGGCGTTGTGGGCCAAGTGTCCCGCAAAGTCGTCGGTGCAGACTTGGTTCTCCGGGTCAAGCCCGTACTCCAGAAGATAGTTGGCCCACGTAGTCAGCGTAGACCAGTGCTCGGCGGCATAGTCGGCGTTTCCTTCCACCAGTGAGATGGCGGCCGCGAGCATCACCATGTTTCCGGCCTCCTCTATCGGCATATCGCCGCCATAGAGCATGCCGTTCGCCACGGGATAGGTTCCCAAATCGTGCGCGGGGAAGGGCTTCTTCCAACGCCCGCTCTCGCTGTAATGGAAGATGGAGGTCATCATGCCTTTCAGCAGGTCGGGATTGTAAATCAGGAACAGCGGGGCCGAAGGATAGGTGATGTCCACCGTGTTGATACATCCGTTACTGTGGTTCTCCTTCGAGAAGAAGAGCACGTTCCCGTCGTTGTCGGTAAACAGCTTATGGGCGGTGATGGCCTGACGGTAAACCAACGCCAACAGCTCGGCGTATTCCTTGCCTCCTGCTTGCTCGGCCTCGTTCATCAGCTCGATGTCGAAGGCGCGGCAACGCCTCATCAGCGAAGTATAGTTGGCCTGCGCCCGCTCGAACGCGTCGAAGATGCTCACGGCTTCGTTGTGCTTCCAGTAAGCCTTCCGGCGCTCGAAGAAGTATTCCAACGCGTAAACGTCATCGTAACCCACCATGACGAATCCTTCCTTGCCGTCCTTGCCTACCTTGCCCAGATTGTCCGTATAGGCCATCGCCGGCATAGACTCCAGTCCGGTGCTCTCGATGTTCTGCGTATTGGGCAGCAGCTTGCCCCCGGCGATGAAGGAGGCCTTCATGTCATAATAGTTGCCCAGACTCATGCTCTTGCTTGCCGACTCGTTGGAGGCCAGATAAGCGTATCCCCAGTCTATGCGGACTCCGTCGCCCTTGCGGACGGTGTACGGCTGCTCGATGGTTCCCGCCTGCAAGTAGCTCATGCCGTTCCTGCTTATTTTCTTCGATACGGTGGGCTGATTCGTCTCGTGTACGGCGAGTTGCGGGGTGGTCTCGATGTATACCTGCACGTCGTGCTCCTTCTTGTCGAGGGAACGCACGCGGTAAGAAACGTAGTTGATAGGCGTAGAAATCAGGTCGAGGTCTTCCATCAGCAACGGAGCGGTGAAAACCAAGTCAAGCTCTACCGGACCGCACTCAAAGGTGTAGTAGGTCTGCGTAGGCAATACGTCCACCGCCTTCTGCACGGCCGCCTGAGAGAAGTTGCACTTCTGCGTGCGCTGCCGGTAAAGGCCGAAGTCCACATACGCCCCGTTGGTCGTATTGTGACAATGGGCGGCAATCACGTTCTTCCCCGAGCGCAACTTGGCCTTCATCTCGGCCGTCAGTTCGAGCAATACGTCGTTCTTCCACGTCTCGCCCGTGGAGACTAACTTCTCGCCGTTCAGGTAAAGCTCGAAAACGTCGTCGTGCGAATACTTCAGGTACATCGCCCCACTCCTGTCAACATCATTCAGCGTAAACTCCCGCCGTACCCATATATCCGTATTCTCGCCTTTCCATTCCGTCCCGATGCGGCGCATGTCCGTCGTACCGAAAGCGGCCTTACCCGTTTTCCAGTTCCGGTCATCATAATCTACCGCCATCCAGTCTCCCGCAGGCTGCTGATTCATTAAATAACGTCCTTCCCACGCTTGGCTGTCGGTCATGGGGACAATGCTTTCCAACGCCAGCTTGTCCTTGCCCATGAAACGGTAGGTCTGTCCGTCTACACGCACAGCTCCGATTAACGGATGCTCAGCCGCAGTCCAATGTTCGGTGTTCCCTTCCGTCAATTCATTATAGGGAGACCAAATAGCTAAATAAGTATCCGAAGTAATCAACGGCACGGACGGGGCGCGCAAGTCTATTTGCCTGCTCGCCTTAAACAAGTCGTCCTCCGCCTGAATATTGACCGTAAGACATACGGCTGCAAGAAACGCGGTAATCTTTCTCATCTTTCCTTTCATTTTTATTTGCTGTCTTTATTTCTTTCTGAACCATCGGGATTTCAAGTACTCTCGTACGGGTATGTCATACAGCTTCAACGCGGCGTACGCGGTAAAGACAGAAGCGACAAACAACCCCGCGCATACACATATAATCATGCTGAGAGGCGCATCGGGATGAGCGCTCTTGAAGGTATACAACATATATACATATATTATATGCGTAAGATACAGCGGATAAGAAATCTCTCCCAAGAAGTTGCAAAGCTTCTGTACACGCCGGTTCTTAATCTCGCTACCGGCTCCCATACTCAAGATGAAAGGGAAAACGAAAAGAATAATCACGGACTCGTACAAGCCGTTCATCCACATATTCTCCTCTCCGCCGATGCGGGGAATCGCTGTCATGGCGATAACGATAAGCGCGCACCACATGAAGCCGTTGCGCACCTTTATGAAACGTCCCATACGGGCGACAAAGATACCGATAAGAAAAGGATAGGCCAAACGGATAAAACCGATAAACACCTGCGGCGCATCGAACGACCATCCGCCTATCACCGTGTAAGCGGCCCACGTCCGTGTAGCGAGAAAACCGAACAAGTCGACGTTCATCGCAAGGGTAACGGTGAAGAAAGCGGCTATGAGGCACAATACTCCAATGGCCAACTTTGAGAGATGGCGCAAAATAAAGGCGTAAACAATATTGGCTACATACTCAAATTGCAGCGACCACACAGGGTCGGTAAACGGATTCGTCACCACCGTGCCCCTCATGTCCATGCCCGCGGGAATGGGAAGAAGCGTCAAGCACCATACGATGGCCAACAGGAAGAAGTACCACGGTACAGTCTCTATCTGCGGAAAACTCGGCCCGGCATTGATATAAAAGAAACAGGCGCCGAACAGCGTACCGAAAACCACCATCGGATGCAAGCGGATGATACGGCGCTTAAAGAAATCTTTCATGCTCATCCGGTTCCAACGGTCATCGTACGCGTAGGAAATGACGAAGCCGGAAAGAGCGAAAAAGAAATCCACGGAAAGGTATCCGTGATTGATGATTTGCTTCAGTGGCCCCGGAGAGTAACATTCAAACATGTGAAAGAGAATGACCATAACGGCCGCCACGCCACGTAGACCGTCCAAAATCTCATACCGTGGCTTTGATTCAAGATAATTAGTTGCCATGTAGTTGTTTTAAACTTAGGATTGTTTATGTTTGTGAGAATGCAAAGAAAAGCATTCTTTATGAATACTGCGATAAAAATCTCTTCAAATAAGGATAATATCCGGTCAGAATACCTCCATTAAAGCGTTTTCCGCAACGAGCCAAATCACCTTTCACCGCCGACAGACTTGAAATTACCGGTTGATGTTCATCCCTTCCGGTACAAACTGGCTGATATCCTTCCCGTAAGTCAACAGCTCTCTCACGATGGTCGAACTGACGCAGGTCAGTTCCGGCTCGGTGAAAAGCAGTATGGTCTCTATCCCCGCCAACTTGCGGTTGATGTCGGCTATCGTTTCCTCATACTCAAAGTCCTTGACCGTCCGTATGCCACGCACGATAAACCGCGCCTCTACCTCACGCGCGAAGTCGATAGTCAGGCAATCGTACGAACGCACCGTGACACGAGGATTGTCCTTATAAAGTTCCTTTATCATCTCTTCCCTTTTAGAAGTAGGGAAGTATGTATTCTTGTTCTCGTTGACTCCTATGCCTATCACAATCTCGTCCATGAACGTAAGCGCCCGCTTCACGACCGAATAGTGTCCGATAGTGAACGGGTCGAACGTTCCCGGAAATATCGCTCTCTTCATTACGCTAAGTCTTCTTCTATCACCAAGTTATCTATAATAAAATTCTGCCTCTCCATCGTGTTCTTACCCATGTAGAACTCCAGCATCTCCTTCACGGCGTCCGTCTTGCGGAGCGTCACTTGCTCCAACCGGATGTCCTTGCCGATGAAATGCTTGAACTCGTCAGGAGAAATTTCTCCCAAGCCCTTGAAGCGGGTGATTTCCGGGTTCGGACTAAGCTCGTTAATCGCGCTGACCCGCTCCTCCTCGCTATAACAATAAACGGTCTTCTTCTTATTCCTCACGCGGAAAAGGGGCGTTTGCAAGATATATACATGCCCCTTCTTTATCAAGTCCGGAAAGAACTGAAGGAAGAACGTAATCATCAGCAAGCGGATGTGCATGCCGTCCACATCGGCATCCGTAGCGACGATAACCTTGTTGTAGCGCAACCCGTCCAACCCGTCCTCGATGTTGAGCGCGGCCTGAAGCAGATTAAACTCCTCGTTCTCGTATACCACCTTCTTGGTCAGTCCGAATGAGTTTAGCGGCTTGCCGCGGAGACTGAACACCGCCTGCGTATTCACATCCCGGCTTTTCGTAATGGAACCGCTCGCGGAATCTCCCTCGGTGATAAAGATGCACGACTCTTCTTCCATTCCTTCTTCCGCTCCTTTACGCTTCGGGTCGTTCAGATGAACGCGGCAATCGCGCAGCTTGCGGTTGTGCAGATTGGCCTTCTTCGCCCGCTCGCGAGCCAACTTCGTAACGCCCGCTATCGCCTTACGCTCCTTCTCCGACTCTTGAATCTTCTGAAGCATAATTTCGGCCACATCCGGATTCTTATGCAGGAAATTATCCACCTCCAGCTTCACGAAATCGCCTACATACTTGTTCACCGTCACTCCACCCGGAGCCATATTCGTAGACCCGAGCTTCGTCTTGGTCTGGCTTTCGAAGATAGGCTCCTCCACATTGACGGCGATAGCCGCAACCAATCCGTTGCGGATATCAGTATAGTCCATATTCTTGCCGTAGAACTCCTTAATCGTACGGGCTATATGCTCCTTGAAGGCGCTCTGGTGAGTTCCTCCTTGTGTAGTATGCTGCCCGTTGACAAAAGAATAATACTCTTCTCCATACTGTCCCGTATGCGTAAAGGCGATTTCTATGTCCTCTCCCTTCAAATGAATGATGGGGTAAAGCCCGGTAGCCGTCATATTATCGTTCAGCAAGTCTACCAGCCCGTTTCGCGACACGATGCGATGCCCATTGTAGATAATGGAAAGCCCGGTGTTAAGGTAAGTATAGTTGCGGAGCATTATCTCGATGAACTCCGCCTTAAAACTATAGTTGAGAAACAGCGTATTGTCCGGCTCAAAAAAGATATAAGTGCCGTTCTCCTCCTCCGTATCCAACGTTTCGTCGGTCAGCAGCTCGCCTTTGGCGAAAGTGGCCACGCGCACTTTCCCGTCGCGATAGCTACGCACCTCAAAGCGTGAGCTTAAGGCGTTGACCGCCTTCACGCCGACCCCGTTCAGGCCTACGCTCTTCTTGAACGCCTTACTGTCGTACTTTCCTCCCGTATTGAGCACGCTGACAGCCTCTATCAGCTTGCCTTGAGGGATGCCGCGGCCATAGTCCCGCACGCTGACGCGCAAGTTATCCTCCACATTTATCTCTATTTTCTTCCCGGCGCGCATCTTAAACTCGTCGATGCTATTGTCTATGACCTCCTTCAAGAGAACGTATATGCCGTCTTCCGCATGCGAACCGTCCCCCAGTCTTCCGATATACATTCCGGGGCGCGTACGCACATGTTCCATGTCGCTGAGGTGGCGGATGTTATCATCCGTATATTCCGTCGCCATATTATCGTTCAGCGGTATCTGTTCATTGTCTTCCATAATCAATAAAAAGAATTTATCGGATTTAAAAAAGAGTCCGAGACTTCGCGGTCTCTACTCCCGTTTCCTCGCCCAACCACTTAATTCAACCTTATATCCTTAATGAAGGCCCTGCGGCGCTTATGCTGCTCGGTTCTGAAATAATCCCACTGCGCCTGTACCTTTCCGTTCATCTCAAGTTCTGGATTACTCTCGGCATAAACGAATCCCAGCTTCTGATAGACGGGGATAAGGTCGGAGAACAAGAGGGCGTTGATTCCCTTGTTCTGATACTCGGGCTTCACGGCCACAAGCAGGAGGTCGAGAACTTTGGCCCGACGCTTCATGAAGAGGGCCTTCAGCAGATAGTACCACCCAAAGGGCAACAGTCGCCCGTGGGATTTCTGCAGCGCTTCGGAGAGGGAAGGCATAGAGATGCCCACGGCCACAAGACGGTCATCCGCGTCAGTAATGAGCGTCACCATCCGCAAATCGACAATGGGCAGATACATCTTGACATACTGGTCAATCTGCCTTTGCGACAAGGGTGAATAGCCATACAATGGGCTGTAGGCCTCGTTCATCAGTTCAAAGATGGCTTGCCCGTACTCTTCGGCTATCTTGCGCGAGGAGGTATATTTCTTAATCTTAAGATTGTACTTGCGTTGAATCAGTTCGGAGATGCGCTTGTGCTTATCGGGAATGGCGTCAGGAATGAATATCTTGTATTCCACCCAGTCAACGTCTTTCTCAAACCCAAGCCTCTCCATGTGCTTTGAATAATAAGGGTAGTTGTAGGTGGTGGCCATCGTGCTCAGCTGGTCGAATCCCTCAACAAGCATACCTTCAGCGTCGAAGTCGGTAAACCCGAGCGGCCCGACAACGCGGGACATTCCCCGCTGCCTGCCCCATTCCTCGACCGTCTTGATAAGTGCCTCCGACACTTCAGGGTCGTCTATAAAGTCTATCCATCCGAAACGGACATTGTTGCAGTTCCACTTCTCATTAGCCCGATGATTGATGATGGCGGCCACACGCCCGACAAGCTTTCCATTCTTATAAGCGAGAAAATAATCCGCCTCACAAAACTCAAACGCCGCGTTCTTTCGGCGGTTGAACGTGTTGAGCATGTCATCGTACAAGTCGGGTACGGAATACGGATTCTTTTTATAAAGTTCGTAATTGAAGCGGATAAATTTTTTCAGGTCTCTTTTCGTGATAACTTTTTTTATAGTAACGGCCATAACGGATATTAATGATTCAGCGGGGACAAAGATACGTGATAATCTTCAAACGGCCTTATACAGAGGAGGGAAAATCGATATCCGATTGCATTTTACGAGAAGAGCACCCGTCTTCGTCACGAAGGCGGATGCCCCAAGAATGTTTATCCGAGAGTAGAATTAATTAATCTCATTATCAAAGTCTTACTTCCCGCTTGAGCGATAGCCCTGTTTCTCGCGAGAGATAGCCCTGTTTCTCACGAGCCGTAGGGCTGCCTGTCACGAGCCGCAGGGCGAGCCGACAAGCGGAGAAGGGCCGACACGAATCTTGCTCCTCACGGAAGCGAAAAGGTCACGCCCGAAAAGGCCCTCAAAACAATGACCGGACAGCGTCTGAACGGCAAGCTCTTATTTCGTCCGGGTCACCGTGTGCAGCACTTGACCCTTCTTGTCTATCATGCGCAGCTCCAACGCTTTCGGCGAGGCGGACACGACAGAGAATCCCGGTTCGGGACTACAGAACACGGTTCCTTCCGTAGCGTTCACCTTACGGCTGAGCGAGGCCGACGAGTTCGTGACGTAGTCAATGTCGCTCCCCTTCACGCGGATGTGCTGAAAGTTGTGGATATGGCCGTTAATATACATGTCCACACGGTGCTTACGCAGGATGCTGTCTACCCGTTTCTGCATGTCCGCGCGCTCGCTCTCCTCCTTCGGCGTATCGGCGTAGACGGGATGGTGGCCCACCACGATTACCCAGTTCTCCTTCGCCGCGGCCAACGTAGCGTCCAGCCATTGCAGCTGCGCCTCGATGTTCTGAAGGCAAGCGTCGGGGTACTTGTCCGGCTCGTTACGGTACTTGTCGATGAGCGGCGTCGTGTCAATCCACACCACGCGCAGTGTCGTCCCCTCGTCCTCGAATGTCTTGGTGTAATACCGTCCGGGCATCTCCCAGCGCCGGCTCACCGTGGAGTAGTCAATCACCGCCTGCGTATTGCCCCGGTACTCGTGGTTGCCCAAGATGGGATACCAGTGAATCATCAGTTCCGGATGAGCGTAAATCAGCTCGTAGTTCGTCATCCACAGCGGGTCGTTCACGGAACGGACTCCTTCGAAATGGTGCACGTCTCCGGCGGCGAGCACAAACTCCGGACCTATTTCTTCCGCCATCTCACCCATCAGCTCCGCTATGGGCTTTTGGTCATAATAGCCGTTACGTCCCAAGTCATTAGCTACATAGAAATTAAGCTTGTCTTCGTAGACACTGTAATCTATCTCTTGTCCCCACGCCCAGTTGCCAACGAGCGCGACGAATAATAAAAGGAATAATTTTCTCATACGTTTCTGTTAGTTGATTTTACATATTCGGAGCAAAGGTAGAAGTTAACCGCGAATCCGCCATCAGAAGTTAATCTTAACTCCCGCGTTAAGCCTTGCCCCATAGTATTCCGCCTGCATGGAGCGGTCTTTCGTTCCCTGATAGTAACGCAGCGGCTGGTTCAGCAAGTTGGTCGCTTCCGCGTAGAAGGTCGTCTTGAAGTTCTTGCCGAACGTGTAGCTGGCGTTCAGGTCCATATAGTTCACCTTGTCGTAATAGCGGTCATAGAAAGCCTCCTCGCCCACCTCATCGATAAAGTCGGAAGCGAAATTATAGCTGCACCTCAGGTTGAATCCCGCCTTCTCGAAGTAGAGCGACACGTTGGCCGTGTGCTCGGGCGAACCCGGCATGCGGAGGTCTTCGTTCTCCCGTCCCTCAAAGTTGAAGTTTCTCACCTTACTATACGTATAGGTATAGTTCCCGTATAATCCAACGCATTTCAGAGCCGGATGGATGAAACCGAAATCGCGCTGATAGGCCAACTCCACTCCAAACAAGTCCGCGTCCCCCGCATTGATGGGAGTCGTCATCTCGCTGTACTCCACTCCGTTATACATGTAGTCGCTCTCCCGATAATCCACGATAAAGTCGTTTATCTTCTTATAGAATATTCCCGCGCTCACCAGTCCGATGCTCTTAAAATAATACTCGGCGTTGAGGTCGAGGTTGTACGAGAGCGTCGGTTCAAGGCTAGGGTTACCGAAAGCGATATCCTCCTTATCAATGATTACGTTGGGAACCAAGTCCGCATACTTAGGTCTCGACAGCGTATTGGTGAACGAGGCCCTTACCTTCAGGTCGTCCGTAGCGTCCCACTTCAGCAATACCGACGGCAGCACGTTGAGGTAGCTCTTTCCTTCCTCTCCCGTTGGCCTCAGGCTCTCGTCCGCTCCCGACTGGTCTCCGTCGTCGTAAATATAACCGTTATAGGTCACGTGCGTATTCTCCAGACGCAGCCCCGCCATCAGGTTCCATTGACGCCCCAACTGTTGGTCAAAGCGAAGGTATCCCGCCGTCACCGTCTCGTGCGCCTCGAAGTTTTCCGCCATTTCGTCGTACTTGACGTCTCCGGTCTTTCCTCCGTTGTTCTCGCCAATCTCGAATATACCCGCGTCGTTCACGTCAATGCTTCCTACATACTTCTTGTCCACGAAGTTGCCTACCTTATACCTGTCACCCGCCATGTATCCGTCCCTGTTCTGGTTCTTCAGGTGGGCGAACGCGTCGGAGATGAAAGCGTCCTCGTCGTTCGGCTTATATTCATAGAAGTCTATCCACTTCTCTTTGTCCTTGTCCACCACTTTCGCTCCGAACTTCAGCTTGTTGGCGAAGCGGCCCTGCTTTATCGGCAACTCGAAATTGGCGCTGAACTTCATGTCCTTTTCCTTGATGTCCTCAAACTGCTCGGTAAACTCGTCCAACTCGAACCCGTTGGTGTTCCCGCTGTTCAGCAGAATGTCCTCCCCACTGTCCTTCGGGCTCAGGAACGGACGGCGGATGTCACTCCAGTCGGTGCCCATAGCGATATCCTCTTTCTTGAACGAGAGGTAACGCTCGTGCGGACGCTTCTCCCCGGCCTGCGCGTAAGAGGCCTTCCAGTCGAACAGCAGATTGCCGAAGAGGTGCTCTCCGCCCAACGTGAAGTCCATCGTGCGCTGCTGCTCCAGACGAGCGTAGCGTTGGTCCGGCCCGCCCGACTTGGTCTCGTAGATTACCTCGTAGCGGTCCGTCGCCCCGCCCACGTCTTCCGGGTCCATGTATTTATAGGTATGCCTATAGCGGTTCTCCCAGTCGTTGCGGTTGTTGAATATCCCCTTGAAGTCAAGCTTATGGTTCGCGTTGATTTCCCAGTCCAACGCGAGCGAGTAGCTCTGGCGCTCGCGGGTGACGTAATACTGGCGCACCTCATACTCTTCCAAGTACACATTGCCGTCGTCGTCCTTCTCGTACGCCATCTCCACGTCGTCGCTACCGGCGGGATTGTTCTGGTAAGAGGCCGAAAGCATCAGGCCCAACTTGTCGTTAAAGAAGCGGTCGCCATAGGTGAAGCCGAGATTCAACGAAGCCTTGTCGCTCACCCAGTTGTACCCCGTTCCCGCCGTGGCCGCTATGGTGCGCTTGTAAGGCGAGTTCTTGGTGACCAGATTAATGGAGCCTCCTATGGCGTCGGCGTCCATATCCGGAGTGATTACCTTGTTAACCTCGATGCTCTGTATCATGTCGGCCGGAATCAAATCGAGCTGCACGTTGCGCGTCTCTCCCTCGGCGGAAGGGATACGGTTGCCGTTTATCGTCACGGAACTCAGGTCGGCGCTCGTGCCTCTCACCTGTCCGAATCTCGCTTCTCCCTGATCGTACTGTACGTTAATGCCGCTGATTCGTTTCAAGGCATCGCCTATATTCGAGTCGGGGAACTTGCCCACTTGGTCGGCCGACACGATGTTCGTAATGTTCAGGTTCGACTTCTGCGCGTTCAGCGCCCGGCGCTGCCCTTGAAAGGCACCTCCCACTACCACTTCCTGAAGCTCGATTCCCTCGTTCAGTACCACGTCCTTTTCAAGCGTCCCTCCCGCCGGAATCGTAATCTGCATCTCCACGGGAGAATAACCTACGTAACTCACCTTCACGGTGTATGTGCCGGGAGCTAGGTTAGAGAAGGTGTAATACCCGTCAATGTCGCTCGTCACCCCCGTATGCAGTTTCTCAATATAAATAGAGGCTCCCGGCAAGGTCTGCTTGTCTGTATCTATGACACGCCCGCGCATAGTACCTTGTCTGGCCACGTTCACCCTCTCTTCCGCGAAAGCGCCGTTAACCGCGCTTATGCCCAGAAGAGCCCATAGAGTCAATTTTAAAGAAAATCTCATAAGTGTTGCTATACGTTAATTATTTGCCGCGAAAGTAGACTCCCCTTGTTTCGGGCCTTTTGCGAAAATTTGAATAACGTGCAACAAACAAGTTACGTTCCTGATACAAATTAAACTTTCCGGCAGCGTATCAGGACTTTATTTCCATCATATAATGTGGTGGCGAACAAGTAGTTATCTCCACCGTCAGACAGTTTGAGGCGCTTGCGCAGCTCCCCTACGGAAGAAGGGAAGTTACGGACCGTGAGATTCGCCCGTTTCAACCCGTCTAAAAGGGCTTTTGTTTCATTCTTGTTAAATCCACAATGACCCGCGACACGGAATATCCTCCCCGGAAATCCATTTACCAACGTGTCCGAGGTATAAAGATGGCTGTTGGGATGAAGCTTGGAGAGGGCGTAGGCCTCCGCCACGCTCTTGTAGGCCCCTCCCTTAAGAATCGAGGCGTTCGGTTCGTAAAGGTACTGTCCGGGACGGACGGCGTAGCGGCACTCGGCGTCCCGCTCCCGCTCTCGGGTGAAGGTGAAGGCCCGCGCATCCGGCTGAAGCCCTCCTGACGACAGGTTGACGCAACGGACAGGTATCTCCTCGGGAGGCGTCGGGCCGAGCAGCAACAGCAACTCCTTGCACTCATTGTCTACGGAAAGGACGTGCGCCTCCCTCGCGTGCGGCAACTCCCTCAACGCCAAAGAGAGGTCGAGCATGGGGGAGAGCTTGACCAGTACACGCCCGGCCTTTTTCAGCAGAAGCTCCTCCAAGCGGGCGACATCCGGCTCGCAGTCGGCTATGGCGACGGTCTTTCCCCCGTGCCCGTCCCGCCGGGCGGGGTCGAGAAAAAGGCAGTCTACGGGGTCCATCGTCCGCAGATAGTCTGTACCGTCTCCCCTGCGGACACGGATATGGGGCAAGCCCAACAGGAGGAAGTTGTGCTCCGCTATCTCGCAAAGCTCCTCTTGCCGCTCCACGTAGGTGACCGACTTGAATCCGGCGGACAGGAAAGCGCAGTCCACCCCCAAGCCTCCGGTCAAGTCCGCCAGTGAGTCGCCCCGCAGCAATCCGGCCTTGTAGCGCGCGGTAACCTCGGACGAGCACTGCTCCAACGAGAGGTGCTTGGGATACCACAGCCCCTCCGTGTTCCCCCAAGCGGGAATCTTCTTCATCGCCATCTGCCAACCCGCTATCTGCGTGACGGCCACAGGCATGTCCACGTCCGGATATTTACGGGCCTGCAGCGCCAACGAGCGGGGGTCGTCCGTCCGATGCTCTCGCACGAACGCCTGAGTCTCCTGAGAAATCCACATCACCTAACCTGCTAGCTTACGGCTTATTCCATCGTCAAGAATCCCGGAGCGGGAAGGTGCATGCCCGCCATCGTCAGCCCGTTTTCCTCGGCGTACTTCAAGACGCGTATCCTCGACTTCACCGCCTCCTCCTTATCCATATCATAAGAGGGGCAATATTCGGGATAGCGCGTCTGCAAGGCGGCTCCGTGCATCAAGTCAGCGATAATCAGCAGCTTGCCCGCCAGAAAGACGGTATGTCCGGGGGTATGCCCCACCGCGTCGATGGCCGTAACGCCTCCCGGCAGCGTGTCGCCGAACTCGAACAAGTGCAGCCGCTCACGGTAACGCTCCATCGTCTTCACTACCTGCGCTTTCCGTTCATCGGGCATCTTCATCCACGCTTCGTACTCCACCCTCGAAGCGTAGACCTCCGCGTTCGGGAAAACGACGCTGTCGCCCTTCAGCATACCGCCAATGTGGTCGCCGTGAAAATGGGTCAGATAGAGGTACCGGATGTCGGCGGGAACGAGTCCCAAAGATTTCAGCCCTTCCGTCAGCCGACTGTCCGAAGCTCCCAATCCAGTATCAAACAGCACGCGCGCGTCCCCCGTCTCCACCAAGAACGCGCTTACGGAAGAGGGGATGCCCTCCCGAAGCGATAGCTTGTCAACGAGGCTGTCCGGCACGCCGGCGAACAAGGAGAGCGGCATCAGCTTCTCCCGCGCGTTATCCCTTATCCACGTCACCTTCACGCTGTCCAGCCGCAACGTGTTTACTCCCAAGACGGCTCTCGTTTCCGTAGAATCGCTTACAGCCTGATTGGTTTCCTTCTTTATCTTGCCATTGCACGCCGACAGCATGAAGAGCGAGACAAGCCATAGTCCTATACCTTTCATCAAGTCATTTTTGTCCATACACATCATCTTTCCGTTGTTCCTATCGCAAAGATAACTTCCGGAAGCCAAGCGGATACGGACACCCGCGGAATTTAATGAAAGTTTAACGCAGCACGCCACAGAACAGGGCCTCCGCCCCTCGGTGAAACGGGCTTCCGGGACGACGGGATATTCCCCTCATTATCAACCGAATGAAAAACTGCCCTACTTCTCGCGAGCCGCAGGGCTACGGCTCGCGAGAAGTAGGGCAGCGGTTCATGAGAAATAGGGCGGCGCCATAACCGAGGCTCAAGAGGGCTCCCGTTACGGCAAGACAAAGGCGACTACAGCCGGGCGCTGCGGTCTACTATCTTTATCAGGTTGTACAGCTCGGCCACCTCGTCGAGCTTCACCGTGTAGTCCTCGAAAAGCTCGTTCAGCGAATGACACGTAATCAGGCCCCGCTCCACGTCGTGATGGGTAATCTGCTTGATGGCGATGCCCTCGGTGCGGTGCACGATGATGAAGTACCAGTCTTTAATATGGAGTTTGTAACGCCAAAGATCACGCTGAATCTCCCGGCCGAGCACGATGTCACGGTCGCATATCGACTCCCTCGTGCCGTTGTCCATGCTGTCGCCCGAAGCTTCGAAGAGCATGTACTTTCCGTGATACTCGCGGTCTACAATCACGGGCAGACTGGGCAGGCTCTCAACATAGCCTTCGTCGCTATAGCCGCTTAGATAACCGCACTGCGCGCGCACATGGACTAAAGGAACGTTCATGAAACCGAGCGTCTCCACTCTCCGGGCGTTGGCCCCCTGACGCTCGGCGGAAGGAACGGCTCCGGATGAAGCGGGCGAAGAAGGCGAGCCGACAGACGAGGCCGGCGCCTCGCCCCTCTCGCCCGGAGGACTTAATATCTCCCCCTTGCCCTCGTAAAGCCAGTCGTAGCTATACTGCGGAAAGCGGGCGATAATCTTCTCGCACGTCTGCCGAGAAGGTTTGCGCCGCTCGTTGATAATACGCGTTATGGTCACGTTGTTGCCGATTCCGACGGCGGTGCTGAAGGAATTCTTGTTCATGCCCTCAGCCTCCATGATGTACTTGACTCTCTCCCATCCTTCCATAATTACCACATAATAGTTAGCAAATAAAACATTAACGCCGCGCGTATACTGACAAAACGGTTTATTCTACGAAACCATTAGTATACTTGCAGCATAAAAGATGACTCCTTTTATCGCGAAAAAACGAGTTTTTTCCGACAGTTGCAAACTCGCATAGGGCTTTGCGAGCGGATTTGCTAACCCATTAAACGTTTTTTAAGAGATTCGGGGCGTTATAACTCTCACTCACCTCCGGCTTCCGCTTTCCGGGGAATTAGCATCCCCCGCAAAAACGTCCGGCAGGCTAACTGGGAATTACTTTGGTCAGGTCGTCCGTCAGCCCGTACGAGGAGGTTCCTGTCGGCGGTGTCGTAGGCGTAGTGAGCACCTCCGCATTCTCCCCCTGAGTCCTCTTGACCCTCAGCGGCTGTCCGGTGAAGCTGCAAATACACTATAACATATATTTATCACTTATTTAAGCATCTATTCCGAAACGCAGCATACCTATCGCAGAGATAATAAATAGATATGAATAAGAGTTGCGCGCATGAATAAACGAGCACGAGCTCCAAAGCTCTCCCATATCCATATAGCTTATAATACCTATCGGCAATATTCGATTCGCCTTCGTCAAGTAACGCCCAATCCATATCAAGATATGAGTTGGAATAGTACAAAGTTATCAACACAAGGCCTGTTAGGAAGGCAAAAATCCAAGCTTGTTTATTCCTCCATTCCAATATAAAATAAGCAGCAAGTGCTGTAACGCAACATTGCAGTACGTACCCAAATTGAAGCATTCCACAATCATAATCATCCGTTAGAGAGCACAGAAATAATCCCCAAATAGTAACCGGATTCAAACCATTATCCACTGTATTCGCACTAAGATGTACATGGGCAAGAGAAATCATTAGTACCAAACAGAACTTTAACGTATCTGCCATTCTTCCACCTTTTTTCCTTCATAAATTTTGTGTTCTTATTTTATTCGCTACGAAGGTGTGTCAAAAAGCACCCCATAGTGCAATCCGTTATTTATTCGGATACGTTAGCTACAGATCTCGGATCGTAATGCAAGTATCCCGATTCGCAATTTTTATAAATGACAACACCTCTACACAATAGCGTGTATATCAAATACTTTTCTTCATCATCAGATAACCGTAGTTTATCAAGAGCTGTATGTTCGTTAAAGAACAATCCGAGTAAGGTTTGGGTATCTTTCATAAGTATCAGATCCATATGTCTTTGTGGGCGAACAATACCCTCCTTCAACTTGACAAAGGTTAAGCTGTCTACCGTAATGACTTCGGTTTTCTTGACACTTCTAAGTCCAAGTCCTTTAGGATTCCACACAAATTCTGTAAGCACTTGATATATTGTATCATGATACATTACATTACATACTTTAAAGGGCATGCCGCCAGTTGCGAAAATATTATCCTCTTCATAAGAAATTTTTTCTTTTTGTGTGCATCCCCAAAAGAACATTATTCCTATACAAAATATCAGCACACTACCAAAGATAGCGTTTAGGTATTTTTTGTTTACCATAGCTCGTTCTTTTTTTATCATTTGTTTTTATTCTAACTTTATTCTCTACGTTAATGGTGCGAATCTCACCTTTTTCCACTCCAATTTCCACTTTTTCTGAATCATATATTCCCTTATGAATGTTAGAATTAGCCTTTTGTCCACTAATTTTTGTCGCATTTCCATAAGTACTACCCTCCGGTGGCATTGTAATGTCATGAATTTGCTCGCTTTTCTCTAAATGTGTGATTATGTCCGCAATCATAGGATCATCTTTTTTAAATTGTTGAAGATCTGCTTTCACTCTTTTTTGATATTCCGTTTCTATTCCGAACTTATAGGTTATCCCTTCTATAAACCCATTTGGATTAGGCAAAATTCTTATGCTATCTCCATTCACATCTACATTCAGTATCGGATTATTCGCTCCATACTGATACGGCGACATTCCGTAATATTTCTCCGCAAACCGGTCATTCGTCGTAAACCGTCCTATCGCCGGGTCATAGAACCTCGCCCCGTAAGTCCCGCCTCGCGGTCGAGCTCCTTCCCGTTGTACTTGTACGGTTGGAAGCCGTTGGCCGTGGCGCTCGACATCAGCCCTCCGAAGGGATAGTAGTCGTTCACCTCTTCCACATTACCCTCGGCATCTGCCACTACACGTACATTTCCCTGATGGTCCTTGATGTAGAAGTGGAACTTCCTGTCGGGGAAGCTGACGTAGCCCGCCTCGTTCAGGAGCATCCTCAGCTCGCCGCTCTCATAGACCGCGTTGCCACAGTAATCCGTCGTCGTAGTCGTACCGTTGACGGTATGCGACGCGCGGAGCTTCACCCCGTCAGCCGTATAGACGTACGCTATCGAGCTTCCGTCGCCGAACGTTACTTGACTCGGTAAATTTAAGCAATTATATTCAATATCAGAAATTTTCCAGTTCAAAACCGTTCACGGCCTACCCGTAAGCGTAGGCGAGGCTCCTCTGCGAAACGCAAAAGAGACCTGACACAATAATTCCCTTCAGGAACCATGCGTCAGGTCTCTATTACCGCTTTATCCTACTTCGTCTCTAATCTATATTTCAGACCTTTCTCAATATAAGTATCAAAGTCTATATCGGCGTTTATTTCACCCAAGAACGAAATCAGCTCCGGACTCAGATACAAACCGGGAAAGCTCTGTTGAGTAGAATACGTTATAATACACAATCTCGCTCTTAACTGAGGATGTTGGGACAGATATTCTTTTATCAATTGAACTTTAGGAGCGAACAAGTCCAATATTTGCCTTGTCAGCTCGTCCAAATCTAATCCTAAAACATCCTCGCTCTCAAACTCCCAGTACGTATTCTTTGCTGTAAATGAATGTAACTCCATTCCTTCAGTTCTCATAACTTTCTCCCCCCTATGACGTACAGTAGTAGGGGTAATTTGCAGAATGTCCGTAAGCTCCTCCGGAGATTCCCACGGGTCTCCTACAAGAAAAAATTCAAAATTTAATTTCGCTACCATAATCTTATTTCTAAATCGAAAAAAACTTCCCTTTTACCGAACTTTAAGGATAAAAGATTAAATATCAAACCGTAAAAGCACTTTCATCTGATTTTGTTAAAGCCATATTTCTCTATTTTAAATTGAAAATCATTTGTCGCACAAGCAAGTATATTACATTTCGATATAGCCAAACGCCAATTCGCATCCCAATCGCCTCCGTTTTCTGTCTGAAAGTAAGAAATATTACTGAACGTTCTGATGGAATACCCTTCTTCAAAGAATATTTTCAAGTCAAATTGTGACGAGACATCAGCATTGATTATCTTTTTTCCATCAAGTATTTTCAATTTATCCTCAAAAATATCCCTCCCTATCTCATCCGCATCCGTACTCATCAACAACACTACATTATCCCGCTCCAAACGCCATGCGCTGAATACCACCAAACAGTTTCCATCTTCCATGTTTATCCCTAAAATAGACGGTACAATGTCTCCTATATCGCAGCACTTTACTTTCACATGGAAAAGGTATGATAATAAGTTGAACGCATCCATCGCTAACTATATTTTTCTTTAATAATATGAAAATGGTTAGTAGCGCATACACAAACATCCAAATCCTCGATACAATACTCCCAATTTTTCATATTCTTTTTCTCATCTTTCCCTTCAAAAGAAGATATATTTGTAAATACTCGACAGCAATATCCTTTCTCGAAAAAAAGAATCAGATCATTTTGAGGAGACAATTCATAACCAAGTAGCCTGCATCCTTCTAACCTTTTGACACTTTTGGCCATCCTCCCCGTCACAGCTGTCGCATCATCATTTTCCGTCGCTAATACATAACCTTTATGCTCTATCCGCCATGAGCAATTTATCCATAAGCTAGCCGTGTTCTCAAATTGAATCAGCCAAATGGAGCTAGCGCCACCACCTGTACGGCTATAAAAAACTTTAGAACCGACCGAATATTGCAATAATTGTGAGATATCCATAATTAATCGTTTTTTTTATAATTAATTGGAGGTGTGTCAAAAAGCACCCCCATATTTTTAATTATATTCACATGAAAACACGTTACATATCTATATATGTAATATACAATTTTCGATTGATAAGGTCTAACACATAGAATGCTATCGCCCCATCTGTTGAATAAAACGCAAAATAAGCATTATCGGATGAAAGCAGTTTCACTATTTCAGAACTCCATAAAGTACGTTTTTTACTATTCGCTCTAATAGCAAAAGCAGAGTCACATATTTCCTTCCATGCAATTTTATCAATAGGACTTGTATGCCAATTTTCTTTTAACCATTCTGGGTTTTCATAAGGTTCATCATATAACTTAAACGATGAATTGGTAACAAAACGACTAATAGTTGAACTGGACAAATAGTACACTTCCATTATATCATAGTCGCATAAAGCAATAGGGTCGTATGAATAATCTACAGAAATTATAGACGCTTCTTCTATTCCTAATATCAGAGCTATTTCTTTATTATTCTTCTCATTATAGTAAAAAAAGGTATAATAAATCAAGCCACTAATGATAATGGTAGATAATAAAATTGTTATTTTTTTAGTCATATATTCATTCTTAATTCATAAAAACCATCTTCTAGTACTAAAAGGCCTATAAACTGCATTGTTTACTTTTTCTACTTTTCCTACCCCATAACCAAAAATGCTATATTTAATACCTTTACCAGCCCAAATCCGTCCAACTTTTGTAGCAAAGTTACGAAACGTCCGACCTTCTTGATAGTCAAAATCATAGACATCAATAAGTCCATTCTTTCCACCTATTTTAACATGTCCCATCTTGTCTAATAAAGTTATACCCAATGTTCCATATACTAATCCTGTTTTTATATTTGGATGAGATGGATGCAGATAATTATAATATACTATCCTATCCAAAGACAAATCTTCTATTGTCAATGGAGACAAATCAATCTTTGAAACATCTACATATAAAGGCATCCCATTTCCCATACGATACCATTCATTCGCTTCCTCCAAAGTAAGATATCCGTCATAATCAGGCCTATTCGGTAAATTCCTCACACTTAGGTCAAATAAAATACGGGCTATATCACTCGTCATATCCTCAATATCCAACGCATGACTTAACGCCTCCTCATGCGGCATTCCCTGCCTAAAATGTATAGCGTCCATAATAATAGGATCTCCTTGCAACCCGTCATCTTCCGTCCCCAATAACTTCCCATTAAGGTCATAGATAGGACTAGCCAACTCTCCCGTCGGATCAATCAAGTTCACCGGGTTACTTTCACAATAGCTATACGGGCTAATACCGTAGTACTTCTCCGCCATCGGATCCGCCACGTGCCAACGCCCTATCGTGGGGTCATAGTGTCTCGCGCCATAGTCGTACCAGTTCAGCCCGTGCGTCGTGTCCAGTTCCTTCCCGTTGTACTTGTACGGCTGAACGCTCCCCGTGGAGAAAAGCAGCCCGCCGAACGGATAGTAGTGGCTTACCTCCTCCGTGTCGCCGTCCTCGGAAAGAACGGCGCGCGTGTTGCCCTGATGGTCGCAAAGGAAGTAGCGGAACTTGGAGTCGCGGGCGGAAAGGTAACCCTCGCCCGTCAGTACCCTGACCAGCTCGCCGTTCTCATAGACCGCATTGCCACAGTAATCCGTCGTCGTGGTCGTACCGTTGACGGTACGCGACGCGCGGAGCTTCACCCCGTCAGCCGTATAGACATACGCTATCGAGCTTCCGTCGGCGAACGTTACTTGACTCGGTAAATTTAAGCAATTATATTCAATATCAGAAATATTCCGATTCAAATCTTTAGTCAGGTTGCCGTTTTTGTCGTATTCGTACTCTACGGCCGCACTTGCGCCGTCCTTAAACTCCATTCCGCTGCCGTACACGCCGCTCGCGGCCTTGTCGCTGACGGACAGCAGCCGATTGCCGTCGTAGGTCAGGGTCAGGTCGTCCGTCAGCCCGTACGAGGAGGTTCCTGTCTGCCCATAGCGCTTCAGGCCGAGAATGTTCCCCATCTTGTCGTACCCCGTAACCCGCTCCGTGAAGCGGTCCGCGTTGGCCGACAGGGAGGGGCCTTCGCCATAGGCGGCCGCCGTCAGGCGGTTCAGCCCGTCGTAGGTAAACCTGTATCCACGCTCGGTCTGCTCCCCTCCGGCTTTCCACGACATGGCGCTGACGTTCCCGTTGTAGCGGGGCGTGTCGCCGTCCGCGTAGCGCAGCCGTTGGGAGAAGACGGGACTTTCAATCCCCGTCAGCCATCCGCGGACGTTGTACGAAAGCGTCTCGCTCTGCTTGCCGTTATACCATTTACCTATCAGACGACCCACGGAATCGTAAGTATAAATCTGAACGCTCAGAGTATTCTCGTTCCAACGATCGGCTTTCGCCTGCAAGCGTCCGCGGACATCATAGATGCGGAACGTCTCAAGCGTGTTGCCGCCGAACGTTTCCTGACGCTTCAGCTCGTTGCCCGAAAGGTCGTAGAAGGAGCTGACGCGGGTCATCCCTTTCCCCGGATACGCCGTAACGGTCTGTATGGGACGGCCGTACCCGTCGTAGTAGACGGTCGAGGTCGTCCAGTCGTCCGTTCCCAACAGGCGGGACTTCACGGCCGTCACCTGACCCGAGGGGGAAACGCTGTAGCCGCGGTCGTAGCCCTCGACGGGCGAGAAGGGGTGAAGGGTCAACTCCTCCACGCTCCCGTAACCGTCATACGCGGCGTATCGCAACGGGGTACGCTCGCCCGACGGAAGATACTCTTCCGAGTTCCAAGCCGCTTCCTCCAGTTGCTCGCGAGTCAGGGAGGGGGACAGCAGAAGCTCCCCGTTCTCCACCACACGGTCGTTGCCGTCATGAACAAAGTAGCTCCACTTCCCCGGGTTGGAGGAACGCTGCGCCCCGTCCTGACTCAACGCCATCCGTCCACGCTTGTCGTACACCATATAGACCGGCTCGCAGCCCGGAAGTCGCTTCATCGTCACGCGGTCGAGCCTGTCGTAGTCGTAGGCGTAGGCAAGGCTCTTCAGCGTCTCCTCGTCAGCGGTTCCTTCCTTCGTCGAAAGGCGGTTGGAAGCCTCTGGAGGAAGCACGTAGCGCAGGCGGTCGAGGTCGTCGTACACATAATAGGTTTCCAAGCGCTCGTCACCGTCGAAAGCCACGGAAAGCGTCTCGCGCCCGTACGAGTCGGTGTAGGTGGACGTGCGGTGTCCGTCCTCGTCGGTCACGGTTTCCCTGTCCAGTGTTCCCGCCTCGTAATATCCCGACGCGGACAACGTGCCGTCGGCGGCCACTCTATACCGCCTTACCTCATTCGCCCCGTTCACGCCGTAATCGGTACGGACGCCCTTGCCGCCCGTGTGCCACGCCTTGCCCGCTCCGGTCCGCAGGGCGACGCGCGCCAACGGGCTGTGTTCATATTCCGTACGCGAGAAGGCGTACGCCTGTTCTTCCGTCCCGTAGACGGCGTACCGGCCGGACAGATACATATCCGGGTCGAACGCCCCGCCGTTGCCCGATTTGGAATAAGGTAGGTATTCCTCCTCCACTTGCCCGAGCGTGCCGTAGCGGTACGCCGTCACAAGGTCGGAGTTTCCGGAGGGGCCGCCGTTCACCTGTATCTCCTGCAACCGTCGGCCAAAGCCGTCGGTATAGACTACGTCGCTGAAAGATTTCGCTTGGGCGGCCGTGTCCGTGTAGGTTTTCTCCACCGTATAGTTACGGCTCCGGGTATAGCCGTTCTGCCCTTGCGCGAGAAGCGAGGCGGCCAGTAAAGCGGCCACCGCTAATATTCGTTTCGATTGTTTCATGATTGTTCGGTTATTGATTAGTTGTTAATGACTCGGTTATATTCGTACTCCTTCAGGACGCTGCCATACTGGTCTTCCACCCGGATGACCCGTCCGGCGTCGTCGTACGTGTAGAATTCGGCGTTGCCCGACTCGTCGAACCGGCAGCGCACCGTACCGTCCGTGTTATAGGAGGTAGCTTGGAAGGAAGCCCCCGAGGGCACTATCGCCTCATAGAACTCGAACGTACCCGCCGTGACGGACGTCACGTCCTCATACGCGCTCAGGTCTATCTCGTACACCTTCACTCTCGACTTGGAGAGCGGTTGGAGCTTGAGGGTGGTCTCGCCGCCCGCGTGAGTGATGATAACGGACGGGGATTCACCGGGATTGTCCACCTCATACAGTCTCAGCGCGCCGACGTTCGCCTCCGGAACGCACGTGATGGTCCAGCCGTTCGGCTTCGCCGGATACGGCAAATCGTATGTCGACTGATAGAGGTAGTCAAAGAAGCGGTCACCGTATGTTATAAGCTCTACCGCCTTCGTGATGAAGGGAGTCAGGGGTTCATACTGGGGATAAAGCGTGAAAAGCCGCAGATGTTCCTGCTTGAAACGGTTCACCGGGGCGTATTCGTCACGAGAGAGGTAGTCGTAATACGCTCTCAACGAAAGCAGATCCATATCTTTCTTCTGCAATTCGTCAAGGAACAGCATCATGTAGCGCTGCTCCGTCGATTCGCAATAACTCAGAAAACGGCCGTCGGTCACCTGTTGCTGCATCCCCTTGAAGGCTACGGAATATTCATACTTATACCTGTCGTTCACTTCCTTCAGCGCGCTTCTAACCTCCGGAAAGATGACGGCGGGCTTACTGTCTCCCTTGTAAGGGTCGTCCGCCACGGCTCCGTAGGCCTCGCACGTCAGTATGGGCCTGCCGTAATAATCGTAGGCGACGCTCCCCCGCTCCACGCGCCCGTTTTTTCCGGTAATCATGTTCGCCGAGGGAAGGCGGGACTGGCGATAAGTGACCATCCGCTCGTAGTTCTCCTTGCCATAGGCAAAAAGCGCCGCTTCCTTAGCCGACGGAGCGTAGCTTTCCGCCGTTTCGGGGATATACGCCCACTCTTCGGAGGGCAGGATGGACCCAACGTCCGAAGAGCCGTCATCCTTGTAGACACGTACCTCTTCCTTCACCAACTTCCCGTCTATCAGCGTAGCGGTTTTCACCGCGGCAGCGAGCAGATGGCGCTGCCTCATGCGGTCGACCGCGGCATCCGCCCCTTCTTCCATGTCAATCACCCGCTTGCGCACTTCCGTGCGAGAGACTCCGTCCGAGCCGGTACGGACCACACGGGTGGGATACATCGACTCGGGATTGTCATAGTGATAGACTGTCCGGAGATAAGGCGTGTCGCCGTCCGAACGGTATTCAACCACCTCACTCAACGCCATCTTTCCTCCATAGCGCAGCGTATAGAAACGATCAACGCCCGTAGGCGACAAGCGAGGCTCCACGTTTGTCCGGTAAAGCTCCATTCCGTCGATGTACTGGTTTGTCTGGCTCTCATAATAGCCTTCTAAAGACTCTCCGTCTATATAGAAGGGAGAAGGCTCCTGTTGCTGCAACTGGAGGGAATAAGGCGAAAGCTCCTCATACCTGTACGTGACTTTGCGGAGCAGCTTCCCTTTATCGTCATAAATCCGCTTGCCCAAGAACAGGCCGTTTTTCCAGAACTCTTCGGCGGAGGACGCCTGATAGGTGTATACGGTCTTTCCTCTCCCGTTCACGGTCTCCGCCACGTCAGTATAGCAGAACCCGTTATTCCCCGTGTTCATGATGGGATGACCGTCCGGACGAGCCCGGCCTAAGTCCACGTAGTCGCTGAATCCCGAATATCTGACTTGCACATTCGTTAACCAACGGGGATAAATGCTTGTTCCGGAATTCATGTAATCGTACGAAACCGTATCCTTCCTTCCCTCACCGTCGTGAAAGCGCAGGGACTTCAGCCGTATGCCGCCACTGTCGCCCCCGTTCCCCACCTTATTTTTCTCGTAAGTTATCTCCATTTCGCCTCCGTCGGCGAACGACACCTTCTTCAGCGAACGGTAGGAGGCGACAATATCGTATTCCTTTCCCGAGGCGTTTCTCGCACTGGGATATCCCCAAATGTCTGGAACAAGTCTATCGGGCAGCGGCGGAAAATCGGAAGAGTCATAGTATTCAAACTTCAGGCGGGAGGTTTCCTTCCCTTTCTTGTCCAAGAAAGAAAAAACGCTGTGCGTCACGGCCACGGAGCTGATAACGTTCAAGTACCCGTCGCAAAGGCTGACTTTAGACAGGTTATAATCATTATCACCGCCTTCGTACCCGAACTTCACTATCCTGTCCGGGGTGATAATCAGGTAAGGCAGGGGAGAGACGACGGTATAGGCGCTTCCTCCCTCAATCTCCTTGTCGGTAACGCTTTTCAGCTCCGTCAGGCAACGGCGCACTATCCGCGCCGCGTTCTCCAAATGAGAGGCGGCGAGACTTTCCTCAGAGTTTCCGTACGGAGGTCGCCTCAGCGTGCTCGCCAAAGCGTTCAGTCCTCTCTCCAACCCGTACGAGGCGTTCTCCATCAGCGAGATGTTGGACAACGTGCCAAGAATACAATTATTAGTCCGGACATAATCACTTTGTAAGAGATTCGTGACCACATATCTACTTTTCTTGAACTGCTCCAACTCCGCATCGACCTCTCTTTGTATCTCTTCCCTCGAAGCGCGCTGCAAGTGATACCGGGCTTCCTCCATGTCGTACACGAAATCCGCGTTATACCTTTCAAAGTCGAAAGACTGCTCCAAGACAGGCCTCCCGTAGTGATAGGTCATAGAGAACGACTCGGAGACGTCGCACTGGTTGACCGCCCTGTCCGTCGTTATCTCCTCGGTCGGAGAGTGTACGCCGTCGAGGTAGCAGAATTCGATGGGCTTGCCGTTGTACGGAACTATACTGCTCAGGTGCCAAGCCGAGACGTACGACTTTTCGTCCACGGCATTGGAGGTGGAGACATCGACATGACGGACATCTTTATGAAGTTCCATCTGCCGATAGACGTATTTATCCCCGTTGTCGTCCGTAATCTCCCATCCGGATATGTATCCTTGCGACACGATACAGGCTATCCGGGCGTGAGTCTTCTCCAACGGCTCCGCACGGATTGTCCCGTCCGCGTCTTTCTTCAGGATAAAGTCCACCTTCTGTCCGCCGAACACGGCCGTGAAGAGGTCACACTCTCCGTCACGACGGCGAAGCGCTACATTCTTCGCGTCTTGATACAGGGGTGGAGCGTCTCTCGACGGATTCAGGTAGCCCGTCCGTCCCTTCATCCGGAAATCCTCCCCGCATCGTGCGGGTAACGACACCGCCCATGTTGAGCGACCAGTTATAGTCTATGATTCCTTGCGGTTCGCCCGACCGCACTCCCTTTCCGATATAGTCCATCGACAAGGGCAGCTCGTACGCTCCCGACCGCAGCGTGTACAGAGGCACGCTATAATGAAATATCCCAGTGGAATAATCCACCGTGACGTTCTTCCGTTCCGTCAGGTTCTGAGCCTCCCCTCTGGGTTGGAAGTCCTGCGCGTATCCCCCCACCGTGGCGAGCGCGCATAACAGCGAAATATACAATCTTTTCTTCATACTCATTTGTCGTTTGATTAGTTGTTTAATTAGCGGTCGCCCCGGGAGCGCCCCGGTGGAAAAGCTCCTCCGGAGGGCCCGGGGCGACAAGTGTTTTCATGGTCCGTCCGCGTGTTCACGGACGCTTAATTCTCAATTTTTCAATTTTTAATTCTCAATTCTCCATTTAAGGAACGTTCATCGCGTTCCCTCCTATGGCCCCAAGAATGGCCGAGGCCACGGCGATTACCACCTTCAGGATGGTATCCCATACCGTCTTCTTTGCCATCGCGCTATACACCTCCTTTCGTCCGGTTCGTCAGCCGCGTCACACTATCGGGTCGGGCGACTCCTGATTGTCGTCCTCCTCTCCCGTTCCGCCGCCCGGTTCGGGCTGTTCCTCATCCTCGCCGGCCTCCTTCTCACCGTCATCGAGGCGATACTTGCTGTAGGCCAGTGTCTTCAGTGCGTCCTTGATTTCCTTTCCCGGCCGGAAGCGCACCCGGGCGCTCTTGATGAGCGACACGCTGACATCCTTCTCCTGCTCCGTCCCGGCGCTGTGCAGCGTGACGTAGAACGAGCCTATGTCGCCGAAGCGCACAATCTCGCCCCGCTTGAAGCTCTCTATCATCTCCGTCTGCAAGGCCCGGAGCACGCCGAGCACGTCGGCGTGGTTCACCGTGCACGAGCGCTCGATGCGCTCCGCCATCTCCGGGATGTCGGTGTCCCCGCTCCACTTGGCGAGGGCGTAGTACTTGCCCGGCCTGTCCTTGTCCAACATGTTACGCCGTAGCGTACTGGTAAACTGAAATGTCTTTGCCATAATTCTGTTCTCCTTTTGCTTTAATGGGTTAATTACTTGGGGCCGCCCGGCCCCTTGATTCTCAAGCGTCAACAGCGGATCCTTTCTCTTGACGCGACGAAGGTACGGCGACGGCGGAGGGCGATGTCGGCATTTGTCGGCCGATGTCGGCGTTTGTCCGGAAATGTCTGTTTTTGTCCGTATTTTCTTTATCTCCGCCGGATATTTCTACGCTGATTATTTGACAAAAAGAAAAATTACGCGTATCTTTATCACATTAAACAACAGATAAAACGACAGATTAGACATGGAAGATACGGAAGAGAAAAAGTTTGAAATAAGGGCGTACGACAAGGTAGAACTGGCCAGACTATACTGTCCGGGACGCTCGGAAGGGACGGCCCTGCGGACGATGCTGCGGTGGATAAAGGGGTGCGGAGAGCTGACAAGGGAGCTTGAGGCGTTAGGCTACAACCCACGAAGGCACCGGTTCATGAAACGGGAGGTGGAGCGCATCGTGCGTCACTTGGGAGAGCCGTGAAGACTCAGAGACTTCCTGTACAACAAACGGCCCGACGCTGTACAAGAACACGACGGTTCATGTACGGGAAACGCCCGAGCGATGCACAATTAAATGGAGAATTGAAAATTGAGAATTGAGAAATCCCGCAGCCTACCGCACGGCTTGGAGCGACGAAAACGAACAGCCGTTCGACCCCTTCGAGGTCGAAGAGAAAGGCAAAGCCGACTATCCGCGGGTACCGCTAAGCGGCACACGGCGGATAAGCATAGTTAGACGGCTCCGCCGTCTCCATAACCCACTCGGCAAGAGAGCGAAGCGGCAACCACGGAGGACAGTATTAACGGACGGAGAGACGGACAACCACGCAAAGCAAACGCACAACGTAAGCCGGGCAGCAAGCGGTATCAATGGACGGCGAAAACGGACAGCCACGCAAAGCAAACGTACAACGCAAGCCGGGCGGCGAGCGGTATCAATGGGCGGCGAAGCCGTCAAACTACGCTTAACCGCACGTGGCACGAAGTGACACGCGCGGCCGTCAACAGGGATAAGCAACTCTCGACCTCGAAGGGGTCGAACAAGAAAGACCCACCGCGGACGAAGGGGAGTTAGACGGCTCCGCCGTCTACGTAACCCACTAGGCAAGAGAGCGAAGCGGCGACCACGGAGGACAGTATTAACGGACGGAGAGACGAACAGCCACGCAGAACAAACGCATAACGCAAGGCGGGCAGCGAGCGGTATCAATGGACGGCGAAGCCGTCAAACTACGCTTAACCGCACGTGGCACGAAGTGACACGCGCGGCCGTCAACGGAGATAAGCAACTCTCGACCTCGAAGGGGTCGAACAGCGAAAAAAGAGCGCCGCGGGCAGAGAGAGGGGGACCTCTGAAAATAATGTTAAAATCGGGAGAAAAGAGGGTAAAAAGAGGTTCGAGAGAGGTCCGTGGAACCTCTCGGAGGACCTCATAAAATAATGTTAAAAAGAGGTTATTTCTCCATTTTCCGGCTATACGCATTAATAGTACACGCGGGGGCGCGCACTATTATCTTTTTTATATAAAGAGCGGCGGCGTAAAAAATCAGGGAGGTACCTCTTCGATTTTTTCGCCGCCGCTCCATATAAAAAGAATATATATAGAGATAAGGGGGATAGATAACCCGGCATCCGCCCGCCGCCCACGGGGAAGAACGTCCGGAGAAAAACCGCTTCTTTAGCGGGCGCTTTGGGAGAGAATGTGGGAAAGATTTCCTAATTTCGCCCCATTTACCAAAAAAACGTTAAATTAATAACCATTTAAAATTGTTTTTGTACATGAAAAAAAGAACTTTTCGTGCAAAAAATTGTCCACAGGACAGAAACGACCGTCACTTACGAGAAGTGCGGCGAGGAAGAGTTGAGAGCGATTGAGTATGCGTACAAGCTACTCACTTTCAACAAGAAACGGAAGAAGGAGTTTCCGCAGAAGGCGAGAAAGAGGTTCCTGAAACTGCTGATTGACTTCTGCCGACGGGCCAACGAGTTCCTTGAAAACGACTCGCCGCAGTACATCGCCATCCTCGCGATACTCCTGCGCGACTGTCCCAAGAAACCGCCCCAAAAGGGATACATGACCGAACAGGAGCTGAGCAGGGAGATTCAGCGAATCATCAGGGAAGAAAGGGAAATGGCGGGCGAGTAACCCGTTTTGCACACGAAACACACGTTTTCCGGCGAAAACGTGTGTTTTTTTTATCTCAGGGAAAAGCCCTTCCTTTGCACACGCAAGCCTCGGTACACGCCACGGACCGAAGGGACTGCAAGCAAACATTCATAACTCACAACAAAAAACGAAAACGCCATGGAAAGATTTATCGCGACCCGTTATCGGGGATACTCGCAAGTGAAGGAGCACATCACGCTCGAACAGTTCTTTGAACAAATCGCCGGAGACACCTATCGCCGTCCCGTCGAAGCGATTGAACAGGCGATGGAAGAGGGAAACGAACAGCGGGCGGAACGCGTCAAGAGGCAACTGCCCTACTTCACCCTGACCGCCGTGTACGCCGAACGCCGCCTGCCCTACAGCCTGACGGCCTATCAGGACGCCCGGATACTGGACTTCGACGAGATGCCCCGGGAGGACATTGAACGGCTGCGCCGGATAGCCGAGGCGGACGAGGCGACGCTAGCCTGCGCGCTCAGTCCGCGCCGGCACGGGCTGAAGCTCGTCGTCAGCCTGAAGAGCGAAGAGGCGCTGCGGACAAGGGCGGCGCTCGAAGCGAAGGGAACGGTCACCTACGCCGAACTGGAACGGTATCACAAACGACGGTTCGAACTGGAGGCGGCCTACTACGAACGGCTGTTGGGAAACCGGGTAGACCCCAGCGGAAGCGACCTCGCGAGGGGGAATGTACGCCACCTACGACCCGAAGGCCTTCTACTCGCCCCAACGGGTGAAGGCGCTGCGCCCGCTGAACGTCGCCCTCACACTGCCCACAAAGGAGGAATCGACCCCCGCGCCCAAGAAGAGGGGAAGACCCAGACGGGAGGAAGACGGGGAAGTGACGCTCGAAGGCATAGACCCCATCACCCAGATGGAGTTCCGCAAGGCGGTGGAGTACGCCCGCCGCAGGTTCCGGTTCGAGCGGGGAAGCCGGGACAGCTTCATCTACTGTCTGGGCTCCCGATGCCGGAGCCGGCACATCGACGAGGAGGACGCGCTGCGGATGGCCCTGCGGAAATTCGGCGAGGAACCTGACTTTGACGTCGAAGCTCCCCTGCGCAACGGATACCGCTACTCGGAGAAGAGCGAGAAGGAGGAAGAGGAGGGCAAAAGGACACCCGTGGAGCGGATTATGGACTATCTGAAGGCGCGCTACCGGTTCCGGCGCAACGTGGTGCTCGACCGCTTGGAGTTCGCCCCGCTCGCTCCGGAGGAAGACGGAAGCAATCCGTCCTTCATCACCATGCGGGGAAAGGACTTCAACAGCATCTACACGGAGCTGCAAATGGCGAGAGTATACTGCTCGCTCACCCTGCTGAGAGCGGTCATCGACTCGAACTTCGCCCCCGACTTCGACCCGTTCGCCGACTACTTCCTCTCGCTGCCCGAATGGGACGGCGTGACGGACTACATCGGGCAACTGGCCGACACGGTGGAGGCGGACGACCCCGGATTCTGGCACGAGAGCCTGCGCCGATGGCTCGTGGGACTGGTGGCCTGCGCCATCGACGAGAGCCAACAGAACCAACACCTGCTCCTGCTCTACAGCCGGCAGGGAAAAGGAAAGAGTACCTTCATCCGGGGACTGCTGCCTCCCGTCCTGCGCTCGTACTACCGAAACGGAATGATTAACCCCGACAACAAGGACCACATGCTGATGCTATCCAACTGCCTCATCATCAATCTTGAGGAGTTCGACGGGGTGTCGCCCTCCAAACTGGCCGACCTGAAGCGCGTCATCACGCAGGAGAAGGTGACGGAACGGAAGGCGTACGACACGCAGACGCACAGCTTCACGCGGAGGGCATCGTTCGCCGCCAGTACGAACAACGCCCACTGCCTGCAGGACATCGGGGAGAACCGGCGTATCCTGTTCAACGCCATCCGGAGCATAGACTATCTGCGCGACGTGAACCACACGGGCGTCTACGCGCAAGCGCTGGCCCTCTTCCGCTCGGGATACCGCTTCTGGTACGAGGGTGAGGAGATAGACCGGCTGAACGAGCGCAACGAGTCGTTCCGCCTGAAGGAGCCGGTGGAAGAGAGCCTTTTCGTATACTATCGCTCGTCGAGGGAAGACGACCCCTTCGCCAAGTGGCTGACGGCGTCGGAGCTGATGGCCAAGCTGACCATCCTGACGCATCTGCAAGCGAATCGGGCCACGCTACAGACACTGGTCACCGTACTGGAGAACAACGGGTTCGTCAACCGAACGAACGACGAGGGGATAACCGTATACGCCGTGTTGGAAAAGAGATGAACGGAATGGAGACGAAACGAGACCCGCCGCGCGACATAAGCCCGCGCGGATATGCGATATTCCGAAATACGCGCTACCTTCGCGGCAAAACAATACGGAGATATGACAGACAATCTGATAAAGCAGCTGCACGAGGGCGACTACTCGTGCGTGATAGCCAACGGAGAAACGGTACGGACGTTTACCCAACGGGGAGTGGCCGACCTTTACGACCTGCTGACGCGGGAACCGGAGTTCCTCGAAGGAGCCGTCATAGCCGACAAGGTCGTGGGAAAAGGAGCGGCGGCACTGATGATACTGGGCAAGATAAAGGAGCTGTACACCGACGTAATCAGCACGAAAGCCCTGAACTTATTGCGGAAGTACGGCGTGAAGGTCAGCTTCGGGCAGGAGGTTCCTTTCATCTGGAACCGCTCCCATACCGGACACTGTCCGGTGGAGACGCTGTGCGGCGAGGAGGAAGCGGTGGACAAGCTGCTGCCCTTAATCCACGACTTCATGCGGAAGATGAGGGGCTGACCGCTCTCGCGGGACAGCGTCAGAAGGGGTATCCCACCGCGAAGTGGAAAGCGAAGTCCCGGCCAAAGTCGGGATGGATGACAGGAAAATGCTCCTTCTTTTCCTTATAGACAGGGTTGATGGCCTTCATTCCGCCGTCAAAGCGAAGAATAAAGAAATTCAGGTCGAGACGGAGACCAAGCCCGTAAGCCACGGCAATCTGCTTATAGAACTCGTTGAACTTGAACACTCCGCCGGGCTGATTGGCGTAGTCGCGGATGGTCCACACGTTGCCCGCGTCGACAAACACGGCTCCCTGAAACTTCCAGAACAGCTTGGTGCGGTACTCCACACTGGCGTCCAACTTGATGTCGCCCGACTGGTCGAGCAAGTTACCGTTGCCCGGAAAGACGCCCGGCCCCAAGTCTCTCACCGCCCAACCCCGCACGCTGTTGGCCCCGCCCGAGAAGTATTGCTTCTCAAAGGGGATAGTCCGCGCGTTGCCGTAAGGAACGGCCACGCCCAGCCCGAAGTGAAAGGCCACCGAGTTGCGGTGGTCTATCCGCACATTCTTCGCGAAATCGAACTCCGCCTTCACGTACTGGGCGTACGGGATGCCGAATATGGCGTACTCGCCGTTGGCGTTCTTGCGGATATTCGCCGCCTTAGAGAGGGCGTACATGAGGTTTCCCGCCGACTCGAAGTTGAAGCGTATCGAGTACGAGTCGGAAGCGATGGTGTTGTTCACGAGCGAGCCGCCCAAGCTATTGTAGTAATAGCTATAACCCATATTGATGATGAGCCGGTCCTGATAGTTGTATTGCAGAATCTCGTTCTGCCCCTTGTTTATGTAGTCTTCCTTGAAGCGGGGAGAAATCTCCGGCAAATAGAGAAAGCCGACGTTCAGCAAGTCGACCTTATGCTGTATCCTGCGCCGCTGGGTCCACTTGTAGCTCCACGAGGCGGAAGCCATCGTGCGCAGGAACTCCGGACGGCGCTGATAGTTGTATTGCAGCCCGAACTCGGTCGTGGCCCTGATTTTCCGCCTAAAGTCCGAAGAGAGTAGCGGAAAGAGGAAGCCGGGAAAGTTAATGCTCGCCTCGGCCCCAAGCTCCGTATAGTTATTGTTCGAGTAGCCGGCCTGAAGGCCGGAAATCACCTCGTACGCCCCGCGGAACTTGAGCATGAAGGTCTCCGAGCCGCGAAAGAGGTTGCGGTGCTGCAAAGAGACGGAAGCCGCCGCGCCCAAGTCGCCGGCCGAGTTGGTGCCCTCTACCTCGAAGGTTATCGACTTCTGCTTGCTCTTGGTCAGCAGCACGTAGGCGTTCAGCAACGAGTCGCAGGGCTCCTCCGCGAAGCGGATATTCGTGTACTTCAGGGCGGATAGCCTTGAGAAGTTGGAGTAGGTGCGCTGCTCGGCCCGCTCGTCGTACAGGTCGCCGGGCGCGAAGGCGAGGTTGTCCACCAGCAGCTTGGGGCGGAGATACAGCCTATCTTTATAGTAGATGGGGAAGCCCGCGTAATGAATCGAGTCGTTGATGTCGATGCCTCCGGAGGCGGACGAGCGCAGCACGTCGTAGTCGGTCACGATACCCACCTTGCCTATCCGGTAGGGCTTGTAAGCCGGCGAGAAACGCCGCAGCGAGTCCTCGTCGAGACGCAGGCGCAGCGTCAGGTCGACGTTATAGCTTCCCTTTACGGTATCCGCCGTGTAGGTCAGGTAATCCTTGTTGAACTTATAATACCCGTGGCGGCGGAGCCTTTCCGTAATCCGGTTCCTCTCCTCGTCCAGCCGGTTGACGTCGAGCGGCATGTTCAGGCGGAGCAGGCTACGCGCCGAGTCGGCCCGTATGATGGAGTCGATGCCCGCCACGTGAATGTCGTAAGAGAGCGAGCGCACCCGATAGGGATTGCCGAGGGAAACGTCGTAGCGCAGCTTCAGCCTCTTCTTCTTCCGCTCGGTGGACTTGCGGACGGAGGCCGCCATATAGCCCATGTTCCCCACGGCCTTCTCTATCTCTTCGCGCGAGCGCTCGGCCTCCTCCTCACTGTAGATGACGGGCGCGTCGCCTATCTTGCGCAGAAAGCGGTTTATCCATTTCGTCGTGTCGCGCCCGGAAAGGTTATACACATAGAGCGGGGTCTTTATCAGGCTGAACCACTTGGCGTTGGGGGCCTGACGGACATAGGGCCGGAGCGACGCGGGAGACACCTCACGGTTGTCCGTATGAATCCGCACCTCATCCAGCAGATAAGAGCCGTCCGGCACGTGCTTCGTAGCGGAGCACGAGGCCAACGACAGGACAAGGACGAATATAGACAAGCAAAGAAAGCATCCCCTCATACGGAACAGTATCAATAACGTGTACATGAATGCCCGCAAAGATAGCTCATATTTTCCGCAGAGGGAAACACGGAAGGCCCTAAATTGGACGGGAAGGACTTTTTTCTCTTCAGCGCCCGTGAAAGGAGCTCTCGCCCCCGTCGCGACAAGGTCATTTTCACCCCTCAAATCAGAACTGTTTTGAATTTATCGCCCAAAGCGCACACGAGAACAGATACATCAAACTAAGAAAAACTTTTTGGAGAAATTCAGAACAGCTTCTAAGCACGCCCTATCCCTCGTGAGCCGCCGCCCTATTTCTCGCGAGCCGTAGCCCTATTTCTCACGAGCCGTAGGGCTGTTTCTCAAGCCCCCAAACCGAAGCCGAGAAAAGAGAACAGGCCGACACCGCGGCCACGAAGCGGCGAGTACGGACAGGCATAAATATAAATCGCTCCTGCCACAACTGTAAATCTTGAAGCAAAAGCGATTTATACAACAGCGCAACTGAACGTATACAACAAAGCTATCCGATATATACATTCGGCATAAGGTACAAGTAAGCCTTTCCCCTTTTCTTATCTAACTCAAACTGAACCTTATCTTCGCGGGCCAACCAACCAATGGCCGCGGCCAGTTCTTTGTCATCCATTTTTAAGGCTTTTTGAATCTCCGCAAATTCCCACTTGCGGTTGTCTTCGTTCAACAGGCTCCAAACTCGTCCCGCCAACTCTCCAATAAGGTATTTATCCATGGCTACACCGTTTTTAGTTTGAGGTAAATATATAAAAAACAGAGGAGACAGACGGATTAGCGCCCGTTTTCTTTAGTTATTTTAACAACGAACGTTATTTTTCGCTCCACAAAGTTACAAAGATGGGCACATTTTACTAATTTTGCTTGCGCAAAGGCCAGAAACGGGCCATGAATATTAGAGACAAAAAGGAGTGCCGTAATGTGATTACGCGGTTCCGCACCTCCCTTTTTCATTCACCGTAATCCTCGTGGAACCGGAGGAAGGGGAAACAGACAATGACAAGGAAATTTACATTCGCGACCTCAAGCCTGACGGCGCTTATCTTTTTATGCGCAATGAGCCTTTCCGCCTGCACGGAAGAAGGAGAAGACTCGAAGGAGGAAAATAACGACGAATACTTCGAAGACGTGCCGGAAGCCTACGTCCTTACAGACCAGACGGTGGCCGCCTCAAGACTGCTGAAGACGGACGAGTACGGCTCGACCTACCGCATACGCAACGCGTCGGAGTTGAAATACCTCATCGACGCGATAAACTCAGAAGACGGGACATGGTACGAGGAGAACTCCAGCTACCCGACATTCCAGTTGGAACACGACATCGAGATTGACGACTCCTTCGACTGGGAGCCCATCGGAAGCACGGCTCCGCAATTCTTTCAAGGGGAGTTCGACGGCATGGGCCACCGCATAACCGGTACGCTCAATATCCGCTATCCCTCCGACGTGGAAGGGAGCTACGTGTTCGCCGGCCTGTTCGGAAGGGTGAACGGAGAAATCAATAACCTCGTCATGGACGCGGACGTTAACGTGCGGTGGGGAGTGACCGCCGACACGCCGGACGAGCAAATCAATGTCTGCGTAGGCGCCATCGCCGGAGGAGGAGGCTGGTCGTTCAGCCAATGTACCGTCAACGGCGAAATCGCGCTGACCCAACAGAGCCAAGCCTATCTCTACACGGTGGGCGGAGTGTGCGGCGCTTCGGACGCGAAGTTTGACAATTGCACGATGAACGGCGCATTCAAGCTGGGAGAGCTCACGGACAAGGCGGTGGCCGTAGGCGGCATCTGCGGCTCGTGCATACGATTCACAAGCTCAGCGTCGAGCAGCTCATTCGAGCAATGCAAGAACCTGTCGGACATCACGCTGGACAAGCTCCGCTGCGACCAACTGTACGTAGGCGGCGTATTGGGATGGTCGGACTCAAGCACCTATACCGACAGCGGGGAGACCGAATTTTCCGAATGCGAGAACGAGGGCGACATCCGGGTGACGAACGTGGAGACGCTGTACGACGAGATACCGCCATACAGCCAGTCGGCCCGCTACCATATAGGAGGACTGGCGGGACAGGCGAACCTGAAAATCAGAGAAGACCGTACAAGGAACGTCAACCGGGGAGAGGTGTACGCCGAGAACCTGAACGACCTGACTAACGTAGGAGGCGTCGGAGGTTCGCTATACGGAAACACGGTAGCGGACGGAACGAACGAGGGAAACGTAACCAACCTCTGCAAGTTCGGAGCGACGGGAGGATGCGCGGGAAGGATAGAGAGCGACAATTTCATAGAATACTTCAGCAATTCGGGGAACGTAAAGAGCGCCACGGTCAACGTTGAGGACAGTCCGTTCAGCGGATGGACGGGAGGCATCGTAGGCTCCGCGAGCGGACAGATACACAACTGCACAAGCGGCGGAAACATTGAGGGAATACACGCCGAAGCGAGCGGCTACGACTACGTGGGCCTCATCGCCGGAGACGGACACGTATATAGCTGCTGCTCCAACAACGAAGGGACCATAGACGGACGAGCTCCGGAGGCGGCGTACGAGAACTTTGTAGGATGGAACGGGGCGTTAGGCTACATTCCCCCGACAAGCGCGGGCTACGTCCTGCCATGCGAAGAAAGCCATTAACGGAGAAACGGCATGACAAGCGCGCCCATCATCGAAATCCATAACCTCTCCGCCGGTTATGACGGACAAGACGTCCTTCACGACGTAAACCTGACCGTCTACGAACGGGACTTCTTAGGCATCATCGGCCCTAACGGAGGGGGGAAAACCACGTTAATGAAATGTATACTCGGGCTGCTGAAACCGACGGCGGGAGAAATCGTCTTCCACAAGCCGGCGGAAGCCAAGCGGAAGGCCGACGGAGAGCAAGGGTCGCTCTCCATCGGCTATCTGCCCCAATACACCACCATCGACCGCAAATTCCCCATCTCGGTGGAGGAAGTCATCCTCTCTGGACTGAGCATAAACAAGACGCTCGCCTCACGGTTCACCGCCGAGGAAAGGGAGATGGCCCGAAGAGTCATCGCGCGCATGGGACTGGAGGGCTTGGAGAAGCGAAACATCGGACAGCTGAGCGGCGGGCAGCTGCAACGGGCGCTACTGGGACGGGCCGTCATCTCCGACCCCTCGGTAGTGATTCTCGACGAGCCCAGCACGTACATCGACAAGCGGTTCGAGGCGAGGCTGTACGAGCTATTGGCCGACCTGAACAAGGAGTGCGCCATCATTCTGGTCAGCCACGACATCGGCACGGTGTTGCAGCAGGTCAAGTCCATCGCCTGCGTCAACCAGACACTGGACTACCATCCGGACACGGGCATCACCACGGAGTGGCTGGAGAAGAACTTCAACTGCCCCATCGAGCTGTTGGGACACGGCACGCTGCCGCACCGGGTACTGGGGGAACATCACCACTAAGCGCCCGTTTCAGTCCACCCCGGGCCTATCGTGAACGGACTCCTTCGGGAAACGCTCTTTAAGGCAAGGCAGTCCGGGCCGGATATTAAAAACAGACCATTCTGAAAAACAGGACATCCTGACGCCTCTATACCGCGATAATTCCGGCCGAAGTACGGCACGGACGAAAAGAACGCGGCGTAGAGGCGTTAGCGTAATTCACCGTGTCAGCAAATCGACCCGACAAATGGCGTTTTCACGCCATCCGCACGAAAACGATTTCTTATCGTTTACGAATCGACTCTTGCGATGGAATATAGACACTTTCACTCCGTTCAGGAAACAAGCGCAACGGGAAGCAAAAAATTGTAAAAACGTCGCCTGATTCGGCGAATCAGGCGTTCTCTATCCTCAACTCCCCGTTCTTCATTTAAGAGCAAGGGCTACGGCTCCCGAGAAATAGGGCTACGGCTCGCGAGCCGTAGGGCCGCGCCACACGCCCTTTTCCCCTTTCCGACCGCCTCCATAGGGCGTACACGCACGGTTCACGCCCCGAAAACGGGCGTTTCGGCACGCTTTTCAGGCCATCTGAAGGCGTAGAACGGAAATTTCAGCGGGCCTTTTTTAGAAGAAAATCTTAAAAATGGAACATTTTTCCCGGGAGGAGACACGGTCGGCCGTCCGCCTTCAGAGGGCGGATTAGCCCACGGCGAACGGATTGCCGATGGTCAACGGGCGGATAATGTAGAAGCAGCTCGTGCTGAAAAAGTTACGCGCGTAGGGGATGGAGGCTATCAGCCCGTTCAGCTTGCGGGGCTTCAACCCGAACTTGACCTCATAATGCGGATTGATGAAGTAGAGCTGTTGGTCGACTATCCGATAGGAGGCTCTGCGGACAACGGAGCGGAACAGCTCAATGGGGCAGCGGGTTTCCTTAATCTCCAACAGCTCCCTTACCGTCGCCTCGCCCTCTCCCAACCGCCTCAGCAGCCTCGCGTACAGTCCCGCGGGCAGCAGGTGGATGAACGGCAACCGTGAAGCCTTGCCTCTCGCTATCTGCTGATGTCCGCCGAAAGGCATCTGCCAAGCGGGGAAAGCGATGAATATCACCCCGTCCGGAGCGAGGTACCGCCTCAGTCCCCTCAGGAAGCGCTCCTTGTCCCCGATGTGCTCTATCACGTCGTGCACAAGAATCAGCGAGAACTTGCGCTCCAGTTCCTTCAGTTGGAAAATGTCGGCGGCGATGAACGTACCCTCCTGCCCCCTCTCGGCGAAGAAAGTCTTCGCCTGCTCGACGCGGGGAGCCGCCATGTCCACGCCCGTCACCCTGCATCCCATGCGGGCGAACGGCATTAGGTTGCCTCCCTCTCCGCAGCCCACCTCCAGTACCTCGTCCGGGATAGCCCTCACGAAACGGCGGATATAGGGTATATAGTATCGCTCGGTCGTACGCGCCTGCTCCTCAAAATAGCGCTCGCGGTTAGAATGACGTTCTTGCATGTCCTTTCGTTATTTTATCCGGCCGCGAAAGTAATACAAAATCTTATCCGTCAGCATTCCCCGCACTGAAAACGCCCCTCCGTTGCTTAATATTTCTTACTTTCTGCCCGGTTTATGTGTGCAATTCACTATATTCGCGACCGTCTTAAGCCTTCCTGCCTATCCCGTAACGGAACGAGGGCAGAAAAAGAAGAGCGAATCACAAATCCGAATTGCGCTAATGAAGCAGTACAGAACAATAAACAACCTGACGGGTTGGCTTACATTCATCATCGCGGCCACGGTCTATTGCCTGACAATAGAACCTACCGCCAGTTTTTGGGATTGTCCCGAGTTTATCACTACCGGATACAAACTGGAGGTCGGCCACCCGCCCGGCGCACCCTTCTTCATGCTTGTAGCGAACCTGTTTACCCAATTCGCTTCCGACACTACGACCGTAGCGAAAATGGTGAACTACATGAGCGCCCTCATGAGCGGGGCCTGCATCATGTTCCTCTTCTGGAGCATCACGCATCTGGTACGTAAACTGGTGGTCACGGACGAGAATAACATTACCGCCGGACAAATCATCAGCATCATGGGAAGCGGACTGGTAGGCGCGTTGGCCTACACCTTCAGCGACACGTTCTGGTTCTCGGCCGTAGAGGGAGAGGTTTACGCCTTCTCGTCTCTGTTTACCGCTATCGTGTTCTGGCTGATACTGAAATGGGAGGACGTGGCCGACCAACCACACAGCGACCGTTGGCTCATCCTCATCGCCTACCTGACGGGACTGAGCATCGGCGTGCATCTGCTGAACCTGCTCTGCCTGCCCGCCATCGTACTGGTATATTATTATAAGAAGACTCCGAACGCCACCGCGAAAGGTTCGCTGATGGCGCTCATCGGCTCCGCCGTGCTCGTGGCCGTCGTGCTTTACGGCATTGTCCCGGGCATCGTGAAGGTGGGCGGATGGTTCGAGCTGCTGTTTGTCAACGGCCTCGGCACGCCGTTCAACACGGGCGTGGTGGTGTACATCATCGTGCTCGCCGCGGCGCTCATCTGGAGCGTGTACGAGAGCTACAACGAGAAGAGCCCGCGGAGAATGGCGGTATCCTTCATCCTGACCGTCGCCTTGCTCGGCATCCCGTTCTACGGACACGGCGTGAGCAGCGTGCTGATAGGCGTCGTGGTCATCGCCCTGCTCTCCCTGTACCTCGCCCCGAAGACGCAAGAGCGCGTAAAGGCGAAGTGGCGCGTCTCGGCCCGCACGATGAACACGGCCCTGCTGTGCATCATGATGATAGTCATCGGCTACTCGTCGTACGCGCTTATCGTCATACGCTCCACGGCCAACACGCCGATGGACCAGAACTCTCCGGAGGACATCTTCACGCTGGGCGAGTACCTCGGCCGCGAGCAGTACGGCACGCGTCCCTTGTTCTACGGTCCGGCCTACTCTTCGCAAGTGGCTCTCGACGTGGAAGGGGAGTATTGCGTCCCCCGCAAGGTAAAGACTCCCTCCAAGTACGCCCGCAAGGAAAAGACCTCTCCGGACGAGAAAGACTCGTACATCGCGCTTGACGGAGGAATAGAATACGAATATGCGCAGAATATGCTCTTCCCCAGAATGTATAGCCCCATACCGCAGCACATAGAGCAATACAAGTCGTGGGCCAACATCAAGGGGCACGACGTTCCCTACGACCAGTGCGGCAAGACGGTCATGGTCAACATACCCACGCAATGGGAGAACATCAAGTTCTTCTTCGCCTACCAACTGAACTTCATGTACTGGCGGTACTTCATGTGGAACTTCGCCGGACGGCAGAACGACATTCAGGGAAGCGGAGAGATAGAGAACGGTAACTGGATAACCGGATTCCCCTTCATCGACAAATACTTGGTGGGCGACCAGTCGCAACTGCCCAAAGACATGAAGGAGAACAAGGGGCGCAACGTCTACTACTGCCTGCCCTTGATACTGGGACTCATCGGACTCTTCTGGCAAGCCTACCGCAACCAGAAGGGCATCCAGCAGTTCTGGGTGGTGTTCTTCCTGTTCTTCATGACGGGCATCGCCATCGTCCTGTACCTGAACCAGACACCGATACAGCCACGCGAGCGTGACTACGCCTACGCCGGCTCGTTCTACGCCTTCGCCATTTGGATTGGTATGGGAGTGGCCGGACTAATTCAGAAGGTGTCGAGGCTGAAGCCGGAACTGCGCCTCGCACCCGGAGTGACGGAAGAGGAAGTGGAGAAGCTGAAGAACCAGTTAGAGACCAAGCGGGCGAAGTTCATCACGCCGGAAGAAGAGGCCGAACTGCAAAGCAAGATAGACAGCATGTACGAGCAGTACACGCCGTTTACCCCGTCACCCGTCGTGGCCGCCGTCGTTTCGGTCATCTGTCTGCTCGTGCCCATCCAGATGGCGGGACAGACATGGGACGACCACGACCGCAGCGACAGATACATGGCCCGAGACTTCGGACAGAACTACCTGAGCACCTTGCAGGAGGAAGGAGCGCCCATCATCTTCACGAACGGAGACAACGACACCTTCCCGCTGTGGTACAACTTGGATACGGAAGGCTTCCGCACGGACACGCGTACCTGCAACCTCAGCTATCTGCAAACCGACTGGTATATCGACCAGATGAAGCGGCCGGCCTACGAGTCGCCGTCGCTGCCCATCAAGTGGGACCGTACGCAGTACGTGACCGGGCAAGGCGAGTTCGCCAGAGTGCAGCCGGAGTTCAAGGCGGTCATCGACACGTACTTCAAGCAGGCCAACGAACTGGCCGCACAGGGAGACACGACCGTGCTCTCGCTCGTGAAGTCCATCTTCGGCGAGAACCCGTACGAGCTGAAGGAAATCATCGATCGGTGGATACTCGGCAAGAACGAGATGCTGAAGGAGTTCCTTGCGAAGACCAACAAGGACATCAAGCTGCCCCTTATCCCCACGGACAGCATCGTGATGAAGATAGACAAGGAGGCCGTGCGCCGCTCGGGAATGAAGATACCCGAGGCGTTGGGCGACTCTATCCCCGACTATATGCACATCTCGCTCGCGGGACAGCACACGCTGTACAAGCACGACTTCATGATACTCGACATGATAGCCAACGCCAACTGGGAGCGGCCGATATACATGGCCATCACCGTGGGCAGCGAAAGCTATCACATCAATCTGGGCAAGCACTTCATTCAGGAGGGACTGGCCTACCGCATCACGCCCTTCGACACGGAGAAACTGGGATGCCGGATAGACAGCGAGAAGATGTACGACAACCTGATGCACAAGTTCAAGTTTGGAGGCATCGAGAAACCGGGCATCTACATCGACGAGAACGCCATGCGCATGTGTTACACGCACCGCAGAATCTTCGCGCAGCTTATCGGACAGCTCATCAATGAGGGGAAGAAGGATAAGGCGCTGGAGGTCATCGAGTACGCAGAGAAGATGATTCCGGGATATAACGTGCCCCACAACTGGGACAGCGGCGCGTTCCAACTGGCGGACTACTATTATCAGTTGGGCCAGAAGGAGAAGGGCGAGGAGCTCGTGAAGGAGCTCGCCGAGCGTGCCGTGGAGAGCATGACGTGGTACCTCAGCCTCTCGGACGAGAAACTGGGACTGTCGGGAGACTCGTTCCTCTACTCCGCCGGACAACTCGACGCGTTGGTGAAGCTGTTGGATACCAACAAGTCGGAAGAGCTGAGCAAGCAGTACGACGGACAGCTGAACACGCTCTACGGCGAGTACGTGCAACGGATGGGACTAACGCAGAAGTAAAGCGGCAGGAAGATGTTTATCGAACAACCACCGTGGCTCTTCCGGGCGTTGTACCCGCAGGCCATATTCCGGATGGACCCGAACGAACGGGCGGTCTACCTGACCTTCGACGACGGGCCTATACCGGAGGTGACCCCGTGGGTACTGGACGTACTGGAAAAGTACAGCGTCAAGGCGACCTTCTTCATGGTAGGCGACAACATCCGCAAGCATCCGGAGGAGTTCCGGATGGTAAAGGAGCGGGGACATCAGCTCGGGAACCACACGTTCAACCACATACGCGGGTTCGAGTACTCGAACCCCGACTATTTAGAGAACGCCAAGCGGGTGGAGGAGTACATCCACACCAAGCTGTTCCGCCCGCCCCACGGACACATGGGCTTCAGGCAATACTATACGCTGCGCCACCACTACCGCATCATCATGTGGGACCTCGTGACCCGTGACTACAGTAAGCGGATGCGGCCCGAGCAGGTGCTGGAGAACGTGAAGCGCTACGTCCGGAACGGCTCTATCATTACCTTCCACGACTCGCTGAAGTCGTGGAACAACGGAAACCTGCAATACGCACTGCCCCGCTCCATCGAATTTCTGCGAGCGGAGGGCTACGCGTTCAAGACACTTTAGTATGGAGACTCAACCGCGACTTGACGCGCGACTCATAAAAGCCGAGGCCCTCCGCCTCGGCTTTTCCGTTTGCGGACTGGCACGGGCCGAAGCCGTGGAGGAGGCGACCGCCGGCGCTTTCCACCGATGGCTGAAGGACGGCTGTCAGGCGGGAATGACCTATATGGCGAACCACGAGGCGAAGCGGCTCGACCCTCGTCTGTTGGTGGAAGGCGCACGGACCGTCGTCAGCGTGGCGTTGGGCTACTATCCGGCCGAGCGGCTGCCCGAGGAGGAATACCAAATCGCTTGGTACGCCTACGGAAGGGACTACCACGAGGTGATGAAGGCGAAGCTGTCCGCCCTGCTCCACTTTATCCAACAGCGGTTCGGCGGCGGCGAGGCGGACGTGTCCGGAGGGAATCCCGCCGTCACGGGACGGGTGTTCTGCGACACGGCCCCCGTGCTCGAACGCTACTGGGCGTGGCGGGCGGGACTGGGATGGATAGGCAAGAACACGCAGCTCATCATCCCGCGGACCGGCTCCTGTTTCTTCTTGGGAGAGGTCATCGTCGACGCCGAGGCCGACCGCTACGACGCTCCGCAACGAAGCCGCTGCGGGTCGTGCCGCCGCTGCCTCGACGCTTGCCCGGCCGAGGCTTTGGAGTCTCCCTTCCGCCTCAACGCCAACCGCTGCCTCTCCTACCTCACCATAGAGCACCGGGGCCCGCTCCCCGCCGGAACGGAGGCAAGAATGGGCAACAGGATATACGGCTGCGACGAGTGCCAACGGGTCTGCCCGTGGAACCGCTACGCCACTCCCTGCCATACGGAGGAGTTCCGCCCCTCGCCCGCCCTGCTCGGCATGAGGCGAGCGGACTGGCATCGCCTGACACGGGAGGAGTACAACGCACTGTTCAGGGGAAGCGCGGTGAAGAGGGCCAAGTACGAGGGGTTGAAAAGGAACATCGAAGCCGTCGAAAAGGGCGGGCGAACAGGTGGCTAACGGACGTTAGCTACTCGGCTAACAGCTGTTAGCTTATCGGCTAACGATAGTTAGCTGCCCGGCTAACGGACGTTAGCCACCTAAGCGCAAGGCCAGTCTCATATCAGGATAAGGAATAATACAAGCAGCGGCGCACGGAGAATGGTTCTGCGCGCCGCTATCCGTTCAGGCGGGCAAGGCCGGAAAGGGCCTCGCTCGGGGGCGATTACTTCACTTGCGTACTGCCCGGGCCCATGTACGAACGCTTCAGTCCGCCCGTGTTGATAACGATTTTCTGTATCACCGTTCCCGGGTCGCCGCACCGGATTTGCAGGGTATGTTTTCCGGGCTTCTTGACGTAAAGCGTAGACTTGTTGACGCGGCAGTTCTTCAGCACGCTGTCGTACCACGTCTGCGAATACTCTATCGCCGAGGTGGACGGCGTGGAGATGGAGCCGTCGTCGATGCGCACGCTGTACTTGGTGTCCGAGTTGGTGTGCTCGGGCAGCTTATAGTCCCGCTCGGCGTGCAGGGGGAAGGTAGGCAGCACGTAGGTGTACACGTCATAGTATCCCGCATTGAAGGTATAGAAGTCATACTCCACGCGGGGAACGTCCGCCGAGCGGTACATCTGCAACGGGGCGGTAGGCTCACCCAGACGCAGGGCGTCCGACCCGCCAACGCCCAGTCCGGGCAGGACGCTCATCTTGATGTCGTCGCTCTCGAACTTGCGGTGGAAGTCAGCGGCGGGGATGGAGACGTAGCCGTCCTCCTCGACGAAAAGTTCCTTCAGCTCCTCGGGCGATGGGCTCGCGGGGTTGAACACGGAGACCAGTACCTTATCCTCACGGCCGCCGCAGGCGAAGGTGATGTCTCCCCCTACCCTCTCGCCCTGAGGAACCTTGTCCCAGTCGACGCTGACCGTAACGCGCTCGCCCTCCGCGACCTTGCCCGAACGCTTGGACAGTACAATCCAGTCGGCCGACGGAGTAGCCGTCCAACTCATCTCTCCCGTTCCCTGATTGTAAACGTCTATCCAGTGGCCGCGCCGTCCGTAGGGATTGAAGGCCGGAAGCTCGTGATAGCTGCTCACGCCCTTGTCCACGTCCTCCCCTTCGGGCTGAAGGGCCATCATCGGGCCGCCCTCGGGGACGTACTCTTCCTCCATCAGCGGCACCATGAAGTAGGAGGCGTGTCCGCCGTAATCCTGCTCTAAGGACATCATGTATTTCCACTTGCCGCCGAGCAGCGCGTTATATCCGTCGGTAATGAGCTTCAGGCTATCGTGCAGGGCCTTCACCTCCGTCTTCAGGTCCGGAGCCGCCGCCCTCCGTTGACGCACGTACTGGCGGTAGAGCTGTCCCTTCAGAATCATGTGATTCATCAGCTCGGCCCCCTTCACCTTGTAGTACAGCAGTTGGTACATGGCGGGGCGGGCGTTCTCGTCCGTCCCGCTCAGCAGCTCTTCCGCCTTGCGGCCGATGCGCCGGTATTCCGCCAAGCGGGTCTCCGCCTCGTCGTAGTTGGCGAAGGAGAACTCGGTGTCCGTCCGCTTCTCTCCCGCGCCCCAATGGTTGTTCCAGTAGCCCCACCCCATAAACTCCGGCTTGCGGGCGAAGGCCAACCGGGTGTGGGAACGGGTGATGTCGCTGAACTCCTCGTAACGCTCCTCGCCGAACATCCCGGCCAACCACCGCGCGGGATAGTCGAGCACGTTGTCGGCGTTGAACCGGTCAATGTCATAAGCCATGTCCAGAAAGAGTGAAATCTGCATCTCGGCCCCCTTCAGGTCGCCACAGTTGGCCAACCAAATGCGGTCGGCCGTCGTGTCGTAAGCCTTGCGCAGCTCCTCGTACATCAGCGCGGGCGAGGTGGTGCTGTACCACAGATAGCTGTGCGGCACTCCCAGATAGGACAAGTGGTAGTACACGCCCGCCCTTCCGGAACGCTTCTGCTCGTGCGGGCCGCTCAGCCGCTTCATGTATCCGTAGTTGTCGTCCGCCCAGATGATGGTCACGTCGTCGGGTAGTTCAAGCCCGTTTGAATAGATTTCGAGCACCTCCTTATAGGGCGTAAAGGCTTGGGGCACCGTCTCCACGGGTTGGTCCACGTTCTTGGCTATCAGCTCCCGTTGGTCCTTCATCGCGTTCTCCAACATCTTCACCTTGTCCCTCATCGGCACGTCGCCCCCGCTCATGGCCGCGTCGTGCAGTCCACGCAGGGCCAGCGTATAGACGTTCTCGTAGTCGCGGGTCTCCTTCACCCGCTCCTCCAGTACCTTGTTGATGCCCTCCTTGTTCTTGTTGTAGTCCCACGGGCCCATCGTCTTGCCGTCCCACTCACTGGCGGTATTCAGCAGCAGCGGCTCGCAATGACTGGAACCCATCACGATGGCGAACGTGTCGGCAACCAGTTTGTTCTCCGGAATCTTGTAAAAGGCCGTGGAGACGGGGTGCATGGCCGGAGCCAGATGGTTTCCCTTCAGGCGCAGCAGCAGCTCGCATATCTTGGCGTAAGTCCGGGGGCCGATGTTTCCCCGCTCTTTCTCGAACGTCTTGGCGGCCCACGGCTTGAGGCCCCAGTCCTCATCGTTCAGGAAGATGCCCCGGTACTTCACCGAGGGCGACTTGGAAAGCGTGGCCGGCGCGTCGACATAGACCGAGCCGCGCTTCTTCACGGGAACGTCCGCCCACCAGTACCACGGCGACACGCCCATCTTCTCGGAGAGGGAGAAGAGGCCATAGGCGGCCCCGCGGCGGTCGCTTCCCGCGATGACCAACGCCTTGCCGACCCCTCGGCAGGGATTGTCCACGGTCTGGATGAGGTAGCGTTCCCAAGCCCCTTTCAGCGAGTCGACGTTAATCTTCCCCTTCTCGGCCAGCTCCTGAATCAGCCTGTTCTTCCCGACCGTTCCCACGATGACCATTGTCTTGGCTTTCGTCCGCTCATCAGCAAGCTCGGGCCTCCGCCCCGTCACCATCTCCACGTCTCCGGCGAAAAGCTCGGCCGCCTTCTTTACGACCAGTTCATCCTCGGCGTCGTAGCAAACAACCGCGCTCGCTTTGGGAGTGGAAAGCGCGAATCCGGTCTTTCCTCCCGGCTGCCGCTCCAGTACGCTGACCTGAGCCAGTGAAGCGGTGGCGAAGAAGGAAGCCGCGCACCACACCGACAGCCTGACAATTGTAGTTCTTTTCAACATATCCATCTATTATTATCAGTAATTCGTAAAAAAGCGGGTAAATGTAAGCAATATATTCCAAAAGCGGCGTGTCCGGTAACAGAAATGCGGCTGATTGCCTCTGTTTCCCGCTTACCGGGCATGGTGTTATAAAGCGTTAACCGGGCCTTTAAGAAATGTCGTCCAAGCTTTTCTGACTAACTTCGCGTTTACTGAACCGAGGGTCTTTCCGGGCATATCTTTCGTTTCCGCAAGGAGTAAGATTTGCGTCGGCCCTCCCCCGTTTGTCAGCTCGCCCTGCGGCTCGTGACAGACAGCCCTACGGCTCACGAGAAACAGGGCAGCGGCTCACGAGAAATAGGGCTGTTTCTCAAACGAAAAAATAAAGCGTTGATAACAAGAGGTTTAATAGATATTTTATTTTTAGCGTTCGACCGGAACCCTTTTCCGACGTATCATTAGGTAGAGAGAGCGACAAGAAGGTAAAACGAAACCAAAAGCCATGCGGAAGAAAGACGACATACCCGAACTGATAGAACGGAGCAGACGAGAGGACAGGGCGGCGTTCGCCACACTGGTGACCCGCTTTCAGCCTTTGGTCTTCCGGCTCGCCTTCCGCCTGCTGTGCGACGAGGACGAGGCGAAAGACGCGACGCAAGAGACGTTCGTCAAGGTCTGGATGTCGCTAGAGGAGTATAATCCCGACTACCGCTTCGCCACGTGGCTTTACCGGATAGCCAGTAACACCTGCTACGACCGCCTGCGCTCGCTCAGCCGCTCGCCCGAAACGGGAGACGCGCTGCCCGACCTTCCGGCGGAAGAGGCGGACGCGGAGACGAGGCTAGCCAACAAGCAACTGAAGGAACTGATATTGCGCTACACCTCGGAACTGCCGCCGCGACAGCGACTGATATTCACCCTGCGCGACGTGGAGGAACTGGAGGTGTCGGAGGTGCGGGAGATTACGGGCCTCTCGCCGGGAAAGATAAAAAGCCTGCTCTACCTTGCCCGCAAACGGATACGGGAACGAATGAACCAAATAGACTCAAGCCTATGAGACGGAAAGACGAACGATACACGAAGTGGCTGAACGACATAAGGAGCCGTCAGCCCCTATTGGACGACCCGGAGGCGTTGACAACGGCCGTCATGGACCGCATCGCGCGAACCGAAAGGAGGAAGGCTCCCGAACGGCGGGCGCGAGAGCGGAACAAGAAAGCCGCGCGAATCCGGCTCCGCGTCGGGCTATGGACTTCAGGAATCGCCGCGGCGGTACTGCTTTGCCTGCTCTTGGCGGAAACGGCATCGCTTCCCGCCGGCCCGTCGGGGAAGGAGGCTTCCGCCGGAGAAACGCGCCCGCAATACGCCGCCTCCCTGCCGGTTGAGGAGTGGAGAGGCATGACCCTCACGGAAAGGAAAGACTACTTGGTCAATCGCCGCAAGCGGCAAACAGCGCTTCGGGAAGAACGGGACGCGCGGCTCGCCCGGTTTAAGGAGCCGCTCGATGTTGAACCCATAAAATAAAGCCATTCAAATGAAAACCATTCACCTGCTCGCCATAACCGTATCGCTGCTCAGCGTCACCTCCTGCAGCGTTCATTACCGGATTACCTCACGGATCGCGACCGACGGAAGCGTGTATAGGGAAGTGTATGCGAAAAGCGATGCGGAAAGCGACACCGCTTCCCCTTTCCTCTTCCGTACCGATGACGGGTGGCGGATAGTGCGTCTCGACTCCGCCGTCACGTTCAATGTCCGGGGAAACGCCCGGAGGTTCAGCGTGAAGGCAAGCCGCCATTATCCGTCAATCGGCGGCGAATGCTTCTCCGTCACGCCGGAGAACGAATACGCCCGGCCGTTGGCCGTCCCTCACGAACGGTTGGAAAAGAGGTTCCGGTGGCTCTACACCTACTACACCTACACGGCGACCTATAAAGGCTTCCCCGACAAGGGGCCCGTCCCGCTCGGCGATTACCTGAGCGCGGAGGAACAGGCCCTTTGGTTCCGTGGAGAAGGCCTCTCCCCAAAAGGGGAAAGCGGTTTCGAGCTGAACGAACGCCTGAACGACATAGACCGGCGATTCACGGAATGGTGCCGCCGCAGCGGTTACGAGATGTATTGCGAGATTATCCGTCAATCGGTCGATGACTCGACTTACGCCGGCCTTGTCGACCCGTGTAAAGAGGCCGTGTATAAGCGGTTCAAGGAAGAGGACAAGTGGGAAATGACGGACTTAGAGTCGATTTGCAAAGCATTGGACGAACGCCATCACACGGACTATTACAGCCTGCTTTATGAGGAAAAGGGGGAAGCCATGCGCGCGGCGTTCGAGGAAAGGCTTAGGTTCACCGACCTGCTCGGCCATGTCATACGCTTTGAAGTGGCGATGCCCGGGAAGCCGCTCTCGTCCAACGCGCAATCCGTGGAGGGAGATATCTTTATCTGGGAGGTAGACGGGTTCCGTCTGTTGGGCGGCGACTGTTCACTGACCGCCACGACAAGGAAAGCGAACTACTGGGCTTTCGCCGTCAGCCTGCTCGCCGTCCTCGCCGTATTCGCAATATGCGCCGGACGGCTAAGCAAGCGCTAAGGAATGTATTGGGAAGGCTGACCTACCTCAGCCGCCTCAGGTTCGAGTCCGGCGAGTAAATCTCGGCCGGATTTCCCTTGTAGGCGACATATCCGCTGCCGGCAGATTGTGTCCGCAGTCTCTCCGTCGCGTAGCAGGAAATATGTCCATCGCCCGCTGTCTCGGCGGAGACCTTCGCCGCCTCCAGTTGCTTGGCGTTCACCGTTCCCGAGCCGGCCACATGATAGTCCGCTTCTTGGGCGGAACCGTCTAAGGCGATGTTGCCCGAACCGGCCACCGAGACGGAAACATAGTCTCCCTTGACCTTCTCGAAGTTCACGCCACCGGAACCGGCCACTTTCGCGAAGATGTTATCCCCCTTCAAGCCGTGAAAGTTGATTTCTCCCGAGCCGGCAATCTCCGTGCGCATTCTCCGGCAATTCACGCCGCTCGCCTCCACCATTCCGGAACCCGCAATGGAAATCGAAATGCTCTCTTCCTTCCAAACATCATCGGAGAGAAGGATATATCCCCCTCCCGCCATACGGACATCATTCAGCGAGGGAGAAGAGACGGTAATGTCCAACCGATGCTTGTTGCTAATGTTGCGGTTCTTGTCAATCCGGCTTACAATCAGCGTACTTCCCTCTACCCCGATATCCAGAAGGGAAAGGATATTCCGGGAACCGGTAATCTCGAAAGAGGTGCGCTTGGCGTGACGATAGGTCACGTTCGCCGGAACGCCTTCAAGATAGATAGCCGAGAACGGCTCGATAGCGATTTCCTTAGTCTGGATGTCTCCGTCACTCTTGACTATCGCTTGACTTTGCGCATACTGCGAGCGGGACGATTTGCAGGCCGAAAGCAGGAAAGCTCCCATCACCGCCAATAGAATCACATTCGTTTTCATGTTGATTTGATTTTAATATGTTAGAATAGACAGAGTCACTTGAACCGCTTAACGTAGTCGGCCACGTAAAGGCATCCCGGAGCAGCCATCTGTCCGTGGTCGAATCCTTGCAGTTCGTAGAGCACGACGTTCTTGTTGCCCACGCCGTGAAGCACGGCTTCCAACAAGGCGTTCTCCTCGTAGCGGGCGTTCATCTCCAGTTTCCGGTCGCCCGTAATCAGCACTAAGGGCGGCGTATTAGGCCGGGCGTTATTGACCGGCGCGTACTTGTCGATAATGGGAATGATATCAGGCAGTCCCCGTTCCTTGCGGATGGTGAAATGGGTCACGGTCTGCCCGCTCAGGGGAAGATAGGCCGCCACGCTGTCGGCATCGGCCCCGTACGCGGCGAGATAGCTCTTGTCCATAGCCAATATCAGGGTGAGGTATCCGCCCGCCGAGTGTCCGGAGACGAAGACGCGGTCCGTCCTGCCCCCGTACTTCGCTATATTATTGAACGTCCAAGCCACGGCCGCCGCCGCGTCCTCGATATAGGCGGGATTCTTGGCTCGGGGACTCAGGCGGTAGTTGACCGCTACCACGGCGAAGCCCTGCTCCGTCAGCTCTTTCGGGACGTGCTTGCCGCCGCCCTCCAGTCCGCCGCCGTGGAACCATACCACCGTGGAGAAGTCTTTCTTGTCGGCGGGATAATAAACGTCCAGTTTGCAACGCTCACGCCGGTAAGCGTCCTGCTCGTCATTGGAAACATAAGGAATATCCTTGTCCGTACGATAACCGCCCTGCGCGAAGGAGAACGAGGCGCAAAGCAAAAAGAGTAGCAATAAACAGTTTTTCTTCATCGTATTTTCATAATTTTCGTTAGAACTGGAGCAAAAATAGAGAAAAAAACAATCTTATCAGCCCTATTTGAGGAGATTAATGTAATTTTGAAAGAAAAATACGGTATGAAAATCAGCAAACGGACAATGCTGCTCCTCTTATTATTAGGATGGACGGCGCACTTCACTACGCTCCACGCGCAAAGCCGGCTCGTCTACGTCAATGACGAGGGGCGGCTAGCCTATCGACCCTATACGGAACAGGGAGACGTGATTCCCGACTTCTCTTACTGCGGATACAGGCAGGGAGGGGTAAGCATCCCGGAAGTAAAGGTTGCGGTGACGATAGAGGCCCCCTCGGGGACGGAAGACGACACGCCCATGATTCAAGCGGCCATAGACAGCGTGGCGAAACGCCTGCCCGACCGGGAAGGGTTCAGGGGATGCGTACTGCTGAAAAGGGGAACCTATCGCATAGCCCGCCCAATTCGGATTCATACGGACGGCATCGTGCTGCGAGGGGAAGGGCAAGGGGACGACGGAACCGTGCTACTGGCTACCTCGCCCCGGAAGTACACCGTCATAGAGGTGGGCAACCGTAACGTACGGCCGCGCCCCGCGTCGGAGCGTTACGCCATCACCGACCGATATGTGCCTTCGGGCTCCCGCGTTATCCATGTGGACAATGCGGAGAAGCGCTTCAAGGCGGGCGATGACGTGATAGTCCGACGGCCGAGCACGGCACAATGGATTCACGAGACGGGGATGGACTCCATCGCTCCGAGGCCGAGGAAAGGAGAGACCACAAGAGAAGCTTTCCTGCGGTTCAGGCGAGAGGGAGCAAAGGCGGACATGAACGGCACCAAGCAGTGGAAGCCGGGGAGCAGAGACCTACTGTTTGAAAGGAAAATAACGAAGGTAGAGGGAGACGAAATCACACTGGACGTTCCGCTCGTCAACGCCCTGCAAGCGGAGTTCGGGGGAGGAAGTGTTTACAAATATACCTACGAGGGACGAATCGCCCGGTGCGGAGTGGAACGCCTGAGCGGAAAGAGCCTATTCGACAGAAGCGTGAAGGGAAGGCACGAGGCCCTGCGCTCGCGGGAGAATCCGACGGGGGAATACTTCGCCGACGAAAGCCACGCCGACATCTTCGTGGACATGACCGCCGTAGAGAACGCATGGATACGGAACGTCAGCGCGACGCACTTTGACTGCTGCGCGCAGCTCTCCGCCGGATGCAAGTACGTCACGGGGCAAGACCTCGAAGCGCGCGAACCGGTCTCCCGGATTACGGGAGGGCGGCGGTACGCCTACCATATCCGGGGCGGACAGCTGTGTCTGTTCCAACGGTGCCGGGGCGACCGTCACCGCCACCAGTTCGTCGTGGGCTCCGGCGTGGCGGGGCCTAACGCCTTCGTGGACGGCGAAGGGGAGACGAACCTCGCCTCCAGTGAGCCTCATCACCGGTGGTCGGCGGGATGCCTTTGGGACAACATCACGCTGACCGGACACCGCTCCTCGCTGATGGCGGCCAACCGGGGCTGCATGGGCTCGGGCCACGGATGGGCCGGAGCGCAGATGGTGTTCTGGAACTGCGCCGCACCGCTCGTACTGGTGATGCAGCCGCCCACCGCGCAGAACTTCGCCATCGGCCTGAGAAGGGATCGGATAGACGACGGGCCACTGACGGCGAAGGGCAGGAAGGCCACCTTCAACAGCATAGTCAACGCGTCGATGGCGACGGACATGGCCTACCGCAACGAGCCGATGAACGGGACGGGATGGACGGAAAGCCCCGACAAGCCCGTGTCGCCGGGCAGCCTCTACTACCGCCAACTGCTCGACCGGTTGGGCACGGAGGCGGTGAGGAACGTCATGACGAGCAAGCAAATAGCGAGGTTGCTGCCCGCCGAAACGCTTCCGGCCGTCATCGAGTCCGGACCGCAGGACAAGTTTCACGTGCAGGGGGTCGCAGTTGACCTGAAAAGGGGATTCGTATGCTTCTCGTTCACCACAACGCTAATCAAGACCGACCTGAAAGGGAACCTGATAGGGAGCGTGAAGGGGCTGACCGGGCATCTGGGCTGCCTCACCCTCTGCCCCGACGACGGAAGGGTGTACGGCTCGCTCGAATACAAGAACGACGCCATAGGGAAAGGCATCCTGCGGGAAATGGGTGGGATGAAGAACGACTCCCGACGCTCGGGATTCTACATCGCCATCTTCGACCCGGACAAGATTACCCGGCCGGACATGGACGCCGAGCGGGACGGCGTAATGACCACCGTCTATCTGCCGACCGTGACGGAGGATTACTACGCAGCGGGAAAGACCGCGGACGGACACGACACGCCGCACCGCTACGGATGCTCGGGCATCGACGGAGTAGCGTTCGCCCCGTCGCCCGGAGAACGGAACGGAAGGCGCAAGCTATACGTGGCTTACGGGGTATACGCCGACACTGCGCGCATGGACAACGACTATCAGACGATACTGGCGTACGACATCAAGGACTGGAAACGCTACGAGCGGCCCCTGTCGCAGGCGGACATCCATACCTCGGGCCCCGAGCGGCCGGAAGAGCGGTACTTCGCCTACACGGGCAACACGACCTACGGCGTGCAGAATCTGGCCTACGACCCCGACAGCGGATATCTGCTGTGCGCCGTGTACAAGGGCGTCAAGCGGAACTTCCCCAACTATACGCTGTTCGCCGTCGACCTGAACCGAAAGCCCCGACGGGAACCGCTGAAGGGATTCACCGACGGGGCTGAGGGTCTTGTGCTCCCTCTCGCCGAAGAGGGAAAGAGGGACGAGCGGAGCGGAGTGAGGGGATGGCGCTTCGCATGGGGCGCTACCGGACTGTGCCCCGTCGGAGGGGAATGGTTCTACATCTCCCATCCGGACAAGGGAACCGACGGGCGGCAAAGCTCCACGCTCCGGCTCTACCGATGGACGGGAGACGACGACGCTCCCTTCACCCCCGGGCCGTAAGCGGGAAGCGCAAGGGCCTACCGCTGCGGAAGGGCGTACACCTTCTTGACCGACTGGGATTCAATCATCTCCTTCGTCGTCTCCTGCAACTCCTTCAGGTGAGCGGTCTGTCCGTGGCGGGCTAACGCGGCCTCGTTCGCCCAGTTCTCGTAAATCAGGAACTCGGTGCTGTCCTCGGGCGACTGGTAGTAGCCGTAGTCCAGACAGCCCTCTTCCTGAACCGTAGCGGCCTTGCACTTGGCGAACGCCGCCTTGTAAGCGCCCACGCACTCGGGCTTAATCTTCTTGTGCAGGCTCATTACAATCTCCAACGAGTCCGTAGCGATGTCGCCCGCGGCATCCGCCGCCTGCTTGGGAGCGGTCGTGCAGCTCGCCGCGAGAGATGCGACCAACGCGCAGACCGTCACGCTCCACAGATTTCTTGCTTTCAGTTTCATGTTCTTCATCTTATATACTTTTAATTCGCATTATCCCCGCAAAAGTCGGTATTAGCGAAGAAAAAAGCAAGCGTTCGGAGCGAAATATCGCCCAAGCCTTTAGCGAATCCTCATGTTTACAATGCGCTAACAAGAAAAAAGGAAGAAAGGAACTCGCCTCGCTCGTCAAAAACGGTTGGGGGAAACGTTTAAATATCTAAAGCCGTTCTTGTACAACAACCTCTCCGTCGCTGTACATGAATCGGGCGACTGGTGTACAAGAAAAGGTCATCTCTTCAGATAGTATTTAATGATTACCGGATTATCGTCTTCCTTCACCTGCTCCATCTTGTGAATCTCCTCGGGAGACATCAGGGAGCGGTCCACGAAACGGGATAGCCCTTCATCCGGCGAACAAACGGCAAGCAGGACATTATCCACGAGGTCAAAGCAATAGTACATATCGAAAGGCTTGCCATTCTTTAGCAGGAAGCCTTTCTTCGTCTTGCGGTTATAGATATAGCTCCTGTCGGCACCTTGCTCGTGGGTATAGAAAAAGACATATATAAAGTCCTCATTGAAGAGCTTGAGTCCGGGTGTGGTTTTACGCATGCCCCTTATGTATTGAAACCGCTGATTAACAACGACTTGTCAGCTCGGGCTATTTCTCGTGAGAAACAGCCCTACGGCTCACGAGAAATAGGGCGGCGGCTCGCGAGAAATAGCCCTTCCCCACCCCACCTGCCGCCCGCCCGTGCGTCCGGGAATGAGAAAAGCGGCCCCGCCTTCGCTTATTCCACCGATTTTCCTTAGTTTTGCAACCTCAAACGAACATTAAGTAACAATAGTAGATAGCAAACGAATATGGCACTTCAATGTGGTATCGTCGGACTGCCCAACGTAGGCAAGTCGACGCTTTTCAACTGTTTGTCGAACGCTAAGGCGCAGGCGGCAAACTTTCCTTTCTGTACGATAGAACCGAACGTGGGAGTCATCACCGTGCCCGACGAGCGGCTCAACCGTCTGGCCGAACTGGTTCATCCGGGACGCATCGTCCCCACTACCGTCGAGATAGTGGACATCGCCGGACTGGTGAAGGGGGCGAGCAAGGGCGAAGGACTGGGCAACAAGTTCCTTGCCAACATCCGCGAGACGGACGCCATCATCCATGTGCTGCGCTGCTTCGACGACGAGAACGTGACCCACGTGGACGGCAGCGTCAACCCCGTGCGCGATAAGGAAATCATCGACTACGAGCTTCAGCTGAAAGACCTCGAAACGGTGGAGAGCCGCATACAGAAGGTGCAGAAGCAGGCGCAGACGGGCGGCGACAAGGTGGCCAAGCAGACCTACGAGGTGTTGGCCCGCTACAAGGAGGCGTTGGAGCAGGGCAAGTCGGCCCGCACCGTCACCTTCGAGACGAAGGACGAGCAGAAGATAGCCTGCGAGCTGTTCTTGCTCACCAGTAAGCCGGTGATGTATGTCTGCAACGTCGATGAGGCCAGCGCCGCCACGGGCAACCGCTACGTCGACATGGTGCGCGAGGCCGTGCGGGGAGAGAACGCCGAGATTCTGGTCGTGGCCGCCAAGACCGAGGCCGACATCGCCGAACTGGAGACGTACGAAGACCGCCAGCTATTCCTCGCCGAGGTAGGGTTGGAAGAGTCGGGCGTGTCACGCCTCATCAAGTCGGCCTACAAGCTGCTCGACCTTGAGACCTTCTTCACCGCCGGCGAGATGGAGGTCAAGGCGTGGACCTACCGCAAGGGCTGGAAGGCTCCCCAGTGCGCCGGAGTCATCCACACCGACTTCGAGAAGGGCTTCATCCGGGCCGAGGTCATCAAGTACGACGACTTCATCGCCTACGGCTCCGAGGCCGCGGTCAAGGAGGCCGGCAAGCTCGGCGTGGAGGGCAAGGATTACGTGGTTCAGGACGGCGACATCATGCACTTCCGGTTTAACGTGTAAACGACACCGCAATAACCGTATGAAACTTTGGAGATACAGCGGACTCTTGCTATCCCTTACCGGAGTGCTCCACATCGGTGTGGCTCTAGCGAACTTCGGGACACAATATAAAAGCATGTTGGCGGACGGGCTCGTCAATGTCCTTTCGGATACCGGACGTGCCCTCGCCTTCTGGTTTCTGATAGTCGGCGCGCTGCTTATCCTATTGGGAGAATGCCTGAGCCGCTACATCAGACAAAGCGGACGTCCCGCTCCCCCTTTTCTGGGATATACCCTGCTCGCCATCTCGCTCATCGGCTGCGCCGTCGTTCCCGTATCAGGCTTTTGGTTGTTCATCCCGCAAGCCCTTATCATCATTTGGGCGCAATTCTCCAAAAGCTCCGGCAATCCTAACGCTACGCATCATGAAAGAGAAAAGTGAAATAATACTCTATCAGCCCAACGAAAGGCTGTTTATCTGTCTACATATTGAAAAACAATGTATTTAGAAAAAGAACTATATGAGAAAGGAACTGTCAAGCATTCCTTTACAGTTCAAAAAACTTAAAGCTTATGAACTATCTCATAGCAGGAACCGGAGGAGTGGGCGGAAGCATCGCCGCATTCCTCGCCCTCGCCGGGAAGGACGTGACCTGCGTCGCCCGGGGAGCGCATTTGCAAGCCATGCAAGCCCGCGGCCTCAGGCTGAAGTCGGACTTGAAGGGCGAGCACACGCTACGCGTACCCGTCTGCACGGCCGAGGAGTACCGGGGCAAGGCGGACGTAATCTTCGTCTGCGTCAAGGGCTACTCCATCAGCTCCATAACCGACCTTATCCGCCGGGCCGCCCACGAGCGCACGGTGGTCATCCCCATCCTGAACGTCTACGGCACGGGGCCGCGCATCCAGCGCCTCACGCCCGGCGTGACGGTGCTCGACGGCTGCATCTACATCGTGGGCTTCGTCTCCGCTCCGGGCGAAATCACTCAGATGGGCAAGATATTCCGCCTCGTCTACGGGGCGCATCGGGGTACGGCCGTTTCCCGTGAGACACTGGAAGCCGTGCAGAACGACTTGCAGGAAAGCGGCATCAAGGCCGAAATCTCGCCGGACATCAACCGGGATACCTTCATCAAATGGTCGTTCATCTCGGCGATGGCCGTCACCGGAGCGTACTACGACGTGCCGATGGGCGAGGTGCAGAAGCCGGGCGAGATACGCGACACCTTCGTCGGCCTGTCGAGGGAGAGCGCCGAACTGGGCCGGCGCTTGGGCGTGGAGTACCCGCAAGACCCCGTAACGTATAACCTGAAGGTTATCGACAACCTCGACCCCGAGAGCACGGCCTCCATGCAGAAGGACTTGGCGCGGGGACACGAGTCGGAGATACAGGGCCTGCTGTTCGACCTCATCGAGATGGCGGAGGCGCACGGGGTAGCCATCCCCACCTACCGCAAGGTAGCCGAGAAATTCAAACAACCAAACCACTAAACATTATCCAAGCAATGTACACGCAATTACTCTACATCAACTGGAATCCGGACCCGGAGATGTTCAAGCTGTTCGGCGTAATCTCCGTCCGCTACTACGGCCTGCTGTGGGCCATAGGGCTGTTCCTCGCTTACTTCATCGTGCGCTACCAGTACCGGGACAAGAAGATAGACGACAAGCTGTTCGACCCGCTCTTCATCTACTGTTTCATCGGTATCCTGATAGGCTCGCGCCTCGGCCACTGCCTGTTCTACGACCCGGGCTCTTACCTCACCAGTTGGAAGGGACTCGTCGAGATGGTGCTCCCCATCCACTTCCTGCCCGGCGGAGGGTGGAAGTTCAGCGGCTATCAAGGCCTCGCCAGTCACGGCGGAACCATCGGACTGATTATCGCCCTATGGCTATACTGCCGCAAGACGAAGATGCACTACATGGACGTACTGGACATGGTGGCCGTGGCCACTCCCGCCACCGCCTTCTGCATCCGCATGGCCAACCTGATGAACTCCGAAATCATCGGTAAGCCGACGGACGTGCCGTGGGCCTTCATCTTCGAGCAGGAGGACATGATTCCCCGCCATCCGGGACAGCTCTACGAGGCCATAGCTTACCTCATCCTGTTCTTCATCATGATTTATCTGTATAAGAAGTACAGCAAGCGGGTGCGCCGGGGCTTCTTCTTCGGGCTTTGCCTCACCTACATCTTTACCTTCCGCTTCTTCGTCGAGTTCGTGAAGGAGAATCAGGTGACCTTCGAGGACAGCATGGCGCTCAACATGGGCCAATGGCTCAGCGTCCCCTTTGTCCTGATAGGCCTCTACTGCATCTTCTTCTACGGACGGAAGAGAAAGTCGTAAGGAAATCATCAATTCGCACACAGCTACTACACACACTGCAAACATGACACAGAGAACACTCTTCCGGCGATGCCTCGCGATAGCGGGCGTCGCCCTCCTTTCCGTCTCCGCGGCAAAGGCGCAAGGCGTTAACCGCCATATCCCCGTAGACTTCAGCCATCCGGCGGACAGCGGCTTCTGTTGGCCCAAAGGACGGATACTGCCCTGCTTCGCCACGCCCGCTCCCCAACTGGACGGACTGGACATGAAGCAGGCCAAGCTCACGACCGAGAGCAAGACGGCGCTACTGGCCCTGCAAGGCATCGTGAACAGGAAGCGGCCCCGCGTCTTTCTGTTCGAGCACGGCAGCGAGGGCAAATACAAGTGGCCCCGGCTGCTGAACCTCTCCATACGCGAGGATGAATCGGCGGACTGCACGGGCCTTATCGCCAAGTATCAGGACGAGATAGCGGGAATCATTCTGTACGACCCGGCGAAGAGCGAGCACTACTTCAATCTGGCCTCTACCGCGGCGGGACTGAAAAGCGCCATCCCCGCCACGCCCGCACTGTACGAGCGCCTGAAGCAGGCGGGCGTGCGGCTGCCCGTCATCGAGGACCTGACCCGTCTGCCCTACACGAAGGCGAGCGAGATTTACGAGTACCTCTACCAACACTATTGGAGCCGGTGCACTCACCGCCTGTTGGTCAGCCTTCCTCCCCAACGGGGATTCGTGCGCGACTTGGCCGTGGCTACGGGAGCCGCCGTGGTATGGCTCGACGCCCGCAAGTGGCAGGAGGGTACCGTGCTGCGCAAGTTCCTGAAGGATATGCGCCCGGGGGAGAGCCTCGTCACGGGATGGTATGCGGAGGAGCGTTCCGGCATAGGACTGGCCACGGAGTACGGGCTGTCCACCATTCCGTCCGACTTCTACGAGAACGCTACCGTGTACGCCGGAATGCGTCAGCCCGTCAAGTACCCCGAGGTGCCCAAGATGCCTAAGTTGGAGAACAAAATCTATCTGGCCATCTACCTCAGCGACGGCGACAACGTGCAGTACTGCCAACACGCCATGTCCGAGCTGTGGGACAAGGCGGGAAGGGGCGGCATCCCCATCAACTGGACCATCAGTCCGGGGCTAGCGGACTTCGGGCCGGGGCTGCTCAACCACTATTACAGCACCGCCACCCCGAACGATTTCTTTGCCTCGGGCCCGTCGGGAATGGGCTATTCCCTTATCCACGACGCACACAACTACGTGTGGAACGCCACGTCGGGCACGGACTTCACCCCGTACGCCCGCCTCACGCAACGCTATCTGGAGAAGAGCGGACTGCGGGCCATCACCATCTGGGACGAGGTCAGCCCCGAGCAGATGAGCGCCTACGCCCGGGAGTGCCGCTACCTCTACGGCCTCACGCAGCAGGACTGGGAACGGAGACCGTACAAGGTGCCCGCCTACATCGGCGGTCAGCGGCTCGCCTTCATTCCCAACCTGCCATGCTACGCCAACGGGGTGGACGTTATCTACTCTTTCTGGAAAGATACCATCGCCTCCTTCGACGGCTCGAAGCCCATCTTCCTTTCCGCTCAGGGGGAGTCGTGGAAGATGGGGCCGGACAACATCGTGGCCCTGAAGAAACGGTTGGAGGAGCTTTCGCCGGACAACATCGTCATTTGCCGGGGCGACCACTTCTTCAACCTCTACAACCGGGCGAACCACCTGCCGTTCAACCTGACGCTGCTGCCTGAACTGGAGGTGACCTCCAGTCCCTCCGCCTCCGCTCCGTCCGCCGCGGCCGACGGCTCGCCGAGCGAGGAGCACGCGTGGGTCTCTAAAGGCGACGGAGAGGCGTGGATTAAGCTTGATTTCAAGAAAGAGTACCTGATAAGCCGATACGTAGTGCGCCACGCCGGAAACGCGGGGCTGCCCGAGCAGCTGAACACCAAAGACTTCTTCATCGAGGTGAGCGCGGACGGCAAGCGATGGACTTGCGCAGACCGTCAGACGGACAACAAGGATGCCGTGACGGACGTAGACCTCGCCCCCGTGAAGTGCCGTTATGTACGCCTGAGCGTGCGCCACGCCGGTGCGGACGGAACGGCGCGTATAGGGGACATCGAGGTCTACGGGCAAGAATAAGCGCGACGCTTGGTTGGAGACAACTATGCGGCCATAACATTCCCGCCTTAAACGGCTTGTTAATCAACTCTTTACCTTTCGCTTGAGAAATAGCCCTATGGCTCATGAGAAACAGGGTAGCGGCTCACGAGAAATAGGGCTGTTTCTCACAAGCCGTAGGGCGACCTGACAAGTGAAAGAAGAGCCGTCTCCAACCGCTCTCCTTCATAACAAGTTCCCCGATTCCGCTTTGCGGGATAGTCGCTATCCTCCTTGCGGAATCGGGGAAAAACATATTAATCCCTTAAAATCACAGAACCAACCGGGACTTAGTAGTCGCCGTTCTGCATACGGAACAAGGAATGGGCGTCATCCACGGCCCTTGCCGTAGCGGAAAGGACGGGCGGCTGATAAGGCTGTCTCGTACCGACGGGCCCGTAAGCCCCGCTTCCCGCTTTACCCGGGCGAATGACCATAAAGTTGATGGAACGGGCCACCAAATCGGACATGGGCACATTCACGATGCCATCCTGAGCGCCACTCCACGTACCCCACGGATTACGCACAGCGGCCATGCACGAAGGCTTAGCGGTCTGCATCACCGTGAAAGCGTGGTTCAAGATAATCTTAGCGTCTCCCTCTATGGTAATGTCCTTGCTGCCGTCCACCTCGACGAAGCCCACCGTGACAATCTCACCTTTCGACAAGGCGACCTTGAACACCCGTTCCAGTTCCTCGGCTGTCAGGGCAAAGCTCTTGTATCCGGCTCCGTTGAACGTATCTCCCACGCCCAAGAACGGCGGTAAGGCCCTGTCTCCCATCACGCCTCCAACACCGGAGGTTCCAAAATAGACTTGGCGATATTTCATCAACGCCTTTTCGAGCACGGTGCCCCAGTTGGCGGGACGGCTGTCGCCCGAAACCGCCTTTCCGGAGGTCTGCATGTTCTGGGTAGAGCCTTGCTTGGTCAGGAACTTATTGGACACCGCCACCTTTATTTCCTTCCCTCTCGGGTCGAACATGTTGACCACAAAGTGCGTAGGGCTGACCTCTTCGATAAGGTATTCCTTGATGTATCGGGGATACTGATAGGCTAACCCGGCGAAAGAGGCCACAACACCGCAGTCGCCTAAGTCATGTTGATTAATGTCGGTCGGCTTAGGTTCACCGTAAGGGTAAAGGTTGACGTTGAACTCCGTCTTGAACTCGGCTCCTGACGTCGGGTTAGGCTCTTCCGTCGGGTCCTCAAGCCAAGCCTTCTGCTCGGGACTGGCCTCCCTCACCTCCAAGTCGGCGAACTTGGTTCCCATTATTTCAGTAGGGTGCTTGGTGATGTAATTGAACCTGTCGCTAAGGTCGTCGTAAGAAGTAGGATACACGTACAGCGAATATTCCGCGATATGGGTCTCGTTTCCCCCGTTATTGGCCGTTATCTCCAACTTGTAATACTTATACGCTCCCACCTTCTCTTCCGGAATCTGGTATCTTACAGTCTGCCTCCTCTCGCTGAACTTCTGATAAGTCTGCGCGTCCAGCAACGTCCATTCCTTGTTATCGTTCGACGCGTAGAAGTTCCACGACATGGGGTCGTTCGCCGAGGACTCTGCCGAAGAGGTTAGTACGTACATCCACGCCTCGCAAGCCTCGGAGCCTTCCCACAATATGTAGAACTTGTCGCGCCCGGTGATGTAGCTTGTCCTGTCGTTACCGTCAACCACCGCGCCGATATCCGACCCGAGCGGATAGTCGGAGTATTGGGCCGTCAGCACGCCCGCCGTCGGCATGGTAGCGTCAACGGATACTTCTACCGAGTGAGGCATCTCGCAACCGATAGTAAATTCCGCTATTTGGGTCGCGTCGCCCCCGTTATTGTCCGTTATCTCCAGTTTGTAATAAGAATAGACTCCGGCCTTCTGCTCAGGTATCTCGTATCTCAAGGTCTCGTTCCTTCTGCTGAACTTCTGGTCAGTCTGGGTATCCAATACGGTCCATTCCTGATTGTCCACCGAGCCGTAAAGAGTCCACGACTTGGGGTCTTTCTCTGGAGAATCCACCGCCGAAGTCAACTCATACATCCAAATCTTAGCGGCCTCGGTTCCCTCCCAGAGCAGATAGAAACTGTCGTGGCTCGTTATATAACTCGTCCGCTCATTGCCGTCAATTACCGCGCTGACATCCGCCCCCACCGGATAGTCGGAGTACTGTGCGGTCAATACGCCCGTTGACGGCATATTATCGTTATTGGAAACGTTAACGGAATGAGGCTTGGAATAATCGGTGAAGCTCAAAGTCCATTCGGCGATTTCGGTAGACGAGTCTCCATTGTTACCCAGAATTTCCAACTTGTAATAAGTGTACTTCTCCGTATTGTCTATGCGATAGCTCTTGGTCTCCTGTCGAGGACCGAGAAAGGTTTCGCCGCTCTTATCGTCTAGCGTCACCCAACTCTCCTCGTCGTTCGACCCAAGCAGCGTCCAGCCTTTGGGAGCCTTGTAAATACTCTGGGAAGAAGCTATGCTGTAAGAATTGACCACCGACGCCTCGTCGCCCTTCCACATCAGATAAAAGGTGGACTTATCGATAGAGAAGGGAGTGGCGAGATTACCGTCGACCACCTTGCTCACGTCATAGCCTTCGGGCGAACCGGAGTATTCGGAAACGATTACTCCGCTAGAAGGCATATTGCCATTTTCTCCAATGGTGACAGAACTGCCGGTAGGCGAATCCAAAGACTCCGGCTGAGGACCCTCTTCGTCCTCGGAACAACCGTAAAGCATCATTGCGCCAAGCGCAAAACTCGAACAAAACGCGATGTTTAATCCGGCTTTTAAAAAAGCCTTTCTACTTAGATGTTTCATGGGTCTCACTTTTTCTGGTAAATAGTTATTAAATTAATGTAATCCTTTACGAAAGTTAGCGCTTTCGGCTCTCTTTTCGCGAAAATATTCAGACTTTTCCAATTATGCAAGATCTTTTTTCACAAACCGGATATAATAAACGAGGGGGCGAGTCTTTCGGAACGCGACGGAGGTACCGCAACGGCAGAAAAGCGTATCGTCAAGGGGAGGAGAGAATCTTGTATACGAAACGAACAGACGTTGTACAAGATTCCACGGATTGATGTACAAGAGGCACTCGACAGATGTATGGATGTCGCAGAACGACACCTACAAAAACAACAATGAAGTCGCGGCAAAGTCCATTAATCATGTGATTTTCTTTTAAAAAGCACGAACGATTTATGGAACAAATCATTACTTTCGCGGCGAATCTTAACACAGGGCCTCAGAGAAGGAGGCGGAGTCTTTCTTATTCTTAGAGCCTGTTTACATTTTGCTCGGGTTTATTTTGAGCGTCCTTTTCGAGGATGTTTTTCCGATTCCGTGAGGAGGATAGCGGGCTATCTGACGAAC
>CASDXF010000005.1 GCA_949285075.1 uncultured Bacteroides sp. | reverse complement strand
CTTTTTTATCGTTCCTATTTCCTGATATTCCGCCCGTAAACGTCATCTTGCCCGCAAATTTAAACAATCTATGCTATTTCGCTAATATTCTTGTTCAAATCTTTGGTCAGGCATTTTATTAAAAAGTCCCGATATAAATTTGTTTACAGATTTATATCGGGACTAATCCTACGGTTTAAAACAATATTGCATTAATTCTATCACCCATTTGAATCACCTTTTGACTGGTGACACAAGAGGAGTACTTCCATTTTTATTCTTTCTTTTTAATACATTGTTTTCCGGCCATCCTTCTTCATAAATGACATAAACGGTATCACCCGGATAAACCCATTCAAAATCTATATTTGATATGGACATATGTTTACTACCTTCATACATTATACCATCTACGAAGAATACATAATCGAAAACCGGAGGCGTTCTTTCTTCATGTAACTTGGTAACAATCCCTATCGTATATTGCGGATGTTTTTTAATTCCCACGCACATTCTTACCGTATATCCAAACGCAATAAAAAGAATGATTCCACCGATGGTTGCAAAAATAATATAGCCCTTACTCAATTGAGGCTGTTCTTTATTGACAGTCGGTCTTTTTTTTATCATAATTCATCAAGGGTTTAGTTTCTTTAATTTTTCTAATTCTTCCAGTCTCAATTTCTCCTCTTTCAACTCTTCCACGATTTTTCCCGCAGTACCTCCTACCGCTGACTCAACAACATTTGCTCCGGTCTTGAACTGTTTGCTATTCACCAATTTCTGGGCATTTCTCATTGCGTTTTTGGTCTCCTTAGTCAAAGTTGCAGCCCCTTTAGAGGACAAATCTTTTGAAATGGCTTTGTCAAATCCTTTAATTAGCCGGTCACCTCCCAATCCCGGTAAAGTAGATGCGGCAGCGTCCGTCATTGTTTTTCCAATAGATTTATTTCCTCCTAAGAAAGTTGAATAATCAAATTTATTTTCTATTGAATAATCCATCACGGCATCCGACGTTATAGCCGTAGCTTGAACAGCCACTTTTGTAGCAGTAGAAAAACCAGTTTCGACCGCAAAACTGACTGCAGACGCTCCGACGCTTGTCCAGTCTACATTATTAAAAGCCTCAGAAAAATCGTCACCTCGTGCCATATTCAAGCCCATTTGAACTCCGAAATCTATAACTCCTCCCGCCAATCCTTTCAAGATAGGTATCAAGATTACGGGAAGTTCTCCATCCTGATCTACCAATTTAACCGGATTATTCAAGCAGTATCCGTATGGACTCCACGGATAGAGTTTATCAGACTGGGGATCCACGGTCATGAACCGTCCTATCGCCGGGTCATAGAACCTCGCCCCGTAGTCGTACAGATCAAGCCCCGCCTCGCGGTCAAGCTCCTTCCCGTTGTACTTGTACGGTTGGAAGCCGTTGGCCGTGGCGCTCGACATCAACCCTCCGAAGGGATAGTAGTCGTTCACCTCTTCCACATTACCCTCGGCATCTGCCACTACACGTACATTTCCCTGATGATCCTTGATGTAGAAGTGGAACTTCCTGTCGGGGAAACTGACGTACCCCGCTTCGTTCAGCAGCATCTTCAGCTCGCCGTTCTCATAGACCGCGTTGCCACGGTAGTCCGTCGTCGTGGTCTTGCCGTCAACGGTATGCACGGCGCGGAGTTTCGTTCCGTCCGCCGCGTACTCGTACTTAATGGCATTACCGTTACCAAACGTTACCTGACTTGGCAAATTTAAGCAATTATATTCAATATCAGAAATATTCTTGTTCAAATCTTTGGTCAGGTTGCCGTTCGCGTCGTATTCGTACTCTACCGTGGCGTTCGCCCCGTCCTTAAATTCCATGCCGTTGCCGTAGACACCGTTCGTGGCGTTGTCACGGACGGCCAGCAGTTGATTACCGTCATACGTCAGGTTCAGGTTATCCACCAAGCCGTAACCGGTGGAGGAAATCTGCCCGTAGCGCAGCAGCCCGAGGATGTTCCCCATCTTGTCGTAGCCCGTAATTTGCTCGTTGAAGCGGTCGACGTTGGCCGCCATGTCGTCCCCCTCGCCGTAAATGGCATTGGTCATCCTGCTCAGGCCGTCGTAGGCGAAGCGGTAACCCTTCCTTGCCGTGGAGTTCCCGGATTTCCACTGCGCGCAGCTGATGTTTCCGTTGAAGCGCGGCTCGCTTCCGGCGAAGCTCTCCTGATAGCGGAGCGTCTGGGTGAAGAGCGGTCCGTTTATTCCCGTAATCCACGAGCGGACGTTATAGGCGTAGTCCGTCTTCAGCTTGGCGTTTCCGTTGCGCCGCTCGGAAATGAGGCGGCCTATCTCGTCGTAGACGTTATCGACGAGCCTCTCCTCCGCCGCTCCGTTCAGGCTATAGTCCACCGTCAGCAGCCTGTCGGCGTTGTCGTAGGCGTAGGTCAGCGTTTCCGTGTCCGCTCCCCGCGTCCTCTTGACCCTCAGCGGCTGTCCGGTGAAGCTGTAGGCCGTATAGGTGGCTGTCCGCTCCCCGCTTCCGTTGATGCCTCTCCGCTGAACCATACGGTAGCGGTTATCGTAGTAGCTTACGTCGTAGGCCGGCAGGCTTCCGTCCCCGAGACTGGCCCGCCAAACGCCCGTCAGCTGTCCCTTGCAGCCGCCGGCGTAGCGTTCGCCGTAGCCTTCAACCGCTCCGTAAGCGGTAGTCGCGTCATTCGGGATGCCGTTCAGTCCCAGAAACCCGTAATGGTCGTAATAGTTCGCCGCCTGTACCGTCGGGCTTGTCAGGGCGACGCCGGTCACCGCGTATCCCTTCAGGGCGTTCGTGGCGCTCGCCCATTCCGCCGTCACGACCGATTCGCCGAGCGGGTTGGCCGTGTAGTCCAACACGTTCTTGCACGTTCCCGTCAATACAGTCCGGTTGAAGGCGTCCACTATGTTGAACGTCCATTCCCCTTTCTCCCTCCGGTCTCCGTCCTGCGTGAATACGGGCCGGTCCGCGGCGTCGTACACCGTGTATATCGGCTCCGCTCCGGGCAGCCGCTTGTAGACCATACGGTTGCGGTCGTCGTAGCGGTAGACGTAGGCGTATTTCTTCAAGACTTCGCCGTCCCCGCTCCATGAGCCCTCGGCGCTCAGCGCGTCGGCCGCGGCGGGCGGAAGGACGAAGCGTACGTTGCCGAAGCCGTCGTACACCGTGTAGGTGTCGTGAAGCTCGTCGCCGTTCACCTGACGGCTCAGCACGACCCGGTCAAGCGCGGCGTCCCTGAACTCGTAGGTCTCGTTGCCGTCCTCGTCGGTCGCGCGGACCACGCTCAGCCTCCCCGCCGGATACTCCCCGGAGCAGGTCAGCGAGTTTCCCTCCACGCCGTACGCCCGGGCGGAAAGTCGGCCGTCTCCCCGCCGGTTCGTCATCCGGTCGGTCCTTACCGGCCTTTCCCCGCGCTTCCAGTCCTCTCCCGGACCGTACTCCCTCAGCACCTCGTCCAGCGCCGAGTTGCCGTACACCTTCTCCGAGTAAGGCCTTCCGTCGCTCCCGTAGGGGGCGAAGGAGCGGGCCGCCTCCCTCAGGACGTCGGGATTGGCCCTCGCGCCCTTCTCTCCCTCCAGCGTCACGGGCAGCCACGAGCGTACCTCCCGGTTCAGCGCGTCGTATTCCTGAAGGGTGTACAGGCCCGCCCCGTAGGGTGACACGCCGAGCTCCACGAGCTGCTCGGGGTTTCCGAACGCGTCATAGTACTGCGCCTCGTGGCGCGCCTCTCCGTCCCCGAGCGTCGCCGCGTCGTCGCTCGCCACCGTCGGCGTGAAGGCGAGCGTGTAGGGAACGCTCTCCGTCATGGTCAGGGGTCCGGTCTCCCCGGTGGCGGTAACCGTCGTGGTGATGATTCCGTTCTCCGACTCTCCCTCGGAAACGATGTAGTAGGTGCCCGCGGGCATATCGGGAATGTCGAGGTATCCTTCCCCGCTCCGGAGAACCGTCACTCCGTCGCTGGCTAACAGGGTCATCCGCGTCTCCTTGACCTCCGACCCCCCGTGGGAAATCTCGACGGGCATCTGGGCGGTCAGCGTCAGCCGGTAGAACACGTCGTTGGCGGGTGTTCCCCGGTAAGCGTCCGTGTATCCCCCGGCGGTGTTCCGGGTGTCGGAGAAGGTGAATCCTCCGGCCCTGCTCCCGATATCTATGGCGGTAATCAGCAGGTCTCCCGGCTCCCCGAGCGTCCTTCCCGAGGCGTTGAGCCTTACCTCTCCGTCGGTGGCCCCGTCAACGGTAATCAGGTAGGTTCCGGCGGGGAGCGCCGGGAAAGACACCCTCGACTGCCTCGGGTTCTCTCCCGAGCCGGTGTCGTCGTTCTCCCCGACCCTCTTCCGGTCCTCGTCGCTGACGCTCAGGTGAGTGTCGGCCACCCCTGAGCCGAGGCAGTCGAGCGTCACCTCCATGGGCGCGTTGAGCGTCAGGCTGAAGTAGCCCTCCTTTCCCGTCTTCGCGTTGCTTTGGCTCCGGAGGCTCCGCCTTGTGTCGTAGCTCGCGGACGCGTTGAATCCGGAGGCGTGCTCTCCGAGGCTTATCGGCCACCGGCTGTCCGACCCTTCGGGCAGCGGCGTTCCGGACAGGTTGGTGACGAGGTTGACGGGGTTTCCCCGCTGATGGCACCACGTGTAGATGTAGTAGTCTCCCGGCATGAGCTCGTACCTCGCCGCCCTGTCTATGGAGTCCATTCCGGCGGTCATCAGCGTCGTGCGGTAGGTGTTGCGGGCGTTGTACGGGCCTTCTCCCGAGCCGGCGTTGTTCAGCGTCACCTCCATGGGTACGGTCAGTGAGAAGCGGTACACGATGTCCCTTCTCGCCTCGTCGGTCATCCAGTCTCCGGTCAGCCCGTAGTCCAGCAGATAGTCCACGAAGTCCGTCTGGTCTCGTCTGATCTCGAAGGCCTCCCCGAAGCTTCCGAGGTCGATGGGCCGTGAGAAGTCCTCTCCCTGACGGCGCGGTTCGCTCCGGAACCGGAGGCTGACCTCTCCCTCTGGGATCGTCTCCCCGTAGCGGCTCGCCGAGGTCTCCACCACGATATGGAAGGTTCCCGCCGGCAGCGCGAGCTGCGCGTATCCGTTGGCGTAGTGGCTCGCCGCTCCGTGTAGGATCTCCTTACCGGACAGGTCGAGGCAGTGCACGTTCGTCCACGCGAGCCAGTCCGTCTCGTTATACACGTTCACGTAATATGAGCTGTCAAGCTCGACGCGGAAGTACGCGTCCTTTCCCGACGGGTCGGTGTTCCGTGGACAGGAGTAGTTGTCGCTCAGCCCGGAGGTGTTGTAGGAGACCCGAAGGTCGAAAGGCCCGGTCTGTCGGCCGAGATCGATGGCGTCCCCGAGGCCGGTTCCGCCGCTTTGCCCGTAAAGGGCCGTCGCCATGAGTAGCGACAGAATGAATGATAATAATAAGCGTGTCATAATCCGTTAGTTTTTGAGTTTTAAGTAGTCATGTTAAGTGGTGAGTCAGGCATTGGATCACTAATCATTAATCATTAATCATCAGCTAACCGCTTACCAGTTGTAGACCCACTTTCCGAGCACGGCTTTCATCGTCCCGTCCATGTAGGAGCTTTCCGTCAGTCGGGAGCGGCTGTCGTACTCGAATTTCGATACCGTCCCGTTCGGGTCGGTTATCTCCGTCACCCCGTTCAGGGGCTCGTACAGGTAGGTAGTCACCCGGGCGGAGGGAAGGAGTGTCCGGAGCTCGTTGATGGAGCTTACCGCCGCCGCGTCAGGCTTGGCTACCGACGCCAGATCGTCGAGGTCGGAATCCCCGAGAGCGGCGTGTATCTCGCCGATAGAGGCGTTCTCTATCTTGGCGATTGGGAACCGGTTGCGGTAACTCCAGATGAAGCTGACGGGAGTGCCGTCCTTTCCCCGTATTTCCGTCGGGTTGCCGTTGCCGTCGTAAGCGGTGTACACCACCTCGTCGCGGTAAGGGGCTGAACCCGCGCGCGACTGTACCCTCTCGGGGAGCGGAGTGTTCTCGCGGAAAAGTATCCTGCTCTCCACCGTGTCTCCCTCCTCGACGTGGCGGTGCATGGACAGCACGCCGGGATAGCCGTCAAGATACTCGTAGTCGTCCGCGGAAAGCCTTCCGTCACCGGTCAGCGTCTCCACGCGGGTCGGGCTGAGCGGGGAGTGCGGGTCGGAGAATACATAGCCGTAACCGTAATCCTTGCGGACCCTGAGCGTGTCGTCGCCCTCGTCGGTGAAGTAGCGGGTAGTGACCTCAGCCTTCAGCGAGCGCACCGAGTACACGTCGGCAATATAGGAGCGCGTGGTGAATACGTCGCCCTCGTAGTTGTTTTCGAGAAAGTCGTCAAGGGAGATAATCATCTTCCGTTCGGGAACGGTGAACTCCGTCTCGCTCGCCCAGAAGTGATGCCTTTCATATACGTTTTCCCGACTCTCCTGAAGCCGCCCGCCGAGGTAGTGGTCGGTCATCAGCAATGCGCCGTTCATCTGGTCGCTCCCTCCCTGCCCGAAGTCGTCGGAGGGTTCGGGATAGCTGTAAGGTTCGGGCCGGAGCAGGGACGCTATCTCTTCCGAATCGCCTTCGGCCAGCAGTTCCATTACGGAGCCGTGCGGGTCGCTGTCGCTCCATGTCAGCGCGTCCTCGAAGTCGTGGGTGCGTACGTCGTAGTAGTACATATTCTTATATTGCGGGTAGTCGCCGCCCTCGCCTCGGACGGACTCCTCGACCACGTTGTACATCACCGCAGAGCCGCCGTTGAAGCTGATGTCGGACACCGGCATGGAATGATAGACCGCGGCGTGTTCCTGCCAGTGGAACAGATTGTACGGGTCATGTGCGTACACTTCCATTTCCGAATAGTAGTCGCGCTGCGTCACGAGGTGCTTGACGGCTCCGCCGCCCCATATCGGCTCGTACGTCCGGTCCTTCTCCCGGGTCAGTCCGTAGCGGTACAGCCGTCGTGTCCTGCGCCCGCTGCGGGGATCGTAGACTTCCGTCTGGCTGACGCGCAGGCCGCCTACGGGGTGGAGGTAGTCCCGGCGGCTCTTGTCCTTCGAGTTGTCGCGGAAAGCCGCCGCGTTGCCCTCGTAGGTGAACCGGGTACGCGCGCCGAGCGGGTCGGTCACCTCCCAGAGAACGCCGTAGCGGGTGGCGGTGGCGTTCGGTTCGCGGCTGATCCCCTCGTAATGTACCGTCTGCCATACGGAGCTACCGAGTCCGCTACGGTCTAATTTGACCTTCTGACGTATACTGGGGATGGTATGCAGTTCGCTCCCCTCCGGCCCGTTGCAGAAGCCCCAATGATCCACGTTCGTGGTGTAGATGGAAGGAACGGCGTAAGAGTCGTAGTAAGCGAAACGGTAAATGCGGTCTTTCGTTCCCGGAGCGGAAATGACTACCGAGTCGAGCTTTGTCAGCGAGGTTTTGTCGTTGTAGGGCGTAATGTGGAACTTGATGAGCCGTACAAGCTCGCCATCCTCGTTACGTACCTCGATGCGGTCGTACACGTCGCTGTTGTTCGGCACTTCTCCGGTGGCTCCGTAGTACACGCTCAATTTGTTCCCCTTGAAACGTACCTCTTGCAGTCGGGAGAGCGTAATCTCTCCGGGAAGATAATGCGGACTGGGCGTGTAGTTGGTCTCCGTTTCCGAAGGAAGGATGACCCGGCGATGGGGTTCCGCGTCCTCGCCGCTGCTGTTGGCCGTCAGCTCATAGTAGTTATTGCTGTTCTGGTCAATCATGATTACCTCGTCGTCGTTGTCGTCACGGGAGACGAATATCAACTGGTCATTCAGGTTATAGAACTCGTTGGGGTTACTCAGAAACAGTTGGGTATCGTAGGAGAAGGTAGCCAACGCTCCTCCGCTTCGGGGCGAGTAGATACCCTCGCACAGCCACCGGGTGATGTAGTTGCCCGTCTTTTCATACTCTCCTCCGAAACGGTAGCGTATGCCCTCGGCATCCTTAATTTCGATATGGTTTGCCCCGTCGAACACGACCTTGTCGTTTGTGCGAGGAGCGGTCCGGAGCGGGCTGAACTGGTTGTCGAAGTAACCCGAGCTGCCGCCATTGGGCAACTTGTAGGTGAACTTGTCCGGATAAGTGTCGTAAGTGTTGTCGAGCTTCTTGGTATAATACTCGTACTGTGCCTGCTGTCCGACGGGCACGGTGTTCCACGAGTCGAAGCGGTTGAACCATCCGTACCTGTCCTCGTCGCGGACTCCGTTAATCTGCCGGCTGATGGAAGGGTCGAGATTCAGCGTCCATCCCGTGCCCGCCAGTCCGCTGCGCTCCTTCGGCTTCAGGCCCGAGGCGTGGTAGCTTAGCGTGACGGGGATAGTCAGCTCGCCCGTTTCTATATTATATAGCGGGATGGTGACTTCCGGCACGCCCGTGCACAGGTCAATGGGGTAGGACTGGAACTTTTCCATCATCGCCGCCTCTGGAGAGACCGGAACGACACGGGGAATGTCCAGACTGATACTTTGTTGCGCATGCCCCCAACAGAAGGGGAGGCAGGCGAGCAGCAGCGCCAGCCGGCATCGCCGGTCAAGCGCTCGCTTAGGCTTTGTCTTTTGAGTCATAAGTTTAGTTTTTGAATTTGTTAGTAATCTGTGTTTAGCCGTTAGCGATGAAGGCGGTCGCCTCCGGCGGGCCGGGACGACCGCCTCTTCACCGCTAATTTTTTAATTTTTAATTCTCAATTTCCTCAGGGAACGTTCATCGCGCTGCCCCCTATGGCCCCGAGAATGGCCGAGGCCACGGCGATTATCGCCTTTAGGACGATATCCCATACGGATTTCTTGATTGCCATCGCGGTATACACCTCCTTTCGTTAAGTCGTTAGTTTTTGAGTGATAGTTTAAGAATGTCAGAACAGTTAGTACGTCGAAGGGCGGTGGAGGAGCGTCTCCGGGTCGTTGCGGAGTATGCGCCCTCCTGAGGGGATGTCAAGCGCTGACACCTCCTCCCGCCGCTTACGGCGAGTCAAGTCTACGGTTTAGTCCGGTTTAGTCCGGTTTAGTTTAGTTTCGAGCGCTACACTATCGGGTCGGGCGACTCTTGATTGTCGTCCTCTTCCTCTCCCCCTTCTTCCGGCGGAAGCGGTTCCCCCGCGTCGGGCGCGCTGACCTGATCCACGCGCACGCAGCGTGCTCCCGTCACCATCGAGCGGGTGGCCGTCGTGCGGTCGAGGTTCTTGGTTGTCGCCGGGGAGAAGTGCACCGTCAGCGTGGCTTGGGAGGCCGTGACCTCCTCGGCCGTCTCCACCCCGTTTCCGGCGGAGCGCATCGTCAGGCGGAACGTCCCGAGGCCGTCGAGCGTCACGCTTTCGGACGACTGGAGGTGCTGTCCCATTACCGTGATGAGGTTGTCCAGCGCGTTTTTCACGTCACCTGAGGTCAGCGAGCTGTACGCCGCGATTTCTTTCGCTATTTGCGCGGTGGTCACGTTGCCCGTCAATACCACTCTGGGGTAGAACAGGCGCTTGTTTTCTTTCGTCTCCAGTGTAGACTGGAATGGTTTGTAAATTACTGCCATAGTTGAATAGTTTTGTTTTTGTTGTTAATAAAGTTAGTTAGTTTATTGTGTCTATAAGCTTATTGACACTGCAAATATAGAGGGTTTATATTAACCATGCAAACTATTTGCGATATTTTTTCTAACTTTTTTCGCAATTATTTCTCGGTAGGCAGCTAACTTCTTGAATTATACAAACTAACAGTAGACGGAGACAAACGGGAATTCTTCCTCTTCCCCTACCCCTTTCGCTCTCGAAAGTGAGAAGCTGTTTTGAATTTCTCCAAGAAGTTTTTCTTAGCTTGATGCATCCGTTTTCGTGCGCGCTTTGGGCGATAAATTCAAAACAGCTTCTGGGGAGGTTCGCTTCCCTTCGGGGAAGATGACGTAACGTTCGCCTTTTTCCTTTTCCTTCTCTTCCTCTTCTTCCTCTTCCTCAAGTTTCATTCCATATCGCGTGAGCGTATTTGCTTTTTTCTCCCCCCCCTCATGGGGGAGATTAAGAGGGGGCTTTATTTTTCTTTTCTTTTCTTTTCTTTGTGTCATAAACGCGCGATTTATGGGGATTTAGTACCGTTTAGCTGTACTTTATTTAACATAATATTGGAGGGGAATTTCGGGTTTTGTCCGTTTTTATAAACAGACGCTAAGCCAAGAAAAACTTTTGTAGAAATTCAGAACAGTTTCTGAGTAGCGGGGCATGGAGAGTTTTCAGTCTGCCTTGTTTCTCGCGAGCCGAGGGGCTGTTTCTCGCGAGCCGTTGCCCTACCTGTTAAATTGAGAATTGAGAATTGAAAACGGAGAAGTCTTGCGGCGTGGTTCTCTTTTCTTATTTCTTACTTCTTACTTCTCAATTTTACCAAGCCGTGGTTGCAGAGCCATGTTCCGGCACAGCAGGCGATGATTATGGCGCTGGTCGTATAGAGCATGTTTCCCAATCCGGTTAGCGGAGAGAGTATCCCGCCAAACAGGAATATCAGGAAGCCGAGCAACGCGGAGGCGCTTCCGGAGTTGTCTCTTTCCAAATCGAGCGCGAGCGTGGTGGAACTGGGAAGTATCAGCCCCAAGAAGAGCATGAGGATGAAGAGGGAGAGCTCGGCGTACCATACGGAAGCGGAAAGGGTGAGAGACATGGCGACAAGCAGGCTGACGATGCCGAAACCGGCGGTTCCGGCGCGCAACGCGCTGACGGCGTCGCGGAACAGCGGTACGGCCAAGCTGCCCGCCATGATGCCTAACGCGTTGACCCCGAAGCAGAGGCTATACGCCAGCGGAGACATGCGGAAGTGTTCCTGAAAGATGAACGGGGAGGCGGCTATATAGGTAAACATCATCCCCATGGCGAACGCCTGAACCAGTACGTAACGCATGAACCGGGCGTTTCGGAATACGGGGACATACTGCCGGAAGGTGGAGAGCGCTCCGCTCTGACGCCGTTGGTCGCCATTCAGGGATTCCTTAAAGAACGTCAGCGACACGATGAGCGATAGCCCTATGCATATCAGAATCCAGAAAATGCCTTTCCAGTCGGTCGCTTCCAACAGGATGCCTCCCAGTACGGGCGCACAGATGGGAGCGAGGCCTTGCACGCAGCCGAGCATGGAGAAGAAGCGGGTAAGCTCTTTTCCCTTGTAAAGGTCGGTGGCGATGGATTTGGAGACGACTACGCCGCCGGCTCCGGACAGCCCTTGCAGCAGCCGGAAGAGAATGAACCCGTGGATGTCTGGGGCGTACAGGCATCCCGCCGTGGACGCGCAGAATAGGACAAGGGAGGCAATCAGGGGCTTTTTCCGGCCGTATCTGTCGCTCAACGGGCCGATGACCAGTTGCCCGGCGGCCAGTCCTACCATGCTGAAGGTCAGGCTGAGTTGTACGAGCGAGGCCGTAGTGCGGAAGTATTCCGCCAACATGGGGAGGGCGGGCAGGTAGAAGTCGGTTACAAACGGGCCGAAGGCCGAGATTGTCCCAACCACAATCAGGACATAAAGTGTAGAGTTAGCGGATTTTTCTGCCATAGACGATTTGACTCTTATTTTCGCCGCGAAGTTCACGATATTTCGCTGTATCTTTTTGTCCTTTTCCATGTCTGAATTGTCCGGATAGTGACAAAGTCGTATTTTCGCGTGAAATATTAGGGCTTATGACAACCGATAAAGATACGACAGACAGCTTTAGGATATGCTCCTGCGAGGGAGACCTCTCCCTGTTCTTTCCGGAAGGGAAGGCGGCGCGGACACCTTTGTATAAGGTGTTCTTGGCGCTTGTCCTGAGGGGAAAGGCCGTGGTGGAAATTGGCGGGAAGAGATACTCGCTGTGTTCCGGAACGATGATATATCTGTATCCTAACCGTCTGGTCAGGCTATTGTCGCGCACGGACGACTTCCTGTACGAGTACCTCTGGTTCGAGTTCGATTTCCTGTCCGACTTTCCCTTGCTGCGGAAAGCGGACACTTCGAGGTACATAGGGAGCAACCCCTGCCTGTGGCTGAGGGAGAAGGACCGCCGGATGGCGAAGGGATACTACGACTTTATCGCGGAACGCCACCGGGAGAGCGGCGGGCGACTGCTTGTGGTCGAAGGACTGCTGTTCTCCTTTCTGCTCGAAGTCAACGAGCTGTATCTGAACAGCGGCGTATCGATATCGGTCACCCGGCAAGAGGAGTTGACCGACCGCTTTTTCTTCCTGCTTCATCTGCATTATAAGGAGAAGCGTTCCGTCTTGTTCTATGCCGATAAGCTGTGCGTCTCGGACAAGTACCTGATGCGGGTACTGAAGACTGTCACCGGAAATACGTTTCATTTCTGGGCGACGGACTTCATCCTGCGCGAGGCTAAGCTGCTTTTGCGCTCGACTACCCTTCCCGTCACCGAGATATCGGAAAGGCTGAACTATCCGAACCCGTCGTTCTTTTCCCGCGTCTTCCGGCAATATACGGGAATGACGCCGAGGGAGTTCAGGAAAAAGAAAAGGCGAGACGCGGAGTGAGTCTCGCCTTATAGGGCTTTTCAGACATTCGCCGAGGGCTTTAAAGCGCCGGGGGCGTGCCGTGACTGGGAATCGGAGCCTTCACGCTGAGGTCGTGCCGTCCGGAGGCGAGCTCGACGGGTCGGGACGGGTCGTTCGGCAGATACACGGTAGCCGAGCAGCCGACAGGGATGGAGACGGAAAGGCGGAACTCGTCACGCGCTCTCTCCCACTCTACCGCGAGCCTTCCGTACGGCGTGTCCTTCGCGGCCTTCACCCACGAAACGCCGCTCACGGACTGAGGCTTGATGGTCACGTGCCTGTAGCCCGGGAAGCGCTCGTCAGGCACTATTCCGGCGAGGGCTTGGTAGAACCATGAGCCGATGCCGTTATAACAGTTATGGATGTGGCTCCGTTCCCCGTTCCAGTGCTCCCATGTCGTGGTGGCTCCGTTGTCTATCATGTAGAGGTAGCCGGGATAGTCCCTCTGCTTGAGCATGCTGTACATCAGTTCGGCGTTTCCGCTCTCCGTGGCCCACTGGGTGATGACGGGAACTCCCACCAGTCCGGTGGCGAGATGCCCGCCGAACCGTTCGCGGGTGACGGTGAGCAGGGTCTCCATGACCTCGCCCTTGCACTCTTCGGGCACTGCCCCCGCCAGCATCGGGTACACCAAGTCTATCTGCGTGCCTGAGGCGTAGGTTTTCGTCTCCGGGTTATAGAACGTCTTGTGGATTAACGCCTTCAGCTCTCCGGCGCGGGAGGCGTAGCGGCGGCTGTCGGTCTCTTCCCCGAGCAGGGCGGCTATCTTCGACATCGTGTCGAAGCAGACGGCAAGGAAGCAGTTGTTCACCAAGTCTACCGAGGACGGGTCGGTCTGGTTGATGCCCGAGGGCGTGGCCCAGTCGCCGAGATACCATCCCCTGTAATCCGTATCGGGCCACCGCTTCAGGAGTCCGTCTACCATGTAGGACTGGGCGTACGCCATCCATTGCCGCATGTACGGGTAGCTCTGTTCAAGCAGCGTGCGGTCGGCGTAGTCTACGTAGGTTTGCCACGAGGCGGTCACGATAAATCCGCACCAGAACGGGCCTCCGCCCGCGGTGTACGGATTGGGCGCCGTGTGGGGCATGCTTCCGTCCTCCTTCATGCTGTCTCTCCACGCCTGCATCCAGTTTCTGTAAAGGGGCGCGAGGTTGAACATGGTCTGCGCGGTCAGCGTGGAGGCGTTGCCGTCTCCCCCGTAGCCGAGCCGCTCTATCTGCGGGCAGTCTACCATGTAGCCCCCGAGGGTCAGGCATTCGAGGGTGTACTGTATCATGTCGTGTATGGCGTTCATGTCCTTGTCGGAGCACGAGAATTCCGACTTGCCGGAGTATCCCGTGCGAATCAGGTGGGCGGTAACGTCCGAAAGGGCCGGCGGAGTATCCAGACCGGAGAGCTTCAGGTAGCGGTAGGCCTTATAGTTGAACTTGTTGACGAAACGCTCCTCTCCGTTGCCGGAGGCGATGTAGAAGTCCTCGTACAGTCCGTCCCTGAACTCGCCTTTCTTGTCCAGAAAGTCGCAGTAGCCGATGCGTATCTCCTGCCCTTTCTTCAGTTTGGGGAACGAGATGCTCGTCCATCCCGTGAGGTTCTTCCCCATGTCGAAAATCCACGCCCCTAAACTGTCTTGGCGCACCGACAGCGGATGGAAGCTCGCCACGACGCGGTTAGGCTCGGCCATCTGCGGCGAGGTGGCGTGGCTCGGTATGTCGGCCACGCGCGCCGGCCTCCACGTGGCGGTGTCCAGCGCGGCCTTGCTCATGTCCGACAGTCCGCTCGCGTTGAGAATCTCTCCGCCGAACTGATGCGGCCTCCAACTGCCGAAGGAGGTGTACGCGCTCTCGCTCGCGAGCCATGTGGAGTCCGTGGCGAGGAGCGTGCTCCACGCGCGGTCGGCCTTCCGCGCGTCTATCTGCGCCCTGACGAACGGTCCGCCGGGCACTACTCCCGGTAGGTCTTCGCGGTACCAGCCCTTGCCGAGCCACAGCGCCAAGTCGTTCTCCCCCTCCTTCAGCAGGCCGTTCAGGTCGTAAGTCACCGATAGGGAACGCTTGTCGTACTGCGAGACGGCGGGGCTGAGCACGTCGTCGCCCACCTTCTGCCCGTTGAGCCATACCTCGTGGTAGCCTAAGGAATTGACGTGCAGGAACGCGTTCTCGGCGTGGCCGTCCCAACGGAAGGTCTTCCGGAGTACCGGAGACCGCATTCCGTTCTCCGCGGCTCCGATGTACTTCGCTGTCCAGTCGCCCGGTTCCAGAAGTCCCACCCCGAAACGCGCGGGGTTGCTCCAAGCGGACGGAGAGTCGTCCTTGTCCCATACGCGCACTTTCCAGTACACCAAGCTCCGGGACGACAGTCCTTTCCCCTGATAGGGAATCCGGACGGACTCTCGCGAGTCGACCTTACCGGAGTTCCACAGGTCGGCCTTCTCTTCGGTCAGCAGGCTCTCGTCCGAGGCGGCCAGTACCTGATAGGCGGTCTGGCGGTCGCCCCGCGTCTCGGAGCTTAGCGTCCAGCTCAGGTGCGGGCTACGGTTGTCTATGGCTATCGGGTTTACCAGTTCCTCGCATTCCAACGACGTTACGGTCATGGAGTCGGTGCAGGAACAAAAGTGCAACGCGGAAAAAAGACAGGCGACTGTCGATAGAAAAACGGGCAGTTTCATAAGATATAATCAGTTAAAAGGTAATTTTTAAGAGTTTGCTTGAATCTTTGGTTGCTGTATAATTAGTGTATTCAACAGAACGCAGAAGAAATGCGGGGGCAAGTTATCAAGAAAACGCTAAACTTGCAAAAAAGAAGGCGAAAACATTGCTACGGAATCGCTTATCTACCGCATTTGAAGAGTCTCATGAGGCGTAGGGCTGTCTGTCGTGTGCCGAAGGGCCGTCTGTCGCGAGAGGCAGGGCGGCGGCTCGCGAGCCGTAGGGCTGTTTTTAAGACTGCTTCACGAAATCATCTGCGCGCGGTACGTGTTCGGCGTGCAGCCTACCTTTTTCTTGAATAGCCGCGTGAAGTGTTGGGAGTATTGGAATCCCAATCGGTACGCTATCTCGCTGATGGTTCTTCCGCTCGATACGATTTGCGTCTTGGCGATGTCTATTACCTTATCGTGTATGTGCCCTAACGCCGTGACTCCCGTCTCCTTCCGAATCAGGTCGCAGAAGTAGTTGTAGGAGAGGTGCAGGGCGTCGGCGCAGTATTGCACGGTGGGCAGTCCCTCCGATTCCGCTTTTCCGGCCGCGAAGTAGTCGTTCAGCAGCCGCTCGAAGCGGACGAGAATGTCCTTGTTCGCGTTGTCGCGCGTGACGAACTGGCGGTCGTAGAATCGGGTGCAGTAGTCGAGCAGCATCTTCACGCTGTCTACGATTAGCGCCTTGCTGTGCTTGTCTATGGCGTGGTTCAGCTCGTACTGTATCTTGCGGAAGCAGTCCATGACGATTTGCCGCTCTTCCGCGCTGAGGTGCAGGGCCTCGTTGGTCTCGTAGGAAAAGAAGGTGTAGTCCTTTATCTGTCCGCCCAGTGGAGTGTTCCTGAGCAGGTCGGGGTGAAACATCAGCAGGTAGCCCGTGGGTTGAAACACCGTGCCGTCGTCTTCCGCCCCGAACGTCTGTCCGGGAGCGACGAATATCAGCGTCCCGTCCTGATAATCGTAACGCTGCCGTCCGTAGCGCAGCTCGCCGCATTTCGCGTCTTTCAGGAACACGGCGTAGAAGCCGTAGAACTTGCGGGCGTGGCGCAGGGGGGCCACCGTAGAGAAGTCGATGAATCCGGCCAGCGGATGCCGGGTCTCTACGCCCGCCCATTCGTTGTAGTCGTAAATCGTATGGGCCTTAAGCAACTCGTTCATAACATGTTCTCCTTTCTTTTGGCGCGAAGTTAAGCCATTGTTTCCGCATTTCATGCCGTTCCGTAAGAATTGGTAGCGCAACCGAAGATTTGTATACAGAAGGGGGTACGCTTTCCGCCTACCTTCGCGGTGTTGTAAAACGGATTATCAAAATGAAACGGAAAGTAAGTTTTAAAAACGGTTATTGGACTATGGCGGTGGAGCTTTCCAACGGTCCGAAGGAGCTATACGTCATTGACGGCGCGGGGCACTTCGACCTTTATGACAACCCGAAGTACATCGGCATGGCGTTGCGGAAGATGAACGAGTTCTTTACCCAATCGTTGCCGCGATGAACCGGGGCGTTGTAGGTGTAATGAGCCGGAGAAACAGCCTGTTATCCGCCGATGCGTAGCTTCGTAATCTCTCCGGTGAAGACGCTTATAAACAGAATGGCCGCTAAACTCGTCGGGTCTCTTTAGAACTCCGGACAATGTTTAGCGGCCACTTATGGCAAAAACCGGAAAGGCTTTTTTATTTCGCAATCAGCAGATAGTAGTTCTTCTTGCCGCGCTGAACAAGCAGGTACTTGTCGTTCAGCAGGTCGGCGGCCGTAATCATCTGGTCGAAAGCGGTCAGCTTTTCCTTGTTGAGCGAAACGCCTCCGCCTTGAACCATCTTGCGCATCTCGCCCTTTGAGGCGAATACCGCGGCGTGCTCGGCGAGCAGGTCTACCGCCTTTACGCCTTCCGACAGCGCGTCACGGGAAACCTCGAACTGTGGAACTCCCTCGAACACGGCCAACAAGGTGTTTTCGTCTAGCTTATGCAGGGCTTCGGAAGTGGCGTTGCCGAACAGGATGTTGGAAGCGTCTACCGCCGCGTTGTAATCCTCTTCGGAATGTACCATGACGGTTACCTCTTTCGCCAACCGCTTTTGCAGGACGCGCAGGTGCGGGGCTTCGTGGTGTTCCGCGATTAGGGCGTCGATTTCTTCCTTGTCGATGGAGGTGAATATCTTGATGTAGCGTTCCGCGTCTTCGTCGCTGACGTTGAGCCAGAACTGATAGAACTTGTAGGGTGAGGTATATCTCGGGTCCAGCCAGATGTTTCCAGACTCGGTCTTGCCGAACTTGCCTCCGTCGGCCTTCGTGATTAGCGGGCAGGTCAGTGCGAACACTTCCCCTCCGTTGGTACGGCGAATCAGCTCCGCTCCGGTGGTGATGTTTCCCCATTGGTCTGAGCCTCCCATTTGCAGCTTGCATCCCTTCGTCTCGTAGAGGTGGAGGAAGTCGTAGCCTTGCAGCAGCTGGTAGGTGAATTCGGTGAACGACAGTCCGTCGCGGGCCTCTCCGTTCAGGCGTCTTTTTACCGAGTCTTTAGCCATCATATAGTTTACGGTGATGTGCTTGCCCACCTCTCTCGCGAAGTCAAGGAAGGTGTAGTTCTTCATCCAGTCGTAGTTGTTCACCATTTCCGCGTGATTGGGGGCGTCGGAGTCGAAGTCGAGAAACTTGCTGAGCTGCTTCTTCATTCCTTCCATGTTGCGGCGCAACGTTTCCTCGTTCAGCAGATTGCGTTCCGCCGACTTGCCCGAGGGGTCTCCAATCATTCCCGTGGCTCCGCCTATCAGGACTAACGGTTTATGTCCGCAACGCTGAAAATGGCGTAATATCATTACGCTGCAAAGATGGCCGATGTGCAGCGAGTCGGCGGTAGGGTCGAAGCCGATATAAGCGGTTACCTGTTCTTTGGCCAGTAGTTCTTCCGTTCCCGGCATCATGTCCTGCAACATGCCGCGCCATCTTAATTCTTCTACAAAGTTCATCGTACTATACTAATTCTTATTATTTAATAGTTAGACAATAATTATCCTTTTGGGGCAAAAGTACGACTCTTTCTTCTAAGGAACAACTTTTATGCGCTGAAAAAGACGTTCCGTATATTTTCCCGGATTGTTTTTCGCAGCATCTCCACTTCCGTCTCCCGTATTTCCGCCGCCCGGCGCAGGATGGCCTCGATGTCGAGCGCGCTCTCGTCCGTCTCGATGAACAGCCGTTCCGCCGGGGTCGCCCTCATCGCCTCTTCCGAGTAGCGTTCGCCGAAGGAGAGGTAAAGTCCCTGCCTTAGCAGCTGCCTCGCCTGTTCCGGCTTTCCGCGGAAGCCGTGCCAAATCCACGGCCGTGTCGCCCGAGACTCTTTTTTCACGCTCAGCAGCTCCTCCATCGCCCTCACGCAATGGATGATGAGGGGTAGCCTGAGGGTTTCGGACAGCTCGACGTGCCTCCGGAAGAGAGACAGTTGCAGCTCCATAGGGGCGGGCGACAGCTTGTCCAGTCCCGTCTCTCCGATGGCTGCTACCGGCCGCGAGGCGCAGAGTTCCCTTACCTTGTTCCACAGCGCTTCCGCGTTCTCCTCGGTCAGCTCCCACGGATGCGCGCCTACCGAACATAGGCAGGCTTCGGGCGTAAAGCGGTTGAGCGGGGAATAGCTTACAATCGCCCTTGAGCCGTTCTCCGGGCGGTGCGTGTGAATGTCCAGTATGTCGGGAATCGTTCTCATCTCGTTATCTGGGCTAAGGCACGGGGTCGTATCCGGAGCCTCCCCACGGATGGCATCGCAGGATGCGCCGTATCGCCAAGTAAAGTCCCTTGAAGGGGCCGTGTTTCTTTATGGCCTCCACCGCGTACGCGGAGCAGGTGGGCGTGAACCGGCACGAGGCGGGCGTGAAGGGCGAGATGCACGAGCGGTAGAAGTAGATGGGCATTAGCAGCAGAAGCGAAAGGAATCTTTTTACGGCGTTTCCTGCTTTTCCGCCCATGACGGCTATGCGGCGGGCGAGGGGAGTCATGGAAACAGTTTTTCCGAGATGCGCTGTAGCGCCGTTTTCATCCCGTTCTCCAGTTCGGCGGTGGCGAACAGCTCGTCCGAGAGGTAGATGAAGGCGATGGCGAGCCGCTGCTCCCGGCGTTGCAGCTCGTCGGTCAGCAGATGCTTGTTTCTTCGGTAGACCTCGCGCAGCTGCCGTTTCACCCTGTTGCGCTCCACGGCCCGCTTGAACCTCCGCTTCGAGACGCTGACGAGGATGGCGGCCGGGGCTTCCCCCTGTTCGAGGGGCATATATACAACACGTATCGGAAAGATGGTGAATGACTTGGAGAAGCCACCCGCGAACATCTTTCCGATTATGATTTTGCTGCTTAGCCTTTCGGCCTTACGAAAGGTATAGTCCACTTTTCGCTTACTTATTGTTTTCCTTGATGAACATATCAAGAGCCGCCGTCATGGAAGGAGCCTGCACGGTAGGAGCCTCAAGGTCTAGCCGAAGCCCGGCGTCGCGTACGGCCTGCGCCGTGGTCGAGCCGAAGGTACCAATTTTGATGTCCTTCTGGTCGAAGTCGGGGAAGTTCTTTTTCAGCGAAGACACTCCGGCGGGGCTGAAGAACACCAGCATGTCGTAGTCGAACTTCTCTTCCGGGGTGAAGTCGTTGCTCACCGTGCGGTACATCACCGCCTCCGTATGCGTGATGCGGTGCTTGTCGAGCAGGTTTTTCACGTCGTCGTTGTGCACGTCCGACATGGGAACCAGATACTTCTCGGTCTTGTGCTTCGTGATAGCCGGAATCAGGTCTTCTATCTTGCCGGTAGTCCCGAAGAATATCTTCCGCTTGCGATACTGCACGTATTTCTGTATGTAGAGAGCCACCGCTTCGGTTACGCAGAAGTATTTCATCGTTTCCGGGACGGTGACGCGAAGCTCAGTGCACAGATGGAAGAAATGGTCTATCGCGTGGCGCGAGGTGAATATCACGGCCGTATGGTCGAGAATCGAAATCTTCTGTTGCCGAAATTCCCTCGCTGAAAGACTTTCCACTTTAATGAAAGGCCGGAAGTCGATTTTCACGCCATACTTCTCGGCTATATCATAATAAGGAGACTTTTCTGACGCAGGCTTGGGCTGCGACACTAATACTTTCTTAATTTTCAATGTCCTAAAATTTTATTAGACAAAATCGTTAATTCTCGCTAATCCCCGGTATAGCAGTAGACACGGGACTATTTCGAGAGCGCAAAAGTACAAAATTAAAAGGAAGAGCGTAGCAAACTGATGGAAAAAAAGCTTTACCCATTTATAAAACATTAATATTTTAGTAAAAATTAGAATCAAGGCCCCGATAACGAGCAGTCCGGCCAATGATAAATCGAAATAAACGAGGAAAAGAACGAGCGGAAACAGTGCGAAACCTACGTAATAAATGAGTGTGAAATAAGACTCTAGCCAGATTTTCGTCTTCGTGCTGTCAAGAAAAATCCAACCGATGGCCATGTAGCTGACCCACTTGAAAAGGAAGTAGGCGAAGCAGGCCCCGACGTAGACGCACAGCAGGGTGAGGGGGGAGGCTTGTTCCATCAGCTCCGGGCGGACGTCGTGAAAATAGTTGAAGAACGTGATTCCGGAGAGCACGCACGTCTGAGCCACGAGCACGATGAGGTAGCGCACGTCGGAAGCGGTAGAGCTGTCGAAGATGCTGTTCCGCTCGCGGTGGAGCATGAAGTCCTTCATCTGCTGCGTCAGGAACCTCTTTCCCCTGTACAGGGCGACGGAAGAGAGGAAGAAGCACGCCAGCAGCGTCAGCGAGATGGCGTCGTCCGTCCGGGGAGAGTAGGGCAGAGGAGTCCCCTCGAAGCCCGGGGCGGATTCTTCCGCGGTGTAGCGTTCCGCTAGGCTCAGGCTGTCCGCCGGGGCCTTCTGTCCGGACGGGAAGAGAGCCGTCGTGTCCTTCGCGCCCGTCATATCGCCGCAAATTTACGGATGGACACGTCCCACGTGGGCGTGGTATAGAGCAGCTCCACCGCCTCCTCCGGCGTGCGGGCCACCCTCCATATCTCCCCGTGCTGACGGCGCATGAAGTTCTCCTCGATGGCCCGGCCCAGCATATTCAGCAGCGAGTCGAAGAACCCGTTGACGTTGAGGATGATAATCGGGTTGAGGTAGAGGCCCAGTTGCTTCCACGTGATGATTTCGAGCAGCTCCTCCAGTGTGCCGCACCCTCCGGGCAGGGCGATGACCGCGTCGCTCAGGTCGGCCATCTTCTGCTTGCGCTCGTGCATCGAGGCCACCTCTATCAGCTCCGTCATGCCCCTGTGGTGCCAGTTCTGCTCCACCATGAAGCGGGGAATCACCCCCGTCGCCTCGCCCCCGTTCCGGAGCACGGCGTCGGCCACCGCGCGCATCAGCCCGATGCTTCCCGCCCCGTTGACCAAGCGGATGTGCCGTTCGGCGAGCAACTGGCCGAGCCGCTCGGCCGCTTCGAAATAGAGCGGGTCAACCTTCGTGCTTGAGGCGCTGTACACGCATACGGAACGTATCTGATTCATTGTGCTATAGCTTGTTGTCGTTAATCGGCGCGAAATTAGGAAAAATCCCGCGCTTCTCGGGGCTGTTTTGGATTTTTTCAATCTGGACGGCGTTTTCCGCCCGTCCTCCATCGCCTTTTCGGAAGGCGGGGAAAGGGTAGGGGAGGACGGGAAAAGGCGCACAAATAACACGTTGATAATCATTTGTATATTATGCCCCGTAGAAACAGTCCTACGGCTCGTGAGAAATAGGGCGGCGGCTCGCGAGAAATGGCCCTTCGGCTCACGAGAGACAGGGCTACGGCTCGCTGGCCGATTTAAATCACGCTTAGGCGGCTGAATTTGAAATAAAAACCTTATCTTTGCGATGCACTCACGCCGGAGCCACACTCCTCGTGTGGAGCGGCGGTTGGGGCGCATATACATAACGGCGTTTACTGGACGCTTTGGTTTTGACATTCTAAGAATCTCGCAAATTCAGACTGTTCGTCAAAAACAAGGCAACGTGAACGCCCTGTGGGATGTTTATCTATACAGCTCTGACTGGCCTCTGCCGTGACCTAACGGCGGGCCGGGAAAGGGTGGGCTATACATAACATCGGCGTGGGGCTTTCGACGTTGCTCGTTTCGACGAACAGGGCGATGCGAGAGCCTTTAGAATGTGGAACGGGCGACAGGTCTGGCTCCACGTTTTTTGTGTATATGGGTATTACTTTCTTTGTGAAACAAGTCTGTTTCGGAGCCGACGGAGCGAAAATAAAAATGGTATGAGTGATATTCACGGTTCTTACAAAGAGCTTCTCTTTGATAAGAGATGGTTAGAGAAGCGAGCTAAAATTATACAGCGTGATGAGTTTAAATGCGCTATTTGCCATGCTGATAAACATTTAGTCGTTCATCATAAACAGTATCATATTCATAAAAGTACGGGAAATAAATTTGCTCCTTGGGATTATCAAGATAAATATTTAGTAACCTTGTGTGAAGACTGCCATAATAGAGGGCATAAGTTATACACAGTACCGATATTTGAAATTTAATATGTAATATATAATGACTTATGGGACTTTTTAATTTTTTCAAAAAGAGTAATTCTGCTAATAATAGCGTTTCTGAACAGCCGGAACAAGAAAAGATTCCTGAGATACGAAAAGAGGACTTTATAGATGAGACTCCTCCTAATAAGAATAATGATTCTGTTATTATTCGTTATGGTACAGGCATGCCTATCGATTTAATTTATGGATATCTAAGGGAGGACTATGAAACAAAGGGATATGATGATGCGCTTTCAAATCCTGATACGTCCTATAAAGAGATGAACAAGGCTATAATAAAGAGCGATTTAAGAATTAAGTTTAATCAAGTACGTCTTAAATACGAAGATGATTTGCGTAATGTTGAGTTTCATATAGCTTCACGTTCGCAGGCAGGATTAGTTGACCTTGTAAATCAATTGAATGCGGAAAAGGAGAGATTACAACATCATATGGATGAGTTGAATAGGATGGAGGATGATTTTAATAATGAGAAACCTTATATGGTTGGTATGCTTCTTTCTTATGAAAGAGGATTTATGAAAGGGCTTGCGGCGTTATCTCTTCAGGAAATTAAAAATATAACTAATAATGAAGTGGTGGATTAAATTTGGCTGTTTCCTGACGGGTTGGAATAGCAGGATACTTTCTCAATGTAGTGAAGCGAGTTATAAGCAGTTGAAAAAGTACACGGCGGCTTTATTGATATTGATTATATTGTGGGGCTTCACGGGTTTTTGCTTTGCACAGCGTTATGTTCATGCTCCACTTTGGGGGTGTATATTGTCATCGTTTATATTTGTAACCATTGTTATTCAAATAGAAAGACAGATTATATTAACGGTCAAATTTAATAAATGGAGTTTGAGTGCTATTTTTCGTCTTTTTATAGCTATTCTTATGGCATTACTCGGCTCCTCTATATTGGATCAGATAATATTTGGTGACGATATTAAACGTAAAATGGTAGAAATAACGGATAGGCAGGTACAAGAACAGTTACCGCTGCGTCTAAATATAATAGATGGGAAACTGAATGAACTTCAGGCAAATATAGATTCTTTAGATAGAACCAATGTAGGGCTTTATGAAGAAATAATTAAGAATCCGACAATAAAAACAGTCTCTTCGACTACGATTTATCGGAATGAACTTCAGGAAAATGGTACTTATAAACGAATACCTGAAACTACCGTATCAACAAATCCCGTGGCGAACCCGAGAATGAAGCAGGTAGAAACTAATGATTCTATTTTGAGTCGATTGAGAATTCAGCAAGAAGAGTATACAATAAGAAAAATCAATGTCGAAAATGAACTTCGTAGAGAATTGTCTGAAAATGCAGGATTTCTTGAAGAGTTGCGTGCAATGCTTGAGATTATTTTAACAAGAAAAGAAGCCTTAGCTTTTTATTTGATAGTTTTCCTCTTCTTAATGTTTTTAGAGTTATTTGTAGTAACAAGTAAAATGAGTGATGATGAATGTGACTATGACTTGATAGTTAAGCATCAATTAAGTATAAAGAAAGCAGCGTTGGATGAACTAGTTAAACAGATTAAATAGCAATTGGATAAGTAGCCATATTAATTGGAAATATAGTTGATGTGTTGTCTGATGTGTTGTCGAGATTGTTGACGAAACAATCGTGCTTGTCCTCTTGAAATTAAAATAAAAACGTTATCTTTGCGATGCACTCATCGCCGAAGCCACACTCATCGTGTGGAGCGGCGGTTGGGGCGCATATACATAACGGCGTTTACTGAACGCTTTGGTTTTGACATCTTAAGAATCTCGCAAGTTCAAACGGTTAGTCAAAAACAAGGTAACGTGAACGCTCTCGGGGTGTTTCTATACACAACTTTCATTGCATCTTACAGTCATTATGTATGATTGATAAGAATGATGAGGTTGTTACATATAAACATCAGCGTGGGGCTTTCGGCGTTGCTCGTTTCGACGAACAGGGCAATGCGAGAGTCTTTAGGATGTGGAACGAGCGGCAGCATCGGCTCCATGCCTTTTTTTTGTTGAATAATTCCATGAGGGGCTAGTGGAAATAATCTATACCTAAATGATGTTAACTACTCAACAGCAACAGGTCTTGAACAAAATAAAAGAATTCATGAAAAATGATGCTTCGGTGTTTATTCTTCATGGATATGCAGGAACGGGTAAAACCACAATGATCAAGTATATAGCCGACTATATATCACAACTTAAAAAGAATATTGTTTTGATGGCCCCAACAGGAAGAGCTGCTCGTGTCTTAAAGACAAAAAGCGGATATCCGGCAAGTACCATACACCATGCCATCTATGAACGTGCAATATTAGAATCAAAAGAAAATCAAGACATTGCAGAATCCGAATTTAAATTATGTTTTCCAATAAAAACAATAACGAATGGCTGTAATGTTGCTATTGTGGATGAAGCTTCCATGTTATGTTCCCTCAAAAATGAACAAGAACTATTTAAATTTGGTACAGACAACCTGATGGATGACTTATTAACATTTATTCGTCCATCATACGGAGGTAAAATCATATTTATTGGTGATCCTGCACAGTTGCCTCCGGTTGGAGAAAATCAATCAAATGCACTGAATGCGGACTTTTTCTTGGAAAAAGGTTTAAAAGTAATGCAGGCGGAATTAACAGAAGTCCTCAGGCAAACAGGCGATAGTATCATATTGAAAAATGCAATGCAAATAAGAGACTTGCTCAAACAAGAAAAACGTAATCGCTTAATTTTTGATGAGAAAAGTGGCGATGTGGAATCTTTGGCTTCAGGTAGAATCTTGGAAAAATACATGGAAATGCAAAAAGATGTTGGGCAAAATAATTGTGCTATTATATGTTATTCAAATCGTTCAGCATCGGAATATAATAGGGATATTCGCAAAGAACTGTATGGTGAAGAAAATCTAGAACTACGAATCGGTGATGTTCTTCTTGTCGTTCAAAACAATTATCTCTTGGACAGAATGAATGGAGAGTTTATTCCAGTATTGTATGTCGGAGAGAAAATTAAGCAATCGGCACCTGTTTATGTACAAGAAAAGGGTACTAAGACAAGAAAAGTAATAACAATGGAGTTTATCCATATACAAGTTCCAAATTCTCAAAATGAACCTCAAGATTGCATATTACTTTTGGATTTGTTAAATAACGGAAACTCATCTTCAGGAATAGATGAACAAAGAGCTTTATTTATTAATTTCTGCACAAGGAATCCTCATTTAAAACAAAAAACGAAAGAATTTGCCGAAGCTCTGGCAAAAGACCCTTATTTTAATTGTCTAAAAGCTAAATATGGGTATGCTGTAACGGGACATAAATGTCAAGGTGGAGAATGGGAAAAAGTTATTGTTGATTATAGCGGACGCACAGGATTAAGTGATGATTGTTTACGCTGGGCATACACGGCAACAACGAGAGCACAAAAAACTTTGTATATTGCCAATCTTCCTCATATAACTCCATTCGTGAAGTTCCGTATAGAACCGATACAGCAGTGTGCAAAAATTAATGAGGAGTGTAGGATTATTGGAAATATAGAGAATTCTCCTTTTCACAATACTGCTGTCCCCAATTACTTACATGCAAAATATATGTGTATTAACACAAATATAGAGGGAACACCATATAAAATAGACAAAGTAGATAGCAAACCTTATCAAGAAATATATTACATAAAAACGCCTGAAGGGATTGAACGTTATGATATAAGATACAAGAAAGGTGGTATATTTTTAAAAGCTGTGCCACAAAAATTATCTTCTCATAGTGTAATAGTAAGCATGATGTTGGATGATGAGCGTGCCATGCCATTGTTTTTTAATTATGTTCCATCTGATGAGATACATGAAAAATTGTATAATCTTATCCGTTCTGTATGCGATGGGCTTACTATCCAAATAACCAATGTCGTTGAACACAAAGAAGATTACAGTGTGGTATTCTATTTTCGTACGTCAGACAGCTTTTCATATATTAAGATTTATATCAATGAATCTGGATTCGTAACCTATGCCAAACCTATGTCATTACTTGGTAAAGACGATAAAGAACTAGCTGTATTAATAGAGGAAATACAAAATCATTTTGAATAGAGATGGCAACAGTAAAGGACATAACTACCATGTGTAAAGTTGGGAATGTTGTTGATGCATATGAGATGGCCAAAGCTGATCTTAACGCATTTCCGCAGGATATCTGGGCACAGCGCAAGATGGGTTGGGCTTTATATTATTCGTTAAAAAGTGATATTGAGAATAAGGACAACGTTACTTTTTATGTTCATATTGAAGAACTAATGAATCTGAATTTATTAACCGTATCAGCAGATTCATTAATCTTTGAAAATGTATTATGGAAGCTTGCAGAATACATTAAAAATATCCCTATAGATAACATACAGGAAATTGATAAACTATTTTCCTTATTCAACAAATATACATTTAACCCATCAAAAGGATATTCGTATTTGTTGAAATCTTGTTGGCGCTTTGAAACATGGGAACATTTAGTAGACTTCTTTGAATGGTGGAATTTAGATAACCTGTTGCCGGAAGACTACAAACAACTTGAATTAGATAACAAACAGAAAATAATGCCATTAGCCGAACAAGCCTATATAGCTTATTCTAAAGCATTATTGAAATTAAATGATAAAGAAAAAATTCGTGAGTTCCTGCCTAAAATAGAAAAACTGATGGAGGATCATCCAGAAATGATGTATCCAGGATATTTTTGTGGGAAACTGATGCTTGCTATAGATACAGAAAAGGGGGATGCCTTGAATGCGGTAATGCCGCTTGTAAGGAAAAAGCAATCCGAATTTTGGATATGGCAACTGCTTAGCGAGATTTATAAAGAAGATATAGAAACCTGTTTAGCTTGCCTATTACGTGCTGTTCACAGCAGAGCGCAAGAGAAATTTTTAGGTAAAGTAAGAATAAAGATAGCTTCTATATATCTTTCACGTAAAGATTACGCACGCGCAAAATGTCACATAGAACAAATGAAACAATGTTATATGAAGGAAGGATGGCGTTTACCTTATGAAGTACAGAATTGGACAAGGGAGTCATGGATGCTGAATGCTGCTGTAGATAAAAGTGACAGTATTGACTATAAACGCATCACGGATACAATTCTACTCAATGGTACCAATAAAAGTATCGCCATTGTAACAGCCATTAATACTGTAACCAAGCGTGTAGCCATTATTTATGGAGAGAAAAAAAGAGCAATGGTAAAGTTTAGAAATTTGGATATCAAAGAAGGAACTTTGCTTAATATTTACTGGATTCCAGTTCCAAAAGGGAGCATTAATATTATTAAAGCTGAACTATTTAATGATGACATAATTAACTGTACCTATATAAAACGAATAAGTGGTAGTGTTTTGAAATCAACCAATAATTCTTTCGCTTTTGTTAAAGCACAGAATATCAGCTGCTATATTCATCCGAAGAAAGTTGAAAAGTATAATCTGAAAGGAGGGGAAATGGTGACGATCTTAGCTGCATATAACTATAACAAAAGGGAAGAGGAATGGTCTTGGGTATGCATATCTGTAATCAACGTGAAATTATAAACTATAATATGTGATAGTAATGGATAATACAATTTTATTGTACAACAGCTCTTTGAATCTGAATTTAAAGCAAGCTATGAATGATGCCAATGACGTGCTTTATAATATGCAAAGTCTAAAACAGTTCCAATGGAATATAGACCAAATACAAAAGATGAAAGATGGAGCACAGATGCAGGTTAATATGGTGGCATTGGCGTTATGGAGAAACTTTGTACTGGGTGAAGGTAACATTGGGATAACATTATTTCGCAATCTAATAAGGAAATACTATCCTTTGAATGATGAAAGGATTCGTAGATATGAGAATATTCAAAGTATTGTAAGGTCTATGGATGTGTCTGATGGGAAAAAGATATTCTATTATCCTTCTATTTTGTATTATATAACTAATTTGTCTGTATATAAAAGGAAAGGGAAAAGTTTTGATATAGGAGGTTGGAAATTTGCACTATCACACCCGGATTATATAACGAATAATAGTTATGTTCCTAATTTTGGGAAAGGAGAAATCTTTTCTGAAATTGAATCTTTGGATATTTTCTCTGACTATCCATTGAATATTGTTTGTGCAAAGAATGTTTATATTGACTTTACTGATGAAAAGCAAATAATAAATTCTAAAGAGTTAAGTTGCAATCGTTATACAAAATGGGAATGGAGTTTGGTTCAAAGATTAGTTGCAAAAGAAGCTATTGAATGTATAAAGGAATTGTTGCAAAACGACGGTTTCTTTGCACAAATGGGAATCAACAACATTAGAGAGACGTTAAATCATCTGCAAGAAGTTGTTGGAACATCTTTTGAAATAACAGAGGAAATGAAAAATGAAGTGATAGCAAGATTGGACCGAAAAGGTATAGCTTTGTATTCGTACCTTCCTATGGCAAAGGATTTTATTTTTCAGCATCAAAATGAACTGGATTGGAAGGTTATTCAGAAGAATCCACGTATTCAATGGGATTGGGAACTGATTAATCTATACCTTCGTAAGGTGAAAGAGACTGTCAGTGAGGACAAGATAAATGAATACTTGTATGGTTCAAAAGCGATGTATGCGGCTGTTGGAGATTATCTGAATGACGAAATTTTAAGTGATATAGAAAAATTGTACGATATCTGATAGTATATGTGATAAGCAATAAACTGCAAATATGGACAGAGTCGGCACTTTTGTGTGTATTGTTATGCCAATACAAGCCGTGAATGTGTAATTAAGAATAGTCAGAAGCATTCGGAGGAAAGTGAAAGTTTAGTAGATTAATAACAAGTATTTAAATACTAACAACCTATTGATTATTTCAGATCGACATTATGGATGTAACATATATTATTTTACTATACTGGATAATTGCTATTTGCGCTACTTATGTGATTAGACATTATAATGGGAAAAGAAGAACTGTTAATCCGTTTGATAATCATGAAGACAAAAAGAAAAGAATAAAAACTCATCTGCAAATTTGGTTTTTAATGCCGATTGCCATACCATTTTTTCTGATTTACTTAACTATCCATAGCATTTATGTAGTTATCAATAAGCATAGATACAGAAACAGACCCAAACCCTTATCTGAAGCATCCCTCAGCGATGAAGTGAAAGAGCAACTCAAAGAGGATTCAAACAAATATTCAAATAAGGTGACCGACTGGACGGTAATCAAGAGTTCTAGCAAGCAAATAACAGAAAGAATGAGTTCGTTCTCGAAAGAAGAGGCAACGAAAAACTGTGGCAACCTTAGCCTCATTGCGGATAATTATATAAAGTTTGTGACCTCTCTCGATATAAAATCGATGGATAGCTTGAACCCCTTCTTGCACAAGTTGCCGGACTTGTCGTTGGATGAGAACTATGTGTTGGATGATTTTCGTCCACGTGAGCAAACGAATTCAGTATTGTGGCTTTATGTGCGGCAGAAAGATCTGCCGCGCCCCTCGGATGCTGATTTTAAGTATCTGGAGAACAATTTTTTTCATGTTTTTGGCGGAAACTCCAATAGATGCCGGGTGGAGAGGCAAATTAAGGTTGGCAATGTGCCTGCCTTTACGTATAAGAAGCGGATTAAGCCGTTGGAGCCTTTTCATTATATCACTTTGCCTTTTACAGAGGAGGCTATTTGGCAAGCCTATTTGTTGGCTAGTACTTACCACTTGATAGGTATGCGTTGGCATGGCACTTATGAAGCCCGAACTTTTATTTTTGCATTTGGTGATATTGATCATATTGATTATAGGTATGCTGTAGCAAAAGAACAAATACGTGCTATTTGGAGTCCGCAACTTGCGCCTTCGGTCGTGTTATGTGATGGCTATGCGTATGTGATACATTGTTGGTTTAATGCTTGGAAAGGTTTTGAGCAGATAAAATGCCGTGTGGAGTATGATTTACAGGAAAGTCGTGTGACTAATTTTAGAGTGGAAGAAACAAAAACACTTGTGGAATATCATTGTGGAATATGCTTTTAAATGTATTTGATTGAAAGGACATAAAGTTTTTGTACATGTTAAAATAGAAATAGGAATTTTATGAAAGTAAGAGTAGTTTTGTTATTGGTTCTTCTGAGCCTTGTTGCATGTTCGGTTAATCAGCAGCAGAAGAAGTCCGAGGAAGCCGAAGGGTTTTTAACCCCGGAAGAACAACAAGAATGTATAGAGGCTTTGTCCCTATATTTGAATGTTGATTCGTCTCGTGTGGCAGAAGTTGAAGAAACTAGTGAATTATTTCTAGAGGGTATGCAAAATGAAGCAGATGATTGGGAGTATCGAAACAATATATTACGTATTGATTCTGTTATGCGAAAAGGCATTGAGTTGTCTAAACAAAATAAATATAGAGAGTTATTGGCATTACTTGAAAAGGAAATAAAGAATGTGCATTTACATCCTAATAATTTGATTGATAACGAACTGCAATTGCATAATCTTATGTTTAAGCTCTATGCGAAATTTTATGATTCGGAAGAATACATACCCAAATATGTTGAACTATTAGAATTCACAAGAATTCATATGTTGAGTATATCGATTTTTAGTCCGGATGATAATATAGATCCATTCTATCCGACAATTCTCTACTCTTTAATGGCCTTCAATAAAGAAATGGGTAATTATGAAATAGCAATAGAAAGAGGAAGGGAGTTATGTGTTTTAATTGAACGACTTTATGAAGGTGAGAATGAGATGCCAGAGGATTATGTAAAAGCCATGACGTTGCTTTCAGAAGTTTATAGTGCGGCGGGGATGGAGGTACAGCGAGATAGTTGTATACAGGTGATTTCCGCTGAATAATTCTATTTGTACGCTATTTACGTTATAATCGATATACATAAGTTTAAATCACTTCAATTTATTTTTAATACTCTTTATAACAATTTGGAATGAAGAAATTACTGTTAGGGGCTATTGCTGGAGATATAATAGGATCTGTGTATGAAAGGAAGGCAAGATTTATGAAATCGATGGATTTTCAGTTGTTCACTCCTTATTCATGTTTTACAGATGATACAGTGATGACTGTAGCTGTTGCCGATTGGTTATTGACTAATGGTGATTTATCAGCCATAATGCAGTCTTATGGTAGAAGTTATCCTACAGTAGGTTATGGATGTGCTTTCTTTCAGTGGTTGCGGTCCAAGAATCCCAAACCTTACAATAGTTTTGGCAATGGTTCTGCAATGAGGGTCAGTCCGGTTGGTTGGGCATGTACTACATTGGAAGAGACTTTGAAATTGGCCAAGCAAAGTGCTGAAGTGACGCACAATCATCCGGAAGGTATTAAAGGGGCGCAAGCTACGGCAGCTTGTATTTATTTGGCACGTGTTGGGAAGTCGAAAGAAGAAATTAGAGAATATGTAGAAGATACTTTTGGGTATGACCTTAGTCGGACTTGCAATGAGATACGGCCTAATTATAAGTTTGATGTAAGTTGCCAAGGTTCGGTGCCGGAATCTATCATTGCTTTTTTAGAAAGTAAAGATTTTGAGGATGCCATTCGTCTGGCCGTTTCCTTAGGTGGCGACACCGATACGATGGGGGCTATTGCAGGCAGTATTGCAGAGGCTTATTACGGTGAGCTTCCCGTATATATTACGGCAGAGGTAATAGCAAGGTTGCCTAGAGATTTTCGCTCTATTATGGAGAATTTTTATATGAAATATGTGACGAAGAAAGGATAATAATTCTCGGTTATAGATTTAATTTCCCTTGTTTTGTGAAGTAGGGAAGATAGTACCTATTGGATTTTTGACAGATGATACAAAAATATTATATACCAACGACAACTCTCAATCTCAACAATATCTTATCAAGTGAGAGTATTTCTCCTAAAGCATTTTATGCAGCGAGAGGTTTTGGATATTCTTCTTGGGAGTCCATTCCGGAGAATGATGTGGATAATGCGATAATCTTATATGGACAGCCTTTTGGCTTTGCACGTCCAGATAGAGGCTTGGAAGACTATCCTTTGTTGATAGAGATACTTACTGAGGAACAGTTTCCTTCTGTCAGAACAGGTGTTTTCTATTGTGACCATACACTCTATTTATCAATAGGCGGAACAAGGTTTATATTCTTTTCAGAACAAGATAAGCGTGTGACTTTATCAAGATTGGAGAATGCTGTTGAAACAAAATATTATGAGTGGGTATGGGGAAAATACATGGTAGTAAGTCATTTCCTCAATGTAGAAAGAAAAACTATACAATTGGAGGTTGGATTGAATCAAAAAGCCATTGAAAAAGACTATCGGATCAACAAAATGAAAGGACTACTTTATGGTTTTTTTATTGGAAAAGTACTTTCTTGTTCATTGGAAGATGTTTATCAACTTAATATTTTACGAAAACTACAAGACATTGCTTCGGAATGTTTATCATCTCAATGTATTCCTACTCTTTCACAGACCAAGCAAGTGTATGAGTTATTGAAAGACTATCAGAAATATACCTTAAGTGGCCGTTTTCTCCAAGAGCTTAATACTGATTGGGAGAAAGTTTATGAAACGGTTACTACTCTTATCTCTTTTGGAGCAAAAATCCCTGAATTGTTTGATGTACATAAACTTATGGGTGATTTCCGTTTGACTAGCAGGAATCATCCATTTATTCATTGGTTAGAAGAAGAGCATAAGAAGAAAGAAAAATGGTTCGACATTGAAATATCTGAAGAAGAAAAATACCGTAATAGATTTATTGATGGTGATTATGAATTATTAGAACCGGAAAATGAAGAAATTATTGTAGAGGATTTATGCTTATCGAAGATAAAAGTCTTTGATGAACGAGATTCTACTGAACAATATATTCAAAATGTAGAGCTATTAAAAGGTTTGGTAAATGATACACTTCTTCAGAAAAAATATCATAGAAATCCTGCTGCTAACATGGCAGATTTATCAGATGAGATAGCAATAAAAGCAAAGGAAGTTTACAAAGACTTATGGGAGTATGCTAATGTTAAGCAAACATTGAGTGAAATGCGTAAGTACGTAAGAATGCAAGATAGCAATTTTATTTGGGGCGAAATTCTAACTTCATCTATCACGGCCGTTATAGTTAAAGGATATGACTGGAGAATATTGCTTACTTTTATGCAGGAAAAAGAGATGTGTGATTATAGATTAGCTTTTGCTTTTTATGGAGAATTGCAGGGATTTGCTAATTTAGATAGGATTTTTACACAGCACTTTTATTCCCTTTATTGGGATGATGTCTATCAAGATTTTTATTTTCAATTATTAGGGGTATATCCTATTGTGGATGTAGATGAAAGAGATGTGGAAATAAATTATGAAAATGCAGAAACCTCCTTATGTATTCAATGGCAATCGTGGCAAGACAAACTTCGTGATATTATTAGTCAAGAAAGAATCGTAAAGACAAATAAAAAAGCCTCTATGAGAGACTTTGAAAATGCAATAAAGCGGAATGGTTCAAATAATGACATTAAAAAATTTATGGATTTGCTTTTAACATATAATAGTTGGCATAGAAAAGAGGGAAGGCCCAATGCTGCATGGGAAAGACTGAAGGAGCATATAGACTTCTATTATGCGGATGGCAATAATTGGTAGTCCTAAATATTAGTGCGAACCAATAACTTTTTCATAATGTAAACTTCGATAGGAGTGTTGAAGTTTTTTGTAATCATTTCCGCTAGTCGTGTAGTAGGGACATTCAATAAATCCACCCCGATTCTGTTTTTAAAGTGAGTTTCAAATCTTTTTTAAGTCTTGAGGAACTTGATTCTTAAATAGCCTCTTGAATTTGAAATAAAAACCTTATCTTTGCGGTGCACTTACGCCGGAGCCACACTCCTCGTGTGGAGCGGCGGTTGGGGCGCATATACATAACGGCGTTTACTGAACGCTTTGGTTTTGACGCTATAAGAATCTCGCAAGTTCAAACGGTTAGTCAAAAACAAGGCAATGTGAACGCCCTATGGGGTGTTTATTTATATAGCCCGTACTGGCCTCTGCCGTAACTGACGGCGGAGTGTCGGGGAGGGGTGGGCTATACATATATAACATCGGCGTGGGGCTTTCGACGTTGCTCGTTTCGACTAACCGGGCAATGCGAGAGCCTTTATAGCGTGGAACGGGCGATAGATTTGGCTCCACGCTTTTTGTGTATATGGATGTATCTAATTATTGTATAATGTCGATAGGGGGCCGGTTGACGATAACGATATGAATACGAGTGTCCATATATGACTGAACAGAAGATTAGTCCGGTTGTTGAATACCGCATGGCTGAGGGGTGTACGGTGTACAGACGGAACGGTTCCGGTGATTTTATTCATTGTTTGCAGGCCGATACGTATGGCCTTTTATTATGTACCAAAGGAGCGTTGGAAGCAATTACGGAAGGTATAGCATGCCATCTGAACGCTTGTTCTCTTCTCGTATTATTTCCGCGGGAAAGGATATTTTTTCAATTTGAGGCGGATAGTTCGTTCATCTATTTCGTATTGGAGGATTCGTATCTGGCCAAAGAATATGATAAATATCGGATGGATACACTATTAGATATGAGGTATTTACACGAGAACGGAGTGATGGAGTGGGAAGCGGAGGACGGGAAAGTCTATGAGCGGATGTTTGAGTGCGCCATCTACTGCGTGACGCGTGAGCGGGACGGGTGGAGGCGGGGCGCGACCTCGGCCGCCGTGAGTATGCTGCTGTGCACGCTGTTCGCTCGGATAGGGGAGTGCGTGAAGAATAGTCCGCTAAACGAGAACGACGCTTCTTGGCGAAATGTGAAAATCGTGACCGACTTCATGCAGTGCCTGTCTAAGCACTTCAAGCGGGAACGGTCCGTCTCGTTCTACGCCTCGTGTCTGTGCGTCACCCCGAAGCACTTGTCCACGTCCATCAAGCTAGTGACGGGAATATCGGCCAGAGCATGGATTGACAACATGGTGGTGGAGGAGATATGCCGTCTCTTGCTACGGTCTGAATTCACCATCAAGGAGATAACCTTCCGCATGAATTTTTCGAGCGTCTCTTTCATGGGGAAGTACTTCAAGAAATGCAAGGGGGTGCCCCCTAAGGAATACCGCAATAAATTCTTCTCGAAGCAAGTCAGCCGATAACGCTGTCGCTCTTAAATCCGCCAGATTCTGCCAGAATCCTTATCATTCGTAACTATTCCGTACGAATAGCGCCAATATCTCGCTTTTTTATATTACCTTTGGCGGAAATCTTTAAAAAGGCGACATTATGGACGGTTTATTTGGTCTGCTCCTGATAGCGGCGATGATCGCGTTCGGAGTAGTGAGGCAACTGAAAAAAGACGCTGCCGCGGAGGAGGCGAGAAAGGCGAATCCCAATCCCACGGACGGAGAAGGGCCGGATGGCGTTCCGGAGGTGATTCTCATGCCCGAGCCGTGGCACAAAATGTCGATACCGGTCGAGGTTCTTCGGCCCGAGGCTTCCGGCGACGTGCCGGAACACGTCAGGCGGAGGCGAGAGAACAGGGCGAAGAGGGAGACGGCCGCCCACGCGGGGCAGCGGCCCGAGGTATCGAGGCGGACTACCGTGTCCCGCCCCGACACTTACGCCGAGCCCTCTAACGCGCAGAGCGTTTCGCCCGCGGCGGACGAGGACTTCGCCATACGGTCGGCGGAGGACGCCCGCAGGGCCATCATCTGGGGAGAGATTCTGCAACGCAAGTACTGAGAATATAAACCAACAATATTATAACACTAACTGATTATGTCATTCAATCGTATCTCGGCGGCGGAAGCTGCAAGTTTGATAAAGCATGGATACAACATCGGGCTGAGCGGTTTTACTCCCGCGGGAACCGCGAAGGCCGTGACGGCGGAGCTCGCCAAGATTGCGGAGGCGGAGCACGCTAAGGGAAACCCTTTCCAAGTGGGCATATTTACGGGAGCCTCTACGGGAGAGTCGTGCGACGGCGTGATGTCGCGCGCTAAGGCCATCCGTTACCGCGCCCCCTACACGACGAACACGGACTTCCGCAAGGCCGTGAACAACGGGGAAATCGCATACAACGACATTCACCTCTCGCAGATGGCGCAGGAGGTGCGCTACGGCTTTATGGGCAAGGTGGACGTGGCCATCATCGAGGCCTGCGAGCTGACTCCTGACGGCAAGATTTACCTGACGGCGGCGGGAGGCATAGCCCCCACCATCTGCCGGTTGGCCGACCGCGTCATCGTCGAGCTGAACAGCGCGCACAGCAAGTCCGGTATGGGGCTGCACGACGTGTACGAGCCGCTCGACCCGCCCTGCCGGAGAGAGATTCCCATCTACAAGCCTAGCGACCGCATCGGGCTGCCCTACGTGCAGGTGGACCCGAAGAAGATTGTGGGCGTGGTGGAGACGAACTGGCCCGACGAGGCCCGCTCCTTCGCCGCCGGAGACCCGCTGACGGACAAGATTGGGCAGAACGTGGCCGACTTCCTCGCCGCCGACATGAAGCGGGGCATCATCCCCCCGTCCTTCCTCCCCTTGCAGTCGGGCGTGGGGAACATCGCCAACGCCGTGCTCGGAGCGTTGGGCGAGGACAAGACCATCCCGCCGTTCGAGATGTACACCGAGGTGATTCAGAACTCCGTCATCGGGCTTATCCGCGAGGGCAGAATCAAGTTCGGAAGCGCCTGCTCGCTGACCGTCACGAACGACTGCCTGAAGGGGATTTACGACGACATGGACTTCTTCTGCGACAAGCTGGTGCTCCGCCCGTCGGAGATTTCCAACAGCCCCGAGGTGATTCGCCGCTTGGGAGTCATTTCCATCAATACCGCCATCGAGGTAGACATCTACGGCAACGTCAACTCCACCCACATCGGAGGAACGAAGATGATGAACGGCATAGGCGGCTCGGGCGACTTCACGCGCAACGCCTACATCTCCATCTTCACCTGTCCGTCGGTGGCTAAGGAGGGACGCATCAGCACCATCGTGCCGATGGTGTCTCATCAGGACCATAGCGAGCATTCGGTGAACATCGTCGTCACCGAGCAGGGAGTGGCCGACCTGAGGGGAAAGAGCCCGAAGGAGCGCGCCCGGGCCATCATAGAGCATTGCGCCCACCCCGACTACAAACAGTTGCTGTGGGACTACCTGAAGTTGGCGGGCGACAAGGCGCAGACTCCGCACTCCATTCAGGCGGCGCTGGGCATGCACGCTGAACTGGCCAAGAGCGGGGACATGAAGAACACGAACTGGGCGGACTATCGATAGAGACCTATTCTTTTTCATATGTAATATATTTTCGAGCGTCTGCGGGAGGCTTCCTCTCGCGGGCGCTTTTTTTCGTTCACCCCCCTCTACGATGCCTTCTGGCGGGGTCGAAAGTGTCAGGGGGAGACATACGTATGTGTCCGGCATACACTTTCGAGGGTCTCTGGCGGACACTTACGTTGTAAGGGATTATGTACATACGAGAATGCCCGGAACGCTCGTCGGCGTTCCGGGCATGAAGTCTTCCGTCGCTCCTCGGCTGGGACGCGCTACGGCTTCAGCTTCAGTGTGACCTCTAACTCGACCCTGCATCCCGCGGCGTTGGTGAAGGTTCCGATATAGGTTCCGGCCTTCTCCGCGCTGAAGTTGGACACGGTCGCTTCCCGCCGGTCGGAGGTGAACCCCGCGGGGCCTTCCCAATGCCATTCGCCGTTCGAGGGATGCCGAATCCCTCCGTGATGCTGTTTCCCACGCATACCACGGTCACCGCTTGGGGTTGCCTTGTCACGCCGTTCTCCACGGGCGTGTCCGTGCCGTCTCCGCTTTCGCCGCCCTTTGCTTTCCGGTCGCACGCGGCGACCGCGAGCAGCAGCGTCAGGCCTAACATGATGTGTCTTGTCTTCATTTGATGCTTGATGAATTAGGATTAGTTTACTTGTATCTTCTTGCTCCTCGGGCCTTCTCCACTTGTCAGCCTGCCCTGCGGCTCGCGAGAAACAGGGCGGCGGCTCGCGATGGATAGCGCTACGGCTCGCGAGGAATCTCTCTTGCCTGACGATTGTATGGCAATGCGTTGAATATCTTGCTTTTATGCACTTGCGCCTTTCCGTTGAGAGCGATTGGCATAGATGCGGCAGACGGAGTGAGGGTCTCTTTGGATGGCTTCCGGGCGGATTATGGAAAGGGAATGGAGGAAAGGGCGGGGGAGCGAAAAAAGAAGGGCCGACGAAAACTCGCCGACCCTTTTCCGCTCTTCCTCTTGGACTTGAACCAAGGACCCTCTGATTAACAGTCAGATGCTCTAACCGACTGAGCTAAGGAAGAATGTGTATTACTGAACTATTGCTACTGGGTGCTCTTCCTCTTGGACTTGAACCAAGGACCCTCTGATTAACAGTCAGATGCTCTAACCGACTGAGCTAAGGAAGAATGTTTTTCTCAATTGCGGGGGCAAAAGTAATAGGATATTTTGGAATATGCAATATCTTTGCAAAAAAAATACTGAGGATGGATAAAATTATAGGATTGGGCAACGCGCTGGTAGACGTGCTTGTCACCTTGAAAAATGATGCGCTTTTGGTCAAAATGGGATTGCCCCGGGGAAGTATGCAACTGATAGACGACGCTAAGCTGCGGCAAATCAACGCCGAGTTCTCCAAGATGGAGACGCAGCTGGCCACCGGCGGCTCGGCGGGGAATACCATCCTCGGACTGGCGTGTCTGGGAGCGCCGACCGGGTTTGTCGGGAAGGTGGGAAGAGACGACTACGGCCGTTTCTTCCGCGAGAATCTCCGGAGAAACGGCATAGAGGACAGGCTTTTCGTTTCTGGGGAGTTGCCTTCGGGCGTGGCCTCCACCTTCATCTCGCCGGACGGAGAGCGTACTTTCGGAACTTATCTGGGAGCCGCCTCCGCGCTGAAAGTAGAGGACTTGACTCCGGAACTCTTCGAGGGATATACATATTTATATGTAGAAGGCTATCTGGTGCAGGACCATGAGATGATTCTCCGGGCGATGAGCTTGGCGAAGGCGGCAGGGCTGACCGTATGCCTCGACATGGCGAGCTACAACATCGTGGCCGGAGACTTGGACTTTTTCTCCGCTTTGATACGCGACTACGTGGACATTGTCTTCGCCAATGAAGAGGAGGCGAAAGCCTTCGCGGGCGGTGAGCGGCCTGAAGAGTGTCTGGAAGCGATTGGAAAGGAGTGCCGTATCGCCGTGGTGAAGGTAGGAGCGAAGGGAGCCTACGTCCGGAGAGGCGGGGAGGTAGTCAAGGTGGACGCCCTGCCGGTGGAGAAGGTGACGGACACGACGGGAGCGGGTGACTACTTCGCGGCGGGATTCCTGTACGGCCTGACCCGGGGATGCTCGCTGGAGAAATGCGCGCGGATAGGTTCCATCCTTTCGGGTAACGTGATTCAGGTGATAGGAACGACGATGCCGAGAGAGCGTTGGAATGAAATTAAGTTAAATATAGACAAGGTTCTGGCGGAGTAAACAAGGATTAAGTTACTTTTACGCCTCATTTTAATGGAATAAGCATGATGAAAAAACGAAATAAGCGGATAGTCGCCGGCGTGGTGGCGGTAATGGTGGCCGCGGCCTTCTTTGGCTTTAAGAGCGGAAACGACCGGAATTTCCAATTGGCTAAGAACATGGACATTTTCAACGCGATAGTGAAAGAGTTGGATATGTTTTATGTAGACACGCTTGACCCGAACAAGACGATTCGAGAGGGAATAGACGCCATGCTTTACTCGCTTGACCCTTATACTGTATATTATCCGGAAGACGACCAAGACGAGTTGGAGCAGATGGTAAAGGGCAGTTTCGGCGGAATAGGCTCTATCATCACCTACGACACGAAGCTGAAGCGCTCGCTCATCGCCGAGCCGTTGGAGGGGACTCCCGCGGCGAAGGCCGGACTAAAGGCGGGTGACGTGCTGATGGAGATAGACGGAAAAGACCTCGCGGGCAAGTCGAACGCCGAGGTCAGTCAACTGCTGCGCGGTCAGGCGGGAACCAGTTTCAAGCTGAAGGTAGAGCGCCCCAACGTAAAGGGCGGGCGTACGCCGATGGAGTTCGAGATTGTCCGCGAGTCTATCCTGACTCCCCCCGTTCCCTATTTCACGCTGATGGACGGCAACGTGGGCTACATCAACCTGAGCACGTTCTCAGGCACGCCGTCGAAGGATTTTAAGAAAGCCTTTCAAGACCTGAAGAAGCGGGGGGCCCAGTCGTTGGTCATCGACTTGAGAAACAACGGCGGAGGTTTGCTCGACGAGGCCGTGGAGATAGCCAACTACTTCCTGCCGCGCGGTAAGGTCATCGTGACGACGAAAGGCAAGACCGCTCAGGCAAGCAATACGTACAAGACGCTGCGCGAGCCTTTGGACTTGGACATTCCCATCGCCGTGCTGGTGAACAGCGGGACGGCTTCGGCCTCGGAGATTCTCTCCGGTTCGCTGCAAGACTTGGACCGGGCCGTGATTGTCGGCAGCCGTACATTCGGGAAAGGACTGGTGCAGGTACCTCGCTCATTGCCCTACGGGGGAACGATGAAGATAACCACTTCCAAATATTACATCCCGAGCGGACGATGCGTGCAGGCCATTGACTATAAGAACCGTAACGAGGACGGCAGCGTAGGCACGATACCGGACAGCCTGACTAAGGTGTTCCACACGGCGGCGGGCCGTGAGGTAAGAGACGGGGGAGGCATCATGCCGGATACGGTGGTGAAGCAGGAAAAGCTGCCGAACATCTTGTTCTATCTGGTACGGGACAACCTGATATTCAATTACGCGACCCAGTATTGCCTGAAACATCCTCAGATAGCCTCCGCGGAGGAGTTCGAGGTGACCGACGCCGATTACGCCGAGTTTAAGGAGATGGTGAAGAAGGCCGACTTCAAGTATGACCAGCAGAGCGAGAGCATCCTGAAGACGCTGAAGGAGGCGGCGGAGTTTGAAGGCTATATGGAAGACGCCGCCGAGGAGTTCGCCGCGTTGGAAAAGAAACTGAATCATAACTTGGACCGTGACTTGGACTATTTCTCGACGGACATCAAGCGGATGATAGCCGACGAGATAGTCAAGCGTTTCTATTATCAGAAGGGAAGCATTATTCAGCAATTGAAGGATGACAACGAGCTGAAGGCGGCGTTAGCCATTCTGAACGATACGGCCAAGTATAGGCGAATCTTAAGCCCGGATAAATGATGACGAGCCGACGGGAGGCTCAAAAACTCACAAACCTAAATATTTATATATGTGTACAGAATTATTCTCTACGTTGCCCTATAAGGTGGCGGACATTACGCTTGCGGATTTCGGACGCAAGGAAATCGATTTGGCAGAAAAGGAAATGCCCGGGCTGATGGCCCTTCGCGAAAAGTACGGAGAATCTAAGCCGCTGAAAGGCGCCCGCATCATGGGGTCGCTGCACATGACCATTCAGACGGCCGTGCTGATTGAGACGCTGGTCGCTTTGGGAGCGGAAGTGCGTTGGTGCTCCTGCAACATATATTCTACGCAAGATCATGCCGCCGCCGCGATAGCGGCCTCGGGTGTGCCCGTGTTCGCTTGGAAAGGCGAGACGCTCGCCGAGTATTGGTGGTGTACGCTGCAAGCGTTGAACTTCCCCGAAGGAAAAGGCCCGAACGTGATTGTGGACGACGGGGGAGACGCTACGCTGATGATTCACGCGGGATACGCCGCCGAGAGCGACGCCGCCCTGTTGGATAAGGAGGCTCACGCCGAGGACGAGATAGAGCTGAACGCCATTCTGAAGAAAGTGTTGGCGGCGGATGGCGACCGTTGGCACCGGGTAGCCGCCGAGGTGCGCGGCGTGTCTGAGGAGACGACCACTGGTGTGCACCGGCTGTATCAGATGCAGGAGGAAGGCAAGCTGCTCTTCCCCGCGTTCAATGTGAACGACTCCGTGACGAAATCCAAGTTCGACAATCTGTACGGCTGCCGGGAATCGTTGGCCGACGGCATCAAGCGCGCTACCGACGTGATGATAGCGGGCAAGGTCGTAGTGGTATGCGGATACGGTGACGTGGGGAAAGGATGCGCCCACTCTATGCGCTCTTACGGCGCGCGGGTGTTGGTGACGGAGATTGACCCGATTTGCGCTTTGCAGGCGGCTATGGAAGGTTTCGAGGTCGTGACGATGGACGACGCTTGCGAGGAGGGCAATATCTTCGTGACAACCACCGGTAACATTGACATCGTGCGTATCGACCACATGGAGAGGATGAAGGATCAGGCGATTGTCTGCAACATCGGCCACTTCGACAACGAGATTCAGGTGGATGCGCTAAAGCGTTACCCGGGCATCAAGTGCGTCAACATCAAGCCGCAGGTAGACCGCTATTATTTCCCGGACGGGCACAGCATCATTCTGCTTGCCGACGGACGGCTCGTCAATCTGGGATGCGCCACGGGACATCCCTCCTTCGTGATGAGCAACTCTTTCACCAATCAGACGTTGGCCCAGATTGAGCTGTTCAACAAGAAGTATGACATTAACGTGTATCGCCTGCCTAAGCATCTGGACGAGGAGGTCGCCCGCCTGCATCTGGAAAAGATTGGCGTGAAGCTGACGAAGCTGACCCCTGAGCAGGCCGCATATATCGGCGTATCGGTAGACGGGCCGTACAAGGCGGAACATTACAGATATTAATTCATCAAAAGGGAATGAAGAATGGTGAATGGCGCGTTGCGAGGCAAGCCTGATTCATCGTTCTTCATTCTTCGTTTAAAGAGATTCATCATTCTTCATTATTCGTTATTATGAAGCGTTTCCTTCCTGACTTAATCGCCATACTGGCGTTCATCGTTTTGTCTTTCGTCTATTTCTTTCCCGCGGACATCGAAGGGCGTATCCTCTTTCAGCATGACTCCGTGGCCGGGGTAGGGGCCGGACAAGAGGCTACGGAATATCTGGAGAAAACGGGAGAGCGTACCCGGTGGACGAACGCGCTCTTCGGCGGTATGCCTACCTACCAGTTGGCGCCGAGTTACGACTCTACCAAGCCGTTGCAGTGGGTAGAACGGATTTATCAGTTGTATCTGCCTTCCTACGTCGTGCTTCTCTTTATCATGATGATAGGGTTCTACATCCTGCTGAGGGCGTTTGGCATTCCCGCATGGCTGTCGGCTTTAGGCGGAATCGTCTGGGCCTTCTCGTCCTACTTCTTCATCTTGATATCGGCGGGACACATCTGGAAGTTCGTGACGCTCGCCTACATTCCGCCTACCATAGCGGGTATCGTGTTGGCCTATCTCCGGAAATATCTGTTGGGAGGTATCGTCACCGCCTTGTTCATCGCGTTGCAGATACAGTCCAACCACATACAGATGAGCTATTACTTCCTGTTCGTCATACTGTTCATCGTGGGAGCCTACTTCGAGGAGGCTTATAAGAAGAAAGAGCTTCCGCACTTCCTCAAGGCGAGCGGCGTATTGGTACTGGCGGCGGTGATAGGCGTATGCACCAACCTTTCCAATCTTTACCATACCTACGAGTACAGCAAGGAGACGATGCGCGGCAAGAGCGAGCTGAAGCAGGAAGGAGCCGCGGCCGCTCAGACGAGCGGAGGACTGAACCGGGACTACATCACCCAATGGAGCTACGGCATCGGCGAGACGCTGACCTTGTTGGTGCCCAACGTGAAGGGTGGGGCATCGGTTCCTCTCGCTATGAACGAGAAGGCGATGGAGAAGGCCGACCCGATGTACCGGGGCATTTACAGCCAATTGACGCAGTATTTCGGCGACCAGCCCATGACTTCGGGCCCGGTGTACGTGGGAGCCTTCGTGATGTTCCTGTTCGTGTTGGGCTGCTTCGTCGTGAAAGGGCCGCTGAAGTGGGCGTTGTTGGGAGCCACCATATTCTCCGTCCTGCTTTCGTGGGGAAAGAACTTCATGGGGCTGACTGATTTCTTTATCGACTATATACCGATGTACAATAAGTTCCGGGCCGTATCGTCCATTCTGGTCATTGCGGAGTTCACGATTCCGCTGTTGGCCATTTTCGCCCTGAAAGAGGTGCTGACCACGCCCGGCCTGCTGACACGGAAAGAGAACAGACGGGGACTCGTCATCAGCTTGGCGCTGACGGCGGGCGTGTCGCTGCTCATGGCTGTGGCTCCGGGAATGTTTACCGACTACGTGCCGGCGCAGGAGATGGCCGCCCTGCAAGGAGCGATTCCGGCGGAGCAGCTGACTCCTCTCCTGAGCAATCTGGAGGAAGTGCGTAAGACGCTCGTCACGGCGGACGCTTGGCGTAGCTTCTTTATCGTTGCCATAGGATGCCTGCTGCTGTTCCTTTACTTGCGTGGAAAGCTGCGCGCGTCGCTCACCGTGGCGGGCATAGCCGTCCTCTGTCTGGTGGATATGTGGGGCGTGAACAAGCGTTACCTGAACGACGAGCAGTTTGTGCCCAAGTCGCAGCGGACGGATACCTTCCTCAAGACCAAGACGGACGAGACGATTCTGCAAGACAAGACGCTGGATTATAGGGTGCTCAACTTCGCGACGAACACGTTCAACGAGAACAACACCTCATACTGGCACAAGAGCGTGGGCGGGTATCACGCCGCCAAGCTGCGCCGCTATCAGGAGATGATAGACCGGCACATCGCGCCGGAGATGGACGCCTTCTATCAGGAGCTGAAGGCGAAGGGAGGAGCGATGGACAGCGTGGACGCTTCTAAGTTCCGGACGCTGAATATGCTGAACACGAGATACTTCATTCTTCCTGCGGGGCAGAGGGGAGAGACCGTGCCCGTGCTGAATCCTTACGCCTACGGAAACGCTTGGTTCGTAAGCGAGGTGCGCTACGTGGACAACGCCAACGAGGAGATTGACGCGCTGTATGACGCGTCGCCCACCGAGACGGCGATAGTGGACAAGCGGTTCAGGGAGCAGCTGAACGGGGTGGAGGCGAGCCATAAGGATTCGGCCTCGGTCATCCGGTTGGAGAGCTACGAGCCGAACCGTCTGGTCTATAAGACCTCCTCCGCTAAGGACGCGGTGGCCGTGTTCTCGGAGGTGTACTATCCGGGGTGGCAGGCCACCATCGACGGAAAGTCCGTGGAGATTGCCCGGGCCGACTACATCCTGCGTGCCATGAGCGTGCCCGCCGGAGAGCATACCATCGAGATGTGGTTCGACCCGCAGAGCCTGCACGTCACGGAGGGCATAGCCTACGGCGCGTTGGCGCTGCTGCTGATAGGAGCCTGCTTGTGCGTGGTGCGGGCCGTAAGGAAGGGAAAGCGGACGGCGGCGGACGCGAAGCCTGAAGCCTTGTAAGCGGACGGGCGGAGACGGCCGTAGCCGGCGGCCGGAAAGCAAGGGGGGGAGATGAAGCGGTGTGTCGCCGCTCCATCTCCCCCGTTTCCTTTTCCGGAAAAAAGGAGGCTTACATGCGTGAGGGAACCTCGATTCCCAACAAGCCCATGCCCAAGCGCACCACCTTAGCCACCTCAGCGGACAAGGCGAGGCGGAATACCTTGACGGCTTCGTCGGCCTCGCGCAGGATGCTGAAGTCATGATAGAACTGGTTGTACTCCTTTACGAGGTCGTACGTGTAGTTGGCTATGACGGAGGGGCTGTAATCCTCGCCCGCCTGACGCACGATGGCGGCGAAGTCGGCTATCATCTGAATCAGGCCCTCCTCTTTCTCGCTCAGCGAGAGTCCGGCGGGAATCTCGTCGGGTATGGCGATGCCCGCTTCCGCGGCCTTGCGCAGCACGGACTGGATGCGGGCGTAGGTGTACTGGATGAACGGTCCGGTGTTTCCGTTGAAGTCTATCGACTCCTTCGGGTTGAAGGTCATGTTCTTGCGCGCGTCCACCTTGAGGATGAAGTATTTCAGCGCCCCGAGCCCCACGATGCGGGCGATGTCGTCGGCCTCCGCTTGGGTCAGGCCGTCGAGCTTGCCCAGTTCCTGCGAGGTCTCCTTAGCGGTGGCTATCATCTCCTCCATCAGGTCGTCAGCGTCGACCACGGTTCCCTCGCGCGACTTCATCTTCCCTTCGGGCAGCTCTACCATGCCGTAGGAGAAGTGGACGAGGCTCTTTCCCCACTCGAACCCGAGCTTGTCGAGGAGGATGGACAGCACTTGGAAGTGGTAGTTCTGCTCGTTGCCCACGACGTATACCATCTTGTCGATGGGGTAGTCGGCGAACCGGCGTTGGGCGGTCCCGATGTCCTGCGTCATGTAGACGGAGGTTCCGTCGGCGCGCAGCAGGAGTTTCTGGTCGAGCCCTTCCGGAGTGAGGTCGGCCCATACGGAGCCGTCGTCACGGCGGTAGAAGATGCCCTTGTCAAGCCCTTCGAGCACCTTTTCCTTTCCGGCGAGGTAGGTTTCCGACTCGTAGTATATCTTGTCGAACGAGACTCCCATCATGCGGTAGGTCTGGTCGAATCCGGCGTACACCCAGTCGTTCATCATCTTCCAAAGGGCGCGGGTCTCGGGGTCGCCCGCCTCCCACTTGACGAGCATCTCGCGCGCCTCTCTCATCAGGGGCGAGGCGGCTTCGGCTTCCTCCTTCGTCATGCCCTTCTCCATCAGCTCGGCTACCTCGGCCTTGTAGTGCTTGTCGAAGGCCACGTAGTAGTCGCCCACCAAGTGGTCGCCCTTCTTGCCCGAGTTTTCCGGAGTCTCTCCTCCGCCGTACTTCTTCCACGCGAGCATCGATTTGCAGATGTGTATGCCCCGGTCGTTCACGATGTTGGTCTTCACGACCCGGTTGCCGCAGGCGGCTATGATGTTGGCCAACGCGTTGCCCAGCAGGTTGTTCCGCACGTGTCCGAGGTGGAGCGGCTTGTTCGTGTTGGGCGACGAGTACTCTATCATGACCAGCGGAGCGTCCGCTCCGGCCTCGCGCAAGCCGTACTTCGGTTGGGCGTGAATCTTGTTTAGCAGGTCAATCCAAGCGTCGGAGGCCACGGTGAGGTTGAGGAACCCCTTGATGACGTTGTACGAGGCCACCGCCGGCTCGTTGGCCAGCAGGTATTCGCCTATTTCCTTAGCCGTTTGCTCCGGCCCCTTCTTGGAAATCTTGAGGAAGGGGAAGACGACGAGCGTCAGGTGCCCTTCAAATTCCTTCTTCGTCTTTTGCAGTTGCGCCGCCTCTTCGGGTACTTCCTGCCCGTAGAGCGCCTTCAGTCCGTTGATGACGGACTGTACGAGTTTTGCTTCAATATTCATATTCAACGTTATTTCTTGGGGGACAAACTTACGGAAAATCATTGGGATTTTATTAAATGGAGAATTGAAAATTGAGCATGGAGGGTTTTTAAGTGGGGAATTGCGCCGCCCTAATCGTCCCGCTTTCTTTAAAATGACGCGCGAGTCAGGGGGTGACGGTGCGTCCTACTTGCGCTTGACTGCGGCGTGCCGCATAGCGGTACCTGCGGAAGGAGCGGTATTTCCCGCTGCTGCACCTCGAAGAGGTGCAACTTTGGATAGCCGTGATTCGATTTCGGGGCGGTATAGGGTGGTGGTCACATAGCCGCCATAGGTACCGTATGAGCGATACGCTGCGGTTATGCGTAGCAGGGCTTTCCCGGATTCGGGCTTGCGTCATTGGCTGAAATTATCAGTGTGATATGAATGATTGTGACTCCTTCCCCCAACCGCCGTGAACCGTAGGGCTATTTCTCGTGAGAGATGGCGCTACGGCTCACGAGAAACAGGGCGGCGGCTCATGAGAAATAGCGCTGCGCATTGCGGCCGGTTTTCCTTCCCGTTTTCCTCCGCGGAGTGGCGCTTCCCCGGGCTTCCGCTTTGACAAAGAAAAAGGGAGAGGGGCGTGGTTAGCCTCTCTCCCTTCAAGTTCCTTTCGTCAGGCGGTTATTCTACCGCTTCGGACAGTTCCGCTCCCGGCTTAAACTTCACCACCTTCTTGGCGGGTATGGTGATGATTTCTTTCGTTGCGGGGTTGATGCCCTTTCGCTCGGCCCGTTCATTGAGCATGAACGTCCCGAAGCCTACGAGAGAAACCTTGTCGCCCGCCTTCATGGCTTTGGTGACGGAGTTGATGAAAGCCTCAAGAGCCTTTTTCGTGTCGGCCTTACTCATGTGAGTTTCGCAGGCCATCGCGTTGATAAGATCAGACTTATTCATGATACGTAGGATGAATTGATGAATTAATGAAATGTTCTTGTTTTGAATTCCACAAATATAGACGAACAAAACCATATATCAAATAAAAAGCCCAAAAAACGAACCGAATTCTTGAAAAAGAGCAAACGGAACGGGGTTTTCGGGCGGTGGAATGGAATTTATTCGTACTTTCGCGGGCAAATCATTTAAGAATCGTTACAGACATTATGCCGCCGATTACTAAGAACCTGATTATTATCAACGTGCTTGTGTTCTTCGGGACGCTCGTCGCCCAACGTTACGGGATAGACCTCGACAACGCGCTGAGCCTCCACTTCTTCCTTGCCAGCGACTTTAATCCCTTGCAGCTGATTAGCTACATGTTCATGCACGCGGGGTTCACGCATATCTTCTTCAACATGTTCGCCGTGTTCATGTTCGGCCCTATCCTCGAACGGACGTGGGGCCCCAAGCGTTTCCTCCTATATTACTTGGTGTGCGGCGTGGGGGCCGGGCTCATTCAGGAGGGAGTGCAGTACATTCAGTATGCCGTGGACGCGTTTGGGTATTATGATGCGCATAGCGCCCTTTACCGGTTCATTCCGATGGAGGAATATCTGAACCTGATGCGGACGGTAGGAGCCTCCGGAGCGGTTTACGGCATCCTGTTGGCTTTCGGTGTCATGTTCCCCGAGGAGCGGCTGTTCATCTTCCCTTTGCCTTTCCCCATCAAGGCCAAATACTTCGTGATAGGCTACGCCGTCATCGAGCTTTTCTCGGGAATCGCCAACAGCTCTGGCGACAACGTGGCCCACTTCGCCCACCTCGGCGGTATGCTGTTCGGGTTGATGCTCATTTTGTATTGGAAGAAAAAAGACAGGAGCAATGGCACATATTATTACTGACCTGCGCGACGCCTTTCGCCGGGGCAATGTATTCATTCAGCTCATATATATTAATGTAGGCGTCTTTGTGGCGGTGGCCCTGCTTGGGGTACTGTTCCGCCTGTTCAATCTCGACGCGGCGAGTGTCGTCAGGCCGCTCGCGCTTCCGGCCTCCTTCGGGGAGTTTATCCTCCGCCCGTGGTCGCTGTTCACCTACATGTTCATGCACGCCAACTTCCTGCATATCCTTTTCAATATGCTTTGGCTCTACTGGTTTGGCGGCATGTTCCTCTATTTCTTCTCCGCCAAGCACTTGCGGGGTGTCTACGTCTTGGGGGGCTTGTGCGGCGGGTTGCTCTATATGGTGGCCTATAACGTGTTTCCCTACTTCGCCCCCCACGTCTCCTCGGCCACGCTGGTAGGGGCCTCGGCCTCCATTCTGGCCGTGGTGACAGCTACGGCCTACCGTGAGCCCAACTACCCGATACGGCTTTTTCTTTTCGGCGTGATACGGCTGAAGTATCTGGCCCTTGTCGTCATCGTGACCGACCTGCTGTTCATCACCTCCAGTAACGCCGGCGGACACATCGCCCATCTGGGTGGCGCGCTCGCCGGACTGTGGTTCGCCTCGGGCCTGAGCAGGGGCAGAGACCTGACCGCTTGGATAAACCGGGCGTTGGACGGCCTTGCCTCCCTCTTCCGCGGGAAGCCCCGGCAGCGCAGGCCCAAGATGAAGATATACCGGGGAGGGAAATCTCAGCGGGAGATGGACTATGAGTACAACGCCCGCAAGAAGGCGCAGTCGGACGAGATAGACCGCATCTTGGAGAAGCTGAAGCGCTCCGGCTACGAGAGCCTCACCACGGAGGAGAAGAAAAGGCTGTTCGACGCCGGTAACCGGTAGGCGCGCCGCCGTTTCCGTCTGCTTAAATTACGCTTTGCATGGGGAAGCTGCTTACATACTTACTGCTGTTCGCCAACGCCTTTCTGGTCGGGATGTTGGCGTTGAGCGCCTATAGTCCCTTTCTTCATCCGCGGTGCTATCCGGTGGTCTCTTGTCTTGGATTGGTGTTTCCCCTCTTTCTCGCCGCCGTTCTCGGCTTTTTCCTGCTTTGGCTGGTCGTAAGGCGTCGCTACGCGCTGCTGTCCCTCGCCGGACTGTTGGTCTGCTTTCCGCAGATACGTACCTATATCCCCGTCAATCCCGTTTCCGGGGAGATTCCCGAAGGAAGCGTTAAGCTGCTGTCCTATAACGTGATGGGATTCAACGCGCACGAGAAGAAGGACGGCCGGAACCCGGTCCTTTCCTATCTCGCCGATAGCGGGGCCGACATCATCTGCCTACAGGAGTACAGCGTCTCGGGCAGCGCGAAGCGGCTGACGGAAAAGGATGTCCTGACCGCCTTGAAGGATTACCCCTACCGCTCGATACACCGGGCGGGAAGCGGCGGCACGTCGAGCCTTGCCTGCTTCTCCAAGTTTCCGATACTGTCGGAGAGGCCCGTGGGATACGAGAGCGTCTCCAACGGCTCGATGGTCTATACGCTGAAGATGGGAGCGGACACCCTCACCCTGATAAACAACCATCTTGAGTCGAACAAGCTGACCAAAGAAGACAGGGGACTGTACGAGGACATGATAGACGACCCGGACGCCCGGAAAGTGAAGACGAGGTTGCGACAGTTTGTCCGGAAGTTCGCGGAGGCGACCTCCATACGCTCCGTGCAGGCCGATTCGGTGGCCGGGGTCATCGCCGGAAGCCGTTACTCCTCCATAATCGCCTGCGGCGATTTCAACGACGTTTCCATCTCGTACGTTCATCGGGCGCTTACCCGCCGGCTGAACGACGCCTTTACGGAGTCGGGCAACGGGTTGGGCATCTCTTACAACCAGAACAAGTTCTATTTCCGCATCGACAACATTCTAGTCAGCCCCGACTTGAAGCCCTATCGTTGTACGGTAGACGATTCCATCAAAGACTCCGACCATTATCCCATCTGGTGCTACCTTCATAAGTAGGATTACGGGCATAAAAAAAGGGCTCCGCTGAGCCCAACCTTTTGTTAACCTTAAATCTAATACTATGAAAACACACTGCGAAGATACGCGCTATTATGATAACAGCAAACAGCGCGGCGGAAAAAACGCGGGTTGAAACAAAATTTAATACCATTCTTAGGGTTATTAACGGTCATTCCGCGCCGCGCGGGCTTTCTCTTGCGGGACGTTCCGCCGCAGGCGGCTCGTCTCACCAGTCGATGTCCTTAATCTCCCGCCGCCGGTAAAGCTGCAGCTCCCTGCGAAGTGATTCTATCTCCCGCCGCATCCTTTCTATCTTTTCCAGCAGATGGTGGATGGCGTCAATGCCCTCCATGTTGATGGAGAGGTCGTAATACATTCGGCTGTAGCGCTCTATCTCGGGCAGCTGCGAGGCGAGCAGATAGTGTTCGCCTTCCTCGTCGCGTACTTCTATCAGGCCGCCTTCTTCAAGCATGTCGATGAACGAAGGCTCTATATGACATTTGTGACAGTATTCACTGACAATGATTAATTCAGTCTGCATAATGTTCGTTCTTTATTGGTTCATACTCTGTAGCTGTCTGAACAATTCCTTCTGCCTGTCGGTCAGGCGCGTGGGAATCATGACGTTGTAAGTCACTATCAAGTCGCCGGCTTTCCCTTCCTGCTTGTAGACGGGGAATCCTTTGCCTTTCAGCCGCACTTTCGTGCCGTTCTGCGTCTCGGGGTTGATTTTCAGCCTTACCTTGCCGTCCAGCGTGTCTATCACCTTCTCTCCTCCCAGTACGGCGGTGTAGAGGTCGATGTCCGCGTTTACGTACAGGTCGTCTCCCAAGCGCTTGAACACGGGGTCTTCGGCTATGACGAATGTGATGTACAAGTCTCCCGCGGGTCCTCCGTTGACGCCGTTCCCGCCGTATCCTTTCAGCTTGATGACCTGCCCGTCGGCCACGCCCGCGGGAATCGTGATGCGTATCTGCTTCCCGTTCACCGTCAGTACCTGCTTGCGCGTCTGCGCCGCCTCGCGGAGCGACAGGTGCAGCTCGGCGTTATAGTCGTTCCCGCGGAATCCCGTCCGTTCCTGCCGTCCGCTTCTGCCGTGCCCGAACAGCGACTCGAAGAAGTCGGAGAACTCTCCCCTCTCTCCGTCCGAGAATCCGTCTCCCGAAGAGGTGTACCAGTACGTGCCGTTTCCGTCCGTGAATCCGTGTCCCGCGTTTCCGAATCCGCCGAATCCTCCCGCCTGCCGCGCCCGTTTTTGCGCTTCAAACTCATCGGCGTGCTTCCACTGTTCGCCGTACTCGTCGTACTTCTTGCGTTTTTCCGGGTCGCTGAGCACCTCGTTGGCTTCGTTTATCTGCTGAAACTTATCCTTCGCGCTTGGGTCGTCCGGGTTCAGGTCCGGATGATATTTCCGGGCCAACTTGCGGTAGGCCTTCTTGATATCATCCTGAGAAGCGCCCTTGTCCACTCCAAGAATCTGATAATAGTCTATATAAGCCATTTTTTATGAATTTAGATGTTTTTTATTGTTTAGTGCAAATAATACGCCAATAAAGCCCTTTGTTTCAATAATTAGTAATATTTAAACCAAACGCTCCGCCCCGCGCCTACCTCCCGGCCTCGTCCCGGACAAGGCCGAGCGCCGGCCACCGGTCGTTCAGCCCTTTCCGTCGCTCGTGAGCCGTAGCCCTTTCCGTCGTGAGAAACAGCCCTTTCCGTCGCGAGCCGTGGGGCTGTCTGTCACGAGCCGTAGGGCTGATTCTCAAACGGGGAAGCCGAATATTGGTGAAGGGGAACACTATGCGTTGAAAATGAGATGATTGTGTGGATGTTGGATTCTCCTTGACCTTTCACCTCTCGTCGCTCCGTTTTCCATTTGTTTCGCGGGCCAGTTCCGTGACGCCTGTTCGCCTAATGTCGGGTTAAACCGAAATGGCTAGACGGAGCGCAACTGTACTCGCTCCCGCCGCCGCTAAAAAACAAATATTTGAGGGCTTTTGACATACGAATGTGAAAAAAAAACTATATTTGCAGCCTTGTATGCGGTAGAGTGTATCTTCTATGCGACAAAACGATAAAGGAAATTAAATTAAAAAAGTAATCATCATAAACTAAAGTAAAATGCAAAACAAAGGATTTGTAAAGGTTTTTGCGGTACTGCTCACGTTGGTGTGCCTGTTCTACCTTTCCTTCTCCTTCGTGACACGCCATTATACCAATAAGGCGAAGGAAATCGCGAACGGAGACCCGCAAGTGGAGCAGGATTACCTCGACTCGCTTGCCAACCAGAAGGTGTGGCTGGGCAACTGGACGCTGCAACAGTGCCGTGAAATGGAGATTGGTCTAGGTCTGGACTTGAAGGGGGGTATGAACGTTATCCTTGAGGTTTCCGTACCGGACGTGATTAGGGCATTGGCTGACAACAAGCCGGACGAGACGTTCAACAACGCGTTGGCCGAAGCAGCCAAGCAAGCGGTGAACAGTCAGGACGATGTCATTACCTTATTTATCAGAGAATATCACAAGGCCGCTCCGGACGCGAAACTCGCCGAACTTTTCGCAACGCAACAACTGAAGGATAAAGTCAACCAGAAGTCAACGGACGCTGAGGTCGAGAAGGTGCTGAGGGAGGAAGTGAAAGCAGCCGTGGCCAACTCATATAACGTGCTCCGTACGCGTATCGACCGCTTCGGCGTGGTTCAGCCGAATATCCAGAGCTTGGAGGACAAGATGGGCCGCATCATGGTGGAGCTGCCGGGTATCAAGGAGCCGGAGCGCGTGAGAAAGCTGTTGCAAGGCTCGGCCAACCTTGAGTTCTGGGAGACGTACAGCGCCCGCGAGGTGCTTGCTTCCATACAGGCGGCCGACGCGAAGCTGCGCGTGATACTTGGAGAAGACTCAGCCGCGAAGACTGACTCGACGAACCTCGTGGCCGACGCGGCCGAGGACGCTAAGCAGGTGAGCGCCGCCGACAGCCTTGCCGCGGCGCTGAAAGGCGAGACGAAGGAAGCCGACAAGAGCGTCAACATGGAGGAACTGAAGAAGCAATACCCGTTGCTGTCGATACTTCAGCCCAATTCAAGCGGTCAAGGCCCGGTAGTGGGATACGCCAATTCGAGAGATACGGCCGAGGTCAACAAGTACCTGAACATGCCGGAGGTGAAGGCTGAGCTGCCGAAAGACCTCCGACTGAAGTGGGGCGTTTCCGCCGCCGAATTCGACCCGAAGAAGCAGACCTTCGAGCTATACGCCATCCGGGTGACCGAGCGTAACGGAAAGGCTCCTCTGGAGGGTGACGTGATAACCGACGCGAAAGACGAGTTCAACCAATACAATCAGCCTATCGTGACGATGGCCATGAACAACGACGGGGCTCGCCGTTGGGCGCAGCTGACCAAGCAGAACATCGGCCGTTCCATCGCTATCGTATTGGATGACTATGTATATTCCGCCCCGAACGTCAATAGCGAGATTACGGGAGGACGCTCCGAAATCTCCGGTAACTTTACTCCGGAGCAGACGAAGGACTTGGCCAACGTGTTGGTGTCCGGTAAGATGCCGGCTCCGGCGCACATCGTGCAGGAGGACATCGTTGGTCCGTCGTTGGGAGAAGAGTCCATTCAGGCGGGCTTCATCTCTTGTATCGTGGCCTTTATCCTGCTGATGGTGTACGTATGTTCCATGTACGGCTTCACGGCCGGTATGGTGGCTAACGGCGCCTTGCTGTTCAACATGTTCTTCACGTTTGGCGTTCTCGCTTCTTTCCAAGCGGCGCTGACCATGTCCGGAATCGCCGGTATGGTGCTCTCTCTGGGTATGGCGGTCGACGCGAACGTGCTGATATTTGAGCGCACGAAGGAGGAGCTGCGCGGAGGAAAGAATATCAAGCGGGCGTTGGCCGACGGTTATTCCAACGCTTTCTCGGCTATCTTTGACTCTAACTTTACCTCAATCATTACGGGTGTCATCCTGTTCTATTTCGGAACCGGACCTATCCGCGGATTCGCCACGACCTTGATTATAGGTATCGTTATCTCGTTCTTCACCGCCGTGTTCATGACGCGTCTGGTGTTTGACCATTTCATGAGAAAAGACAAGTGGCAGCACCTTACGTTCGAGACCAAGCTGTCGAAGGGCGTGCTGCAGGATACCAAGTTCAACTTCATGGGCCGTAACAAGATATGGCTGACTAGCGGACTGGTGGCGCTCATCGTATTCGTCGCGTTCCTCTGCACGCGCGGATTGAGCCAGAGTATCGACTTTACCGGTGGACGTAACTATCAGGTAAGGTTCGAGCAGTCCATAGAGCCGGAGCAGGTGCGTGAATTGATGGAAGGCCAGTTCGAGGACGCTAACGTCAGCGTTATCGCCATCGGAACGGACGGAAAGACGCTGCGTATCAGTACTAACTACCGAATCAACGAGACGGACGTGAATGTGGACTCGGAGATTGAGGCCAAGATTTACGAGCTGCTGAAGCCGTTGCTCGCTCAGGACGTTACGTTGGAGCGGTTCATCAATCGCGATGACCATAGAGGCGGAAGCATCATCAGCTCGCAGAAGGTGGGCCCGAGCGTGGCGGACGACATCAAGGTGTCGGCCATCTGGTCTGTCATTCTCGCGGTGATAGCTATCGGTCTGTATATCCTGTTGCGGTTCCGCAATATCGCCTACAGTATCGGTTCGGTAGCGGCGTTGACGTTCGATGCCGTAGCTATCCTCGGTGTTTACTCCATTTTTTGGGGTATCTTGCCTTTCTCTATGGAGATAGACCAGACCTTTATCGGCGCTATCTTGACTGCCGTAGGTTACTCTATCAATGATAAGGTGGTTATCTTCGACCGTGTGCGCGAGTACTTCCACCTGTATCCCAAGAGAGACATGTTCCAGTTGTTCAACGATTCGTTGAACTCTACGCTGACCCGTACCCTGTTCACGGGTTCGTCTACGCTGATTGTGTTGGTTATCATCTTCTTCTTGGGAGGCGAGAGCATCCGCAGCTTCTCGTTCGCGATGATTCTCGGTGTCGTAATTGGAACGTTCTCTTCACTGTTTATCGCTTCGCCTATCGCGTACAAGATGATGAGCGGGAAAAAATCGACGGCTGCATAATCGACAGTTATTCATTTATTATATGCGAAAAGCCTCTTCCGTTCGGAAGGGGCTTTTCTGTTATGTGAGCCGTTCAATCGCTGTGCATGAATAGGGCGTTTGCTGTACAAGAGTCAGATGAATGCTGTACAAGAGTCTGTAAAGTGTTGTACGGGGAAAAGAGGACGTTCCCCCTTCTCCGTTTGTCAGCTCGCCCTGCGGCTCGTGACAGACGGCCCTACGGCTCGCGACAGATAGGGCAGCGCCTCACGAGAAACGGGGCTGTTTCTCACGACGGGAAGTAAAGCGCTGATAATAAATGATTTCCTGCGTGAAGCGTTATGGCCGCGCGTTTGTTTTTCGGTTAAGAAGCCGGAAAGGAATTCAAGAAGAGGCCAGACAACATCACTTAAGCGCGAAAACCCAAACGACAGCCTTTGGTAGAAAAATAAATTGTCGTATTCTCTTGCGTTTTCCTTTCATTTTTTATAAATTGCCTGCGGATTTCTCGCTATGGCGACAGTCCGTCCCGTTAGACCTGCCTTCGCTATGAACCTTAATATTGAATGCGTAGTTTAACCATTTAAAATACATAGCTCATGAAACGGACAGCCATGTTATCAGTCATTGTCCTTATGGGAGTCGTTTCCCTTAAGGCGCAGGCCGTGGACACCGATTCCCTGTTTCGCGGTTTCTTCGAGCGCGCGGTAGCCTACGCGGACGCCTATCCCCGCGAGAAGGCGTACCTTCACTTCGACAACAGCAGCTATTACGTGGGCGACACGATATGGTTCAAGGCCTACGTGACGCTTGCCGAGAGCAACCGCCCCAGTCCCCTGAGCAAGCCGCTCTACGTGGAGATGCTCAACCAGACGGGACAGGTGGTTCAGCGGCAGATAGTGAAACTGACCGACGGGGAGGGGAGCGGACAAATCGCGTTGGACGGCGGTACCCTTTCCGGCTACTATGAGATAAGGGCCTACACCCGTTGGATGGAAGCCTTCAGCGAGCCGGTCTACTTCTCCCGTACCTTCCCCATCTACCAGAAGACTACAGGCGAGCATCTGGAGCGTCACATCTCCACCTATGACCTGAACGCCTCTATGGAGCAGCGTCCCAAAGGGGTGGAGCAGCGCCTCGCCCTCCAGTTCTTTCCCGAGGGAGGCGCTTTGGTGCGGGGCGTGCCTTCCAGAGTGGCTTTCAAGGCGGAGAGCCGCGACGAGGAAGCGGTGAGCCTGAAGGGGGTTATCCGTACCCGTAACGGTGACGTGCTGACGGAGATAGAGACCCTACACGACGGCATGGGCGTATTTGACTATACTCCGGGCGACGAGCCCGCCGTGGCGAAAGTGACCTATAAGGGGAAGGAATACACGTTCGACCTTCCCAAGCCCCTCCCGCGGGGGTATGTGCTGAAGGTAAGCCAGCCCGCCGGAGGCATCGTGTGCGACGTGCTCTGCAACGAAGACACGCCCGCCCGTGACCTCTGCGCCTTCATCAGCCGCGAAGGGCGTCCGTACGACTACTGGGCGCTGCGCATGAAGCCGGGCGGAAAGCTCACCTTCCTGCTCAAGACGAAGGACTTGCCGGGCGGCGTGTATCAGGTCAGCCTGCTCGACCAGAGCGGCGCTACGCTGTGTGAGCGCTTCACCTTCGTGCAGCCGAGCGAGCAACTCTCCTTAGCCATCGACGGGGTGAAGGAGGTCTACCTCCCCTACGAGCCGATGCGCTACGAGGTGGAGCTGAAGGATACCGACGGCAATCCCCTGCAAGGCAACTTCTCCATCTCCGTTCAGGACGCGCTGCGCTCCGACTACGCCGAGTACGACAACACGATTTTCACCGATATGCTGCTGACCTCCGGCCTGAAGGGGTACATCCATCAGCCGGGGTATTACTTCTCCGACGCTTCGCTGAGCAGGCTTCAGGAGCTGGACGCGCTGCTCATGGTGCACGGGTGGAGGCAATACGACATGTCGCTGCTGACCTCAGCCAACACTCCCGAGCCGTCCCAACGCCCGGAAACGGACTTGGTGCTGAACGGGCAGATACGCTCCACGATTCTGAAGAACGAGCTTGAGGACATGGAAGTGAGCGTCATGGCGAAGATGGGCGACACCATCATCGCCGGACAGACCCTTACGGACGGGGAGGGACGCTTCACGCTTCCGGTCAACGCCTTCGAGGGAGAGGTGGAGGCCGTGTTCCAGACACGCCGCAAGGGGGCGAAGCGCAAGAAGGATACCTCCGTGCTGCTCGACCGGAACTTTGCGCCGGACACCCGGACGCTCGGCTACGAGGAGCTGCACCCGGAATGGATGGGGAAGGAGGGATGGATGGCGCTCGCCGAACGGGTCGACTCGCTCTACAAGGATTCCATCGAGAGGTCTGCCGACACGCACGTGCTGGACGAGGTGGAGGTCACGGCCAAGCGGAAGCACGTGAACCTGACCACGCAAGTGTTCGAGCAGAGCGTGGACGCTTACTATGACGTGCCTCGCATCGTGGACGAGCTGAGGGACAAGGGCGAGACCGTCATCACGATTCCCGACTTCCTGCGCAAGGTGAACCCTAACTTCATCTACGAGCCGTTAGACGGAAGCTGCACTTACAAGCACCGGACGATTTGCCTGATTGTGGGCGAGCAGGTGCTCGACTCGATGGCGGCATGGGTGCTGTGGAACGAGGTAGACGGCATCAGGCAGCTGATGATATGCGAGGGGGCCAATTCCTACACCGAGAAGGTGCTAAGCTCGGCGAGGAGAGTAGCGAAGTCCTCCGTAACGCCGACGCGCACCTTCGACGACAGCTTCTACTATTACGCGGACGCGATGAAGTCGAAAAGTAAGATTAACAGGTCTTCCCAGATGAACTACAACATCAACAAGAATATCGACTTGTCCCGCTTCGGGGAGTACGCGCTGTTCTACGTTATCCCGAACAAGGGGGCCAACAGCTTCCTGCGCCTGACGCAGAAGAGTATGCGGGCCGCCCGAGGCACGCGCCGTACCTTCATTCAGGGATACACCCGCCCGTTGGCCTTCTACTCTCCTGTTTATAAGGACAAGAGCCCCGAGGCGATAGGCGACGACTACAGGCGCACGCTCTACTGGAACCCCTCCGTGCGGACGGACGAGAGCGGGAAGGCGCTAGTGGAGTGCTACAACGGGATGTACTCCAACCCGGTGATTATCCGGGCGGAGGCGCTGGCCGACGGAGTGCCTTGCAGCGTGACGGTGGTGAGTTGCGACAGGGAACCGAAATAGGGGGCGGCATCGCTTGCTTTATTCCGCATAATTCGTGTACTTCGCGTCAGGTTAACAAACGGAAAACAAGAGGCAATGAAAACGGTAGTTATTGAAGACAGGCGGCGGATGGAGGACATCATCCGCCGCTGCGAGGTATGCTTCGTCGGCATGACCGACTTGGAGGGCAACCCATACGTGATTCCCATGAACTTCGGCTACGAGGAGGGCACGCTCTATCTGCACTCCGGACCCGACGGGGGCAAGCTGGAGATGCTCGGACGGAACGACCACGTCTGCGCGGTGTTCTGCGAGGGGCACGAACTGGTGTACCAGAGCGAGCGGATGGCGTGCAGTTACAGTATGCGCTCGGAGAGCGTGCAGTGCCGGGGACGGGTCACCTTCGTGGAGGACATGGAGGAGAAGCGTCGCGCGCTCGACGTCATCATGAGGCACTACACCGACAACGCCTGCGGCTATTCCGAACCCGCCGTACGCAACGTCAAGGTGTGGCGGGTGGCCGTCGAGCGGATGACGGGAAAGGCCTTCGGACTGAGGCCCGCCGAGGCGGACGCTTACCCCGGACGGGCCGCGCGGTGAATAACGTGTGAATAGTTTCCCTATCTTCGCGACGAATAAATAGACAAAGACATGACTGTGATATATCCTTCGCCCATTTTCGGGCCTGTTCATTCCCGCCGCTTGGGGGTGTCGTTAGGCATCAACCTGCTGCCCGCCGACGGGAAAGTGTGCTCATTCGACTGTATCTACTGCGAGTGCGGGTTCAACGCCGACCGTCGGCCTCGCCTGCCGCTGCCCACCCGCGAGGAGGTGCGGGCGGCGCTGGAGGAGAGGCTGAGCGATATGCGGGCGAACGGCCCCGCGCCCGACGTGCTGACCTTCGCCGGTAACGGGGAGCCGACGGCGCATCCCCACTTCCCCGAGATTATAGACGACACCATCGCCCTGCGCGACCGTTACTTCCCCGAAGCTAAGGTCAGCGTGCTGAGCAACGCTACCTTCATCCACCGTCCCGCGGTGTTCGAGGCGTTGGGCAAGGTAGACAACAACATCCTGAAGCTGGACACGGTGGACGACGAGTACATCCGCCTGCTCGACCGTCCCCGCGGCGACTATTCGGCGCGGAGAGTCATCGAGGGGATGAAGGCCTTCGGCGGCCGATGCGTCGTGCAGACCATGTTCCTCAAGGGCGGATACATGGGCAGGGAGATGGACAACACGTCCGACCGCTTCGTGCTGCCGTGGCTTGAGGCGGTGAAGGAAATCGCCCCCCGTCAGGTGATGATTTACACGATTGACCGGGAGACTCCCGACCATGACCTGAGGAAGGCCACTCCCGAGGAGCTCGACCGCATCGCGGCGTTGGTCAGGGCGGCGGGTATTCCCGCCACGGCCTCCTATTGAGACGGCCTTCGGCTCCTGACACTGTGGCGTGTCACGCCTGCGGACATTCCGCTCTCGGCCTCCCGTTGTGACGGCCGTCCGCACCGACCACCGCGGATAGTCCGGCCTTACCACTGACTTGTAACGTATTTTCAAGCGTCCGTGAGAGAGCTTCCCTCACGGACGCTTTTTCGTGCCTACCCCCTCTACAATGCCTTCTGGCGGGGGTCGAAAGTGTCAGGGGGAGACATACGTAAGTGTCCGCCCCACACTTACGTAAGTCTCCACTCGACACTTACGTATGTGTCCGGCCTACACTTTCGAGGGTCTCCGGCGGACACTCACGTTGTAAGGAATCATGTACATACGAAAATGTCCGGAACACTCGTCGGTGTCCCGGACATGATGTCTTGCGTCTCTCTCCGGCGGGGAGCGCGGCTGTGCTTATCGCCCGCGTGACGGCTCGCCGAAGACGGCAATCTCGAACACGCTCTGCCCGTTGACGGCGTTCTCCGGGTCGGCCCCGTCCGCCGTGGGCGGCACGTCGGCGGCGAGCAGGGTCAGGCGGATGAAGCGTGCCTTGACCGTCGCCCCGCTCTCGGGACGGTCGGCCACCGGCGAGTGCGAGGCTCCCCACGCCGCGCGGTCGGCGAAGGTCTTCCATTGCTTGCTCGCCTCGGCCTCTTTCAGGTCACCGGCGGCTTTGGCGGGCAGATAGTCCAAGCGGTAGAGGTAGCGGCGGTTGGTGAACTCGAATATGGTCTCCACCTCGGCCACGCGCCGCTCTTTCTGGAGGTCGACGATGAGGTAGGGGCTCGGGTCTTCCGGTGCGGGCTCCCACCGCGTGCCGTAGTTCTCGTCCGCTGCGTACCGTCCGTCGAAGCTGAACTCCACGCCCACCGTGCGGAACCTCCGGTCGTACGGCTCGGAGTGGTATCCTCGTGCTGAGGAGGCGAGCGTCGGCCTGCCCAGCGCCAGATTCTCGCGGTCGTGCTTCCTCGCCCCCTTCACCACTTCCACCCCACGGTGGGTGGGGCGTATGGGGCGTATGCTGCCGTCGTCGTTGAAGAAGACCTCCTCGATGCAGGTCTGCCGCTTGCTGTCGATGAAGGGGTAGTGTTGACGGTGGTAGGCGATGAAGGTCCGCCCGCCGTAGTCGAACATGGAGTGGTGTCCCGTCCCCGTTATCTGATGCGCGTCGTCGCGGGCCAGTATGGGCGTGGTCATCGAGCCGTTCAGCTCTCGGTACGGCCCCATCACGTTGTCCGCCACGGCGTAGCGCACGTTGTAGTTCTCGCTTCCCTCGAACGACCACATCAGGTAGTACAGTCCCCCTCGCTTGTAGAGGTACGAGGCCTCGAACATGTTCCTGATGCCCTCCACCTCCTTGTACTTATAGGTGCCGATGAACTCGTTCGAGTCGCTTTTCGTCAGGCGAGGGTCGTCATTGTCCATGTACACGCGTCCTTCGCCGTCGAAGCGCAGTTTCATGATTTTGAAGAAGCCGTTGTCGGTAGTGACGTACATGGTGCCGTCGTCGTCGATGAAGAACTGCCCGTCGTACCCCTTGAAGAACATCTTGCCGGGGGCGGCCCCGTTCGCGTCGACCCACGGCCCCGTCGTTCGTGCCGTAGGCGTAGAACATATCGGTGCGCTCGTCGTAGTAGATGGTCGCATCCGCCAGATAAGCGGGGATGACGGGGTTCCCCGTCTGCGGGTCGAACACGCTCATGTCCTCCCCCTTGTCTGTCTGCGCGCGCAGCGGACCTCCCGCCGCGACGAGGCAGGCGGCGCATAGCGCGGCAATCACTCTTCTTCCTTTCATAAGACAATAATGTGTATGGTTTTAGTTGGATAGCTTCTCTTTCGCCCGCTCCAGCGCCACGTTGATGTTCGGGCAGATGTTCTCCTCGCCGAGCAGCTCGTAGAATCCCGACTTGGCCAGTACCTCGTGTACCTTCTCGTTGACTCCGGATAGGATGACGGTAATCTTCTCCTTCTGCGACATCTGGCAGAGTGTGGTCAGGTTGTGTATGCCCGTCGAGTCGATGAAGGGCACCTTGCGCATACGGATAATCCTCACTTTGGGCCGGTCGCCCATGCGGGCCATCATGTCCTCGAACTTGGTGGCCACGCCGAAGAAGTAAGGGCCGTTTATCTCGTACACCTCCACCCCTTTGGGCACCATCAGGTGCTCCTCGTGCAGGGCGATGTCCAGTTCCTTGTTCGGGTCAATCTCGTCGGTAATGACCGATATCTTGGTCGTCTCCATCACGCGCTTCATGAAGAGCACGCACGCGATGACCAGTCCCACCTCGATGGCCACGGTCAGGTCGAAGATAACGGTCAGGAAGAAGGTGATGAGCAGCACGGTCACGTCCGACTTGGGGTTCTTCAGCAGGGCCTTGAACACCCTCCATCCGCTCATGTTGTACGACACCACCACCAGTACGCCGGCCAGACAAGCCATCGGGATGTATTGCGCTAGCGGCATGAGGAACAGCAGAATCAGCAGCAGTACGGCGGCGTGGATGATGCCGGCCACGGGAGTCTTTCCCCCGTTGTTGATGTTGGTCATGGTGCGGGCTATGGCTCCGGTGGCGGGTATTCCCCCGAACAGCGGCGCGGCGATGTTGGCCACGCCCTGCGCTATCAGCTCCGTGTTGGAGTCGTGCCGGTCACCCGTCACGCCGTCGGCTACCGTGGCCGACAGCAGCGACTCGATGGCCCCCAGTACGGCGATGGTGATGGCCACGGGGAACAGGTTCTTCACGGCCTCCCAGTCGAGCGACGGCATGGCCGCGTCAGGAAGCTCGGACTTGATGGAGAAGCGGTCGCCGATGGTGGGGATGGTGTCCACACCCCCGTACACCTTCATCAGGTAGACGGCGAGCGTCACCACGATGATGGCCACCAGTGAGCCGGGAATCTTCTTGGAGAACTTGGGCGTGAGGGCGATGATGACCACGCTCGCTACGCTGACCACCACGTTCCACCAGTTGACCGTGTCGAAGTGGCGGAAATAGATAATCCACTTCCCTACGAAGTCGCCCGGCACCTTCTCGCCCCCGAAGTCCAGTCCGAACACGTCCGCTATCTGCGTGGTGAAGATGGTCAGGGCGATACCGCTGGTGAACCCGACGATGATGGGGTAGGGGATGAACTTGATAACGGCCCCGAGCTTGAACGCCCCCAAGAGGATAAGGATGACGCCCGCCATCAGGGTGGCCACGATGAGCCCCGTCTCCCCGTATTGCTGAATGACTCCGTAGATAATTACGATGAACGCCCCCGTGGGCCCGCCTATCTGCACCTTGCTTCCGCCGAGTAGCGAGATGATGAATCCGGCGATGATGGCGGTGATGATGCCCTTCTCGGGAGATACCCCCGAAGCGATGCCGAACGCGATGGCTAAAGGCAGGGCCACGATGCCCACGATGACGCCCGCCATCAGGTCCGCCATGAACGTCTCCTTCGAATAGTTCTGCAAACAGGAAACCAGTTTAGGTTTAAATTCAAATAATTTCATGCTTATGCGTTTGTTTGTATCTGTTAATAGTTCCTTTTGTAAAATAGAGGTTGCAAAATTAGATAAAAAAGATAATATACGCTGATAACTTGTTAAAAATGCTTCTTCGCCGGACGTGTTTTCCGTTGGGAAAAAAGTTTTGTTGTGAACAAAAAGCCTATCTTTGTGTTGTAATAGACAAATAGTAACGATAAAAATAGAAAGAATTATGACTAAAAGTATCAAAGGAACCCGTACAGAGAAAAATCTGTTGACCTCTTTCGCCGGAGAGTCGCAGGCGAGAATGCGTTATACTTACTTCGCTAGCGTGGCCAAGAAGGAAGGCTATGAGCAGATTTCCGCCATCTTTACGGAAACGGCCGACCAAGAGAAGGAGCACGCCAAGCGCATGTTCAAGTTTCTCGAAGGGGGCATGGTGGAGATTACGGCCAGCTATCCGGCCGGCGTAATCGGCACGACGCTGGAGAACCTGCGCGCCGCCGCCGCGGGCGAGCACGAGGAGTGGTCGGCGGACTATCCCCACTTCGCTGACGTGGCCGAGGAGGAAGGCTTCCCGGCTATTGCGGCCATGTACCGCAACATCGCCGTGGCCGAGAAGGGACACGAGGAGCGCTATCTGGCGTTCGTGAACAACATCGAGAAGATGAGCGTGTTCGCTAAGGAAGGCGAGGTGGTATGGCAGTGCCGCAACTGCGGTTACATTACGGTAGGCAAGGAGGCCCCCGAGGTTTGTCCGGCGTGCCTGCATCCGCAAGCCTACTTCGAGGTAAAGAAGGAGAACTATTGACGGACTTTTTGCGTCGAGCTTTTTTAATTTACTTGTGAGTTTCCGCCATTGGCAAGTCATTTGTCAGTGGCGGTTTTTTGTATCCCCTCCTAATTTTCAGTTCCCGATACCCCAATTCTCAGCTCGCCCTATCTTTCGTGATGGAAAGGGCTATTTCTCGCGAGCCGTAGGGCTGTCCCTCGCGAGCCGTAAGGCGGCGGCTCACGGGCCGGGAATAGGGCCGGCAATGAACCGCCGCCAGACCGTTCCATACAGCTCCCGGAGGAATGCGGGCTTCTGTCAAAAAATAAAAGATATTAGTCATTATTTGTAATGGACAATCGCCCGCTAACGCTTATTTTTGTCCGATAATCATTCATCATACGAGTCATGAAAAGTTGGAGTAAATTGCTGTTGCTTTTGCCGTTATTGTCGGAGGTGGCGATGGCGCAGATAGACGAGAAGCGCTTTATGGAGCCGGATAGCAAGTACAGGCCCGTCCCCCTTTGGTTCTGGAACAATACCGCCGTGGAGAGAAACGAGCTGATAAACCAGTTCAGGCAGATGATTCAGCGTGATGGTTACGGAGGGTGCGGCATTCTTCCTTTCGGTGGAGACTTTAAGCCAGAGTATCTGTCGGACGCGTATTTCGACCGTTACGGGGCTGTCGTGGAGGAGGCCAAGTCGTTGGGGGCTACCATGTCGCTGTACGACGAGTACGGATTCCCGAGCGGCAGCATGGGGGCGATTAACGGTGACGGCGTGCCACGGTTCATGAACAAGTACCCCGACCGGACGGTGAAGCGGTTGGACAAGATGGAATATCCCGCTGAGGCCCCGCTGTTTGAAGCGGAGCTGCCGGAGGGAAAGCTGATGGCCGCGGTAGCGATGGATACGCTGACGGGAGAGCGACGCTCCCTGCGTCCGTACGTTCAGGGCGAGCGGCTGAGATGGCAAGTGCCCGGCGGCGCGTGGAAAGTGATGCTTTTCGTCTGCGTGAAGGACGGCGACCCGAACGTGGATTACCTGAGCCCGGAGGCGGTAAGGCTGTTCGTCAAGGAGACCCATCAGGCTTATTACGACCGGTTCGGCGAGTATTTCGGGAACGTCATTACGGAGACATTCTTCGACGAGCCTACGATGTACCGTGCGCAGGGGCGCATGTGGACCGAAGCGTTCAACGATAAGTACGAGGCCGTCTACGGAGAGTCGCCCGAGCTGCTCTATCCGGCCCTGTGGTATGACATAGGCCAAGAGACGCAGTTCGCCCGCAACCGTCTGTTTGGCTTCCGCTCGCGACTGTACGCCGAGGGATTCATGAAGACCGTTCAGGAGTGGGCCACGGCTCACGGCATCCACGCCACGGGCCATCAAGACCAAGAGGAAATCGAGAATCCGGTCAGCGTCTCGGGCGACCTGATGCTGTGGTGCAAGTACATCGACCTGCCGGGAATCGACAAGATAGGGGGAGGGCGGCCTACGGAACGCTTCTACAAGGTGATTTCCTCGGCGGTCTACAACTGGGACAAGCGGGAGGTCATGTCCGAGACTTACGGCGCGATGGGCAACCTGAGCGTCGGCGAGCTGTACCGCATCGCGATGGAGCAGTACACGAAGGGCGTGAACAAGCTGATTCCGCACGCCGTGTGGTACAACGATAGGCAGGTGACTTTCCTGCCGGAGCTGTCGTGGCGCAATCCGCTGTACCGCGACTCCCTGCCGGGTCTGAACAAGTTTCTGTCTCGCCTCAACTACGTCCTGCAACGGGAAGGCCGTCATGTGGCCGACATCGCCGTGCTCTATCCGATTGAGACCTTACAGGGAGAACATTACTTAGACGGGAAACTGGGATTCTACGAGGGTGGCGTCCGCATGCCGGATACCGACTACACCCGCGTTTCGGCCCTGCTGACGGATACGTTGGGGAGCGATTTTACCTATCTGCACCCGGAAGTGTTGGCCGAGAAATGCAAGGTGAAGGGGAACGGACTGGTAATGAAGAACAAGATAAACGAGGAGACGTTCCATACGGTCATCCTTCCGGCCGTGAAGACGGTCTCCTTAGCCAACCTGAAGAAGATAGCGGCTTTCCAACGAAAAGGAGGGCAGGTGATTTTCACGACACGGCTCCCGGAGAAGTCGGTAGAGAAGGGAAAAGACACGGAAGTGAAGGCCCTTGTCAAGCGCATGTTGGCGAGAGGGGCAAGCTACGTCGAGCGCCTGAGTCCGTCGGCCCTGCGCGCCGTCCTGACGGCCCGCCGCTATACGCCCGATGTAGCGTTCGCTCCGGGCAAGGAGCTGAACTATATCCACAAGGTGGCCGGAAATCAGCACGTCTACTATCTGGCGAACCTGAAGCCTCTCTCCTATCAGGCCGAAGTGTCGCTAAGAGGGAAGATAACGCCCCGGCTGCTGAATCCGCATACGGGCGAGACGGTGAAGGCAGAGTATAGCTACGCCGAGGGGGTGACCCGAGTACGGGTGGACTTGCCTTCCAACGCTTCCATATTTATTGTCGGCGATCGTTGAAGGCCGTCCTTGTTCGTGTCAGCGCGTGGCGTTGACCGTTATTTCATCTTCCGCGATGAGGGAAATCCATATTAATCCTTTTCCTTTTGTCAGACTGCCCTACGGCTCATGAGAAACAGCCCTACGGCTTACGAGAAACAGGGCGGCGGCTCACGAGAAATAGGGCTGTTTCTCGAACTGGAGTCAAAGCGCTGACAATAAGGCGCTTCGCTCGTGATTTCCGAGAATGGCTTCTTATTGTTATCGAAATGGCGGGGCGGTCGTTTATCAGGCAGGATGATAAAGTTTTTTTCTGATGACCGATTTGGAATAAATCGGAATAAAAAAGAACCATAGCGAATCCGTTTTAGGGATAAGCTATGGTTCTTTACTGTCTTTAGGCGGGCTTTTATCTTGTGAATATGCCTCTTAGCGTGTTAACGTCTATCTCGTTCTGGGGGTTGAACTTGTCGGAAGCCATGTACTCCATGACGCTTTGCTTGAATTGCGCCACGGAAGGCCTGTTGTCCAAGTCGCTTTCCAAATCGGAGCTGCACACCATCAGTTTGCCGTTGCCTACTTTGCCCTCGAAGAGCATACCGAGCTTGCGGTTCTTGAACCAGTCGTCGATGATGTAGACCAACGGGCGGAACTCGTGCGGGAAGTCGTCCATCACCATCGCATTGCACTTCACGGCGAGGTCCTTCCACTGGAAGTCCGAGTAGCCGTCGTTGGGGAAGGAAGCGAACGCCGGATGAGACGGGTCGCAAAGGAAGCCTAGCGTGTGGGGAGGCTGATGGCCGCTCCACGCCGTATTCCAGAAGATGGGAGTGAACGCCACGTTGGTGTCGCCGCCCTTCTCCGGAGCTACCTTTCCGTAGGAGAGGAGGAGCACGTTTTCTCCCTGATTCAGCCGGGCGATGGCGGCGTTCAGGTCATGGGTGACGAACGGCTCCTTGTCGATTTTCTTCTTCTCGGACGGATATACCCATACGTGCCAGCTGTTGGTGATGTCCGTGTTCTCCACGGCCACGGTCAGCGTGAGCTGTTCGGGGTCGGCGCACATGTTCATCGGCCAGTCGATGCTGCCTACCCTTATTCCGCCTCCAATCGGCAAGTCACACTTGGTGGAGTCCGCCTTCACGGTCTCTCCCTTCTTGTTCGTGAGCTTCCACGTCACGGTCACGTCCTTCAGCGGCTTCTCTCCGTATTGGGAGAACTCGATGTCGGCCGTTAGCCGTTCGTTGTTGGTCAGCACCTGCTTGTGTATCCTCGCCAACGGGACAATCCGGTTGCAGAACTGGCTGTACTCTTTCTCGTCCACGTATCCCTTGTTCCCCCAAAGGGCGTTCAGCACCCCGACTAAAGCGGTTCCCTGACCGGGGAAGTCGTGCAGGTCGAGCAGTTGGAATCCGCCCAGATTCACCGTCCGCAGGGCCATCTCTATCTCCGACTTGTAGCACAGCGTTTGCAGGCGGCCCGAGGCGTAGAGGAACTTCTCGGCCATGTCGCCCAGTCCCTTCTCGTTCAGCGTCTCCCTGAATATCTCAAAGTTCTTGGCCTTCAGGAATCCCGTGTACTGGTCAATCTCCTTAAAGTCAGGATATACGCAGTATTGTCCTATCTCGTGGCTTACCGTCGGCATGTCTCGCCCTACATTCCGCTGATGGTCGTAGTCTGTCCTCGGGATGGATGTGTTGAGGATGCTGTTCGGCGCACCTCCGATGCGCGGGTTAGGCGTATTGAAGTAATCCGCGTCCGAGATGTACGGCCATCCGGCGGAGTTGGTGTACAGCCTTCTGCTATCCTCCCGCTTCCAGTGGTTGACGAGGCCGCGCAGATAGTTCCCCTGATTGCCTCCTCCCGGCTCATTGCCGTAGGCCATCATGCAGAATGACGGATGGTTGCCGTACTCTTTCAGGATGCGTTCGCTCTCCTTCTTAAACCAAGTGTCCTGAGGAAGTCCGTCGCCCACTAAGGCCCATCCCCCACACTCGACCTGAAGATAGATGCCAATGCTGTCGGCCATATGGAAAGCGGCTTCCGGCGGACACCAAGAGTGGAAACGGACGTGGTTCAGCCCGTATTTCTTGCAAGTGGAATAGATTTTCGCCCAATAGGCGTTGTCCATAGCCGGATAGCCGGTCATGGGGAAGATGCAGCACTCCAGTGTACCCCGGAGGAAGGTCGGCCGACCGTTGATGGTGAAGTGAGTGCCGTCGGTCTTGAAGTCGCGGAAGCCGAACTCCACCGTTTCCTCGCTCACCCCGTCCGGAGAGTCCAGTACGGCCTGCAAGCGGTAGACGTTTGGCGTGAACTCCGACCACGGCTTCACTTCGCCGTCCCACACGAGAGTAGTCTCCACGCACTCCCCGTCGTCGGGAGTCACCTTGACGCTTTTCTTCAGTACGGATTTTCCGTCGAAGGATACGTTCAGCGACAAGTCGGCCTTGTCTGGTTTTCCGTCAAGATAGACTTTTACGAGCGCCTTCTGGTCCTTCAGGTCGGGATATATCTGCACGTTGTCGATGGAGAAGGAGGGGAGCGCTTTCATGGTTATCTCCCCTATCACCCCGTTCCAGTTGGTCTGCGTGTGGTCCGATACGCTGTGCGCATTGGAGCCCACGTCGATGTTCACCCGATTGTCCACCCTCAGGGCCAACAGGTGCTTTCCGGGCGTTAGAGAGGCGAGCGTGTATCTGTGAGGCACTTGCAGCGCATCCAAATGGCCTATCCTCTCGCCATCAATGTAGAGCGTCGTTTCCCAGTGGGTACGCTCAAACTCGAACTGCACCCGCTTGCCCTTCCATGACTCGGGAATCTCCACTTCCTTCTGATACCACGCCACCCCTACGTAGTGCTTGTCGGGATTCAGCCAGAACGGAACCTTCATGTTTCCCGGTTGGCGGTACTTCTCGTACTCGGGCGCCTCGTACCATGACCGGTCCGCCACGTGTCCCGTCCACGGCGTATTGACGCTTACGTCAAATCCTTTACCTTGCGCTTGCAGCGAGCCGGGCAGCTTGACCCGCTCTTCCAACCGCTTTGCCGCCCAGTTCTCCTGTATACCCACGTCGCTGCTGTCTAAAGCGAAACTCCATTCTCCGGCCAACGAGCGACTCTCGCTTTTGGTCTGGCAGGCGTACGCTCCGCACAGCAGAAGCATGAAAGCGCTGAGTTTTAGTAAATCTCTTTTCATAAGTAAATCTGTTAGTTCAATATTATTTGGCTACAATATTACGGCTAAATCTTGAAAAGCTACATTTTCATTTAAAAATGTTTCGTAGAATCTGTAAGTCGATTTTGTTTTGAGGATTAAACTCACCTGAAGCCATATATTCCATAATGCTTTGTTTAAACTGCGCTACAGAAGGCCTGTTCTCCAAATCACTTTCTAAATCGGCGCTGCAAACCATCAGTTTACCTTGACCGACCTTGCCCTCAAAGAGCATACCTAGTTTACGATTCTTGAACCAGTCATCGATGATATAGACCAACGGGCGGAATTCATGCGGGAAATCATCCATTATCATCGCGTTGCAGTTAACTGCAAGTTCTTTCCATTGGAAATCTGAATACCCGTCGTTGGGGAATGCAGAGAAAGCAGGATGTTTAGGGTCGCATAAGAAGCCTAATGTTTGTGGAGGAGCGTTATTTGTCCACGCCGTATTCCAGAAGATAGGTGTAAACGCAGTACGTATATCTCCTCCTTTTTCCGGAGCAACTTTCCCATAAGAAAGGAACAGTACGTTTTCTCCTTGATTCAGCTTTGCGATGGCCGTATTGAGATCATGGGTAACGAACGGCTTTTTGTCGATAGCCTTTTTCTCAGAAGGATATACCCACACATGCCAGTTGTTGGTTATTGGTGTATCTTTTACGCTTACTTTCAGTGTTAATTGTGTCGCGTCGGTAAAGTCGTCCAACGGACATTCGACACTACCCACCTTTATCCCGTTTCCAATGGGCAGGTTGGTCTTGAAAGAACCGGATTTCACTTCATGGCCATCTTGATTCTCAATGCTCCATACGACGGTAGCGTCTTCTATCGCTTTTTCTCCAAAGTGAGCAAACTCGATTTCTGCCTTAAGCTGCTCGTTGTTAGTCCACACCAATTTAGCCATTCTTGCTAGTGGTACGGTTTGGTTACAGAACTGACTGTATTCCTTGTCGTCTACATATCCTTTACTTTCCCAGAACGGATTCAGGACACCAACTAAAGCGGTTCCTTGCCCCGGAAAATCATGCAAGTCCAATAGTTGGAATCCTGCGAATCCCGGCGTGCGTAAGGCGGCTTCTATATCCATTTTATAACATAAAGTCTGTAAGCGTCCTGATGCGTAGAGAAACTTCTCGGCCATGTCTCCTAATCCCTTTTCGTTTAACGTCTCTTTGAAAATCTCAAAGTTCTTGGCTTTCAGTACTCCGGTATATTTGTCTATCTCCTTGAAGTCGGGATATACGCACCATTGTCCCACCTCATGACTGACCACCGGAAGGTCCGTCAGTATGGACTCCCTAAAGTCGTAGTCGGTACGCGGACTATAAATATTCAATATGTTTTGTATTCGCCCGATACCTCCGATGCGCGGTCTGTCTGTATTAAAATAGTCCGCATCTGGAATCTGCGGCCATCCGGCGGCACTAGTGTAAAGCCTTCTGCCATCAGTTTGTTTCCAGTGGAGTACTAGATTATTCAAATAAGTAGCCTGATTGCTTCCTGACGGTTCGTTACCGTAAGCCAATAGGCAAAAGGAGGGATGATTTCCGTATTCTTTTATGATGCGGTCACTTTCTTTAATGAGCCATTCATCCTGTCGATGTCCGTCGCCTACACATGTCCATCCTCCACACTCCACTTGAAGATAGATTCCGAGGCTATCGGCCGCCTCGAAAGCTGCGGCGGGAGGACACCAAGAATGGAAGCGGACATGATTCAAACCGTATGCCTTACAAGTAGTATAAATCTTCGTCCAATACTCTTTATCCATCGCCGGGTAACCGGTTTTCGGAAAGACGCAGCATTCTAAGGTTCCTCTGAGGAAAAGCCGACGGCCGTTAATGTCGAAATATGTGCCATTTACTTTTAAGTCCCGAAATCCGAAATCGGTCTCTTTTTCGCTTATTCCGTCAGCACAAGACAGTACGGCGTTTAACTTATAAACGTTAGGCGTGAACTCTGACCATAGTTTTATATCATCCCATTCTAGGGTAGTCTCTACACAATTTCCTGCATCGGCGTTGACTTCGATATCTTTCTTCATTACGGACTCGCCTTTGAAGCGGACATTTAGCGATAAGTTGCCGTTTTCTAACTTCCCGCCTAAATATATCTTTACGTCCGCCTTTTTTGCCTTTGCGTCTGGATATACTTGTATGTGCTCAATGTCCATTGCGGGAAGAGCGGTCATGCAGATTTTGCCAATCACTCCGTTCCAATTGCTTTGTGTGTGGTCTGATACACTGTGCGCATTGGAGCCTACATCAATGTGCATCTGGTTGTCTACCCTCAATGAGAGCAAATGTTTACCGGGATTCAGGGAGGAAAGTGTGTATCTGTGAGGCACTTGTAACGCATCTTGATGTGCTATCTCTTTGCCGTCAATATAAAGCGTAGTTTCCCAGTGAGTACGTTCAAACTCGAATTGGATGCGCTTCCCGTTCCATGATTCAGGAATTTCAATTTCTTTTTGATACCATGCCACCCCTACGTAATGTTTGTCCGGATTCAGCCAGAACGGGACTTTAATGTTTCCGGGTTGCCGATACTTTTCGTATTCAGGCGCATCGTACCACGACCGGTCAGCTACGTGCCCTGTCCACGGCGTATTTACACTCACATCAAAACCTTTGCCTTGTTCTTGCAGAGAGCCGGGCAGATTGACGTGTTCTTGTAAAGGCTGTGCTGCCCAGTTTTCCTTTTCACCCACATTGTTACTGTCTAAAGCGAAACTCCATTCTCCCGCTAAAGATTGGGTCATGCCGTTTTTCGGCTGACAGGCGTACGTCCCACATAAAAGGAGCGTGAGCGCACAGACTTTTAATAAACTTTTTTTCATAAGCTTGTGTCTTATTAGATTAGTAATATTAATGTTTAATGTTCGGTAGCAATCGCTATGAGGCTTTCCTTTTTATAGTTTTATTGTGACTTTATATTCTGGTATAATTTGAAAATCCATAAACTGACAGTATTCTCCTTTGAGGCTGAAATCCGGAATGGCTTCTTGGGGTAAGTCTTTCAGGAAAGGAGCGTTTGAATGTAAGGGTCGCAAATAAAAATTTATAGGCGAATTCTCCAATTGTTTGTGGAACCGTCTTAATCCAATAGCCCACGGTGTTCCATAATAAAAATGGTCAAGCACTATTGTTCCATTGATAAACGCCATAGCTACATCTCCCATGTAATTGACATTTAGGAAATATTCATTTACCTGAGGAGCCAAAGGCTGATTCACATGAACAATCGCCCTTCGTTCGCCCGCTTTCTTACAATTGACTGTAACATTTACCGGATCCACTTCTGCGTATTGGCGCTCCCATCCTGAGGATGAAGGGTAAAGTATATATTCAATCCGATGTTTTCCCAAGCTGAGTAACGTACATTGCTCCTTTTGCGGAAGGATTGTGGTTTGAGTTATCAGGATGCGCCCATTTACTTTTGTTGTGTATAGTGCCTGTTTGCGGGTCAAGGTGGTAATCTTGATTCGCTTCCCGGATTTTGTAATTATTGAGAAAGAACTTTTTGTCCCCGCCTTTGGAGTAAAGACATATTTATTACCTTGTAATGTCCTATTGTCGAAATAATATTCTGGCGTAATGCCTTCGGGGGCGAAAAAAATATAATGTTCGTAACCATTGTCTTTTATTTTAGTCAGTAATTGAGCCGTAGCGTATTTTAATAATGCGTCTTCCATTTGCAGATTGAAGGGTAAAATCGCACTTACGTCTTTTTTTAGCGTAAAAGTTCCTTTAGCGGGAATCATAAGACATTCATCTCTCAGATTCAGTTTAAGTTGCAAGCCTTTTTGATCTATGCGGGCTGTATCATGGTCCTGAAAGTTAGTCATGAAGATGAATCCTTTTCCTTTTTTCATACGGACAGCATATCTTAGCGTTTCGCGGTCTTCCGGCGTAATCCGATCATTTCCTTCGGGAAGGATGGTTTCCATCGGAGCTAATAGCGCACCAAATTCATTTAAAAACGTGTGCAATATTCTCAGTTGGCGATACGATTCTCGTATCAGGCCAAATTCACCAATAGGCGCTTGGAAATCGTACGAGATTTTTGGAACCCCCATAGGTTCGTCACTTAGAAATCCTACGCCATCCTCTTGCTTAGGCGTAGATCCGCCGTGATACATATAATAGCCTATGCCGTTCGCTCCGCTTCCTAAGGAACGAACCATTAGAGCCTCGGCCGCATCGGCCTTTACTACAGGGCGACGAGTATAAATCATCTGGATGCCGGCTCCCATCTCCGCACAAAACGAAGGGAATTTGTCCGTATCGTACCGGACAGGAGCGTAGTCAGGGAAACGTTGAATATCTTTAAACAGACAGAATGGGGACATGGACGCTTCTCCCCAGAAAGGGTACGTATAGGCCGCAGTTACGGGAATGGCCTCATTGCCTATTACTGCGGCATTTCCCCATCCGGTAGCCGTATATAATGGAGTAATCATTCCTTCTTGCTCAGCCATTTGCTTTAAAGTACGCATGTGAAGGTCGCCTAACTCTGCCGTAGTAATTTTTTTGTTTTGACTTCCTACTCCTGCCATCGTAATGGAGGAGTCATAGGTAGCTGTCGTCACGTCGCTTGTTTCTCCGGGATAGCAGATAGCCCATGGAGCGGCCGAGTGCTGATGTTCATTCTCTATTTGGATTCCAATTATAGGTCCTCCGTCTTTGTAGTATAGTCCTTTCAATTGAGCGGCTATCTGTTCGTATAGTCGTTTTACGTATTTCAAATAGCAAGTATCGTTTGAGCGTACCTCTAACGGTCGTGCGAACAGCCAGTCCGGAAGCCCTCCGTTCCTGATTTCTCCGTGGCCGAACGGTCCTATACGTACTAATACTTTCATATCGTGTTTTCCGCATAGTTGGACAAAGCTACGCAAGTTTCTGTTTCCTTTCCAATTGAAGATCCCTTCTTTCTCTTCGTGTACATTCCAGAAAACGTAAGTGGGAATGATGGTCACTCCTCCGGCTTTTATCTTGAGTATAGCTTCTTCCCATTGCTCTGCGGGGAAACGGCAATAGTGAAACTCTCCCATTATGGGTATTACGGGCTTTCCATTTTCTGACATATAATAACTGTTTACCTCGATGCTTCCTCCTGTGGGAGAGGTCCCTCCAAGTGCCAAATGCCCAGAATATATCGTTTTCTCAACTTTGGGGGCTGATATTTCATATATATGCTGAGCGTTGCTTTGCAAACCTCCCAAAAAGAAGAGAGTCAAGAGGCTAATTCTGTTTATAAACAGTTTTCTCATAACAATACTATTTTTTTAGTTTTAAACGGATGGTTAGCTCTAACCGGCATCCCACGGCGTTGGTAAAAGTTCCGATATAGTCTCCCGCTTTCTCTTTGCTGAAGTTGGATATTGTAGGGTCTCTCCGGTCGGATGTAAAACCAGACGGGCCGTTCCAATGCCATTCTCCATTCATAGGATGAGGACCGAAACTTACATTATCTCCCTCCTTTACTTCCATTTCATATACTCGTTGCCATCCATTTTGGTAGTTGATGTATGGCACGAGGTCAGGACAAACCTTTTCCCCTTCGACTTTTACGGTAAAGGCCTTCCAGTTTTGTCGGCCATGCTTATCGGTGCAAGTTACAATATATTTCCCGGTTTGCTCAGGGAGGACTGTCGATAAGGTAATTTCTTGCGTACCGGCAAAGAATCCTTTAGGGCCTTTCCAAGTCCAAATAAGCCCCTCGTCTTTTTTCTCCACGGTTGGCTTTAGTGTGACAGAGCCTCCCGGATTGACTTGTATAAAGTCGCTCTTTATCCATTGGCCTTCCATATCCTTTACGTTAGCTATCAGATCAGGTCCCTTTTCCCCTTCTACGGAAATTAGGAAGTTAGCTACGCTTCGTTTTCCGTTGCTGTCTGTGTAAACAGCCGTGTAAATGCCTCCCCGCTGTATATTCTCAATTTTTACGTTTCGACCGCTTGCGGTGAATCCTTCGGGACCGCTCCATTCCCAACTTCCTTTTTGTGGGGTTGGATTGAAAATGACATCGCTCCCTTTCTTCACTATGGCAATGCCTCCCTGCTCTATCTTGCCATCGCTGACAGTAAGATGAGGCTCTATCACTTGTGCTTCTTTAATTGCCTGAGCGGCAATGGTTGCCATTAACGCTGAGCCTGCGTCATTCGGATGCACATCATCCGGAAACCCTTCGCTTGCTCCTAACAAAGGCTGATGATAGTCAATGATGTAAGCTCCTATCTCCTTCGCTATTTCTTTGATGCATGGAATCAGCTTTTGTTCCACTACTTCATTTTGCTCTTTTTTGAGTGGACCAAACAAGGGAGGAGGCAGGCAAACGTAAATGATAGGTTTTTTCCCGTCTTGCCTGAACTCGTTCACCATTGATAAATAATCAGCCTTGAACTCGCCGCTCAACTTATTCCAACGTGAGGGATGTGCATCGTTCGTTCCTAAAGCGATAATCAGAATCTGCGGGTCCATATTCTTAGCCTTTACAAAATTAGAAGTATTCCAATAAGGATAGTCGCTGTTCTTGAACATTGTGGTTCCACTCACTCCGCAGTTGATTACTGTATATCCGTCTCCCAACAATCGATTAGCTTGCCCGGGCCATGCCATTTCTTGGCATGTGTTTCCATATCCTTCGGTAATGCTATTGCCAATGCAGACTATCCGTATCGGTGGGAGTTGTCTTACCACTTGTTCAGATAGTCCGGACGTTTTATTGCCCGTCACTTTTTTTTCTTCTCCGCCGTATGCGGAAAGAGAAGCGAAAATGGTGAGAATGGCTAAAAGTGTTGTTTTCATTTTGAGTTATAAATCTTGGATTGTAGAGTGATTAACTTAGTTATGAAGGTAAGTTGGGAAACGGTTAAAATCAACGCTTTCCTTTCATTATTTTAGAGGATTGGCTTCTGGAGTCACCTGATTCATTACTACCATGCTTACCATTTCTAATGCCGTCCATACCTTCCTGCCGTCAGGAGCGTCCTTCGGTTCGTCAGGAGTCCTCGTGGCCCACTCGTTCCATGTCAGGTTATCGCTGTTTCTTCTTTCCCATGAAAGGCGTGCGTTGAGGCGCATCCATTCGTAATAGGTAATAGGCTTCCGTTCCTTCGTATAGACGGTTTCGTAGTTCCATAGGCCCGTTTCGTGAACAAACAATCCCATGCCTCGCGCGAACTCTGATTCCCAACTGCCGTCGTATCGGTGAGCGGACATGATGCCCTCGTCCGTCACGCATTCGGTCATTACGTATTTGATAGACTGCATGGCGGTCTCTTTGTAAATTTCTTCTTTAGTAATGCGGTATAGCGCATTACAGGCCTCGATGAATGCGCCTATGTTATACACGTTATACGAATCTGTCAGTTTGCCCGGTTCGGGACCGGAGATGTTTTCGTCTACTCCTCCGGTAGGTTGACGTAGAGTGGTGTATAGCCATTCAAAAATCTCTTTTGCCCGTTGTAGGTATACTTCCTTACCGGTAGCCTCATAAAGATAGCATGCCATTGATACGGCGGGATTATTGCTCAGTCCGGATTTGCTCTCCTTTCCAGTGCTCCACCAAAGTCCACCTCCATACGTATCGTCATAGGCTTGGTTGTAGAGGTGGTTCCAATCCCATTCCGCCTGCTCTAAGAACCGTTGCTCTCCGGTAATTTGATATCCTCGGATAAAGGCTAGTCCGGCCCAAAGCAAGTCATCGGTATAGATATTCCACGTCCAGTCGAATGTGTCGCCTGTTGTTGAGTTCTTATTGAAGTCAAGGAAAGCGTATAGCAACTCTGAGATGAGTGGTTTTAGCGACTCGTCTTTCAGGCATTGATAACGATCTTCCACCATTAGTATAATTAATGCGCAGTTCCAAAAATAGGCTTGCTTAACGTGCTCCTGTTGATGACAGTAATATATGCTTCCATCTTCGCTGTTCAGGCGATCGAGCAAGAAGGCTTGGTTATAGAAACAAAAGGCACTGTCTGCCAATGTCGGAGCTATCCCTTCTTTTCCCCACCATGCGGGGTCGGCGGGATATTGTGGCCTTACCCCTCCTTCTGTGATTCCACTGTCGTTATCGTTTTCGCCTTGAGTGCCATCACTTAACTTGTCGTCGTTGCTCCCGCACGCTGTGAGTAGCGGAAGAAATAAGCAAACGCTTAATAATCGTTTTAATATGTTCATAAGTTCATCGTATTTGTTTTCCAAATATTATCACGCCCTTGAGAATGTTTTTTCATGGCTTTGAGATTTTTTTCTCACGCCCTTGAGAATGTCTTCTCAAGAGGGAGAAAATCTTGGAAAATCTATAGACGAGATTCTTGGAAAGGGAGATCTCCCTTTCCAAGACGTTTCGTCTTTTATGTTATTTGTGTATGGTTCATTCGCTTATTCCGTATAGGTATATTTCCGCAAAGGCGGCGCAGTCATTTTCGTTAGCGCTTTCGGTGACTTGAATCTTGACGTATCGTCCTTCAGTAGGAGTGACGCTAAACATTTGTGTAGCGTCCGTGTTCTCCATAGTGAATGCGCCGACTTGTGTCCAAGAACTTCCGTCATTGCTTATGTAGAAATACCCTGCACGTGCATAATTGTATCCTAACCTACGTTGCAATGCGACTTGGGTAAACTTGTGCGTCGTTTTTGTATCGATAGTCAATTCGTGCGGTAACGGCGCATACCCGTTGTTCCATTTTGAGTGCCAGTAGGTGTTGACGTCGTCGTCCAATACATCTGACGCTCCTCCAGTTCCTCCGGATACGGTCTCCGAGTTTGCGGTAACGCTCCATCCCGTCCTGTCTAATTGCGTACCGACAATACGGAAGGCCAATGTGTATAAGTCTTTTCCTTCTGTCGGGGTGAACAATGAAGTGTCAACCATTCGGATAGGTAGCATATAATCGCCCGGTTCCAGACTTCCGCCTTCAACGGTTATCACTAACGAGGTTTCCGTTGTTCCTTGAGGCAATGCCATTTGTCCATTAAACGAGTAGTAATTAGCGTCTAATAGTTTGAACGAGGTATCGTGACTTTCGTTGTACGTATCTACGTATGAGGCATCTACCGCAAAGTCGCATGTAATATCCCATGACGTGTTCTCTACGTCAAGTTTGAACGGCACTTCCTGTGTAAAAGTCTCCACAAGCCCGTATTGTTTTTCAATTACGTTGACACTTGTATTCGAAAACTGTACGGATGGAGCTATAATCTCTGTAAACTGCAGGAATACGCTGTTCCTGTCTGCGTTTATAGAGTCTGCCTCACTGCTGACGTATAGTGGTAATACCCATACTGCGTCAGGGTCCGCTTCCATGTCCGCCTTTACCGCATCGGGGTCTACCGCTACGGTCACTGTCTTATACATATCTCCTGAGGCGAAATCCATATGGGCGTTTTCTAATGAATAGGCGTTTGTAGTTAACAGCTTGTAGTTAACTCCTTCCAATTGTCCATACTGTTCGTCCAGTTCTTCTTGCGTCAATACGTTTACGTCGGCGGTAGCCGTTGATTTAGGTTCGCTGCCGGACTTAATGACGGAATAACTGAACCGATTCCTTTCGCCTGTATCATACAACGTCAACTCCTGCTTTCCATTAGTTTGTAGATACAGAATCTTGTTATAGATGTCCGGAATCATATTGTCAAATTCATATTCCGAACTGTCACAAGCACCTAAACAGGCGAGACATCCTGTAAACATTGATAATAAATATATGGTCTTTCTCATTTTTGTATGTTTTAATGTGGTGAGCGTTGTTTAGTTTTCAACTCTCAATTTTTCATTCTCCATTCTCAGTTTAATCAGTATCCCGGAGCCTGAACCAATTGCGGGTCGTTGGAAATTTCAGTCCAATCGATAGGCCACAAGTACATGCGATTATCCCACACAAAAGGTTGGTCGATGACTGTACGTTGGTTAAACTCTTCAAATGTCGGGTCTGCTCCTGCCCCGAGCATGTTCAACCCTTCGCGCGCTCCTGCCTTTAGTTGTTGAGGAGCGAGCATCCATCGACGTACGTCATAATAGCGATGCCCTTCACCCCATAGTTCAATAAACCGCTCGTTGCGTACCCAATCTACGATTGACCGACCCGAAGCTGCGATGTCCGATTCTGTTAGTGCGTTCAGTCCGGCACGTTGGCGAATAGGATTCAAGTAATTTAGTGCGTTTCCTGTTTGTCCCATTTCAGCGTAGCATTCGGCAATGTTTAAATAGAGCTCCGCCAGACGGAACAAGGGCTTGGCGAAGTTCTCGCCGTTGTTGCTTCCATCTGTGCCGGAATATTGTATTTCAGGTGAAATATACAGTTTTGTCAGATATCCACTGGCGATATAGTTACGTCCATTCTGGTCCCATCCGTATCCCTGCGCTTTGCTGCTTAGCATATTGATAGTCAGTGGCTGTCCATCTTTCATGAGCGGGGAATAGTCGTCACCGTCAAACGAGAATTTAGCGTAGAAGCGAGGCTCTCGATTAACGTTCATTCGGATGACATTCTCATGGCCGCTAAGTAGGATACCCGCTCTTTGGAAGCGCTCGTCTCCCTTCGGAAAGTCGGGGTCATCATCTGGCAATACACCCTTATTTGTATAGAAATGTTCTACGGAATAGAGTGTCGGATTAATGGCTCCCCATCCATCTGCCCAACTATTGTCCGCTTCGTTATAGCAGATGATGCGGGGAGGGCATTGGGCGAAAGTCATCCAAGCGTTACTGCCTTGTAGAAATACCCCCCAGATGATTTCTTTATTGTTATCATCTTCGTCCGAAGCGGTGATAGAACGCAGCATCAATACTCTTCTGGCGAATTCTTTACCCTCTACGCTTGATGTGTCTACACCGGCAATGTAAGGAATTGGCACATCGCGTATAGTAGTGGGCAAATTGTCCATATCTACTAATTTGCGTTGTCCTGTACTTTCAGCTACTTCTAATGCCCGCAAGTTGGCTTGTAACGCCCGTTCCCATTTGCTTGGATCCTTTTGATGACTGACTAATTCGTATCCGTATCCCGGGGTTTCATAATTGGTGTTTTTCCAGTCTGGATAAGGGAACTGGCCGTTCCATAGCGGAGAAGCGGCGTAGAGCAGGACGCGAGCCTTTAAAGCTAATGCGGCGGACTTGGTTGCACGTCCCCAGTCATCTTGTTGGCCGACATCGGGTAGAGCGTTGATGTTCTCGTCACTCAGTTTCTCGTTGCAGATGTAGTCCACTACATAGTCGAAATGTGACCGTCCGGGAAACTCACCCGGAAGAGTGCTTTGTGGCATCCGGTCGTCCACAATAGGAATAGGACCGTACATTTCCAACAAGCGAAAATGATAGTATGCTTTCAGAAATTCCGCTTCCGCTTTCCAACGTGCTTTGTCTTCTTCTGTGACTCCTGTCGGATTGTTATATTGTTCCAATAAATTAAGGAACATGTGGCAATGGCCGATATAATTGTAACAGGCGTTCCAATGTCCGGCTGCGTTTGTCTCGGAGTAAAGTCCCCATGCCGCTTTCTGACAGTTTTCACTCCATTCGCCTGAATGTACCGCTTCGTCGGCTGACCACTCATAGGTAGTATAGTAGAAAGGCTGAGTAGATTCTACGGCAATGTAACAAGAATTGATGAAGCCTAGAACGGTGTTCTTATCTTTCATCGTATCGGACGCAGTCGCCTGTTCGGGAGGAACTACGTCTAGATAGTCGCATGACACGAGTGCGCCGAGCGACAGGGAAAATCCCAATGCGATATGTTTAATATTGTATTTCATAATGTCATTCTGTTTTGCATTAATTAGATGTTCACTTGTATGCCGATATTAAATGTGCGTTGTAGCGGATATCGGTTCCAATATAAATCAGGATCCCACCATTTGAAGGGACTCCATACGGCCAAATTGTCGCCACTGAAGTAAACTCTGCAGTGTGGGAATGTATAGCCGACCTCTAATGTCTTGAAACGTAGGAAATTGCCGTTGCGTAACCAGTGCGTACTGGCCTGTGTGTTATTCGAGATATCGGTTCTTCTCAAGCCGAGTCTTGGGAATGTTGCGTTTGGATCAGGATTGTCAATCGACCAGTGGCTATCTACAACGTACTGCATTACGTTCTGATTTCGTTCGCCAAAGGCGGTCAGTGCATCGTTAACAAGGATATCTCGTTGTGCAGAACCGGTAAAGAATACGCCGAAGTCTAACTTCTTGTAAACGACATTCAACCCCAGACCATATTGAATACGAGGTGTCCATCCATATTCCGAAATCATGATACCATCGGAAGAGTTAATAACACCGTCACCGTTGATATCCCTATATTTGATGTCACCCGGTTGTGGTTGGCTTCCCAATCCCGATTGGTCGGCGTGGTTGGCTACGTCTGCCTCGTCGGTGAAATAACCGTCGGCGATGTATCCCCAACAATAGCTTAGTGGTAATCCGGCTTTTCTGGTCCATGGGGTCTCGTATATAGGTTCGTCATAGTAGACAAATTCATTCTTGTTGTAAGTAAGGTTACCTCGAAGGTCTACATACAGGTCCTTGATGATTTCCTTCTGCCAGTTGACTGTCAATTCAACTCCGTGGTTATCTACTTTACCGACGTTGCTCCACGGCGTTGCTCCAAAATATCCCAATAATGTAGGCCAAGAACCGCGTTTCATCAGTATCTTGTGACGATGGTCGTAGAACCAGTCGAAGCTAATGTTCAGTTGGTCGAATAATTCTATATCCATACCTACATTCAGTTTGTTCACTCGTTCCCAACAAGCGTCTTCAATAGCCATTGTGTTGAATCCAGGCCCGGTGTAGCCTTTTTCTCCGTCGTATCCAGTGTGGTATCCTCCGCCGGAAAGAGTGACGTTATCCACATATAGGTAATGTCCGGGGCCTTCATCCATTTCGTCGTTGCCGACTACACCGTAGGATGCGCGAATCTTGAGGAAATTCACGTAGTCTTGTAACGGCTCCCAGAAGTCCTCGCCACTGGGAACCCATCCTATAGACATGGCAGGGAAGAATTCAAAACGATCTCCTTTTGCCAGACGTTCTGTACCGTTGTATCCGAAGTTGAATTCAGCCAGATATTTATGCTTATAATCATAGGTAAAGCGTCCGGAAAAACCTTGTAGGCGGTTCGGACGAACCCCTTTGCGATATTCACGTTGCATGTACATCAACATTCCGGTCACGGAGTGGTCGCCAAACATGCGGTTGTAGTCTATACGGGTGTCGAAATAGAAGGTCTGGTCGGCACTATATCCGTTGTCTTTTTCATTGATATAATCCGTACCGGAGGTTCCCACTCGTTCCAACTCGTAGGAATTCGGATTGTTCACGTCCCACGTGCTCTTTATCATGCGATAATAGTAGGGGTCAATAGAGCGGTTATAGTTGGTGGTGGCATAATTCTTGAAATTTACTAATGCCGTTACCTTCAGTCCTTTGGTGATGAAATCAAGTTTCTGGTCAATGTTGATTGATGTATTTAATGTATTAAAGTTCTCTTCCTTATAATTACTGAGCATTAGAGCGTAAGGATTAGTATAAAGATCGTTATTGGATACTACCCAATCATTTCCGAAACGAATGTGAGTATCACCCTCACGAGCGGGAAAGGTAGCGGGAAAGGCGGTTGGATTTGTATCGCGAGCGGCGTTGAAAAGGCCGTCTGTAGAATATCCCGGTCCTTTTAAGTTTCCTATCTGTGCATTCATGCGCAGTCCTAATTTGGTAGTCGGCGTAAGCTCGTAGGTCAGGTTGTTCTGGAATATGTACGTCCACTGGTTGAAGTTATTGTCATACGAATATGTCTTAGGAATGTCAAGCATACCTGTATCATGGTTCGCTTGGAGACTCATGTAATAGGTAATGCGAGAACCTCCTCCAGAGATATTGATATTGGCGCGCTCGTTCCATGTGGAACTTTTGAAAATATAGTCTTGCCAATCTACATCCGGATAACGATACGGATATTTATGGCTGCGGGTCATGTCAATATCCTCCTGCGAGTAAGCCGCACTCCCACCTCGAGCGATAGACGCTTCATTGTACGTCTCCATCCAAGTGGCTCCATCGGCGAATTCGACAAACTGCATCGGTTGTTGTACAGACGCTTCAAACGTTACGTTGACCCGTGCTTTTTGATTGAGGGTTCCGCTTTTAGTCGTTATCAGCATTACGCCGTTCGCTCCGCGTGCGCCATAAATGGCTGTGGCGGAAGCGTCTTTTAATAAGGAGAAGCTTTCTATGGTTTCAACGGGAAGACGGTTGAGGTCTCCACTTGATATTTCCACTCCGTCAAGCAATATTAACGGTGTGGTCCGTCCCGCAAAACTGCCGACTCCACGGATATAGAAGTTAGAGCTTGACCCCGGCTCTCCACTGACACTCATAGAGATAACGCCTGCTAGTTTACCTGCGAGATTATTGGTTAAGGAAGAGCTAGGAGTTCGCAAGTCTGACCCCTTGATGGTTGTGATGGCTCCGGTAACGGATACTTTCCGTTGCGTACCGGCTCCCACGACCACCACTTCGTCGAGCACCTCGTTGTCGGAGACCATTTGCACGGTGATTTCACCCTGATCTGTTATGTATACGGTCTGCGTCTTATATCCGAGGTAACTGACCTCAAGTATGGTTTCTTTTCCTCTAGGCACTTGAATTTCGAAATGTCCCTCCGCATCACTGATGACTCCGGTTTTCGTGTCTTTAATCTTAACGCTCGCTCCGATAATGGGCGTTTGGTCGGCGTTATCTATCACCGTACCTATCACCGTACGTGTTTCAGTCTTCTTTTGTTCTGTCTTGAAGACCCCTGTTTCCGTTTGCGTGGCCACGTCGTCGGACGCGGCGGCAGCGATAGGGCAGGTCAGCAGCAAGTAGAATAAAGGGCGTTTTAGCCAACCCGCCTTGTTAATAAAATTCTTTCTCATGTTCACGTTTTAAATTAGGTATTATTAAATAGTCCGTTTTTTCCGGACGTTGCGGTATCTGTTTCTGTCTTTGTCCCTTTCCTTTACGGAGGAATCATGTTCATACAGTGTGACATAGGCGTTTCGTTTTTTTTACAGGTTATACAAAATGAATTCTTTATTGGTCGGGATTTTCTTCCGTCAGGGAACGCAGGGCGGAGATTCCCTGATGGTTGATGTCCATTGTTTCCACCTCGTTTAGCAGGCGAAGGGCCTTTTCCTTTTCTCCCAGTCCCCAGTGGCCCAACGCCATCATGTACTTGCAGTGAATGACGTTGCGGAGGTTGAGGTCGTCTTCCCAAATCAGCAGGTCGGGCAGGGAGACGGCGAAGTAATCCATCTTTACCTTGTCGAACAGGTGTTTCTCGCCGTAGGAGATGAGCCTATGGAAACGCCCTCGGGCTTCGGCCTCGCGTCCTAACTTCAGCAAGGCTAGTCCTTGATAGCATATCTTGTCGGGCTTGGCGTCGTTGTAATATAGGGCTGCGGCCGGTTCGGTAGGTCCGGCGGTAGCCCGCTCCCAACAAGCTACGGCTTTCTCCCTCTCGTTCAGGGCTTCGTAGGCGCATCCCATGAAGTAGTAGAAGTCGTTTTCCTGCGCACCGTACAGCTTTCCCTCACCCAAATGATGGGGATAGACCAAGCACTCCTCCAACAAGGCGAGCGCCTTTTCCGGCTCCTTTCCGGCCAACGCTCGCTTTGCCAGTTCCACCCGGGCGAACTGGTACTGCGCGGACACCTTCCCCTCGCCGCCTTCCCACGGATGGAAGACGCGGGTATCGAGCAGTTGTTTCGCTTCCTCATATCGTCCTGTCTGATTTAGTAGGGTAATTTCCTCCAATGTCAGGTCGTCCCGTTGCGCAACGAGCTCGGGGTATTGGCGTAGTAGGGCCAGACGTTCCCCGTGCGGGCGTTGCAGGCGTTTATAGAGTTGGTCGAGCTCCATTAGTGTGCGCGCGTCGGAGGGGTCGAGCCGGAAGGCCCGCTCCATGCACTCCACCGCCTTCGCTTTCTCGTCCTTTTTGTTGAAGTAAGCGAGGGCCAGATTGCGCCATGCGGTAGGGAATCCGTCGTCAAGTCGGGTTGAGCTTTCCCACGCCTCTATCGCCAAGTTGTATTGTCGTTTGTCGTAGTAAAGGTTGCCCAAGTAGTAGGGAGCCTTTGCGTCGTCGGGGTTGTACCTCATCGCGCTTCGCAGGGCGAGAATCGCTTCCAACCGGTTGGGGAAGCAGTAGTCCGGACTGCTCCCGGAGGCCACGGCGAACGCTTGTCCGGCGAGGTCCGATTTCCCTTCCATTGCCAGACACCATCCCAGATAGTAATGGGTCATCGGAGTGACCGCACGCTCCTCTATGGCGACACGCCACAGCGAGACGGCCTCGTCTCCGCAGCCCGCCGCGCAATAGTCGAGGGCGGTCTCGTCATAATTGTGGGCCTCTTTGCGCAGGGCCTCACGTATTCGCCTAAGGTCATCGGGATTGTCGGTGAGTAGGTATTTCTCGTACAGACACCCGAAGTTGAACTTGTCGATGTTGAGCGACTCCTCGATGAGCCGCATGGCCTCCTCCGGTTTCCCCATCCGGCGGAGGATGGTGGCTTTCAGAGCCCGCGCCTTATGGTTGTGCCAGTTGCGGATGAGTGAGCAGCTGACCTCGTCCAACGCGTCTTCTAACCGTCCTCGCGACAGAGAGATTTGCGCGCAGGCGAAATAGCCCGCGTCCTGCCACGCCGCGTTCCAACACGACTTGTAGAACCAGTCGTACGCTTCGTCCGTCTTACCTTGATACTTCAGCGCGAGGCCGAGGTTGTAGAGCGGTTCCCCGTCGTAGGGATTCGGGTTGCGCTTTTGCAGGGTCTTCACGGCCGTCCGCAGATAAGGCTCGGCCTTGTCGAAGCGTCCCTTCCGGATATACCATAGGCCAAGCGCGTTGTTGTTGCGCACGTCTATGGGGTCTCGGCGCAACGCCTCCTCGTAGTAGGCCACGGGATTGTAGGTGGCGTGGCGGTACTGCTCCAGATGCAGGCCGGTCAGGTAGAGCTGTTCCGTCGTCTTTATCTCTTCCGGCAGCAGGGCGGCTTCGGCCGGGTCGGGCGTGGGTCTCACCTCGTCCGGCTCGGCATGCCATGATAGCGCGCTTTTCCCCTCCTTGAGGATGTCGAGGGTTATCCTGTCGAAGGCTTCTCCCTTCGTGTCTATCGTCTCGTCTAGCGGACACTCCGGGGTGATGGTCATCTCCCGGTCGAGGTACGTCTCGCCGCCGTCGCTCTTCAGCACCGTCCGCACCGTCTGGCGCGAGGTGGCGAACAGTTGCAGGCGTACCCGTCCCCTTTCCGCCGGATTGATGTTCATCAGCAGGTCTTTGGTAGCGTTCTTCACTACACCCAGTTCCCGGTAGGGAAGGAAGTATTGCGTGAAGCTCTTCTCCTCGTAGGGTTGCAGCCACGTGAAGTCCGGCTGATTCTCCGTGTACACGCCGGCCATCAGCTCGATGTAGGGGCCGTCCTCGTCGGTCAGGTTACGGTCCCACGCCCGTCCGAAGTCTCCGTTCCCCCACGTCCACTGTTTTTTTCCGGGAGAGATGTGGTGGTTGGCCACGTGGAGCATACCGGCTTGCGTATCGTTTTCATATCCGCCCACGAAGTCGAATCGGGAGTTGACGGCCATGTACGAGGTAGGCACCTTGATGTTCTTGTAGTTCGAGATGTCCACGCCCGCCGAGTAGTCCATCTTGTAGTAGGTTCCCGTGGCTATGGGGAAGGTGGAGACGGCCCGCTTGCCGTGGTCGAATACGGCGTTGATGTCTGGCGGAAAGACGCTCTGATAGTGGTCGTTCACCGCTACGGCGGGATTGGCCCACCACAGGAAAGTCTGGGGAACCTCCGTACGGTTGTAGACTACTCCCTTGATTTCGAGGTACGCATGACCGGGGCGCAGCGTGAAGCCCGCCATCCCCTTCTGGTGGAACATGCGCTCTATCTCGTTCACCCACACCGTGGCGCTGCCGTCCTCGCCCTCTTCTATGGTCACGTCGACGGGCATGTACGTACTGGGGCGGTGATGCTGAGGCCAGTTGAACTCGATGCCGCCCGAAATCCACGGGCCGGCCAGTCCCACTAAGGCGGGCTTTATCACGTGGTTGTAGTAGACGAAGTGGCGTTGCTTCAGCTTGTCGTAAGCCATCTGCACCCGTCCGCCCAGCGCGGGCAGTATCATCACCTTTATGTACTCGTTCTCAAGAAAGTACGCCTCGTATTCCTTATCCGTCTTTTCGCCGGAGATGGACTCTATCACGGGGTAGGGGTACACCGTTCCGCTGCTGCCCTGATAGACGCGCTTCTCCAGAAAAATCGGATTCTTTTCCGGTCGTCCCACCTCGTAGGTGGGAATCGTAACCTTTTCTTTCCAGACTTTTACCATTGTATTTACTTGTTTGTGGTGTTATCTTGTTTGATAAGCTCTTTCTCTAACGCTTCCAGCGACTTGCCTTTTGTCTCGGGCAGCCTGCGGAGGAAGATGAAGCCCGCGATGCAGATAAGGGCGTAGATGCCGAAAGTCCCGCTACTTCCCAGAAAGCTGTTCAGCAACGGGAAGGTGTAGGTCAGCACGAAGCTGGCCGCCCATAGGGAGAACGTGCAGGTGGCCATCGCCACCGCCCGTACGCGGTTGGGGAATATCTCGGCGAGCAAGACCCAAGTGACGGGGCCGAGCGACATGGCGTAGCAGGCTATCGCCATGACCACGAGCATCACCATGAAGAATCCGCTAATTTCGAAGTAGTAGCACGTGCCCAGTATCAGATAGATGCCCGCCAGTCCGCCGGCCCCGATGAGCATCAGCGTCCGCCGGCCCAGACGGTCGACCGTATAGATGGCCACGAAGGTGAAGATGACGTTGGCCACGCCCGTGATGACGATGTTGAACAGCACGTCGCCGAGCGAGTATCCCGCCGATTGGAAAATCTCCTGCGCGTAGTTGAAGATGACGTTCGTGCCGCACCACTGTTGGAACACGGCTATCACCACGCCGAATATCAGCACCTTGCGGAACGGCCGACTGAACAGCGTGCGGAGTCCGCCCTCGCCGCCTTTCGCCGCGCCCGCCGTCTCCGTCAGCGAGCGGAGCTCTTCCCGGGCGTATTCCGGGCCGCCTATCTTGCCTAGCGTGCGCTCGGCCTGCTGAACCTTGCCTTTGATGGCCGTCCACCGGGGACTCTCGGGAATGAAGCAGGCCAGTATCAGGAACACTGCCGCGGGGAAGGCCGCTCCCCAGAACATCCAGCGCCATCCCATCTGCCCGTTCCACGAGGCCGCGATGTCTGCCGGGGTGAAACTTTCGGGAATCGGCTCGGCGATGAGCCAGTTGGCCACCTGAGCCCCGAGGATGCCCAGTACGATGGTCAGCTGGTTCAGCGACACCAGTTTCCCGCGGATGGTCGCGGGAGCAATCTCCGCGATGTACATGGGCGAGAGTCCCGAGGCGATGCCTATGCCTATTCCGCCCAAGAAGCGGGCGATGAGGAAATAGCTGAATGCGGAGAACGCTCCGGTGGCGTAGGCCGAGACCAAGAAAATGGCGGCGGAGGTCAGCAGCAGAGGCTTGCGTCCGTAGCGGTCGGCCAGTGTGCCTCCGGTCATCGCCCCTATCAGGCAGCCCAACAGCGCCACGCTCATGGCCAGTCCCTGCATGGAGGGAGCGTCGGCGATGTCGAAGTAAAGTTCGTAGAAGGGTTTCGCCCCTCCGATTACCACCCAGTCGTATCCGAACAGGAGCCCTCCCATAGCGGACACTAAACAGATAAAATAGACGAATCTTTTATTATAACCTTTCATGTTATCAGGGAATAAATGTATTAATACTGCAAATTTATAGCGCTTGAAAGTAGGAAAAAATGGAGTAAAATGAAAAAAAGATGGACGATTCGATTTTTTAGCCCTTCCGCTAACCCGTTTGTGGGAAAGGGCTGTTTCTCGCGAGCCGTCGCCCTGTTTCTCACGAGCCGTAGGGCAGGCTGTCGCGAGCCGTAGGGCTCTTAAATTGGTATGGCAATTCTCAATTTTTAATTCTCAATTCTCAATTGAATAAGTTTAAGTCGTATATTTGCGGCGTGCACCCTGTGAATAAAATCATGATAAAACTAAAAGATGGATTCTCGGGCGAAAGGGCGCTGGTCCTCCCCCGTATGATTGTAGAGAAGATGGAGCGTGACCCGCTGTGCTCCATGCTTCACATTACCGACATCGGCTACTACCCGAAAGCCAAACACCATTTCCGGGAGCGGACGGAGCCGATTAATCAGTACGTGTTTATCTATTGTATAGACGGAGCCGGGTGGTATCGGATGAACCGGCAGGAGTACACGGTGTCGGCCAACCAGTATTTCATCCTTCCGGCGGGCGTGCCCCACGCGTACGGAGCGGACGAGTCGTGCCCGTGGACTATCTACTGGATACACTTTAAGGGGAAGATTGCCTCGTTCTACGCGAAGGAGGCCAACCATCCGGTGGACATCAAGCCCGAGCTGCACTCCCGCATCAACACCCGCATCAACCTGTTCGAGGAGATATTCAATACCCTGAAGAACGGGTATAACAACGAGAACCTGCGCTACGCATTCTCCATGTTCCACTTCTATCTGGGCACGCTGCGCTACATGCAGCAGTACCGCGACGCGAACAACGCCGACGCGGAGAGCGAGAACATCGTGGAGATAGCCATTCATTACATGAAGGAAAATCTGGAAAAGCGCATCAACATACACGAGTTCGCCGAGCAGATGGGATACTCGCCCTCCTACTTCTCCGCCTCGTTCCGTAAGCGGACGGGGCACAGCCCGCTGACCTACTTCAATCTGCTGAAGATACAGCAAGCCTGCCTGCTGCTCGACACGACGGGCATGAAGATAAACCAGATATGCTACAAGATAGGCTTCGACGATACCTTCTACTTCTCCCGCCTGTTCACCAAGATGATGGGGATGTCTCCCCGCGAGTATCGGAAGTCGAAAAAAGGATAAAGGCGTTTCCAGAGTTCAGGAACTTTTCAGATTCGCTCCCGTACTTTGCGTCATGAACCTATATAAAAGAGAGATATGAAGATAAGAATGAAGAATTGCGCCTTAGCGTCGCTTCTGGCCTTAGGCGCCTTTACGCTGCAAGCCTGCGACGACGACGATGACGTGGACAACCCGAAGTTGCCGAATACCGTACAGCAGAACTTCGCCGCACGCTACCCCGGCGTGGAGTATGCCGAGTGGGAACAGGAGAAGTCGACCAAGAAGTACACGGGAGATTTCTACTATTACGGAAGGCAGGAAGAGTGGAACGTGGAGTTCGCCGGCGTTGAGGCGAAAGCGTGGTACTTGTCTACCGGAGCTTGGGAAAAGACGGAGTTCGACGTGATGTCTCTCTATCGGAACCCGAACGACGCCTTCATCTCGGAGGATGTGAGGAACGTCATTCAGACCCGGGCGGCGGGAAGGGAGATAGACCTTGACGCTATCGACACTCCGAATGAGGACTATTTCCTGCTTGAGATAGATAAGGAGCCGCGCGACGAGTACGTGAAGATTAGCTTCGACGGAAGCGTTATTCCGTGACGGACTACAGAAAGCATACTTGACCGGGCCCGGCTAAATCGCTTGAATGCGGATTTGGCCGGGCTTTCTGTAAGGTCTCTATTTGTTTTTACGCCGGTCGATGAGCGATTAATAAGGCGTTAGCATGAAAGGTTCAGCCTCGCGCGTCTTCCCGAGATAGGGAGCTACATGAAGTCGCTCCTAAGGTAGCGGAACCGGCGGACGGTTTTTTCTCCGCGGATTAAAAACGGAACATTCTGAAAAACGGAACATCCTGATGCCCGAAAATCGCGATAATTCCGGCCGAAGTACGGCTCGGACGAAAAGAAGGCGGTTTTGA
>CASDXF010000004.1:94918-95516 GCA_949285075.1 uncultured Bacteroides sp. | reverse complement strand
ATACCTTAACCCCAAGGCCGACCTGACCTTCAAGAAGGTCTTCGGCGAGCATCCCGACCTCGTGAGGAGCTTCCTCAACGCCCTGCTCCCCTTCGACGGGCCGGAGGAGGAAATCCAAGAGGTGACCTACCTTCCCCCCGAGCTTGTCCCTGACACCCCGTTCAGCAAGGACAGCATCGTGGACGTGCGCTGCCGTGACTCCCGTGGCCGGCAGTTCATCGTGGAGATGCAGATGATGTGGACCTCGGCCTACCGTCAGCGTGTGCTGTTCAACGCGTCGAAGGCCTACGTCCGTCAGCTCGGCTCGGGGGAGGACTACGGCTATCTGCAGCCGGTCTACTCGCTCAATCTGGTGAACGACACGCTCAGCGTTGGCGACCGCTACTACCACGACTACCGCATCGTGGAGACGGCGGACACGAGCGAGGTGATAGAGGGGCTCCGGTTCATCTTCATCGAGCTTCCCAAGTTCACTCCGCGCAATTACGGCGACAAGCGGATGCAGGTGCTTTGGCTTCGCTACCTGACCGAGATAACCGACGGCACGAGCGAGGTCTCACCCGACTTGCTTGAGAATCCGGAGATACGCAAGGCGGTC
>CASDXF010000004.1:0-94878 GCA_949285075.1 uncultured Bacteroides sp. | reverse complement strand
GTTCTGGGACATCGTGAGTACCGCCAAGACCAACATCAGCAGCTCATACAGGGACGGACGGGCCGCCGGTCTGGCGGAAGGGCAGGCGAAAGGCCGAGCTGAAGGTTTGGCGGAAGGACAGGCGAAGGGCCGCGCGGAGGCGCTTCTGGAGACCGCCCGTAACCTGAAGACGATGGGCATGTCTCCCGAGGAGATAGCCCGAGCCACGGGACTGTCCGCCGGGGAAATAGGAGAGTTATAAACGAAAGGGAGATTAATAAAAAACACCCGAATGTTTTACATAGTCACATCCGGGTGTAAAATAAGTTTTAGAATCTGGTTTCCCGAACAGCCTCTACCAAGCGGCGGAAATCGTCAGGATGAACATCACCGATATTGCCGATGCGGAAAGTGTCCGCCTTAGAAATCTTGCCCGGATAGATGACAAAGCCTTTGTTCTTCAACGCCTGATAGAAGGCCTTAAAGTCGAACCCTTCACGCGGATAAAGGAAAGAGGTGATAATAGGCGACTGGATACTGTCATCCAACAGCGTCTTGAATCCGAGCGAACGCATTCCCTCGACCAATACACGGTGGTTCTCGCAATAACGCTTGTATCGGGCCTCTACCCCGCCTTCCTCAAGCAACTCCGTCAGCGCTTGTTTAAAGGCGCGCACCACATGGGTGGGAGAAGTGAAACGCCACTTGCCATGCCCTTTCTCCATCGTCTCCCACTGGTCGTAGATGTCCAAAGAGAGCGAGCGGGCTACTCCCTTGCAGCGCTCAAGTTCGCTGCGACGGGCGATGATGAAGCCGAACCCCGGCACGCCTTGAATACACTTGTTCGAACTGCTAATCAAGAAATCGATGCTCAGTTCGTCCACGTCGATAGGTATACCGCCGAAACTGCTCATGCAGTCGACGATGAGCTTCTTGCCGTGCATCTTGACGATATGCGCCAGTTCCTTAATGGGGTTCAGGATGCCGGTAGTCGTCTCGCAGTGTACGAACGCCACGTGCGTCACGTCAGCGTTGTTGCTAAGGTAATCGTCCACGTACTCTACGGACACTTGCTCATTCTCCTCGAAAGCCAACATGTCGTAGTTGAGGTGATAGTACTCGGCGATGTTGCCCATGCGGTCGCCGTACGCTCCGTTGCTGCAAATCAGCAACTTGTCTTTCGAGCTGACGGAAGCGCCGAGCACCGCCTCCACGCAATAGGTGCCGCTGCCCTGAAGCAACACCGTAGTATAATTGTCCGGACGCTTGGTGGCCACGCTCAGCAATTCCTTGCGCAGCTCCTGCACGACACCGAGGTTATAGTCTTCGTCCCATGTGCACCAGTCGGTCATCATGGCTTCTTTCACAGTCTCCGAGGTGGTAAGGGGTCCCGGGGTCAAGAGTAAGTATGGTCTCATGTTCTGTTGTCTTTTAATAGGAAATTAAAGGTTTTGATTCATTCTCTCGTTAATCTTCTCTATCAGCGCGGGAAGCTCGTCCATCGCGCGAATCACGTAGTGGGCTCCGGCGGCGAGCATACGCTCCTCCACCGCCTTCATGCGGGCTTCCAGTTCGGCGGCGGGCATGGCCTTCGTCTCCTCTTCGGTCAGGGCAAGCTCGTTGCTGCCCAATACCACGCCTATGCTCCACACCTTCGCGCTCACTCCCTCCTTGATGTCGGCTATGGTGTCGCCAACCTTCACCACTGCGTCCAACGAGGGAACGGCAAGCTTCGTCATGTTCTCGAAAATCATATAGGGGGCGGGCCTTCCGGCGGGAAGCAGATCGGAGGTGGCGCAGTAGTCCACCCGATAGCCTTTCTCCTCGGCGGCCGGAATCACGATGTCCATCATCTGGCGGGTATATCCCGTAGTGGAGCCTATCTTAACGCCCGCGGAACGCAGCTTGTCTACCGTGGCGACTACTCCCGGGATGGGTTCCGTATATTTCTTCAGTGTAGCGAACAGTATCCGCTGAAACGATTCGTAGCGGCCCTGCACATCATTCTCATTATAAGGACGGCCGTACTTGGCTTGGAACGACTCGCTGACGCGCTTTAAACCGAACAGCGCACGAATCTCCTCTACCTTAGTCAGCCCCATGTAGGCACGAGTCTCGGCGGGAGTCACGGGCACGCCTATCTCCTGAAAGCTCTCCACGAAAGCCACTACCGGGGCGAAGCATCCGTAGTCGACGGCCGTACCGGCCCAGTCGAAAATAACACATTCAATTTTCTTCATTCTTGCTCTATATTATAGTTAAACTCATTTGTCGTTAAAAGAACCAAAGAGAGGGCGGCCGTAATGGAGACAAGAATGAATTTCTGGCGACCTACTCTCTTCGGTTCAACAGTTCCTTTCGGTATCAATGACCAACGGTTCTCCTTGAAATTCATCACGTTCTTTCTTGTTTCCGACGCGAAGGTAAGAGCCGCCGGAAACGAAAACAATGAATTCCGATAAATCATAACACACATTCCACCCCAAAGACTCATGAAATATTAATGTAACATTCATGAAACGATAACGCAACATAACAGTCATTCCTTTGCAACAATAAAATCATTTAACGGCGCAACAGTGTTATGGACGAGCTAACAGAGATATATAAAAGAATAGAATACCTGCGCAACAACGGGGTAAAAATGAAAGAAATAGCCGACCGGATAGACATGGCCCCTAGCGTGCTGTCGGCATTATATTCGAGCGTATTGCCGGCCTACATCAACCTGATAAGAACGCACACGGCAGACGAGGCGCTGGACGAGGCGCTAGCCTTAGTAAATAACGTCTCGAAAAAACGGTTGCTGAACAACATCGAATCGATGCGCCTACTGCTGCTTGAAATGGAGCCGGAACAATCAGCTGAAAACGAGAATGGAAACCCCTTGATTAAACTGTTGGGGAAGGAGATGAAAGCCTCCGTACAGGATGCGGCAAACTACGCCGGAACCTATCTCAGTTACAGCCTCTCTTCCTCTACCGATAGCCTGAAAATAGAGCCTTACCTCATCTGTCCCGCCGAAAGCGGCGAGTATGTGAAGGTAGGGATGATTAGCGCTTACAACTCCGTGCACTGGGGAAGCGGAATCATCAGTAACCATCAGAATTCGTACCTGATGTTCAACGAGAGAGACGAGCCGCAGTTCGCTCCGGTCACCATCTATCTGCAACTTCCTCACTATGAATTCCCAAGCATGCTGAAGGGCCTATACCTCTGCCTCGACTACAACCACAATCCTATAGCCCGGCGCATCGTATTGGCGAAATTGTCGGACAGTACGAACGTAGACGAGTTTCTGAAGATGGAAGGCAGTCTAGTGTCAAAAAACGAACTGACTCCTGAACTAGAAGCGTACTATAACTACACTTGCCAAGAGGGTGACTACATCAAAACATGCAGCGTTCCTTCTCCTAAACTAGACATTACAGATCTAGAAAGGGAGAAAAGAATGCTGAAAGATTTCTGACGGCTCGCCCAACCATGCGTACGCTTATCTTTCCTGAAAGTCAATCCGATTTCCTCAACAGGCCTTTCTCTAGGCGCAGTATGCGCTGATTCGCACTTCCTCTAAACTTCAAGTGAGGCGAGAACCGTTCCCTCTCGAACCGCCCGTCCACCAACACGTCGATGTAAGGAAGAATAGCGGCCAAATCCGGCCGCTCCAGAATTTCCTCATAGGTATATCCGGTGTAGCACCACACGTTCATGCGGGTCTCTTCCTTTATCCTCTGGACGAGGGCGAGGAACGCCTCGGGATAGAAAAACGGGTCTCCCCCGGAGAACGTCACTCCGTCCAACAGCGGGTTTTCTCTAATCTCGCTAATGATTCTCTCCACACGCTCCTCCGTCAACGGTTCGCCTGCCTTCGGATTCCAACTTTCAGGATTGTGGCAACCGGGGCAATGGTGGGCGCATCCGGCCAAATAGATGGCGTAACGTATGCCCTCGCCGTCGACGATAGTCTCGGGATAAACGCCTAACAGATTCATGAACCGTCGTCGCTATTCCGCTTACCGATGCTTGACCCTGTCTCTCTCTTCCGCCCTTTTAGCCGAGTTCCACGAGCTGAGGTTGCCCGTCAGGTAACCGGTGATGCGGCGCATTCTCAGGATATGCTCGCTTTGGCATACGGGACACTTGTCGAGGATGACTCCCTTGTAGCCGCACTCCTCGCACGTGTCTACCGGATGGTTGATGGAGCCGTAGCCAATGCCCTCGTCGTGCATCACCTTGACTATCTTGACGATGGCCCTCACGTTCTTCTGCGCCTCCCCGTCCAGTTCCACGTAGGTGATGTGTCCCCCTCGGGTGATGGCGTGGAACGGGGCCTCCCGCCGGATTTTCTCGACAATCCCTATCGGCTCCTTCACGTCCACGTGGAACGAGTTGACGTAGTATTCCCGGTCGGTCACTCCCTTTATCTCGCCGTACTTCTTGCGGTCCATCTTCGTGAAGCGTCCGGACAGCCCCTCGGCCGGCGTAGCGAGCACCGAGTAGTTGAGCCCGTATTTGGCCTTGTACTCGTCGGCCACCTTGTTCATCTCCATCACCGCCTCGTACAGCGTGTCCCACGCCCGTTGGCAGTGTCCGTGCCCCTCGCCGTAGAGGGCCACCATCGCGTTGTGCCCGCCGATGAAGCCGAAGCCCAACGTTCCGCTGCGCAGCACGTCGCCCATCTGCTCGTTCGGCTCCAACGCGCCTCCGCCTTTCCATACGTTGTTCCCCATCATGAACGGGAACTGCCGGGCTAAGGCCGTGCGCTGATACCGGTACCGCTCATAAAGTTGGTCGGCCACCAGAACCGCCATCTCGTGCACCGACTCCAAGAAAAGCTCTTTGGCCTTCTGCTCCACGGCCTTGCCCTCTGTTCCGGCGAGGCTCTCCGCCTTGATTCGGGCTTCGATGGCCAACCGTGGCATATTCAGTGTGGTGAACGACAAGTTGCCTCGGCCTAAAGAGGACTTCTCCCCGTTCACATTCTCGTACACCCGTGTCCGGCATCCCATCGTGGCCAGTTCGTAAACGTATCTTTTGGGGTCGTTCGCGTTCCATTTCTCGTTCCGGTTGAACGGCGCGTCGAGGAACATGAAGTTCGGGAACAACGCTTTGGCCGTGGTCTGGCAGGCCTTCAGCAGCAGGTCGAAGTTCGGCGCTTCATACTGTTCCCGCATCGCCGCCTCTACGCTTTTCACCTTCATCGCTTTCTCGTAGTCCTTCTCCGAGAAAGACACTCCATCCTTCACCTTGAATATCTGAATGGGGAATACGGGGACTTCTCCCTGCTTTCCCAAGCCCTCCATCGTGGCCTTCAACAGTTCCTCCATCACCATGCGTCCCTCGGCGGAGGTGTCCGTGCCGTAGTTTATCGAGCTGAACACCACCTGATTTCCGCCCCGGGAGTGCATCGTGTTCAGATTGTGGATAAATCCCTCCATCGCTTGGTGCGTGTCCTTCTGCGTCTGTTGGTAAGCCTTCTCCACGATGCGGCCTAACCGTTCCTTGTCGAGTCGAATCCGCAAGGCCATCAGGGCGATGCGCAGCGTCTCCCGTTCCGTCTCGCTCGGCTTTATGGAGGAGAGGTGTTCCTCTACCAATGTCCGTATCGCCTTCTCGTCCATCCGTTCTCCCGTTTCCATTTCCATGTGGAAGCAGATGAGCGCGGCCGTATGCTTGCGGAAGGACTTCGCCACTCCCTTCGCCATGAAGAAGTCGAAGGCGGGAATGGCTTGTCCGCCGTGCTGTTCGTTCTGGTTGGTTTGGAATACGATGGTCGCTAAAGTGGCGTAGCTCTGTATGCTCTGTGGCGTGCGTATACTTCCGTTCTTGGTGCGGAATCCCCGTTCGAACAGGTCATCGAGATCATACTGTATGCAGGTGGTTGTCTTGGTAGGATAATAGTCGAGGTCGTGAATGTGTATGTCCCCCAACAGATGCGCTTCCGCGAACCGTTTAGGAAGCAGATACTTATATGTATAGTCTTTGGTGACTTCCGAGGCGAACGTCATCATCTGTCCCGCGGGCGTGTGGCTGCTCATGTTGGCGTTGCTCAGGTTCACGTCATTCCGGTCTATGGCCACGATGCCGTCCATCACCCGCTTCATCCGGGTCTTCTTGTCACGCTCCGTGTTTCGCCATTCCCGGTAGATGATGTACTTCTTGGCTACCTCCGGCCTCGCCTTCATTAGTTCCTTTTCCACCAAGTCCTGAATCTCCTCCACCGTCATGTCGGGTGAAGTAAACTGGCTAACGACATCCATTGTAATTTCGGCGATTAGCCGCTGCTCATCCTCGATGCCGGTCGCTGCGAATGCCTTGTTGATGGCGTTCTTGATTTTGTTGATAGAGAAGTCCTCTCTCTTTCCGTCACGTTTAATGACGTGCATTTCCGCATAGTTCATAACTTTAACTCCCGAAAGTTTTTTTGTAGTTAATAAATCCGTTAGCGGTTCCGGCAGGTCTTCTGACTTATTCCTCCCCCGCATCGCCTTCCCGCGCCTTGCGTGTGCCGGGCGCAGTGACATGATGTGCGGCTTCTGCGGAAATCACAGCAGCGGGTACTGTCACCGATTTACACGGTGTTCCCTCGGGTTGAACGCCCGACGACCGAAACACGCCGCAAAGATAGCGCATATTTAAGTACGGCGAACGCATATTAGTCGTAAATTAAGGAAAATATTTTTCTTTGCATTGGAAATAAAATATCGAACTTGGATAATTTATAATGTATTAATTGAGGTAAAGTTTCCTGTTTTCGTATATTATTATATTATTTATTAGTATATTACACATTTTACCACAGACCAGTTGTTCTCCTTTTTGCACAACATGTATATAATCGCAGTCACAGACTGCGGAAATACAAATAAAATGGCAGACGAATAAAAAAGCGTAGCGTCAGGAAGGCAAGATTAGCATTCGTGCCCTCCTGACGCTACGCCGTCTTTTCTCACGCTATGCACGTTTATCGTGCGGGAAGTATCTCAATCCAGTAATCGTCCGGGTCGTTAATGAAGTAGAGTCCCATTTCGTGATTCTCGAAGCAAACGCAGTCCATATCCTTATGGTATTGGCGGGCCGCCTCGTAATCCCCCGCGACACGGAAGCATAAATGACTCTCGTTTTCTCCCAGTTCGTACGGGGCCGTGTGGTCTTTCAGCCATGTCAGCTCCAAAAGAAAATCCGTCTCGTCGTCGGTCAGGTAGACTAAGATGAACGAGCCATCGGCGGACTCCTTTCGATGATGTTCTTTCAGCCCGAGCGCCTTTTCGTAGAAAGCGATGCTGCGCTCCAGATTCGTCACGTTGATGTTGAAGTGGTCAAATTTACCTTTAATTTTCATATCTTTTTGTTTACTGTCTCATCGATTAGAAGTGAATAAAATACAAGATGGCAAAAAGCCAATCCAGATGAAATCCGTTATTCGCCTTTCGCCATCTTATTTCATTACCAGAATTGCCCTATAGGAGCACTCTTTATTCTTTTATTAAGAGCTTAACTACCTCTCCCACATAAGTGTGCGGCTGTCCGTCCTGAGCCGATTGCGAGTCTAACTTCTTGCATTCGATAATTACTTTAGGAGTCGTCTCGTCCGGAGCGTACAGCTTCAGCGTATAGTTGGTCGCTTTATCCATCGCGTCGTGGCTCTGGTCAGCCGAAAGCGTACAGTAGGCCACCGTCTTTCCGGAAAGTTTTCCTATGGCTCCACCCTCGTTGGCCGTGATGTTCGTCATGTTGAACTCATCCTTTCCAATAGAAATCACCAGTTTACAGTTATTCAACAATTCATATACCTCGCTTGGAACCTGTTTTGCATCCACAACAGTGTATCCATCAACGGTCTTCTCACCTCCTGATTTCACTTGCGCACCTTGCCCTATGACTATCGGACCTTCCTCAGCCGCTATAGCTACTACAGGCTTTTCCTTCTCGGCTTTTTTCTTCTGAGCCTCTTCTCGCATATCCGGCATACCAAACGCAACAGCCACATCATAGAACATATCATCTGCGAAGTCTACGGTTTTCCTACGCCACTTAGCCTGTCTGCGTACCAACTTAGTCTGCTCTTTATTCAGCGCATATTCATCAGTAATCCACTCTTCGGCGGTATATTTCAGATTCTCCTGATAAGTATAGCGAATCTTCTCTACCTCGATAAGGCATCCATTATCCTTGCAAGTGGCTGTAAGCTGATAATTGATTAGCGTACGGTCTAACATCAACGGTTTGGACTTGAACACTATCCATTCTTCGCCCACTCCCGCAATAACGCCTTTCGGTTTATCCGTAAAGACAACCCGGCTGTCCGTATTATCGTTTTTCTTTAACCGTTCGGTCATCCAGTTCAATATGATATCATAGACCTGATCCTGAGTCATTCCTTCTACTTGAAACTCTTTGGAGAACACGACCTTTCCATCCACTACCGGAACCGCTCCGGCAAGATATCTGCTGTCGTCTTGTTTTTCCTTTAGAGAACCCGCTTGCGATGTCATTGGCAATATCGCAAGAAATAATGTAAGAAACAATATCGCTAACTTATTCATAATTATTAATGTGTTTATTGGTTAATTCAAAACTTTCTCCTCTGTGAGAGATACCGATAAAGCGGCATCCCGACTCTTCCGCAAAGTAACGGAACGCATTGCCGCCTTCGTAATCCTCCCCGAAGTGCATCGGGACGAATACCTCCGTCTTTATTTGCGTAATGAACTGCTCGGCCCCTCTCATATAGTCTTTCCCCATTCTACGATCTACGGGAAACAAAGCGACATCCAATTCCGGCGCTTTTTCCTTGACGTATTTAAGTTCCGCCAAAAAATCGCCATTCGCTTTCCGGATTTCCTGTTCCGTAGACTCTTCGCTCCAGTGCCAATTATTCAAGTCTCCGGCATGAAAAAATATCCACCCATGAAGACGAATCAGGAAAGAAACGCCTACATCGGTCGACCCGCAAGCGTCAATACGGATATTCTCATCCTCATACGTTTCCCCTTTCTGAATATACACCGCATCTTCCGCTTTTGCCCGGTGACGCTTCAGTATGTCTTTAGAAAAGATGAACCGTATGTCCGATCGCCGTTCTTTCCACGTCAGTATTTCATTGTTGAAATGATCAGGATGAAAATGAGTAGACAATACATAAAGCCCGCCTTCCTTCTTCAGAAGACGGTCATGTACGATTCCCTCATTCCGCTTGAACTCTGAGGAATCCTTATAATAATCTATAATCACAGTAACCCTTTCTGATTCAATGGCAAAGCCACTGTGATAAATATAATCCAGAGTCATTGGCGCTTTTTTAACGGTTGCAATATTACGTATTCTAATTGGAGTGACCAAGAAAAATCGACGAAATTGGGGGCTTATACGATTGATTTTTTATTTAATTGGGTGATATTTACATAAATCGTTTGTAGTTATCGGGATATTTTGCGAATATTGCAAGTATAATTCAAACATACTGATAAGATGAGTAACGCAAAAGAGAAATATTGGAAATATTCCCTTGTCATCATCATTCTAACGATGGGTATCGTTATTTTCCGTCAGATAACGCCTTTCTTAGGAGGGTTATTAGGAGCTTTGACCATCTATATTCTCGTTCGCAAACAGATGTTCTATCTAGTGGCTAAAAGAAAGATAAAGCGAAGCGTAAGCGCTTTGCTGATAACGGGAGAAACGATACTCGTATTCCTGCTGCCGTTCACATTAGTAGTATGGTTATTGGTCGACCAACTGCGAGACATCAACGTCGACCCGCAAACATTTGTCGCCCCCATGCAGGAAATGGCAACCATCATTAAAGCAAAGACGGGATATAATCTGTTGGGAGGCGACGCGTTATCATTCATTGTATCGTCGCTCCCGCGCATAGGCCAAGCCGTAATGAGCGGCATCAGCAGTTTCGTGGTCAACCTGTGCGTTATGGTATTTGTCCTTTATTTCATGTTGGTAGGAGGGCAGAAAATGGAAAACTACATCAGAGCTATTCTGCCTTTCAACGAGGCGAATACGAAAGACGTGGTCCGGGAGATAAACATGATTATCCGCTCCAACGCCATAGGCATTCCGCTACTGGCTATCATACAAGGCGGAGTAGCGATGATAGGCTACCTTATCTTCGGAGCGCCCAACATCTGGCTGTTAGGCTTCCTGACGTGCTTCGCCACCGTAATACCGATGGTGGGGACGGCGTTGGTATGGGTTCCCGTAGCGACCTATTTCGCGCTAAGCGGAGAATGGTTCAACGCCATAGGCATCTTGGCATACGGCGGACTCATCATTTCGCAACTGGACAATCTGATACGCTTCATCCTGCAAAAGAAGATGGCGGATATCCATCCGCTCATCACCATTTTCGGAGTAGTGGTGGGGCTGCCGGTATTCGGATTCATGGGAGTCATCTTCGGCCCTCTCTTGCTGTCGATGTTCTGCCTGCTCGTGAATATGTATAAAAAAGAATATCTGGATTCGCGGAACGAACTTCCATCCCGATAAGAAGAAAGTGGAAAAAAGCGTACTTTCGCGGGAAGTAATCCAATAAAGAGGTTAGTCAAATGGAAATGTTCGCATTCGATACGCCCGAGCTTGCCCTACTGTCGGCGGCCGGTATCCTTCTCACCATACAACTGGTTTATTATTTCGGACTTTACAACCGGATACACGCCCGCAACGTCGCCGTGAAGAAAGGAAAGGTGGAATTCTCGGAAGAGCTTCCCCCGCTGTCCGTCATCCTTCCCGCATGCGACGAGGCGGAAAGTCTTCGCGAGACGCTTCCCGCCATTCTGGAGCAAGACTATCCACTGTTCGAGGTTATCGTCATCAACGACGCGTCTACGGACGAGACCGAGGAAGTCTTGGCAGAGTTCGAGAAGAAATACCCTAACCTCTATCACAGCTTTACCCCCGACAGCGCACGGTATATCAGCCATAAGAAACTCGCCCTGACGTTGGGAATCAAAGCGAGCAAATACGAATGGCTCGTCTTTACCGAGACTGACTGCACGCCGGCGAGCGGACAATGGCTGCGACTGATGGCCCGCAACTTCACGCCGCAAACGCAAATCGTGCTTGGCCATATCGGATACAAGCGCCCGGAAGGGCGGGCGCACAAGGAAATAGCGCTCGATATGCTCTTCCGCTCGATGCGCTATCTTGGCTTCGCCCTGTCCGGAAAGCCGTATATGGGAATAGGGCGAAACATGGCCTACCGCAAGGAGTTGTTCTTCAAGCAGAAAGGATTCAGCGCGCACCTGAATCTGCGCAGAGGGGAGGATGACCTGTTTGTCAACCAGACCGCCACAGGCGAAAACACGAGGGTAGAAACCGACCGAGAGGCGAGCGTGCTGAGGCGACCGGTAAACGACCGGAAGGAATGGAAGGAGGAAACGATGAGCTACGCGGTAACGTCCCGTTATTACCGAGGCCCCCAACGTTACCTGTGTGGACTTGAAACCACATCGCGACTACTTCTTTACGGCGCGTGCGCCGCAGGAATCGCATACGGAGCGATTCAACGTCACTGGATAGCCGCGGCGACATTCTTACTGGCATGGTCGCTCCGATACGCCATACAAGCCTTAATCGTAAACCGGACGGCGAGAGAGACCGGGGAACGCGGCAAATTCTACCTTCTCCTCCCCGCGCTCGACTTGCTTCAACCGTTGCGCTCGCTCAAGGCAAAAATCAGATACCTCTTTCAGAGCAAGGAGGAGTTTATGAGGAGATAAACCCTCCCCCTTAGACCCCTCCATGCCGATATGCCCGACCGCACAAACGCGCCTCGGCGACTAAGCTCTCGCCTTTAAGGTACGCCTTTATGGGCATCGGACCGAAAAGTCCGAGATTCTTCCAAAACTTTCCCTTAATATCCGTATGGCCACAAGCTGCTATCCGTACGGATACAAGTCGCTAGCCGTACGGATACAAGTTGACAGCCGTACGGATACAAGTTCATAGCCGTATGGATACAAGTTCATAACCGTACGGATACAAGTTTATAGCCGTACGGATACAAGTTTATAGCCGTACGGGTACAAGTTTATAGCCGTATATCTGATAAGTATATAGATGTACGGCTGCAAGTTTATAGATGTACATCTGCAAGTTCATAGATGTACATCTGCAAGTTCATAGATGTACATCTGCAAGTTCATAGATGTACATCTAACCAATATATAGCCGTACGGCCGCGAGCCGACAGCCGTGCGGAAACAGATGCGGCCGCCCCGCGAAAGTGCGAGACGGCCGCATGAGTGTATTCCGGCCTTCCGCCGAACTACTTATTATCTAAAGCGTCCTCTATCAGGTACAGCAAGTTCTGATAATGGCTCTTCGTAAGGCCGCTCGAAGCGTTGGCCATGCCGGACAGCCGGCTCTTCAAGGTAATCAGCTCACCGCGTGCGATGGCCGAAGCGTCAGAACCCACGTTCGCCGGCGCAGCCTGCTGATTGCCGTTTCCGCCATTCCTCGGCTTATCGAGCAAGTTAATCAGTGCGTTGACATACGCCCTCTGCGACGAACGCTGACAACCGTCCGGCTGCTTCCCCGCATTGAAGCTGTTCCACACTCCCTTGTGCAAGTCACGGAACATCTCGTCCGGCGTGTAGGCCTTCGAGCCGTTCAGCCGCTCGTTGGCCATCATCTTGTTGAAGGTGTCCTCGCTAATCAAGCGGTTTATCGTCAAAGACTGAATGTTGCAGGTTTCCCAATAAGGGTCGGCGGTGCACATCTCAACCATCGTCTTATTGAAAAGCCACGTCGGAGTGGTAAACAGATGCTTGTTCAAGAACTCGACGGCCCGTCTCTGAATATCCTCGGGGACGTATTCCACCGCCTTCGTCTCGGTCTGCTCCACCTTAATCGGCGTGCGATAGATACCCGCCACGTTCGTAGTTACATGGCCCATATACAGACGGTATTGCCACAACACGTTGCTATAGATTTCAATAGCCTTATCGTATCCCTTGTTCGGTTCATAAGACCACTTCAATACTTGAGGCATGATGCGTTTCAGGTTCTTGATGCCGTACTCGCTCGCCAACATCGCGTCGTCGCCTACCGCCTCGCTCTGGTTACGCGGGTCATCCCTATCGGTTTCCGTACCGAAGGTATAACGCTTGTCCTCCCTCAGCTTCTCGATAATCCACTTGTTCATATACGGCAGCTCGTCCTCCGCCGTCTCGAATTGCGGCATCCAGCGGTATCCCCACTCGATGGCCCACTTGTCGTACATGCCGATGCGGGGGAATATGCCCTTGCGGGAGATGCTGTCCTCCGGCTGCGCCACGTAGTTGAAGCGGGCGTAGTCCATGATGGAGGGCGTATGTCCGTTGGCCTCCACCCACGCCTTGTCGCGCAGCTTCTCTACCGGAACGGTAGCCGACGAGCCGAAGTTGTGCCGCAGCCCCAACGTGTGTCCTACCTCGTGCGAGGAGACGAAGCGGATGAGCTGCCCCATCAGCTCGTCGCTGAACACCGGCTTCTGCGCCTCGGGATCTATCGGTCCGGCCTGCACGATATACCAGTCGTAGAGCAGGGTCATCACCGTGTGATACCAGTTGATGTGCGTCTCCAAGATTTCGCCGCTTCGGGGGTCGTGCACGTGCGGGCCGCTCGCGTTCGGGATGTCCGAGGGCTTGTAGACAATGGCCGAGTGGCGCGCGTCCTCCAAGCTCCACGTCGGGTCGTCCGTCGGGGCCTCCTTGCCGATGATGGCGTTCTTGAATCCCGCCTGCTCAAAGGCCACCTGCCAGTCGTTGACTCCCTGTATCAGATAAGGTACCCACTTCTTGGGCGTAGCGGGGTCAATGTAAATGACGATAGGCTGCTTGGGCTCCACCAGTTCTCCACGCAGATACTTCTCCACGTCCTCCGGTTTCGGCTCCAACCTCCATCGGGTAATCTTCGACTTATACTCCACGCCGTACGGGTTCAGGTCGAAGTCCTTATAGCCTACGGCGAAATAGCCTACCCGCCCGTCGAAGAATCTGGGCTTCATCGGCTCCTTCGGCAACAGCAGCATGGAGCTGTTCAGCTCGTAGGTCATGGGCGTGGGGTTCGTCCTGCCCTTGTCCGATGGCTTCCTTCTGAACGTGCGCACGGTGCGCACCTCGATGTTCCGCGGGAAGGCCTTCAGCGTGTCGATGTAGCTCGCGTCGTCCACCATCGAGGTTATTCCAGCGTTATCCTTCGCCGCGCTCGGGAAAGAGAACATCTCGTTGTCCTTGCGTATATAGTCGGTCATCTCCACCACATAGTTGCCCGTCTCGCCCTCCTTGCGCACGCTCTTCAGGGGCAGCGTCGCCACGATGGGCTGCACGTTCGAGTTCAGCACGGCCTGATACATTCCCAACGTATCGGAGGAGTGCTCAATATAAGAAATCTCCCGAATAAAGAGGTTATCTTCATGCCCTTTCTCAAAGCGAATTACCTGCTCGCCGATGTAGTCACCCGGATAGCCCGACTTCCGCTTCTGGTAATCCGCCGGCGCCTTCACGATACGGTTTACAATCAAAATATCCCGCCCGAACAGCGAGTCGGCGATTTCAAAGAAGTATTTGCCGTCCACGCAATGCACCTTAAAGAAGCCTTCCATCGTGGATGCCTCTTTCGTAATCACCTTGTCGTAAGGCTGCAAATTGCTTTTCTTTTTACCGCTTGTGCTTTTCGCTATGGAGTCAGCTTTCGCCTTCTCCATTTGCTCCATCTTCTTTTTCTTCTTCCTCTTGAAGATGTCGGTCGACTGCGCGCCGACATACGGAGCGGCCATTGACAGAATCAACAGCATAGAAATTAGCTTCTTCATTGTCTTTTAAATTAAGTTGTTTATATTACGAAGCCCGTCGGCTGACGGGCTTCTATAAGGTAATCCGCTACAACGCAAGCTGATAGATTTCTTTGCTGTCCTTCGGAGTCAGCTTGACGTAGTTGCCCACGAACTCTCCCTTATTGCGGTGCAGATTGCTTACCAAGAGGTCGATGTCCGGATGTTCAACGCCCAGTTCCTTGAAGGTCAGCGGCAATCCGATGGAGCTGAAGAATTCCTTCAGCCGGCTAATACCCTCCAACGCTACCGCCTTCGGGTCTCCGCTGTCCGGAACTCCCCAGACACGGACGGCGTACTGCGCAATCTTCTCCACGTTATGCTCTGTCATCCACGTCATCCACGCGGGGAATATGACGGACAGTCCCGCCCCGTGCGTCACGTTATAGATGACGCTTATCTCGTGCTCAAGGAAGTGCGAAGCCCAATCCTCCTCGCATCCCACGCCGCAGGTTCCGTTATGGGCGATTGTCCCGCACCACATCAGATTGGCCCGGGCGTCATAGTTCCGGGGCTCCTTCATCACCTTAATCGCCTCTTCAATGATGGCCATAAGCGTCCCCTCGCAAAGGCGGTCGGAAATCTCGACTTCTTTCGTATTGGTAAAGTACCTCTCCATGATGTGCGCCATCATGTCCGCCACGCCGCACGCGGTCTGGAAAGGAGGCAGCGTATAGGTCAGCTCAGGATTCATGACGGAGAATACGGGTCTCAGCACGCCGGGAGCGCGGAGACTGAGCTTCTGCAACGTGTCGGACTTGGTTATGACCGTATTGCCGGAGCCTTCGCTTCCCGCAGCCGGGATGGTCAGCACCACCGCCACCTTCAACGCCTTCTCCACAACGGCCTTCCCTACGTAGAAGTCCCAGAAATCGCCGTCATACAATACTCCGGCGGCAATGGCCTTCGCCGTATCAATGACTGAGCCTCCGCCTACTGCGAGCAGCATATCCACCTTTTCCTTCCGGCAGACTTCGATTCCCTCGTACACTTTCGTGTCTATCGGATTGGGAAGTACGCCTCCCAACAAACAATAGGGTATGTCCGCCTCACGCAACGAACGCTCTACACGTTCCAAAAGACCGCTGCGCACGGCGGAACCTCCCCCATAAACCACCATCACCCTACGCGCACCATATTTCCGGGCCAACGTTCCGGTCTGAGCCTCTGTGTCTTTCCCGAAGACGAACTCCGTAGGACTGTAAAAAATGAAGTTATTCATAGGTTATATATTTTAAGTCAGCCAACCGGAAAGAACGAAAAGGCATCATGCCTCATTATTCCTTTGTCAGCTGATGTATCTATAATATCTGTCAAAGAAACGGTGAAACCAATTCAGTTTCATCAATACTTTCTCGAATATAAAGATGCCTATTAACGCGCAGCCAATGCCAAGCAGTACGTCAATGACGTAATGGTGGCCGGAATAGATGGCCGTTCCCCAAATGCCCACCATAATGATGGAGAACAGAGCGATAACATACCACCTGCACTTGCGGATAATAGCGTAAGCCAAAGCGACGACCATGTAAGCCGCATGAAGCGAGGGCACAGCGGCGAAGACATTCGCGTTACGGCCATAAATCCCCTCGAACACGTTCCAACCGGTCAGCTCGTCAAAACGTCCCAGTCCCGCGACGTTGCCCGGAGTATTCAGAATCGGCTCGAAACCGTAGTTCATGGCATACCATGGCGGAGCGGCGGGGTGAATGTAATAACCGACAAAGCCTATCAGATTGACGAGAAGGAACACCATCGCAAAACGCAAGTAAACGTTTCGGGCCTTAGTCAGATACAGCCAGACCCCGAAAGCGATAGGCACGGGCACCCAACAAAGATAAAAGATCCCGGCGAACAGGTCCGCAACACTCCAATGATGGACAGAGAAGTATTCGCAAGGAGTCACTAAAACTCCGCCGTCCATAACGCCGAACAGCGACTTCTCGGCGTTGTACAGTCCCTCCACGTCAATGGGATTCACCATATAGTTAGGGCAGATGCGCATCCAATCATAGGAAATAGCGAAAACAACAAAAGGCAATAAAGCGACAGCCAATTTACGAGTAGGAAGCCCTGCAAAGAAAAGCGCCACATAGAGAATAGCCATCAAAAAATGCTCAGAACGGAATCCAATAAATATTCCCGTCAATATAAGAAATACGGCTATACCGCCGATTACCGTCCATGTCTCTCTTCTTGAAGGCATTTGATATCTTTTCAGCATAATCCTATCAGTTGCTTTGCATTACTTTTCGGCAATGGCTAATACGCACGAACGCTGTAATATTAGCGAATATGGCTATAAAGGCTAAAGGGATAACCAATATCAAAATCGGGTCAAAAGCTGTAATATCCTTAAAAATTCCACAAAACAACGCACCTAAACTAGTCAGGACTACCCGCTCCGGACGCTGCATTAAGCCAACCTTGCATTCTATTCCCAATCCTTCAGCCCGAGCACGTACATAACTTACCATTAATGAACCGATAAGCGCAATAAAAGCAATAGCTGAATACAAGAAGTATCCTTCCAACTGTAAATAATAGCAGATTCCAAAGAAAGTAACCAATTCGCTATAACGATCGAGGACAGAATCGTAAAGCGCCCCAAACTTGGAGCTCATATTGCCTACACGGGCCACCCTGCCATCCATCATATCAAACAATCCGGCAAATAGAATAATTCCTCCCGCCCATCCTACATAAACAAGGTTTCCATGATCAGCGTAAACCGTAGCATAAACGAGTACACCTGCCGCTATCACATTCAAGAGAAATCCCGTAGTCGTAATAAAATTCGGGGTAATTCCCACTTTAATCATTCCATGAACTATAGGGTTAATTATTTTATAAATCAGTCCTTGCAAATAATCTCTGTAATTCATATTATATTCAATCTTCTAAATTATTTTCTACACTTGTCTTCTTAAAAAAACGTTTTACATTTACATTGTGATAGACAAAATAACGCTGCATTGTATAATTCCAACATAAAGCGACAACAACCGCCACTAAGATTTTAGGAACAATAAAAAAATCTTCAAAGTACAGACTCAACGTATCACGCACCCACGCTATCCTGTTCAAAGATTCGGTCAATAAGTAAGTTCCCCATGTGTTTAGCCATACACTACCAAGCCACACAAGTACAAACTTGATAGCGACATTCGTTTTCTTTCCATGCGACTTGAAAGTCCATCTGTAATTGATAACGCAGTTTATAATTCCCCCATAAACCGCTCCCGCCATCGTTGCGTACACATAATATATATCGAAAAGCTTCACTAGCAAAAAGGTCAGGAGAAAGTCCATTACGGTAGCGGTCTGAGCCGAGAGCTGAGCCCGCAAGAACATAAAAAAACCTCCCTTGCGGGAAATCTTTTTTATAAATCTTTTTAGCCAACCACCCATCTTATCCCCAATAATAGAATCAGGCTATACACCCCAGCCAGAATATCATCCATCATCACTCCCAATCCACCTTTAAGATTCTCCATTCGTTTAATTCCTAAAGGTTTAACTATATCTAAAAGACGAAAGAAAACAAAGGCAAGCAAAACGTACCAATACCAATGCTTACCGAAAGGAACCGCAAGCATGGGAATCCAAACCCCTACCATCTCATCTACCACAATACGGGAGGGATCTTCTCCCCAATATGAAGCCAATTTATTGGCGGACCAAATCCCCGTCACCGTAAAAAACAGAATCAGCAACACCGTGACCCATAATAAGGCAGGAAAAGGCAGGAAAAAATAAAGAATACCCCAAATAAGAGAAGCGAGTAACGCCCCGGCTGTACCGGGAGCAATAGGAGAGAATCCGGAACCAAAGCCTGTTCCTATCAAAACAGGAAGAAAAGGAGGAGTATTCATTCGATTAAAATATAAACCATAAATCGCATGGTGAGTTTCAAAAAATACGATACGTCTGGGCCAAAATCAAAAGTTGAGGTTGAGTATTCGTGCACCCCTTATTTTGAAGTACGAATCTCAATCTCAACTTATCTGTTCCATTAACACACTATCAAGCCAAATAATCAGGCTCTTTCTCGCCGATCATATTCCGCAACGTCTGCTTTACCATTCTCCATTGAGTGAACAAATCGTGTTCCGGTTGGTGTTCGAAATCGTGCATCGGGCTCTTACAGAAGAATGAAAGCCAAGTCTGAATGCCACACATACCCGCACGGGCAGCCAAATCACTGAACAATACCAAATCGAGCGCAATAGGAGCGGCCAATATTGAATCACGGCAAAGGAAGTTTACCTTTATCTGCATCGGATAGCCCATCCAACCAAAAATATCAATATTATCCCACGCCTCCTTATTGTCCTTACGGGGAGGATAATAATTAATGCGCACTTTATGATAAACGTCACCATAAAGGTCAGGATACTTCTCCGGCTCAAAGATTGTGTCTATAACGGACAATTTGCTCACTTCCTTTGTCTTAAAGTTATCAGGATCATCCAAGACCTCTCCGTCACGATTTCCCAGAATATTCGTTGAGAACCATCCGCTTACACCTAACATACGAGTCTTGAACATCGGAGCCAATACGGTCTTCATCAGCGTCTGTCCGCTCTTAAAATCTTTTCCCGCAATAGGCACATTCATTTTCTTCGAGAACTCCCACATAGCCGGAATATCTACACACAAGTTAGGAGCTCCCATAATGAACGGAGCGCCCTCCGCAATAGCGGCGTATGCGTAACACATGCTAGGAGAAATAACGGTCGTATTATTTTCCTTCATCGCCTTCTCCAATGCGGCGAGTGACTTGTGCTCGTCAGACAAAGGAATATAGATTTCTGTACTTGCGGCCCAAAGTACAACGATGCGTTCACACTGATTAGCTGCCTTAAAATCACGAATATCCTGACGCAGTTGCTCTACCATGTCCCAACGTGTCGCAGCTTTCTTAATGTGCGTACCGTTCAGTCGCTTAGCCCAATTATGATCAAAAGCGGCGGGCATTGGCTTAATCGCTTCCAATTCCTCTTTCACGCCATTCAAGTCCTTTGCATTCAAAACCTCCGCATACATAGCCGCTTCATAGGCATTATCGGGAAATATATCCCAACCTCCAAAAACAATATCATTCAAATCAGCCAAAGGAACGATGTCCTTGATGCGTTTCTCTTCATTGTTCTCCATGCGCATCGTTGCAAGCTGTGTAATGGATCCGATAGGTTTCGCCAATCCCTTACGAGAGGCTAGAGTACCTGCTATCATAGTAGTAGCCACCGCCCCCCCTGCTCCAACAACCAACACGCCAAGCCGTCCAGTAGCGGGTTTAATCTCTTGTTTCATTTCTATTCTATTAAAATTAAACTAAAATTGCTGCAAAAATAAAACTAAAATATTACTATTGTGTTTTTTATCGTTTATATAAGCATTTCCGTTAGCAGGATTTAACGTTTAAACTCTCTATAAATATTCAACGAAGTTTCAGACGATCTCCTATTTCCGGAATATAGTCACCATCCTTATGATTCATCTTGTACAAGTATTTCAAACGAATGCCATACTTCTGTGAAATGCTGTGCATGGAATCCCCATCTTTCACGACGTGCACACTATATTGCTTGGAAGCCTTTTTCTGCTTACTCTTCAGATAAATGATATCGCCCGGCATCAGCGTATAATCACGCTGCAAATCATTATAGCTCACCAACCTTTTCCAACGGATGTCAAATTCCTGACCTAAGTTCTTAAACGTATCGCCTTCACGGGCTATCACATAGGCTATGCCGTTGGCTATATAAACCTGATGAGGATTCATCAACCACGGCTGCTTTCTCAACTGCCGCTTAGAATAAATTCCTTTACGGTCATATTTATATAAATCGTAATCCTCAATAATCGTAATCAAACGATTGGCGTAGGAAGGGTCAGTAGCATACCCTGCTTTCTTTAGTCCCCGAGCCCAACCTTTATAGTCAGTAATATCCAATTTAAAAAGAAAAGCGTAACGAGCACCTCTCGTTAAGAAATCAGAATGGTCTTCATACGAATCCCGCGGATGCTTATAGGCGCGAAAACACTCGTTGGGGGCATCGTCGTTATGGCGTACAGTACGGCCTCGCCAACTTCCTCCGCACTTTATACCAAAATGATTGTTACTTTTACGAGCCAATTCACTACGGCCCGCTCCACTTTCCAATAGCCCCTGAGCTAAAGTAATACTGGCAGGAATTTTATGGCGCTTCATCTGCTCTACGGCCAAATCACTATATTTTTTTATGTATTCCGTATATCGTACATTCCGCTTTTGCGCATGCACGATCACAACCGGCAGGCAAAGAATTATTAAAATAAATAATTTACGCAACTGATTTCCCATTTCGACTCCATTCCGCTTTAATGAATTATGATGCGCAAAAATCATAAAAATAATCGGAATTATCAATTTCCTTTCTAACTTTGTAACGTTAAATCGTTGAAACTAACTTCTATCAACTTATCTAAATGAAAGATCTGACAATCATTGCACACATAAAAAAATATCAATATGACGAGCTGAATAAAGAAGATAAAAGACTTATCGACGCAGCAAAGGAAATAACCGCCCATAGCTACGCTCCATATTCTCACTTCTTCGTAGGAGTCGCTGCTTCGTTGGAAAACGGAGCCGTCGTCGTCGGAACAAACCAAGAAAATGCGGCTTATCCTTCGGGTATGTGCGCAGAGCGTACAACCTTGTTTTACGCCAACTCTCAATATCCAGACCAAGCCGTCCGCACACTTGCCATTGCGGCTAGAACCAATAAAGATTTTATTGAAACACCGATACCTCCTTGCGGAGCGTGCCGACAAGTATTGCTCGAAAGCGAAAAACGCTACGGTCGCCCCATACGCCTATTACTGTATGGGAAACAATTTATCTATGAAATAAAAAGCGTAGCCGAACTGCTTCCCTTATCGTTCGATGCGGCAACAATGGAAGTGGTGGATTAAGATAAAAAGTAAAAGGATGAATCAGCAGAAACCCTTTCAGTGGTTTATCTTCTATAAAGATCAACTACTACTTGAAAAGATAGAGAGCGAGAAATATACCGTCCCCTACGGAAATACTTCCCCTATCCCCCTTCCGCCTCACACCAACACGCATGAAATAACAACGCCCGAGAACGAACGCTGTAAGGCTTTCGCCGTAAACAGTCCGTTTGAAGAGACGGAACGTTACACGATGGTTGGACTGCGCGCTTCTTACGACCTTATCCCCTTCGGGCAATACCGAATCGCGGGAAAGGCGAGAGAAATACTGCACTGGGAGCAGAACACCCGCTTCTGTCCCGTGTGCGGAACGCCTATGGAGCAAAAGGAGCCGATAATGAAACGCTGTCCCAAGTGCGGATATCACGCTTATCCCGCAATCACTACAGCCATCTTGGTATTGGTCCGTAAGGAGGACGCTATTCTGCTTGTCCATGCGCACAACTTCAAGGGTACCTTCAACAGCCTTGTCGCCGGATTCTTGGAAGCCGGAGAGACTCTGGAGGAATGCGTGACGAGGGAAGTGAAAGAGGAAACCGGCTTGGACGTAAAGCGCATAACCTACTTCGGCAATCAGCCGTGGCCTTATCCGAGCGGACTGATGGTAGGCTTCATCGCCGACTATGCGGGAGGAGAGATAAAGCTGCAAGACGAAGAGCTGAGCGCCGGCGCCTTCTACACCAAAGACCACCTGCCCGAACTGCCTCACAAGCTGAGCTTAGCCAGAAGAATGATTGACTGGTGGCTCGAACAAGACCCATCCAACCGCCCATAAAAAAACGACACCGCCATCTCCTTGTCCAAAGGATTTGGCGGCATCGCTATCGCGTAAGTTTAACCCGTTCAGCGTTAAATGCCCAAAGACTTCTTCACGGCCTCTATCTTCGCCTTAGCGTCCGCTTCGGCCGAGGCGTAACAGTTACGGCATCCCATCGTTCCCGTCGCTTCCATATAGAACTTAATTTTGGGTTCCGTTCCGGAAGGACGGACGGAAACCTTGCAACCGTCCTCGGTAAAGTATTGAAGAACGTTCGACGGCTCGGGCATATCGATATCCGTGACGACTCCCTTGTCGTCGGTCTGCTTCAGCGTCTTGTAGTCCTTGCTCAAGACAACCTTAGAACCGCCCAACTCCTTCGGAGGATTATTGCGGAAGTTCTCCATCATCGCCTTAATCTCTTCCGCTCCGCTCTTGCCCGGCTTCACCACGTTGACCGTAGTCTCTTTCGAGAATCCGTATTCCACATAGATGTCCAGCAGCAACTGGTACAGCGTCTTGCCGTTGTCCTTAGCCCACGCCGCTACTTCGGCTATCAGGCAGCAGGCGGACACCGCGTCCTTGTCGCGGACAAAGTCCTCGGCCAAGAAACCGTAGCTCTCCTCTCCGCCTCCGATGTACTTCTGCTTGCCCTCGCGCAGGCGAATCTCACGGGCTATCCACTTGAAGCCGGTGTAGCAGTCAAGCATCTCGATGTGGTTCTTGTCGGCAATCTTCTTGATAAGCTCCGTGGTCACGATGGTCTTCACGCAGAACTCGTTCCCCTTGATTTTGCCCAACTGCTTGTATTGGGTCAATATATAGTAGAGAAACATCATGCAGGTCTGGTTACCGTTGATAAGCACCCACTCGCCCTTGTCGTCCTTGCAAGCGATGCCCACACGGTCGGCGTCCGGGTCGGAAGCCATCACAAGTTCCGCGTCCACCTTCTTGGCCAAGTCGATAGCCATCGACAGCGCCTCGGCGTTCTCCGGATTCGGAGACACCACGGTGGGGAAGTTGCCGTCCTTCACCATCTGCTCGGGCACGGTGGAGACGTTCTCGAATCCCCACATCTTCAGCGCCCGGGGAATCAGCATCATACCCGTACCGTGAATCGGCGTGTAGACAATCTTCATGTCCTTGTGGCGAGAGATGACCTGCGGATCGATGGAGACGGTTTTCACCATATCCAAGTATACCTTATCCACATCCTCGCCGATAATCTGAATCAGCTCCGGATTGCCCTCGAACTTAATGTCGCTCGCAGAAGCTATCTTGTTCACCTCGTCGATAATGCCCTTATCGTGCGGAGCCAACACCTGCGCGCCGTCGTCCCAATAAGCCTTGTAGCCGTTGTATTCCTTAGGATTGTGGGAAGCCGTCAGGATGATTCCGCTCTGGCATCCCAAGTGGCGGATAGCGAAAGACATCTCCGGCGTAGGACGCATATCGTCGAACAAGTAGACCTTTATTCCGTTGGCTGAAAAGATGTTGGCCGAAGTCTCGGCGAACAGGCGGCTGTTATTACGGCAGTCATGTCCTACAACGACAGAAATCTGACTGAGATTCTTAAAGTTCTTCTTCAGGTAATTGGAAAGTCCCTGCGTAGCGGCTCCCACCGTATAGATGTTCATGCGGTTGCTGCCGACTCCCATGATGCCGCGCAAACCGCCGGTGCCGAACTCCAAGTCCTTATAAAACGCCTCTATCAATTCCGTCTTATCCTCACTGTCCAGCATACGCTTTACCTCTGCCTGAGTATCCGCGTCGTAAGCCGGCGTAAGCCACTTCTGAGCTTTCTCCGTGACTTGCTTAATAAGTTCCATATTTTCCATTCTATCCTTTATTTAGTTAATGTTGCTAACAACAGTACAAATGTACGGCATTTAGTTGACATATTGCCTCCTTTCAGTCAAGTAATTGTAGATTTTTAGTCCCTGTTTAAATTTTAGCGATATAACCTTACAGATATAACCACCGGATACAGAAGAGCATCCCGTCTCTTCACGCCAAACGGCTTCATAGCCACACACCGTACAGCGCACAATTGTGCGCTGTACAATACAAAACAACGCTTCGGACAGCGCACAACCTTGCGCTGCCCGAAGCGGTAATCTGAATAAGTCAAACGTTACTTTGAAGGTTCCTTTACCAGATACCTTTCTCCCGTTTGCTTCACGTACTCTTCGAGAAACTCTTTCGGATATCCCGGCCTCAACACCGGAGCGGGCTGCCCTATGGAGTTGCGCTCGAACCGCCCGTCCTTCACCCGCTTCACTACGCCGTCGTTATACTTCACTATCAGGAAGGTGCCCAACTGCTTCCATGCGTCCAGCGTTGACTGCGCCGTCATGTTCGTATAGTTGGTCAGGAACTCAACCGCGGCGTTCTTATCTTTCTCCAACAGCTTGGCGGCCATATCCTCAATGCCCGCTTGGGCGGCGTTGAAGGTACTTTCCGCTTCCTGCTGAACGGCGCGGACATCCTCAATCATCAGGTTGTACCTCGGATAGACCATATTGGCCACCCAGTTGTAAATCCAGAACGATGAGTTCCACGAGAAGGTGATGTAGTCGGCTCCGTCTACCCGGGTGTAGCACACCGGCGCTTTCGTGGCGCAGCAATACACGGGCGTGAATACGGTCATGTTGGCATCATCAGCCCCGAACCAGAGCACGCCGCCAATGGGGTCCGGCTTGTCAGCCCGCATCTGGGCCACGAAAACGAACCCGCTCTGTTGGGTAGAGATGGGCCGCTCGTTGAAGTATTCCTTCCCGTCCACGTTGAAGTTGAGAGGCGAAAGGCGATAGGGCGACTTATACGGCCCCGCACCAAAGTCGTTGGACAAGTCGAGCGGCGTGCCTTCATAGTGATCGCGCATCATGTCTTTTACATCCTGAACGGACAGTTTGCGATTAGGCCGCACGTAAAGCGGCATCGGCTCATTCGTCTCTCCCTTTATATAAGGAAGATACTCATCACCGTAATCGGTAAACCGGTTAAAGTAACTCCACACGCGGGCCTCGCAGAAACGGCGTAGGCCAAAATCGAGGGGAGAGTAAGCGTCTGCAAAACTGAAATCCTTATTAAGCCCGTTGAAGTATCCCTTCTCCCGGGCGAACGAGATTACGTCATAAGAGTAGAGGCAGTTCTCCTTGTCGTTCAGGTCAAAACGATGGATGCGCGACTGATTGGCGTGGGCCGAAATGCAGTCGTCCGGCACACGTACCGCCACCCACACGGCTCCGCGCACTCCGGGGCCCTTACCTATCATTTCCAGTATCCACACTTCCGTCGGGTCGGCCACCGTGAAAGACTCTCCCGAACTGTAATAGCCGTACTGCTGCACCAATTCGGTCATCACCTTTACGGCCTCTCGTGCCGTGCGTGAGCGTTGCAGCGTAATGTAAATCAGGCTTCCGTAGTCGATGATTCCCGTCGGATCTACCAACTCGGGCCGTCCGCCGAACGTAGTTTCCCCTATGGTCACCTGATACTCGTTCATGTTACCCACGACATTATACGTCTGGCGAGCCTGCTCAATCTCTCCGAGATACTTGCCGGTGTCCCACTCGTACACCTTCAGCATGGTTCCTTTGGGATAAGTAGCGGCCGGATAGTGATAAAGCTCACCGAACAGCCCGTACGAATCGGCGGAATAAGACACGATAGTCGAGCCATCGGCCGAAGCGTTCTTCCCGACAATCAGGTTAGTGCAAGCCAACGAACTTGCCGCCGTCGCCAACAACATGGCAATAGAAAAGATAAACTTTCTCATAAAATATCTAGTTTTTTAATCATTTATAAATGTTGATGCTCTCAAAATGTCTCAACCGCCCCATCACCAAACGAAACTGGTCCGGCTCACCGTTGTGTTACCCCTCTCGTCCGTCGCCGTAAACTCTACGATATGCTTCTTGCCCCTCTCTATCCACTTCGGGTCAAGCTTGCATTCCCAATAGGACTTCACGATGTTGGGCCGGCCGAAAAGCGCATACTTACCGTCGATTGTGCCCCGATAAGAAGCTATGCCCGTCTCCTTTTCCTTCAGACGATAGACAATCTTTCCATTCTTCCCCCACGACTGCCTATTGACGGGAATGATTTCCGGGGCAACGGTATCCACTCGAACCGTATAGGTGCCCAACGAGAGCACCTTAGCCGTCATATAACCGTTCTCGTACTTCCCGCCCGCGTTGTAGGCCCTTCCGTCCGAACCGATGCGGGCCACGTAATACTTTGTCGTGTCGGCCACCGGCCTATGCCGAAGCCCTATCCGCAACTCGCCTGCCGTATGAAGAGGGACTTCCCTGTCGCTCAGCTGATAAGTATACGCAATAGCCCCGCTATCAGCTTCCATCTCGAAATTCAGGAACACATTATCATATAACGTTCCTTTAGGAACAACGAGGCTAAGCCCGGGCTCTTGCAAATAATTGGTTTTATTCCACTTGAAGAAATACTTATCGGGATAGTTCATCGGCTCTATCGCCCGCTTCCGCCCCCGTACCGTAAAGTCGTAGCGCGAAGTGTTGCCGAAAACATCCTTCAGAGTATACCGGAATTTATAGTCCCTCTCCTCGCCGATGGTCACTATCCCCCGATTTCCGTTGGATGCCCGCAACATACGTAAGGTATTGCCCGGGTCGATGAACGACTTCATGTACTGTCCGTAAGTCCACGAGTTAATCATCCGGTTCTCTTCCTGCGAGAAGCGGTCTACCGTACTGCGGAACACCTCCTCGCCGTCCACTTCAAGCACGACGGAATATACACCATAGTGATTGCCTACCCCGTCCATATAGTCGTATGCCTTGATTCCCGCACCTATTTCTCCCCACGCCTCTACTGGCTCCTTCCGGTTCGGCTGAATGGTCAGGTTTTTCATCCTTCCCTCCACAAGCCCCTTTCCCGGCTGAGGAAAAAGCATGATACCTTCCGCTCTAGGAGAACGAGTGTCCTTAACCTTCGATTGGAAGAAAGGCATCGGGTCAACATAGTCTCCCGATGCCGTTTCAAATACGTCTAAATGAAGATGAGGTCCGAACGAATAGCCCGTATTCCCGCTTAACGCAATGGGCTGTCCGGCCTTTACCCGATACTCGTCAGGCTGCGGAACGATTTCGACCTCCCAACTCTCCTCTTCGTATTGAAGCTGCTCCACCCTTTCCGCTATCGGTGAAAGGAAAGCGCTGAGATGCCTGTTGATTGTAGAATAGCCATTGTCGTAGTGAACATCAAGCACATATCCCGAGCCATTCGTCACCCGGATGCGCAAGATGTAGCCATCGCTCAACGCCCGTACCGTTTTTCCGATGACTCCTCCCGTCTTAAAGTCCAATCCCCCATGGAAATGATTGGCACGGATTTCTCCAAAGTTCCCGCTAAACGTAAGAGGAAAATCAAAAGGAGGCGTAAAAACAGGTTCCATTTCTTCCTGAGCCCGTCCACACACGCCATAGACAAGTAGCAGCAGTACGACGATATATTGTTTCATTTTACTCACATTTCTCGTCGCAAAGGTACATTATTCCGAGTAGATAACGAAACTTAGCACCAATTAAGGGGAAATCCCGAACGTTTTGTCCGCCTACATCATGGAAAGGTAATCCCTTTCAGCCACTCTCCGGTAGGATTCAATCAGCTCCCGCATCACGTCCTTTACGGACTCTTGCCGGCTAAGCAGCGCGGAGACCTGCCCTATTTCCAGTTCACCCTCGTCCAGATTCCCTTCAAAGATTCCTTTTTTAGCCCGGCCTTTTCCTAACAGATCACGCAGTTCCTCCGCCGTCGCTCCGCTCTCCTCGGCCTTTTCCACAGCATCCCTGAAGGCGTTCTTCGCCAAACGGGTAGGAGCGAGTTTCTTCAACAACAACTTCGTGCCTCCCTCTCCAAGAGCGAGGCAATGCTCCTTGAAAGCCGCACTTGCCGAGCTTTCCTCCGTCAGAGCGAAACAGCTGCCTATCTGCACCCCTTCGGCTCCCAACGCCATAGCCGCCAGTATACCCTCCCCGGTTCCTATGCCACCAGCGGCAATTAACGGAAGCGACGTGACCGAACGCACGGCAGGAATCAGGCAAAGCGTCGTGGTCTCTTCCCGACCGTTATGCCCTCCAGCCTCAAAGCCTTCAGCCACCACCGCATCCACTCCTGCTTCCTCACACTTCACGGCGAAACGCGAAGAGGAAACCACGTGAACGACCGTAATCCCTCTCTCCTTCAGCCACCCCGTCCACGTCTTCGGATTTCCGGCCGAAGTAAACACAATCTTCACCCCTTCTTCGGCTACAATGTTCATTATCTCTTCTATCTGCGGATACATAAGCGGGATATTCACACCGAAAGGACAGTTGGTAGCCGCTTGACACTTGCGGATATGTTCACGCAGGACATCGGGATACATCGAGCCCGCTCCGAGCAAGCCCAATCCACCAGCCTCGCTTACGGCAGAAGCGAGCCGCCATCCACTACACCATACCATTCCACCTTGAATAATGGGATGCTTGATTCCCAAAAGAGAAGTCACTCTATTCATCGTTCTATGTTTATTGAAATTAATAAGACAGATACCTTTACCGACAAAAGCGGCCGAGACTACTTGAATACGGGATGATTAATCCACACCGTGGTCGAATCCCCGTAATACTTCAGTACCTCCAGTGTACGCAACCGGTTCCTTTCGTCCTTTCTGTTCCAAAAGTCTTTAGTAAACATCGCCATCAAGTCAAGCCCGCCGATCGTCCCATTCTCTATATACATCCCTTTTTTGCCGATAGAGATTCTTCCGTCGTTCATGAGCTGCGCTCTTCTCGCCATCATCCTGAGAAACAGCCTCGGCCGGCTGACTCCTTCCTCCACCGTATCCGTAACGGTTTCCGGAAGCGTATTGTACTGGCCGAAGTCCAACTTATCGCGGTAGAAACGGAAGGTTGTCTCCCAATCATGAATAAGGTCCGGAGAATACGGCCTCAGAAAAAGACTGAGCTTAGGGCGCTTGGGGCCGACCTGCGGAAGAGTCGTGTCAAAAAACAACCACGGCTTGTTCATGGACATATGCGGAGCCTCTACGCTCACTCCGCCAAAGTCTATCGCCTCTACCGCTTTCGGATTCAATTTCAGTTCCTCCTCGTTTTCCAACAACCGTTTCAGGCGCAACGAATCCTCCGCCGTCCATTCTTGAGCATACGCACCTAAGGCGAGCGACAGACTCAGCGCCACAGTCGAAAACCAACGTTTCATCAGTCTTTCTCCTTTCATTATCTGTTCCGAGTTTACCACCAACGGTATCCCGACCCGCAAAGTGGATCATCATAACAGGGCTCTATAGTCCATACTGTTTTCGGATATTTTCGTTCCTCCCACCAACGACGATAGCAATCTACGGCATCCAGCACCTCCTCATCTGTCAAAAAATAAATAGCCTCGTAATTTTTAGCGTTAGCAAGTACCATTTTACATCCCATCGAGGGAGGCGTTCCCCGACGAATACCCTCTATAATCCAAAGCATACACTCACCCAACCGAATTTTCCCGTTATTCGTATTGAAAACAGACGGGAAGGAGGGTATCACAGTCAAGTCCTCTGCATATTCCAACAGTTCAGGTATATCTTTCTCAGTAAAACGAGGTGGCGACACCATTCCGTTTTCATCTTTCATTTTATAGTTTCCCGACTTCAATTGCTTCACAAAGAGTTCAACATCGGGGTTATAGAAATCCATATCCTCATTACCACAGCCAGTCATCAAGGTCAGGAATCCTATAGTCATACATAGTATTATAAATGTTTTTTTCATATTGATTGAGTTAGTATGTCATGCGTATTCCACACAATAAGTTAAAATTTGTCGGCCTTTTCGTACGTGCGGTTACCAGTTTCGAATCGGTTTGGAAGTGGTGAGAAACTCCCGGTTCAGCAAAAAGGGCCAACCGCTCATTTATTTTATAACGGATGCCGACTCCTGCCGTCACAGCCAATTGGATAGGCTCTTCCGCAAAACTATTGTCCGGCGCTCCGCTGAAGCATTTGTCAGCCATCCCGCCGACAGAAGCGTACAAATCAAATTTTTCCGTATCCGCCAATAAAAAATTCATTCTCACAGGAATGCCCAAATAATGCAATGTCTGTTCATCTGAGCGCAAATTAGAATAAAGCAATCCAGTCTCCACACTCAAAAAATCATTCAGTCTGCGCTCCACGGTTATTCCCGTAGAAACTGGAGGCTTATATGCTCCTTCGTCCGCCGGAAGCGCAAATCCCGCTTCCGCTTTTATAGCCCAATTAGATTCTCTACTCACTTGCTCACCCGTAATCGGTATCTCGTCCGCGGAATTACTCTCTGAAGGGACAAAGGCTGAATTATCGCCTCTCCGGTTTGAGTTAGCCGCCTTTCGATAACCGGTATATTGGTTGGAACGCCCACCGCCTCCGAAAGCGGTAGATGAGGAGAAGGAAAACGACACCGACAACCTTACGGAGAGCGAATCCTCCCCACCCTTTTCACTTGAAGGCAATGCGCCACCAGAAAAAGGAGCAGGCGAATACAACACCGGACCGGTAGCTTGCGGCAATTGGCTTATCTGCAGTCCGTCACCATTTAAGCTCCCTGTACGGCTCGCTTCTATCTTATGAAAAGCCTCTCCCAAATCCTCCCGGGGAGAAAAATTCCATAGAACAGCGGACGAAGCTCCCAATACAAGCAATACGGACGCGGCTGCGGCTATCCGGAAAATCAGCGCCCGGTGTCTCTGACGACAAGCCACAGAAACGTCCGTCTCCAATTTTTCCCAAAACCCCTCCTTTACTTCCATTTGCGCATCTACAAGGCGTGAACGGAACAAGTCGGTAATTTCATTTTTTTCCTTCTTCATGCTTTCTATATTCTTTAATTCTTTTCGCCAACAAGTATTTCGCCCGATGCAATTGCGAGATAGACGAGTGCTCTTTAATATGAAGCGCCTTAGCTATTTCCTTGTGCGTCTTCTCTTCAAACACATAAAGATTGAAAACTGTTCGGCATCCATCCGGTAACTCCGCCACAAATTTCATCAACACTTCTTCAGATAGCGCATCTCCATTCTCCGCCGTAATGTCCGGTATATCCGGCAATTGCTCCTCGTAAGTCACCAACCGTTCGATTTTCCTTTCCCGTCTCAGATAGTCAAGCGCTTGCGTCACCATTATTTTGGTAATCCATGTACCGAGTGACGACTCTCCCCGGAAGGAGAAGTTCGTGAAAATCCGAATAAATCCATCATGCAACACATCGTAGGCAACATCCATATCACCCGTATAGCGGTAACATACAGCTAACATCTGTTTGGAATATAGGGTGTAAAGTTCCTTGCGGGCTGAATCCTTTCCTGCCCGGCAGCCCTTCACCAGTTCTGTCTCATTTTCCAAAGTCACCGCCTCTGTTTATCGAACGTAGTTTGTCTTGTTTTCCCTTTAGACGCAAGAAACGCAAGAATGCTGCAAAGAGAAGAGTTAAAAGAATTAAAAAGGAGAAAAGGGAAGGCATCCGAGCGGAAACGTATCGCCACGGCGTTTCCCCTTTCTTCTGAAAGCGTATCCTAACAAGCCTTAAAGCTCATGTCAAGTCCCTTGACAGAATGAGTCAGCGCGCCAACCGAAATGAAGTCCACGCCGCACTCGGCATAGTCACGCAGGGTATCGAAGGTAATGCCTCCCGATGATTCCGTCTCGTAACGCCCACCTACCATCTCCACGGCTTTCTTGGTCATTTCTGGGGTGAAGTTATCAAACATGATACGGTCCACGCCACCCAAGTCGAGCACTTGTTGCAGCTCGTCAAGATTGCGCACCTCAATCTCAATCTTCAGGTCCTTGCCTTTTTCCTTGCAATACTCTTTCGCCCTTGTTATGGCCTTGTCTATGCCACCCGCAAAGTCCACGTGATTGTCTTTCAGCAGAATCATATCGAACAAACCGATACGATGATTTTCTCCACCGCCAATCTTTACCGCCATCTTCTCCAATATACGCATCCCCGGCGTTGTCTTGCGCGTGTCGAGCACTTTAGTACGCGTGCCTTCCAACCGTTTGGCGTACTTGCGGGTCATCGTGGCTATGCCGCTCATCCGCTGCATCACGTTCAGCATCAGGCGTTCGGTCTGCAACAGCGACCGCACCTTGCCCTCCACAATCATGGCCACGTCACCCGGTTTCACTTCCGTTCCGTCCGGAATCAGCACCTCCACCTTCATCGTGGGGTCGAAGCGGCTGAATATCTCTTTGGCCACCTCAATTCCGGCCAATACGCCCGCCTCCTTAATCAACAGTTTAGACTTTCCCATTGCCGTATCGGGGATGCACGAAAGGGTCGTATGGTCCCCGTCGCCGATGTCCTCCGCGAAAGCGAGGTCAATCAGCTTGTCAATCAGTTCTTTTTCCTTATCCATGTTCTTTCTGTATGCTTAGTATTCAATCCTAAACGCCGGGCGAAACCAAAACAGCGCCCCGCGCCAGAAACACCCTAATTTACAGGCAAAGGTAATCATTAATCGCAAATTGACATAAAAAATCCGTATTTTTGCGCAATTATTCAAGAAAAGCGAACGAAAAGCATGAAGACAACTCTCCTTGTCGTAGGACGAACCGTAGAGAAGCATTTCATCGACGCCATCGATGACTATATGCGCCGCACCCAACGTTTCCTCTCGTTCGAGATGGAAGTGATTCCCGAGTTGAAGAATACCAAAAGCCTCTCCGAGGAGCAGCAGAAGGAGAAAGAGGGGGAACTCATCCTCAAGGCGTTGCAGCCGGGCGACTTCGTCGTCCTGCTCGACGAGCACGGGAAGGAGATGCGCTCCGTGGAGTTCGCCGAATACATGCGCCACAAGATGAACACGGTAGGCAAGCGTCTGGTGTTCGTCATCGGCGGGCCTTACGGCTTTTCCGCCAAAGTGTACCAGACGGCCCGCGAGAAGATTTCCCTATCGCGCATGACCTTTTCGCACCAGATGATACGCCTCATCTTCGTGGAGCAGGTCTACCGGGCCATGACCATACTGAACGGCGGGCCTTATCACCACGAGTGACAGTGAACTGGCCGGGCGTTACTCTCTGCTCATCAGCCGTTGCTCGGCCATCCGCTCATACTTCGTGCCCGGACGGCCGTAGTTGGCGTAGGGATAAATGGATATTCCTCCACGGGGAGTGAACAGTCCCGTCACCTCGATATACTTGGGATTCATCAGCCGGATAAGGTCTTTCATGATGATGTTCACGCAGTCCTCGTGGAAAGCCCCGTGGTTGCGGAAGCTGAACAAGTAGAGCTTCAGGCTCTTGCTCTCCACCATCTTGATGTCGGGGATATAGGATATGCGTATCTCGGCGAAGTCGGGCTGTCCCGTAATGGGGCACAAGCTCGTGAACTCGGGGCAGTTGAAGCGCACCCAATAGTCGTGTTCGGGGTGCTTGTTGTCGAACGCCTCCAACACCTCGGGGGCGTAGTCTTGCCGATACTCCGTCTTTCTGCCCAGTAAGGACAGCTGTTCTCTCAGTTCCGTCATTGCTTCAATTGATTATAGGTTCTTGCTTTTCAAATATTTCTCCAGTCCCTCCCGCCGCAGCTTGCAGGCCGGGCAATGGCCGCATCCGTCGCCGGGAATCCCGTTGTAGCAGGTCAGCGTGTCACGGCGCACCAGTTCCAGTACGCCCAACTCGTCGGCCAACGCCCACGTCTCCGCCTTGTCCAACCACATCAGCGGCGTGTGTATCGAGAACTGCTCGTCCATCGCCAAGTTCAGCGTCACGTTCAGCGACTTGATGAACGCGTCACGGCAGTCGGGATAGCCGCTGAAGTCGGTCTGCGACACGCCCGTCACGAGGTGATGGATGTCCCGCTCGCGGGCGTATACGGCGGCTATACTCAGGAAAAACAGGTTACGTCCCGGCACGAACGTGTTGAGGCATCCCTCCTCGGGCTTTTCCTCGTCCATCCGGACAGAGGGGTCGGTCAATGAGTTACGGCCCAGAGCGCCGATAAACGACACGTCCATCACCTCGAAACTCACCTCCGCTTTACGGGCTATCTCCCGCGCCAGTTCGACCTCCTTCGCATGCTTCTGTCCGTACAGAAAGCTGAGGGCGCTCACCTCCTCGAAATGGCGTTTCGCCCAAAAAAGGCAAGTGGTCGAGTCCTGCCCGCCGCTGAACACGACCAGCGCGCGCTTCTTGTTCATCTTATTCGTCATATTTTTATCAGATTTCCTTTACCTTCAGAATATTGTAGGAGATGCCCGTGTCGTAGACATCGCTCCCGTCCATCCGCTTGATGGCCCTCACCACCCGCGCCGTGACGGGAAGGATAAGCACCTCGTACAGCGACTTCAACGCCACCTGAACGCACATCATGACCAACAGCTCGCGCCAAGCGATTACCCCGCCGAAGGCGATGGGGAAGAACAGCAGCGAGTCGGCGGTCTCTCCCGCCACGGTAGACCAGATGGCGCGGGCGGAGAAGTTACGTCCCCGGCTCGCTATCTTCATCCGGCTCATCACGTAGGCGTTGATAAACGAGCCGACGAGGAAGGCCGTCAGACTGGCCGCCACAATGCGGGGGGCCATGCCGAACACGAAGTTGAAGTGCTCCTCGCCCTCCCAGAAAGGGGCGGCGGGAAGCGACACCGCTATCAGCCCCAACATCACGACAAAGAAGTTCATGGCGAAGCCGCTCCAGATGATGAGACGGGCCTTGCGGAACCCCCACACCTCAGCTATGCAGTCGTTGATGATGTACGAGACGGGGAACACCAACAGCCCGGCGGTGACCGTCAGGCTGCCTATTTGAATCACTTTTGTTTCGAGCAGATTGGCCGCGATAAGACAGACGTTGAACAGAATGCCCAGCAGCATAAAAGGTACAGATACTTTTTCTTTCATCATTCCTGTTTTTTACGTGGTGTTCTGGAATACACGGAGGACGAACGGCGTCCTCATCTCCATTTCAGCCGCAAAGGTACGCATTCTTTCGTAATCTCAAACCCCGCGGCGGTTCAAATTTCACGTTCAAGCGAACTACAGCTTCTACGTGACGGTTTTCAACCAAAGGCGTAAACGAACGGAATATGAAAAACGGAACATCTTAAAAACGGGACACTCAAACGCTTCTATGCCGCGATAATTCCGGCCGGAGTAAGGCTCGGACGAAAAAAACGCGTGGAAACGGCGTTAGCGAAATTCAGCGTGTCAGCGAACAGAGAAAAGCACGGACAATTTTATCTCCCGCGCACGAATAGCGTACCGTATTGCCATGACATACGGGCTTACGGTTTCAGAATGACACTTTTATTTTGTTCGGGAAAAGCGAGCAACGAGTAGTGAATAAATGTAAAATTCCCGTTCAATCCACCGGAACGGACATTCTTCATGATTAATTCTTAGTTTTTCCTTTGTCAGAAAGGGCTACGGCTCACGAGAGATAGGGCCACGGCTCATGCGGAATCGCCCTTCCGCTCGCGAGCCGCAGCCCTTTCCCGCAACCGAAAAAGCTTTTCAGGAGCGTATAAACAGGACTTTTTATTCTGAAAACACACGTTCAGACATTTTTCCGCCCACGCCAGACGCTAAAAGAAACAGGGAAAATCTTAAAAATAGAACATTTTGAAGAAGAATTTCTCTCCAATCCCTCCTGATTCATGTACTTCAACCAGACAAGTCTTGTACTTCAAACGGGCGAATCTTGCACACGAGTCGCCCGGTCGGTGCGCATCAGTCGCTCAACGAGTAGGGAGCGTCCTCCTCGCCCGTCCCCCACCGCGGCGAAGGCTCACTGCCCATGACAAGGCGCAGCGTGCCTCCCTTCACCAAGTCCGCATGGCGGAGGTAGGTCTTCGTGTAAGGCCGTCCGTTGAGCGTGGCGGACTGTACGTAGATGTTCTCGTCGCTCGCGTTCTCGGCGACAATCGTGAATTTCTTCCCTCCCTTCAGGCGGATGGTAGCCTTCGGGAAGGTGGGAGAGGCGATAACGTACTCCGGCACGCCGGGACAGACGGGGTAGAGGCCGAGTGCCGCGAAGACGTACCATGCTGACATCTGCCCCGCGTCGTCGTTGCCCGACAGCCCTCCCGCATCGAGCAGATACTCCTCGCGCAGGATGCGGCGCACGTGCCGCTGCGTCTTGGCGGGATGCCCCGTCCAGTTGTAGAGGAAAGCCACCTGATGGCAAGGCTCGTTGCCGTGCCAATAGCGTCCTTCGGAGAACATCGAATCCAACCGGGCCTCGAACCGCTCCCGGCCTCCCATCCGGCTCATCAGTCCGCGCACGTCGTGAGGAACGTACCAAGTGTAGTGGCACGGATGCCCCTCGGTGATATAGCGGGCGAAGGCGTAGGGGTTGAAAGGAGTCATGAACCTTCCGTCCTCACGCCTTCCGCGGGCGTATCCGGTCACGCTGTCGATGACGTTGCGGTAGTTCATCGCCCGCCGCCGCAACGAGGCCGCGTCCGCCGTCTTTCCCAACTTCTCCGCCACCCGCGAGAGCACGAAGTCGTCGTAGGCGTACTCCAACGTGCGGGACACCTGCTCGCCTTTGTGGAAAGCCTCATTCACCGGGTCCTCCAACGGGATATACCCGTACTTCAGATAGGACGGCAACGCCCTCCTGCCCTTCCCGTCGGCGTACTCCTCCGGCGTGGCAGGGCTCTCGAAGGCGTTCTTGCGCATTCCCTCATACGCCTTCTCCACGTCAGGCACGGGAATGTCCTTCATGATGGCGTCGCCTATCATGGCTATCACATGGTCGCCCACCATAGCCGAGGTGTAGCTGTTCCAACAAGGGAAGATGGGTAGCCACCCGCCCTGCTCGTACTTGGCCACCAACGAGGCCACCATGTCCTCCCCCTTTGCGGGGTCCATCAGGTGGAGCAAAGGCATCAGCGCCCGATACGTATCCCACGCGCTGAAGTCATCGTAATAGGTGAACGAAGGCTCGCGTACCGTAGAGTCCTGACAAGCAAAAGCGGGATGTGACCCGTCCACGTCGCTGTACATTCGCGGCAGGATGGAGCTGCGGTAGAGCGCACTGTAAAACATACGCTTGTCGGTCTCGCTTTCCGTCTCTACCGTGATGGAGGAAAGGCGTTCGTTCCAACGGCGCTCGGTGGCCTTGCGCACTTTGTCGAAATTCCATCCGGGAATCTCCGCGTCAAGGTTGCGGGCGGCGGCCTCCACGCCCGTAAAGGAGGAGGCGGTCTTAACAGTCAGCGTCTCGCCCGCCTTCAGCCGGAAGCCGATATAGGCTCCTACCTCACGGGCGTCACGCATGGAGACGCCCCCGGCTACACGAGTGGTGTCGTTGTAAACGCCGTACACGGTGAAGGGTCGGTCGAACCGCACTACGAAATGTCCGCTGAAGCCCGCCGGCTTTCCCCATCCCTGATAGAGACGGCTGACGGGATTGCTGCCGCTCACCTCCTGTCGCTCCGGGTCGATGCGGACGCGGCCCTTGCCGTGGTCGTTATTGGGAGTGACGAGGATATAGAGCGAATCGTCACGCTCCACCGTATAGCGGAAGATGGCCGCACGGTCGGTAGCCGTCATCTCGGACAAGAGGCGCAGGTCGGGAAGGCGAAGCGAGTAGTAGGCGGGCGTAGCCGTCTCGTTCTCGCGGCGGATAACGGCCTTGCGTTCGTCCGCCCTGCACCTCAGCGTTCCGCTGACCCCCATCAGGGTGTACGAGCCGTAGTCCTGCGTGCACCCTCCGTTCAGCCAATGGGAGGCCCGGAAACCATAGAACAAGGAGTCCTTGTAGTAGAACGGAGCCACGCACTTGTTCTCCGTCAGCCGTGTCTGAGGCGTCCAGCTGTTCATGCCGTTCGGTGTCTGTACGGCGGGAATGGTCTGGCCCAGTTCCTCCGTACCCTTACCGTGCGAGTTGGCCGCCTTCGTGACACTGGGGGCGGTCCCGATAAACGTGTTCACCCACCGGACAGGAGGCTCCTGACCGCCATCCTTCCGAGTGACAAACGAGGCGGAGAGGCCTATCAGCAGTCCTCCCACACAAATCCATTTCAACCGGTTCATTTCGTTGTGTTTTTAAAAGAAAACATGAGTAAAACAAAGACAAGCGCCCGGACTCTTCGGCAAGGCTTTCCACCGAAGAGATCGGGCGCAAGGATATTCAGGAGAAGTCCATCGCTTCCCCTCTTAGAAGAAGAATCTCATCACGTCATTGAAGTTCGCCCATATCAGCAAAGCGAACAGCAGCACCATTCCCGTCACCTGAGCGTACTCCATGAACTTGTCGCTCGGCTTGCGGCGGGCGATAATCTCATAAAAGAGGAAGAGCACGTGCCCTCCGTCCAAAGCGGGAATCGGAAGGATGTTCATAAACGCGAGGATGATGGACAGGAAAGCGGTCATATACCAGAACTGATGCCAATCCCACGTGGCAGGGAAGATGCTTCCGATGGTGCCGAAGCCTCCCAACTGCTTGGCCCCTTCCTTCGAGAAGACGTACTTCATGTTGTTGACGTACCCCTTCAGCGTATTTACCCCTAACGAGATTCCGGCGGGGAATGACTCAAAGAAGCCGTACTCCTTCCTTACCACGGGCAGCAAACGGCTCGCGTCGCTACATACGTACACTCCCATCATATAAGCAGAGTCCACCTCTAACGTCTGCGTACGGGTAACTCCATCCCGCACATAGGTCAGGGCGATTTGCCGGGGATTGACACTATCCTGAAGAAGCGCTTGGGCGTTCTCTTTACGCTCCGCCATCGCCTGCCTGAAGTCCGAGTAAGTAATGGGCTTCCCGTCTAAAGCGATGATGCTATCGCCACGCAACATGCCCGCACGGGCGGCGGGAGAGTTCGCCATAACGCTGTCTACCACATAAGGAAAGCGGAAAGAGGCAAAACGGACACTGTCAGCCATCAGCCGCTGCATCATGTCCTCCGGGATATAGACGGAAGCCTTCGTCCCGTCGCGGAGCACCGTCACCTCGCGGGCATCGACAATCTGGCTCAGCATATCCCCGTCGTAACGTTCGAAAGGAACACCGTCAGCGGACAGCAGGACATCGCCGTCCCTAAAGCCCACGGCCTTAGCCGTCTCGTTAAAGTCCATGCCGAAAGGCGCTTCCTGCACCTTCACGTATTCATCCCCCCATGCGAAAAGAATCATGGAGTAGATGAACAATGCCAACAGGAAGTTAAATAGCACACCGCCTACCATAATCAACAGTCGTTGCCATGCCGGCTTAGAACGGAATTCCCACGGTTGGACGGGCTGTCTCATCTGCTCGGTATCCATAGATTCGTCTATCATACCGGAAATCTTCACGTACCCACCCAAAGGTAACCATCCTATGCCATATTCCGTCTCACTATTCTTGGGCTTAAACTTAAACAAGGTAAACCACGGGTCAAAGAACAGACAGAATTTCTCCACCCGCACCTTAAATAAGCGGGCGAACAGGAAATGCCCTCCCTCGTGAATAATAACAAGCAACGAAAGGCTCATAATCAGTTGCAGGGCACGAATCAAAAATGTTTCCATACAATAATCGTCGTTTTAAAACTTCCCCTTCGCACCGGAAGGAGAAAGGCGTTTCTATTGTTTATCTATTAACACTAATTTCTAACATTTACTATCTAAGATTTACGGCTTATCATCTCCCGGGCAATCCCCCTCGCTTCCGCATCCGTCGCCACGTAGTCGTCATAGGTAGGTTCGGGAAGATAGGAAACGCACTCCATCGTACGTTCAATCACATCGCTCATGTCAAGAAAGCCTATCTCATCTCGCAGGAAAGCGGCCACCGCAATCTCATTAGCGGCATTCACCACGCAAGGTATATTCCCTCCACGGCGCATGGCCTCGTACGCCAAATTTAGGTTACGAAAACGGTTCGTATCAGGCTGCTCAAAGGTCAGGCTTGTACATTTGAAGAAGTCCAACCTATCGCAAGAAGAATGTATCCGATCAGGATAAGAAAAGGCGTACTGAATGGGCAGACGCATATCCGGGACTCCCAACTGCGCCTTCACCGCACCGTCCTCGAACTGCACCATCGAATGAATGACTGACTGCGGATGGACCACAACCTCTATCTGGCTAGGCTGAACACCGAACAACCATTTCGCTTCGATGACTTCAAACCCCTTATTCATCATCGAAGCAGAGTCTATGGTAATCTTAGCTCCCATCTCCCAATTGGGATGCCTCAAGGCTTGCGCCTTAGTTACATGCCTCAGTTGTTCCAACGTACATGTGCGGAACGGACCGCCCGACGCAGTCAATATCAGTTTCTCTATCGGATTGCCGACCTCGCCCGCCAAACATTGAAATATAGCGGAATGCTCCGAATCGACAGGAATAATCGGCACTCGATACTGCCGAATCAACCTATCAATCAATTCGCCGGCCACTACCAACGTTTCCTTATTCGCTAAAGCGATGGTCTTTCTCGCCCGAATAGCGTGAATGGTCGGAGCAAGCCCCGCATATCCAACCATAGCGGTCAATACCATGTCAACCGGCTCCTCCTCTACTATTTGACAGATGGCATCCATCCCAGCATATATCTTGATAGGTAAGTCATCAAGCGCTTCCTTCAGCCGTCCGTATTTCTCTTCGTTCGCTATCACTACAATCTCGGGACGGAACTTCCTCGCCTGCTCAATCAGCAGTTCCACTTTATTATTAGCCGTTATCGCATAAGCCTCATACCGCTCCGGATGTTCCTCAATAACCTGCAAGGCCTGCGTGCCAATAGAGCCGGTTGAGCCTAAAATCGCTATCCGCTTTTTCTTCGTATCTTCTTTCTTCATTACTATGTCCTTATTCCGTTACTATTGTAATTCTCCCCTCACCTACATCACCATCAATATACAATATATTTTTCTGAGTCAACAGGACGCCCTTTATACCAAAGTTCAAAGTGCAAATGGGGACCCGTACTGAGCGTTCCGGTATTTCCGACCAAAGCGATAGCCTCTCCTCCCTTCACTCTCTCTCCCTCTTTCCTCAACAGCGAACCACAATGCTTATATACAGAAATCAAATCTTGACTATGTTGCATAATAATTAAATAACCCGTTTCCGTCGTATAAGAACTTAACACTATCGTACCGTCCATCGTGGCCAGAATACTTTCATTAGAATTGGCGGCGATGTCAGTGCCGAAATGTTTCTTCTCCACATCAAAGTGGTCCGATATCATGCCACGCGTAGGACGATAAAGAATCAGGCCACTGACATCGGGACGGGAAGCGATTGATGTCAGGTTATATTTCTCATTCTCCTCGTATTGACGACGAAACTCCTCCTCGCGCTTGGTACGCTCCATCAACGTGTCTTGCCGGGTGGTTAGCAACGAGTCCATCGTCCGCACACTGTCCATACGCACCTTACCGCTGAATATATCTTGAATATTCAGGATATAAAGATTCTGCCTGTCCAAGACCTGTTGCAAAGAATCCACCCTTAATGCATTCCTTACAATCTGGGAACGCACCTCACTATTTACATAACCGGGAAGATAATTACGCAATGGGGTAAACGCCACAATACAAGAAGCTATTAAAAAAAGAATCGCTAAAATCGTCAACAATACAGATAGGCCATTAAGTTTAGACACATGAAGGTCTACAATTTCTTCAAGTGTATTCTCATTCGTGATAGTGAGCTTATATTTAAACCTGAAGTTTTTCCAAAAAGCCCTGCGCCACTTCTTAATCGCCATTCTCCACCTCCTCCAAATTCACCAATCCTTCAGGCAGTTCAACGAAAACCAACTTACGCTCATGGTCTATGCTCCGAATAAACTCTTCATGAGCGGGTATCAACAGTTCCTCTCTCTCCCGCTCAATCACGAAAAGGACATTCACCGTAGCGGCATCCACTTCGACAATCTCACCCAACTTACCGTAATGCACATCCTCTATCGTAAAACCTACAAAATAATTCCACGATAAGATTCCATCCTTCAATTCATGCGCAAACTTCACCGGGAAATACACTTCTACATTGGTAAACGTACGGGCCCGCTCGGCGGTATCTACCCCCTCCAGTTTCATTAACGCCATAGAGTCGGAACGGAAACGATACTCCTCTATGAAAAATGGAACAAAAATGCCGTCGAGCAGACAAACCAAATAATCGCAGTCCGCACGGTCGAAGACATCGTCGGTAAACGTAAATTGCAATTCGCCGTGAATACCATGCGGCTTATTAAATAGACCAATCTTATATACTTCTTCTTTTCTTATCATATACGAGTAATTCTGGCACCAATAGCATTCAGCCTTCCCTCTATATTCTGATATCCCCGATCTATTTGCTCGATATTACTAATCGTACTTGTTCCCTCCGCACTCATGGCGGCAATCAGCAAGGCGATACCGGCGCGGATGTCAGGCGAGGTCAATCGAGCCCCCCGCAACGTAAACCCATGATTATGCCCTATCACCACCGCTCTATGAGGATCGCACAGAATGATTTGCGCTCCCATATCAATCAGCTTATCCACGAAAAACAAACGGCTCTCGAACATTTTCTGATGAATCAGCACGCTGCCCTTAGCTTGAGTAGCGACAACAAGCATTACGCTCAAGAGGTCAGGGGTCAATCCCGGCCACGGTGCATCAGAAATCGTCATGATGGAGCCGTCAATAAAGGACTCTATCTGATAAGTGTCCTGAGTTGGTATATAGATATCATCTCCCCGCTGTTCAAGCCTAATACCTAAACGACGAAAGCTCTCCGGAATAATTCCCAGATTACCATAAGAAACATTTTTGATAGTCAGCTCACTTCCTGTCATTGCCGCCATACCGATGAAACTACCCACTTCTATCATGTCCGGTAATACGGTATGTCTCGTTCCATGGAGTTCTCCAACTCCTTCAATAGTAAGCAGGTTAGAAGCGATGCCACTAATCTTCGCACCCATCCGGTTGAGCATCCGGCAAAGTTGCTGCACATAAGGTTCGCACGCCGCATTATAAATCGTAGTCGTCCCCTCAGCAAGCACAGCCGCCATAATAATGTTAGCTGTTCCCGTCACCGAAGCCTCATCCAACAGCATATAATTTCCATGAAGCTGACTCGCCGTAATCTCATAAAGCCCCCGCTCCTCATCGTAACGGAAATCAGCTCCCAGATTCATGATACCTATAAAGTGCGTATCCAACCGACGGCGACCTATCTTATCGCCGCCCGGTTTCGATATCAACGCCCTTCCAAAGCGTGCGACCATCGGCCCAATCAACATGACAGAACCGCGAAGAGCGGAACATTTCCTTAAAAACTCGTCACTCTCCAGATAATTGAAATCAACGCTCTCAGCCTTGAAAGTATAGGAATCTATTCCATTCTTAGAAATTTTGATTCCCATCTCTCTCATCAATTGAATCAGATTATTAACATCTAGAATATCCGGAATATTATCTACCGTCACTTCGTCAGAAGTTAGTAACGTTGCACAAATAATCTGAAGGACCTCGTTTTTAGCGCCCTGAGGATAAATCTCTCCGTTCAAACGATGTCCACCTTCAATCACAAATGAAGCCATAATCACAAGTTTTTAAGTTAACAAATTTCATCAAGCCCCTAACGATTCAGAGAATAGAAACCTAATACTTTTTCCGTTGATTGCTATTCTTGCTATTAAGATTTGGTTTAGGACGACAATATAAATTAATACGCTCAGACATCAAGCGAAGAATCTCATCTGTCATTTGAAGTTTTCCATCAGAAAGTTCATACAAATCCTCCGCTATTTTACGGTCATCTACTGTATCTTTATTCCAAGTCATGTAATCTTTCTTCATATGATTACAAATCATCGCCACTAAGTTATTCTTTTCATTACCTTCTGGAAATTCACAGGCTTTTCTTATCAACACCTCTAATGTATGCCCATAATGACGATAAATCATGGGAGTATGTGGATAAGCTATCGGATCTGGCTTCGTCACAAAATTATCTTTACGAATAATCTCATAAGGATAATCTATATCTAATTGAAAATCAGACATAATAGCTAAATGATCCCACAATTTATGTTTAAAATCAGGAACATCACGTAAATGAGGAAACATATTCCCCATAATATTGATAATTGTATTAGCACAACGCTGACGTTCAGAACGTTCTTTAATAGTCAAGGCATAATCCACCATATTCTGAATACTTCGACCATATTCAGGAAGCGACATTCTTTTCTGTTGAGTATTGTACTGCATTTTTTCACCAAATTATTTAAATACAAACTTTTAACTTAATAGACTATTATTCATAAGGCTTTACTCATCCTTCTTATTACAAAAGCTTTCTTGGCCGAGAAGTTATAAATTCCTTCAAATAAAAAGGTTCAAAATAAGCCACATCCTTGTAATCTTTATTAGCCATCGCCTTTTCTGACAAAGGAAACATCATCTTCGCTAACGGAAAAATATTCTCTATAAAATGAGCATTCGGATGAGTAATCTTATCTCGACATTTAGATGCACCATCACCAAAAAAATAAACAGGGGATAAACTCAAATACTCTATATAAGAACGCTCATCTATAATGTCAGCCGCCGTTTCGCGTTTTATGTTCAAAGCTCGATCATAAATAGCCGCATATACCTCCATTCGACGAGCGTCAATCATAGGACAAAGCAACGCATCTTCAGGTAAATCATAGTGCAACAAAACCGGAACACAAAGGATCTTTAAAGTAGGAATACCTATCAAAGGTACATTGCGTCCATAACAAATACCTTTGGCCATAGAAACACCTATACGTAATCCTGTATAAGATCCCGGTCCACAACTTACAGCCACGGCATCCAACCGCATAACATGACTGTCAATAAAAGACAACGCTTCGTCAACAAACACTCCTAAAGAAATCGCATGAGACGGTCCTTTCAGGTCTTCTCGCACAAAAACCGCTTGTCCATCCAGACTAACAGATATTGAACACACAGAAGTAGAAGTCTCAATATTTAGAATACACGACATAAAAATTCACCTGATTAAGTGTGGCAAAAGTACATGATTATTTCCAATTCTTAAAATAATCGTGTACTTTTGCACAAAAGTTTAAGATATTATGATACAGTCAATGACAGGATACGGCAAAGCGACTGCCGAACTTTCAGATAAAAAAATAAACGTAGAAATCAAGTCGCTCAACAGTAAGGCTATGGATTTATCCACTCGCATTGCACCGCTATATCGCGAGAAAGAGATGGTTATCCGAAATGAAATCTCAAAAGTATTGGAACGAGGGAAAGTAGACTTCTGCCTATGGATAGAAAAAAAGGAAGGAACAGAAAGTGCATCTCCTATCAATGAGACATTAGTAGAAAGCTATTATCAGCAAATAAAGAGTATCTCACAACATTTAAATATAGCCGAACCTTCTGATTGGTTCCAAACTTTACTTCGTCTCCCTGACGTGACATCCAAAATAGAGACATTGGAAGTTACGGAAGAAGAATGGGAAAAGATAAACGAATGCATAGCAGAAGCTATCAACCAACTCGTGAATTTTCGAAAACAAGAAGGGAACGCTTTAGAAAAAAAGTTCCGTGAGAAAATCGCAAATATTACTCATTTGCTTGAAATGATAGCTCCATTTGAAAAAGAACGAGTCGAGAAAATAAAAGAACGTATCGTCGATACGCTCGAAAACACGCTCAATACCGATTATGATAAAAATCGGTTAGAGCAAGAATTAATCTATTACATTGAGAAATTGGATGTAAATGAGGAAAAACAACGTTTAAACAATCACTTGCAATACTTCATCAGTACGCTCGAAAACGGAAATGGCCAAGGCAAGAAACTTGGATTTATCGCTCAAGAGATGGGACGAGAAATCAACACTTTAGGTAGTAAATCCAACCATGCCGAAATGCAAAAAATCGTTGTACAGATGAAAGATGAATTGGAGCAAATCAAAGAACAAGTCCTTAATGTAATGTAAACAAACTTTTATGACAGGAAAACTTATTATCTTTTCCGCTCCGTCAGGTTCAGGAAAATCAACGATTATTAATTATTTACTAACACAATCGTTAAACCTCGCATTTTCCATTTCCGCTACTAGCCGTCCTCCGCGCGGAACAGAAAAAGACGGAGTTGAATACTTTTTTCTCACGCCGGAAGAATTTCGGAAGCGCATAGAAAACAATGAGTTTCTAGAGTATCAAGAAGTATATAAAGACCGCTATTACGGTACACTAAAAGAACAGGTAGAAAAACAACTAGAAAAAGGACAAAACATTATTTTTGACGTAGATGTCGTAGGAGGATGTAACATCAAGAAATATTACGGCAACCGTGCACTTTCCGTATTCATCCAGCCTCCTTCGATAGACGAATTGCGCAAGCGTTTGATTCAACGAGGGACAGATGCTCCGGAAGTTATCGAAAGTCGTATAGCGAAAGCGGAATACGAATTAAGTTTTTCACCTAAGTTTGATCGCATAATCATCAACGACAATTTAGAAAAAGCAAAAAAGGAAGCATTGAATGTCATCAAAGAATTTTTAGAGCTACAAGACTAACGAACTGTTTCTATAAACTTCATTAACATGCACCAGATACCTAAAACAAAAACCGGAATCTTCAGCGGTTCGTTTAATCCAATTCACATAGGACATCTGGCTCTTGCCAATTACTTGTGTGAATACACTAAATTGGATGAAGTGTGGTTCATGGTTACTCCTCAAAATCCGTTAAAAAAACAAACTGACTTATGGAATGACGACCTTCGCTTGGCACTAACCAGACTTGCTATAGAAGATTATCCGCATTTCCAAGTGTCAGATTTCGAATTCAGCCTACCACGCCCTTCTTATAGCATACACACATTAGATAAACTGAAGGCCGTATATCCCGGCCGGGAATTTTACTTTATCATCGGCGCAGACAACTGGTATAAAATCGGCAAATGGTATCAATCACAACGTATCATCAAAGAAAACCATATATTAATCTATCCTCGTCCGGGATACCCAATAAAAGAAGAAGCTCTACCGGAAACGGTAGAGCTTATACAATCTCCAATGCTTGAAATAAGCTCGACATTCATACGTCAAGCACTTAAAGAAGGAAAGGATATCCGCTACTTCTTACATCCAAAAGTATGGGAATACATCAATAAGAACAATATTCATTCTTCCGCTTTATAAAGCGTTACTACTACAATTTCAGCGGGGGCTCCAATACGGACGGGAAAGCGTGAAGTTCCTATACCATTTGTTGTGATAACAGGTATGCGCATTGAATTATAAGCCAATCCGGAAAGGAAACGTTTCCCGTACGAAGAGCGCCATGCCGGTGTCATCCCCATAATCCGCACTTGTCCGCCATGAGTATGTCCGGACAAAACTAAATCCGCATTTTCTACGGAAACATTCTCCGCATACTCCGGAGTGTGGACTAAAAGGACGACAAAGTCATCGGAAAACAACGGCAAAGTGGGAGAAACGCCGTTGGAACACAAATCAAAAGGGTTACGAACGCCGGCGATAAACATACGTTGTCCCTCTTTGTACAATGTATCCACTTTATGTTCCAACAGGCGTATTCCATACCGTTCCATCGCATTGACAATCTCGTCGTAACAACGCTCGTAATCATTATTGCCCAATACGGCATAGGTTCCCCATGCGGTCCTCACCTCTGAGAGCGCAGAAAACAAAGAGACTACATATTCACAACCTTCCTGATAATCTCCTCCCATCAGCAATACATCCGCATTTTGCTTATTAAGCAAGCGCACCAGTTTTCGCAATCCCTTTTCCTTTAACAAACTCTTATAATGAAGATCAGAGATGAACGCCATGCGAAAGCCGTCAAAAGCTTCGGGAACATCAGGATGAGTAAATTCATAGTTCACCACCCGCCTCACTCCATTATGGGTTTTACATACACGCTCCTTCGAACAAATAACCTTACCTCCGGGAGAATCAGAAAGCGTACGCCACCCTGAAGCGCAAGAGACGCAAATCAGCCCTACAAGGCCTATTATCATAAAAACAAGTTCATTCTTCATATTCAATCGAGATGGGAAAGCAAAGATACGGAAAATTGACGTACCTTTGCCGCCAATCATTAAATTCGGACATGGAAACTGTAAAACGCAACTCGCCACGCGCATGGATACTCGCCGCACGCCCCAAGACGTTGACAGGCGCCATTATTCCCATACTAATAGGTTCCGCTCTGGCCGTCATGGACAAGCATTTTCAGCTGATACCGGCATTGGCGTGCTGCCTGTTTGCCGGGTTAATGCAAATAGCCGCCAACTTCATCAACGACCTTTTCGACTATCTTAAGGGGAGTGACCGGGAAGACCGTCTGGGACCAGAACGAGCCTGCGCTCAAGGATGGATTACTCCGCAGGCGATGCGAAAGGGCATATTATTCACCGTGGCGTTGGCGTGCCTCTTCGGATGTACACTACTGCTATACGCCGGTTGGGAACTCATCATCGTGGGCGTACTTTGCGTCGTCTTTGCCTTCCTCTACACGACCCGATTGTCCTACAAGGGTTGGGGCGACGCCTTAGTTATCGTGTTCTTCGGCTTCGTTCCCGTAGGAGGCACGTATTACGTACAAGCATTAACATGGACTTCAAATGTCACGATTGCCTCTCTTGCCTGCGGACTAGTGATAGACACCCTGCTTATGGTCAACAACTACCGTGATCGGGAGGCAGATGCGAGAAGCGGTAAGCTTACCGTTGTTGTCCGCTTCGGCGAGCGGTTCGGAAGATACACCTATCTCGCACTCGGCGTATGCGCCTCGCTCCTCTGCCTCGGTTTCCTTGCCGAAACGCACTTATGGGCCGCTCTTCTCCCCCTGCTTTACCTGATTCCCCACTTCCTGACATGGAAACGAATGATACGCATTTACAGCGGGAAGAAGCTGAATGAGATACTGGGCGAGACTTCGCTCAATATGCTACTTTTCGGCGTGCTCCTATCGTTAGGACTTATCCTGTCCTGAACAGTCCCAGACGACCGGATAAAAGAAAGCCCTTTATACTCTCCACACAGAGAGAGATAAAGGGCCGCCTTTAACTGTCAGGAGAAAAGGCTATGCCTTTCCGTACATTCTTTCGTAATATCCTTGATAATCTCCGCTAGTCACTTCTTCTACCCACTCCTGATTATTCAGATACCATTCTATCGTCTTAACGATACCTACCTCAAACTTAGTCTCGGGATACCATCCCAACTCGTTCGTAATCTTCGTCGGGTCAATGGCATACCGTTGGTCATGTCCAAGACGGTCCTTGACAAACGTGATTAAGCTTTCATTAATCCAGTCGACAGCGATTTCTTCGCCCTCTCCCTTTACTTTCTTCTTCAGTACTTGGCGGTATTCGGGGTACTCCTCCATCAAACGACGGATGGTAGCGATGGTCAACTTTACAATCTCAAGGTTCGTCTTCTCATTATGACCTCCCACATTGTAAACCTCTCCTTCCTTTCCTTCACGCACGACAAGGTCGATAGCCTTGCAGTGGTCTTCCACGTACAGCCAGTCACGCACATTACTTCCGTCACCATAGACAGGCAAATTCTTCCCTTCAAGAATATTTTTGATAATCAACGGAATCAGCTTCTCTGGAAAGTGATAAGGCCCATAATTGTTAGAGCAACGGGTGATGCTCACCGGCATCTTATACGTATCACGATAAGCCATCACCACCATATCGGCGCTCGCTTTAGAAGCGCTGTAAGGGCTATGCGGACATAGAGGGGTTGTTTCCGTAAAGAAGCCTTCGGAACCTAACGAGCCGTAAACCTCATCAGTAGATACCTGATGATAACGCACCCCTTTCCTCCATGTTGGATACCCCTGCTCGTCCTTACCCATCACCCATGCGCGACGGGCGCAGTCAAGCAGATTCTGCGTACCAAGAATATTGGTTATCAAGAACAATTGAGGGTTCTCTATGCTGCGGTCCACATGACTTTCAGCGGCGAAGTTTACCACATAGTCGAAGCGATACTCCGTGAAAAGGCTGTCGACCAAACTACGGTCACAAATGTCTCCCTTAACGAAGAAGCAACGTTCATTGTCTATGTCCTTCGCGATGGTTCCTAAATTGCCGGCATAAGTCAAGGCATCCAGAACGACGACCTTAATATCCGTATGCTTAGCCAGAATATATTTTATAAAATTGGCCCCGATAAACCCGGCGGCCCCGGTCACTAAATAAGTCTTCATAAACATATAATTCTTAGTGTTCTTTCGATTTTAGGATTGTTTTGCGAGTTCCATCAGATATTTACCATAATCGGTCTTTTCGAGCTTGCGTCCCAGCTCCAACAACTGCGCTGAGGTAATCCACCCCTGCCTCCAAGCGATTTCCTCGATGCAACTGATGTAGAAGCCCTGTCGATTCTGAATCGTCGCCACGAAGTTGGAGGCTTCAAGCAGGCTATCGCAATTTCCTGTATCGAGCCACGCAAATCCTCGGCCAAAAAGTTCTACCTTAAGCGTTCCTTCCTCCAGATAAAGGCGGTTCAGGTCGGTAATCTCGTACTCTCCGCGAGCGGAAGGCTTGAGCGAAGCGGCTTTAGCGGTCACCGTTGAATCGTAGAAATAAAGTCCGGGCACAGCGTAATTGCTTTTCGGACGCTCGGGCTTTTCTTCGAGTGAGATGACCCGTCCTTGCCCGTCGAACTCGACTACCCCATAGGCACGGGGGTCCTTCACATAATATCCGAAGATACAGGCTCCCTTATCAATGGAAGCCGCACGGCGCAACATGGCCGAGAAACTCTGTCCGTAGAACAGATTGTCGCCCAGAATCAGGCAACCCGGTTCACCGTTCAGGAAGTCGGCCCCTAACACAAAAGCTTGCGCCAGTCCATTGGGCTTCTCCTGAACCTTGTAAGAAAACGCCATTCCGAGCTCCTCGCCCGTCCCCAATAGGGCGCGAAACATCGGAAGGTCACGCGGAGTGGAAATAATCAACACCTCGCGTATTCCTGCCAGCATTAGCGTCGAAAGCGGATAGTAAATCATCGGCTTGTCGTACACTGGCATTATCTGCTTAGAAATCGCCTTAGAAAGAGGGTAAAGGCGTGTGGCACTCCCCCCTGCCAGAATAATACCTTTCATTGTTTTAAAGTAAATCTATTAGTCGTCCGCAAATGTCGGAAAGAAATTTGACATGGCAAAACTTTTTCCATGTATTTTTACAGCAAGGCAAAGAAGCCGAAGACCATTCATGTACCAGAATCATCGGATTGCTATACATGAAACGGGCAATCGCTGTACAAGGACCGGAAGATTGTTGTACAGCATCGCCCCGACTCGTTCCTTATTTGCTATCCGCCAACTCGATAACTTCAAGATCTTTAAATATTCCACCATCGATGCTAAAGCGCACCAACGTACGTACTTGGTGAAACCCGCTTATACCCGCCGCTCCGGGGTTGATATGAAGCAGTCCCAATGTTTTATCGTACTTGACCTTTAATATATGGGAGTGACCGCTAATAAAAAGCTTGGGCGGACGAGCCATAAGGCTTCCCGCTATAGAAGGGTCGTAACGTCCGGGGTATCCACCAATATGTTTCATCAGGACTTCGGCTCCATCCACCGTAAAACGATTTACCAGTGGAAACAAGCGACGTATCTCACTCCCGTCTATATTACCGTAAACGGCACGTAACGTACGAAACTCTGCCAACCTCCGAGCTACCTCCAATGAACCAATATCACCCGCGTGCCAAATCTCATCGCAAGTCTCAAAATATTTCAGATACCGTTCGTCCCAATAACCGTGAGTATCTGACAATAACCCTACTCTCATCATATCTTTATCTTATTTCTCTAGACAAAGATAACACGCCGAAACGAATTCCGCAAGAAGCTCGTTTCCGAACAGACCGCGTCATACCTCCTTCATCTTACTGTAACACAATTGTAACATGTATGACATTTCCATGCAACGTCATATCCCGACTTTTGCGCCCATTAAAATTACACTTATTTTATGGAGACAATTTATCTATGTATCATCCTCTTTCTGTTCGTTCTCGCCGTGTTCGACCTGATTGTAGGCGTAAGCAACGACGCAGTCAATTTCCTCAATTCCGCAGTAGGAGCTAAGGCTGCCTCCTTCAAAACGATTCTATTCATTGCCGGAGTGGGAATCTTCATTGGGGCGGCACTATCGAACGGCATGATGGACATTGCCCGGCACGGCATCTATCAGCCGGAACATTTCTACTTTTCCGAAATCATGTGTATCCTGTTAGCCGTCATGCTCACCGACGTGGTGCTGCTTGATGTGTTCAACTCGATGGGAATGCCTACGTCAACCACCGTTTCAATGGTATTCGAATTATTGGGAGGTACGTTCGCCCTCGCATTAATCAAAGTAAGCAATGACGATACGCTCAGCATGGGGCAACTGATTAACACGGATAAGGCATTGTCTGTCATCATGGCCATCTTCGTGTCCGTGGCCATCGCCTTTTTCTTCGGTATCGTAGTACAGTGGATTGCCCGTGTCGTCTTTACGTTCAACTATACCAAAAGAATGAAATATAGTATCGGGCTGTTCGGCGGAATAGCCGCTACGTCCATCATCTATTTCATGCTCATCAAGGGATTGAAGGACAGCTCGTTCATGACCCCAGAGCACACGCAGTGGATACAAGATCACACGCTCACCATCGTAGGGGGATGCTTCGTGTTCTTCACCGCACTGATGCAACTGCTCCACGCGCTGAAAGTCAACGTATTCAAAGTTATCGTACTGATGGGAACCTTCGCTTTGGCCCTTGCGTTCGCCGGAAATGATTTGGTCAACTTCATCGGAGTACCATTGGCGGGATACTCGTCATTCATAGACTTTACGGCCAATGGCAATGGAGCCAGCCCGGATAGCTTCCTTATGACCTCGCTATTGGGCTCAGCCAAGACGCCATGGTACTTTCTTATAGGAGCCGGAGCCGTCATGGTGTACGCCCTCTATACATCTAAAAAAGCGCACGCTGTCATTAAAACCTCCGTAGACCTCTCCCGGCAGGACGAAGGTGAGGAAGCCTTTGGAAGCACTCCGATAGCCCGCACGTTAGTACGCTTCAGTCTCACCCTAGCCAACGGGATGTCACGCATCATACCGGAAGGCACGAAACAATGGATAGATACCCGCTTCCGCAAGGATGAAGCTATCATAGCCGACGGAGCCGCCTTCGACCTAGTTCGGGCCTCGGTCAACTTGGTGCTGGCCGGACTACTCATCGCATTGGGTACTTCACTGAAGCTACCGCTTTCCACTACTTACGTCACGTTCATGGTAGCTATGGGTAGCTCACTGGCCGACCGCGCTTGGGGCCGTGACTCCGCCGTATACCGCATCACCGGCGTATTGAGCGTCATTGGCGGATGGTTCATCACAGCGGGAGCCGCCTTCACCATCTGCTTTTTCGTCACCATCGTACTGCACTATGGCGGAAACATATCCATCATCGCGCTTATCGCCGTAGCCGTATTCACGCTTATCCGCAGCCAAGTAATGTACAAGAAACGGAAGGCGAAGGAGCAAGGCAATGAGACGCTGAAGCAGCTGATGCAGGCCACCGATAACGCCGAGGCCCTGCGCCTAATGCGTCAGCACACGAAAGAAGAGCTTGGAAAGGTACTGGAGTACGCCGAGAACAACTTCGAGCTGACCGTCAACTCCTTCATCCACGAAAATCTGCGCGGATTGCGCCGAGCGATGGGAGCCAACAAGTTCGAGAAGCAACTCGTCAAGCAAATGAAGCGAAGCGGAACCGTGGCCATGTGTCGCCTCGACAACAATACCGTGCTCGAAAAAGGACTGTATTACTATCAAGGGAACGACTTCGCCAGTGAAATCGTGTATAGTATTTCCCGTCTCTGCGAGCCTTGTCTGGAGCACATTGACAACAACTTCAACCCGTTGGACGCTATCCAGAAGGGCGAGTTCAGCGAAGTGACCGAAGACATCACTTACTTGATACAGCAGTGCCGGCATAAGTTGGAGAACAATGACTATACAACGATGGATGAGGAAATCCGCCGGGCGAACGACCTTAACGGCAAGCTGTCGCAACTGAAACGGCACGAATTGCAGCGCATACAGAGCCAGACGGGCAGCGTACGCGTGAGCATGGTATACCTCACGATGGTGCAAGAGGCCCAGAACGTGGTGACCTACACCATCAACCTGATGAAGGTAAGCCGCAAGTTCCAGATGGAAAACGAGATGCCTTAACCTGATAAGGCGCAATCATACCAAACATCAGCAAGCCCCGGAAGGCGAATACGGCCTTTCGGGGCTCGATGTGTTTATATATCGGGCGGTTTCACGACGGCGTCGCCCGAGTTGACGATATATTTCCTATCTTCGCGGCCCTAAAACAGCATAAGCGTTATGATTTCAGTAGACGGACTAACCGTAGAGTTTGGCGGAACAACTCTATTCAGTGACATTTCTTTCGTGATTAACGAGAAAGACCGCATCGCCCTGATGGGAAAGAACGGAGCGGGCAAGAGCACGCTGCTCAAGATTCTGGCGGGCGTGAGGCAACCTACCCGTGGCAAGGTCTCCGCACCGAAGGACTGCGTAGTGGCTTACTTGCCTCAGCACCTCATGACTGAGGACGGACGCACCGTATTCGAGGAGGCGGCGCAGGCGTTCGCCCATCTGCACGAGATGGAGGCGCGGATAGAACGGCTGAACAAGGAGCTTGAGACACGCACGGACTACGAGAGCGACGAGTACATGGCGCTCATCGAGGAGGTGTCCACCCTGAGCGAGAAGTTCTACTCCATCGACTCCACCAACTACGAGGAGGACGTGGAAAAGACGCTGTTGGGCCTCGGATTCAGCCGGAACGACTTCAGCCGCCCCACGAGCGAGTTCAGCGGGGGATGGCGCATGAGAATCGAACTGGCCAAGCTGCTGCTACGGAAGCCGGACGTGCTTCTGCTGGACGAGCCGACCAACCACCTCGACATCGAGTCTATCCAGTGGTTGGAGGAGTTCCTGATGACCAACGGAAAGGCGGTCGTCGTCATCAGCCACGACCGCAAGTTCGTCGACAGCATCACCACCCGCACCATAGAGGTGACGATGGGCCGCATCTACGACTACAAGGTCAACTACTCCCAATACCTGCAACTCCGCAAGGAACGCCGCGAACAACAGCGGAAGGCTTACGAAGAGCAGCAGAAGTTCATCGCCGAGACCAAAGAGTTCATCGAACGTTTCAAGGGCACCTATTCCAAGACGCTGCAAGTGCAGAGCCGGGTCAAGATGTTGGAGAAACTGGAGCTAATCGAGGTGGACGAGGAAGACACTTCCGCGCTGCGGCTCAAGTTTCCCCCGGCTCCGCGCTCGGGCAGCTATCCCGTCATCATGGAGGGGGTCGGCAAGACGTACGGCGACCACGTGGTGTTCAAGAACGCCACCCTGACCATCGAGCGGGGCGACAAGGTGGCTTTCGTGGGAAAGAATGGGGAGGGAAAGTCCACGCTCGTCAAGTGCATCATGAACGAGATTGACCACGAAGGGACGCTGACACTGGGACACAACGTGAAGATAGGCTACTTCGCTCAGAACCAAGCGTCGCTGATGGACGAGAACCTGACGGTGTTCCAGACGATAGACGAGGTGGCGAAAGGCGAGATACGCACCAAGATACGCGACTTGCTCGGGGCCTTCATGTTCGGCGGGCCTGAGGAGTCGATGAAGAAGGTAAAGGTGCTTTCGGGAGGAGAGCGCACCCGCCTCGCCATGATTAAGCTCCTGTTGGAGCCGGTCAACCTGCTCATCTTGGACGAGCCGACCAATCACCTCGACATGAAAACCAAAGACATCCTGAAGCAGGCGTTGGCGGACTTCGACGGCACGCTGATTGTCGTGTCGCACGACCGTGACTTCTTGGACGGATTGGTAACGAAGGTGTACGAGTTCGGCAACCAAAGGGTCAAGGAGCACCTATGCGGCATCTACGAGTTTCTGGAAAAGAAAAAGATGGATTCGCTGCGTGAACTGGAGCGTAGCTAAACTTTACATGGCGCAAAGGCTATCCATCCGGAGAGGAAACCGCGCAAGCGTCGCATAGGCACGCCTACGCGTCGTGTCAGCAAGGGCTATTTCTCGCGAGAAACAGCCCCATCTCTCACGAGGCGTTGCCCTATTTCTCGCGAGCCGTAGGGCTATTTTTCATCCAACTATAAATCAACGCTTTACAAACGACGTACAAGTTCGACTATTCAGGACGGTGAGGCCGTCTTACTGCGCTTAACCGCAGCGTGCCGAATATGCGGTACCTGCGGATGAGCCGCCACACGCTCCGCACACCAACAGGAAAAGCGCCATACCCTCAAAAGAGAACAGATATAAATCACTAAAACGCAAAATTTAGGCAAGTCCTTAAGAAACTATTCGTATATTCGCGCCGTGGTCAACAAGATGAAAGGAAAAAGAAAGTTCATAGTGCCCTCACTGCTTATCATCAACATGCTCATGTTGGTAACGACGCTTATTCCCCATCATCACCACCTCGAAGGGAGCATCTGCATAAAGCGGGACATCGCCACGGAACAACAGTGTCCCGTCCATCATGTGCCGCACCATCATCCGGAAAACGACGCTTGCTGCGACGGCAACTGCGTGACGCGCGTTCAGTCGCCCTCACCCTCGCCGCAAACTTATCATGGCCCCGAGCACGTGCTCGTCACCACGCTGTTTACCGACCGCATCATCGAATTTCTATCACATCCGTTAGCGCGAAGATTTAGAAACTACTATACTTATTTGGAGTCTCTACATAGCGTGGCGCTGTCCCACGCTCTTTCTCTGCGGGCTCCCCCCTCACTTGTTCTCGCTTAAGGCCGGGGTAGCACTCAGACCGGCCCTTGACCGCGACGTCTTTACGGACGACGCTCTCCCCCTTGTGTATGCAAACAGGTTGCGTACACTTCCATTTACTTTTGCAAACAAATAAAAAATATCTTATGAAGAAACTTATCTTTATAGGCTTCCTGAGCGTATTCGTCTTGGGAGCCTGCCACCACAAGGAACATGACCACGAGGCCGAAGTAAGCGCCACGGCCGACAATCACGGTCACGAAGAAGAGAACGGAGCGCACAGCGACGAAATCATCCTTCCGAAAGCGAAGGCGGACGCCGCGGGCGTCAAGTCGAGCGTCATCGAGCCTTCGGCGTTCCAACAAGTGATTAAGACCAGCGGACAGGTATTGGCCGCGCAGGGAGAAGAGGCCACGGCCGTGGCCACCGTAGCCGGAGTGGTGTCGCTCCGCAAGCAGACGGTAGAAGGCGTATCAGTAAGCGAGGGAACCCCGCTGCTCACCATCTCGTCGAACGGCATAGCGGAAGGCGACCCGGTGCAGCGGGCAAAGGTAGCCTACGAGGTATCAAAGAAGGAGTACGAACGTATGCAGGCGTTAGTGAAGAACCAAATCGTCTCCGACACGGAACTGGCGCAGGCGAAACAGACGTACGAGAACGCCCGCATCAGCTACGAGGCGTTGGCCAAGAACCACTCGGCAAACGGGCAGAACATCCCGTCGCCCATAGGCGGATACGTCAAAAGCGTTCTGGTGAAGGAGGGAGACTACGTCAGCGTAGGCCAACCGTTGGTCAGCGTCACGCAGAACCGCCGTCTATTCCTCCGCGCCGAGGTCTCCGAGAAATATTATTCCGACTTGCGTAACATCCACTCCGCCAACTTCCAGACTCCGTACGACGACAAGGTGTACGAACTGAAGGAGTTGGACGGAAAGCTGCTGTCCTACGGCAAGTCGGCCACCGACAGCTCCTTCTATATCCCCGTCACCTTCGAGTTCAGCAACAAGGGCGACATCGTTCCGGGGAGTTACGTGGAGGTATATCTGCTCTCCTCGCCGATGGAGAACGTGATTTCCGTACCCAAGACAGCCTTGACGGAAGAGCAGGGCACGCACTTCGTCTACGTGCAGCTCGACGAGGAGGGCTACCGGAAACAGAAAGTGACCCTCGGGGCGGACAACGGCAAGCGCGTGCAGATACTGACAGGCGTAAAGGCCGGCGACCGGGTAGTGACCGAAGGGGCTTATCAGGTACGTCTGGCCAGCGCAAGCAACGCGATTCCGGCGCACACGCACGAACATTAGCCCCCCTCAACTCCCCCCCATGAGGGGGGGGGAGCTTAGGCTACGAGGCATTGTTTTTGAGCTAACCGAAGCCCCTCCTCAGGGAGGGGTTGGGGAGGCCACCTAATTATAAACATTTGAGCTAACCGAAGCCCCTCCTTAGGGAGGGGTTGGGGAGGCTCCCTAATAATAAACATCATGCTAAACAAAATCATACATTACTCATTGCACAACCGCATGGTCGTGCTCTGCGCTGCCATCCTGCTGCTCATCGCCGGAAGCTACACCGCCCTGCACACGGAGGTCGACGTATTTCCCGACCTCAATGCGCCGACGGTAGTCATTATGACCGAAGCCAACGGCATGGCCGCCGAGGAGGTGGAGCAGTTGGTCACCTTCCCCGTAGAGACCGCAGTCAACGGGGCGACGGGCGTACGCCGGGTACGCTCGTCTTCCACCAACGGATTCTCCGTCGTGTGGGTGGAGTTTGACTGGGGAACGGACATTTACTTGGCCCGGCAAATCGTGAGCGAGAAGCTCGCCGTGGTCAGCGAATCCCTGCCCGGTAACGTGGGCAAGCCTACGCTCGGCCCGCAGTCGTCCATCTTGGGCGAAATGCTGATAGTGGGACTGACCGCCGACACAACCTCCATGCTCGACCTGCGGACCATAGCCGACTGGACCATACGCCCCCGACTGCTGTCTACCGGAGGCGTGGCGCAAGTGGCCGTATTGGGCGGAGACATTAAGGAATACCAGATACAGCTCGACCCCGAGCGGATGCGTCACTACGGCGTGGGTTTGGGCGAGGTGATGGCGGTGACGCAGGACATGAACCTGAACGCCAACGGCGGAGTGCTCTACGAATACGGCAACGAGTACATCGTGCGCGGAGTGCTCTCCACCACCCAGACCGAGGAGATGGGCAAGGCTGTGGTAAAGACCGTAAACGGCTACCCCATCAAGTTAGAGGACATCGCCGAGGTGAAGGTCGGGCCGAAGGTGCCCAAACTGGGTACGGCCTCGGAGCGGGGAAAGCCCGCCGTGCTGCTCACCGTCACCAAACAGCCGGCCACCAGTACGCTAGAGCTGACCGACAAGTTGGAGGCCTCGCTGAAGGACTTGCAGAAGAACCTGCCGCCCGACGTAAAGGTGTCTACCGACATCTTCCGCCAGAGCCGGTTCATCGAAAGCTCCATCGGCAACGTCAAGAAGTCGCTCCTTGAAGGAGGCTTCTTCGTGGTCATCGTCCTCTTCCTCTTCTTGGCCAACGTGCGCAGCACCGTCATATCACTGATTACGCTCCCGCTCTCCCTTCTCGTCTCCGTGCTGACGCTGCACTACATGGGACTGACCATCAACACGATGAGTCTGGGAGGTATGGCCATCGCCATCGGCTCGTTAGTGGACGACGCTATCGTGGACGTGGAGAACGTCTACCGCCGCCTGCGAGAGAACCAACTGAAACCGAAGGAGGAGCGGCAAAGCGTACTGGAGGTAGTGTTCAACGCCTCGAAGGAGGTGCGTATGCCCATCCTCAACTCTACGCTCATCATCGTGGTGAGCTTCGTGCCGCTGTTCTTCCTCAGCGGTATGGAGGGCCGCATGCTGATTCCGCTCGGCGTGGCCTTCATCATCGCCCTGTTCGCCTCAACGGTGGTGGCGTTGACACTGACTCCCGTGCTCTGCTACTATCTGCTTGGCGAAAGGCATACCCAGAAGGTACTGAAGGAGGCCTTCGTCGCTCGCTGGCTCAAGGGCGTTTACGAAAAGGCGCTGACGTGGGTACTGTGTCATAAGCGGATTACACTGGGCGGCACCGTCGGGCTTTTCCTCATCGCGTTGGGACTGTTCTTCACGTTGGGGCGCAGCTTCCTGCCGCCGTTCAACGAAGGATCGTTCACGATTAACGTCAGCTCGCTGCCGGGCGTATCGCTGGAGGAGAGCGACCGGATTGGGCAACGGGCCGAGGAGCTGTTGATGAGTATCCCGGAAATACAGACCGTAGCCCGCAAGACGGGACGTGCCGAACTGGACGAGCACGCGTTGGGCGTGAACGTGTCGGAGATAGAAGCCCCCTTCGAGCTGAAGGACCGCTCGCACGAAGAACTGTTGGCCGAAGTGCGCAAGAAGCTCAACACGCTGACCGGAGTGAACGTTGAGATAGGCCAACCCATCAGCCACCGCATAGACGCGATGTTGTCCGGCACGAAGGCCAACATCGCCATCAAGCTGTTCGGCGACGACCTGAACGAGATGTTCCAATTGGGTAATCAGATAAAGGAGGCCATCGAAGACGTGCCCGGAATAGCCGACCTGAACGTGGAGCAGCAGATAGAACGCCCGCAGCTGAAGATAGAGCCTAAGCGGGAGATGCTGGCCAAGTATGGCATCAGCCTGCCCCAGTTCTCCGAGTACGTCAGCGTGGCGTTGGCCGGAAAGGTCGTCTCGCAGGTGTACGAGCAGGGGAAGAGTTTCGACCTCACCGTGAAGGTGAAGGACGAGGCGCGCGACGAGATGGCGAAGATAGGCCAACTGATGATTGACACCGGAGACGGAAGGAAAGTACCTCTCAGCCACGTGGCCGAGGTCGTCTCGTCGACCGGTCCGAACACGATTAACCGCGAGAACGTGAAGCGCAAGATAGTCATCTCGGCCAACGTAGCCGGACGTGACCTGCGGGGAGCGGTGAACGACATACAGCAGCGCATAGACGAGTCCATCAAGCTACCGGAGGGATACCACGTGGAGTACGGCGGGCAGTTCGAGAGCGAGCAGGCCGCGAGTCGCACGCTCGCACTCACCTCGTTCATCAGCATAGCGGTCATCTTCCTGCTACTCTACCACGAGTTCCGTAACGCGAAGGAGTCGGGCATCATCCTGCTTAACCTTCCCCTCGCGCTCATAGGAGGCGTGTTCGCACTCGTCATCACCACGGGCGAAGTCAGCATTCCGGCCATCATCGGCTTCATATCCCTATTCGGAATAGCCACTCGGAACGGTATGCTGCTCATCAGCCACTACAACCATCTGCAACAGGAGGAGGGAATGCCCGTCTACGAGAGCGTAATTAAAGGCTCGCTCGACCGGCTGAACCCCATCCTGATGACCGCGCTCTCGTCAGCCCTCGCGCTGATTCCGTTGGCTTTGGGCGGAGACCTGCCCGGCAACGAGATACAAAGCCCGATGGCGAAGGTCATTCTTGGAGGACTGCTCACGTCGACTTTCCTCAACGGGTTCATCATCCCGATAGTCTATCTAATGATGCACCGGAGGAAAATATCCGCCAACCCGATTTCCTGAGGCGTGCGGTTCGACAAATCGCCCATACGTTAAACGATAACTAAACAAAATAAGAACAATGAAAAAAAACATATTCATCTGTACGATACTGCTCCTCGGGGGAGCCTGCGAGCTTCGGGCGCAAAGCCACATCGAGGAGGTGCTAAGAAGTGTCGAAGCGAACAACAAGGAGCTGCAAGCCAACGCCCAACTGGTGGCGTCGCAGAAACTGGAGGCGAAGACGGAAAACAACCTGCCCGACCCCACCCTCTCGTACGCCCATCTGTGGGGAGCGAAGGACAAGAGCGAGACCATAGGCGAACTGGTCATCTCGCAGAGCTTCGACTTTCCGAGCCTGTACGCCACGCGCGGCAAACTGAACCGCCTCAAGTCGGGGGCGTACGACAGTCAGGCCGACGTGTTCCGTCAGGACCTGTTGCTGCAAGCCAAAACGCTTTGTCTGGACATCATCATGCTGAGACGACAGAAACAGATTCTGGACGAGCGGCTACGCAATGCGGAACAGCTGACGGCCCTATACGCCCAACGCCAACAGACGGGGGCGGGCAACGCGCTCGAAACGAACAAGATTAACTTGGAGCTGCTGAACGTCAAGACCGAAGCGTCGATGAACGAGACCGCCCTGCAAAACAAGCTGCGGGAGCTGCGGACGATGAACGGCGATCTGCCCGTATCGTTCGAGGACGACCAGTATCCGCCCGTGCCCTTCCCCTCCGACTACGAGCGGCTCAAGGCGGAGGTATTGGGCGCCGACCGCTCGCTGCTGGCGATGAGCGACGCCAGTGCGGTGGCCCAGAAGCAGATAGCCGTCAGCAAGTCGCAATGGCTGCCCAAACTGGAGTTGGGCTACCGGAGAAACACGGAGACGGGCACGCCCTTCAACGGCGTGGTGGTGGGCTTCTCCTTCCCGCTCTTCGAGAACCGCAGCAAGGTAAAAATCGCCAAGACGCAGGCCATGAACATCGACCTGCAAAGGAAGGGAGCCACCCTTCAGGCGGAGTCGCGGCTGTCCCAACTCTATCAGGAGGCACGGAACCTGCACGCCTCTATGGAGGAGTACCAGAAGACTTTCCGCACTCAACGCGACCTCGAATTGCTGAAGCAAGCCCTTTCCGGCGGGCAAATCAGCGTTATCGAGTACTTCGTCGAAGTCTCCGTGCTCTACCAGAGTCAGCTGAACTATCTGCAACTGGAAAACCAGTATCAGAAAGCGATGGCCGAAATCTACAAGAGCCGGTTATAGGGGCAACGTCTTGACCTCTTCCGGAGTATATCCACTGCGTATCCGCCACTCCTGCGGATAAAGGTTATTGCTCCGGTTGCCGATGTTCTTCACGAACCCGAGAGGAACGCCCCGGTAAGTCAGCAATACATATCCCCGAGGGGCCGCCGCCGATAAGGTGACGGCCTCTCTTCGCAGATAGGCCACCGCCTGTCCGTAGTCGACCTCCTCGGTCGGGAAAGCCTCCTTTCTGAACAGCGCAGGACACATCGCCAACGCGTGGGACGGTATCAGGTCTCTCCCCTTCACCTCGCCAACGCTCACTCCGGCGTAGACCACCTTCAGGCGCCGCCTCAGCGAGTCAAGCTCGTCCGCATAACGGCAGGGGAACGCCCATACACTCCCCTCGTCGTCGGCCGAGAGCGCATACTCGCCCGCCTCGTCGCTCATCCATTCTCCGGCCATCTTCAGATGCGCCTTGCCCGCGGCGGCGGACTTGCCTTTCTCCTCTTTCCGCTTATCCTTTCGCTTCTTGGGCGGTGCGTCCTCCTCCGCCTCTTCCGGCTTGCGCGCCGCGGTCAGGAAGAAGCCCTCGCCCTTCGTCCGGTGCGGCAGGAAGCGATAGACCGGGAAGTCCTCGCCCTCCAACCGGTTTCCGGTGATTCCCCACGCTTCGGGAACCTCCACCGGAAGGAGTTCCGCCCCCAACTCGTCCCTCATCCAGCGCGCGTTCTCCTCGTCCTCCTTCCTATTGTAGGTACACGTGCTGTATATCAGCACTCCGCCCGGCTTCAGACTGGGCCACACGTCGGCCACGATGCGCCGCTGACGTTGCCAACAGACCTCCACGTTCTCCAAGCTCCACGCCTCGACAGCCTCCGGGTCTTTCCGGAACATCCCCTCTCCCGAACAAGGAGCGTCCACCAATATCACGTCGAAAAAGGAGGAGAGCTTCCCGAAGTCGGCCGGGTCGCTGTTCGTCACCACCACGTCGGGATGCCCCCACTTCACGATGTTCTCGGTCAATACCCGTACCCTGCTCTTGATGACCTCGTTGGCCACCAATAGGCTCCCCTCGGGAAGCGTGCTCCGCAAGTGGGTTGTCTTCCCTCCGGGAGCGGCGCAAAGGTCGAGTGCGACCACGGGGTCCGTCACGTACCGCCTTACCACCTGCTCCACGAACATGGAGGAGGCTTCCTGCACATAGTAGCACCCCGCATGGAACAGCGGGTCGAAGGTGAACGTCAATCGCTCACCCAAGTAATAACCTCCGGAAGCCCACGGCACACGCTCAAGCTCCAACACGCCCTCGCGTGCCTTCAACGGGTTTATCCGCACGCTAACCGGGGCGGGTTGAGACAAGGCATCGATAAAGCTCTCGCATTCGACATCGCCCAACAGCCTGCGGGCGGAATCGACAAAAGATACGGGTAAGTTCATGCTTTCCTATTATTATGTTCCGCAAATATAAAAGCATTTTTTCAACCTCGGTTCATTTCGCCTCAGACTTTATACGCCGCATCTCACGGAACTTAACGCTTCCCTGACCTTCGTCTTGATATATTCCGTCTCCGGAGAAGCCACTTTCTCCTTCCGGTCAAGGATGCGGCGAGCTATCGCCCGCCATTCTTCCTCGCAGCCCCGTGTCCTGTACAGTTCCATGAGCAAGTATAGCGGATACACCTTGTGGGGGATTCGGTAAGCGGCCTTACGGAAAGCCTCCTCCGCCAAAGCGTCCTTCCCTAAACAATGAAAGTTCTTTCCCATGATGTTCAGAAACATCGGGTCTGAGCTCCGTTCGAGGCCCTCACGCAACACCCGGTTACTTTCTTCATACGCTCCCGTCTGCGACAGGCACTGTCCGTACTCGAAGAGATACGCCGCATCTCTTTTCAGATAGGGGTAGAGCACGGCATAATTCCCCACAATGTCCCCAAACCGGCCCTCACTGAAGTAAGGCTTCAGGCTCTCCCATTGTCGGCGGGCCGTGCGTCCGTCTCCCCACAAGCCATACCGTACGCCCGTCCTAACGGTAAATACGCACATTCCTAAAACGAACGCCACGTAACACGCCGTACGCGTCGATTTCCTTTCCGTCCCTCTCGGAAAACAGACAGCCGACAGCAGGACGCACACGGAAAGCAGAAAAGTATAAGGATTGCGCAACGGATAGGAGAAGAAAGCGGCCACCATCAAAGCGGCCAAAGCTCCCGATACGGCTATCTTGTCCGGACGCTCGGAACGCTTCAGGTTATAAAGGGAATAGCCGACCACCAACAGCAGTGTCAACAAGCCGCACAAGCCGCTTTCCGCCATCACTTGCAGATACTCGTTATAGGCGAAGCTCGGCGCGCCGGCAATGTAGCCCTCACGCTCTGTACCCTTACCTTCCCGGAAATAGGCTTCCTGCGCCTCCCCATAAGCTCCGGCGAAACGTCCTTCCCCTACTCCTTCGGGGAAACGCTCCCTTATCATCGAGATAGAAATCTTCCATATCAGCAGCCGACCGTCAGCGGAGTCCTTCTTCAACCCATAGCTCCACACGACACAACAGACGGCCAGACAAAAGGTAACGCCCATAAGCCGGTTGGCAAGGCGAGCACGACCCGCCCGTCTGACATACAGGTAAGTCACCGCACCGCAACCCGCTACGGCGGCTATCCACGAGGTGCGGCTCATGCTCAGCGGAAGTACAACAAGCGAAAGAAGCGCGTAGGCCACGGACAAAGCGATAAGCGCCTTCTCCCCAAAGCCTACACGACCGAAAGTTCTCAGCCGCAATACGTACGCCCACTCCACGGGAAGAATCACCGCCACGAACACGGAATAAGGCCCGGGATTGCCGAACGTCCCCGTGACCGTCTGATAAGACCAGTCCTCTACAAGCACGTTCACGCACTGCCCAAGTCCTATTCCGAGCTCTACAATCCCCGCTAACAGAAGAAGGAGGTAGATTAAGCGCATTTTATAAAGTAAATGGTGAAACTATTCCAACGGGATAACGAATCCTTTGTTGACTGTCTCTCCCGTGTATTTCCCGGCCAAATAATACTCGAATATCATGCCAAATTCTCCTTTCAACGCCTTCTCTTCCGGTACGTAGTTAAACGTCGCCACGCCATTGACACGGCTGAACGGCTTGACTTTGGAAGAATCGGTTGGCTTCGCCGGAGAGAACTCGTAGTGAATCACGTTCACCTCCCGCTTGGCGGCATCATACACGTACCACACTTCGAGCTGCACCCGGATGTTACCATGTTCATTTACGGTATAGACTATCGCCTTCCGCTTACAGAACTGAATGTCCTCAGTTATCCGATGAATCGTCTCGTATTCCCAGTTCAGCGTAGTGTCAATCCGTAGCGGAAAGGAAAAGGCGTATCTCTGTCCCCTCTCGCCTTCCCACTTGCCCGCTTTCACCACTTCGCTCAGTTCCTTCAGCATCTCGTCAATCCTTTCCCTATGCTCGGGAAGAGCCTCATCCACGAATGTATAGTCCATGATATAGACGCTACTGATGGTCTTAAGCATCTCGTACTCCTCCGGAGTCACCTTTTCCTTCACGAAGTCGGGTATAGAGTCCACCGGAGCCCTCAGACTTCTTGTAATCTGGGCTTCCAACGACGAGAATCCTCCCAAGAGGAACAAGCCGATAATGAATAAACGCCTAATCATATATATCCTATTTTAAACTACAAATCCGTCAACTTCAAGGCGTAAGGTAAAAGTTTACGTTCATGTGCTCCCTGAATCTTTTACCCTCCGCGTTCGTAAAAGACAAGTAGCCGCAATAATATCCCTTGAACATCTTACGCTCCGCGACATAATAAAGTCTTGGCCCATGTGTCTTTTTCATGTCTTCCTCGAAAAAGCATTCTTCTATATCGACATCCAATCCTGAGAAGCTAATAGCATGTACAGACCAATTTACTATGCGAGGAATCCCCTGCTGACTTACCGTATAGTCCAATGTCAGCTCCGCATGCGCGTCATATCCGTCTAAACTTGAATAAATGACGTATTTCTTTTCTATACACCGCACGCTTTCCGTGCTATACGCCGACAGACTGTCTAAGACGATGTCCGCATATCCTATCCGCGTCCCTTTTGGAGGAAGTTTTCCGCTATTGACGTTGTCACATAGATTCCGCATATTCTCATAAAACGTCTCTTTCGCCCGGCCTTTCAGGTTCCGGTTCTTGAGGCACGAGTAATTTATCAGATAATAGGGGCTCAGAGTCTCCCAAATCTTATATTCCTCAGGAGTGGTCTTGTCCTTTACCCATTGGGGGATATCACCATATCCGCAATAATCCTTGTCCACTTCATTTTGAGAAAAAGCGCTTATCGACAGTAAAGATAAAAGTAAGCCAACGAAGTATTTCATCATGCATAGCCCTTTCTATCGCTTTAAATTAAACAAAAACTATGGTATTATCAAGTTCGCATTCAAGTTCTGATTTATAGAAACTGTATTCGTGTCATATTCCAAAGTACCTACGCAAGAAATATACAACACATTATCAGCAGCGACTCTATAACGGGTAGAGCCTTTAAATGCGACTTTTCTAGAAGAAGGCCCCCATGTAAAATTAGGGTTAATCAAACGTATATTAACCTTTCCTGATGAAAGATAGAGAATATCATATATTGTTGTAAATTGCATATAAACTTCTCCATCTCTATAAATATCCATCTGAACTGTATTATCAGGAAAAGCTTCAGGATCAGACAGCGTTTCTATATTATTTTTCTTGAAATAACATATGCGGAAATTCACATTAGATTCATGCTCATTGAGATTTTGAGCTATATCATATATAGACTTTTTTATATTCTCTCTCTTAAATTCGTATTGGGAATCCAAAAGGAAAGAATAATCTATCTTGAACTTAGTACTCATCACCTCCCAAAGCTCGTACTCTTCTTCAGTCATTTTTTCTCTTGCCCAATCCGGAATCACATTCAGCGGCATATATTCAGGTTCTATATTCATAGAAAGCCCCCGCATCTGCATAGCCGTAATATCGGCTTCATTTTGAGCCAAGTCTAGATCGTCCTCAAAACTTTGTTGACATGCGACAAACGCAACAATCATTCCTAATAAAAATAAACTAATTTTTAAACTTTTCATAATAGAATTTGTTTTTAATTCGCCGCAAAGTTAGGACATTTCCTTATCAGACACACATATTCCATTTTTTTATGAGTTCTGAAAACTTCCTTCTACCATTTTTTTAGTCTACATTTTCCATTCTTTGCTTTTTCTTCCGTTGTCTAGTCAACATTAATTATATTAACATATTATATAATATAATAAAAATCGCAAAACCTACTATTAATCTACATTCTAAGAAAATTATATTCATTGTGCTTTGAACGAAATGTTATATGTAAGTAGTAGAAATCACCACCAAACCTGTTTACCATTTTCATACGTAAATATACGCTCTTCTTGTCCTTTAGTCAAGTCTCTTAGCCATAACAACGCTCCTCTTGGAACATTATCGTACTTCAACGAAATATCTTCAGCAACTTGCTTTCCCAACGAATTCCAACAATTGTCATCCCAATACATCAATTCATACATATCGCCTATCTCAATTGTATTGCCATCTCCCCGTCCTACATAAAGTATTTTTCCAACCTCTATCGGTTTCCCAAAGTCCATACCAACCCATGCTCCGTGATGCGGAGCATCGAAAAATGTCAAGAGATTACGGTCAAACGCTTTTGTTTTATCATTTCCATTATTATCCCACGAACCGTCTGTTCCTATGATTTTCCCTTCCACAAAGTCACCGGTTTTTCTTTCTACAAAATAGATTTCCGCCATATTACAATATTCATGAGGTTGCCAGAACCTCCAATATCTATATGCCCTACAAGAATCCGGAACGACGACCTCCGTACCAACAACCGCCCATTCTTTTATCTTATGAATTGTTATGGCATCTTTAAACTCTGGATTATCCGCCGCCTCAAACACCCCATTTACCACTCGCCACGCCCAAGTATAAGCATGGGGATAAACCGGATATTTTCTAAACAGAGTCACCGCTTGCTTACGAACAGTATCTGTTATTAGTCTTTCAGCCTTTCCCTCATAAGTAAGGATAAAAGGAGCTCCCGTAGGTATTATCTCATCATCCACCTCATAGCGAACGGGTAAATAAACGATATTTTTACCGACATTCTTAAATCTCGCCTTTCCCTCCTTGACACGAGCGAAATCAACTGGAACCCACGAATGATTATCAAAGACTGTAAGATAGACATAACGCCCATCTTCCCCATCTACCTCTACCTCAACATCCACACAATCCATATATTCCGTAGTCACATCTTCAATAAAAGGAACACGAAAAGTGGGAGGAACATACTTTTCAATCTCGTTCAGTCTATTCAGCTCTGGGTTTGCCGTGTAAGTTTTTCTAAAGACTTTCGCCATCTTATCGTCTAACTTATGCGGTTCACCCGGATTACTTTCTGTGCCGCCAAAAGGTATCATTTTCCCATTATTAGCCAAAAGCGCATTCCACGTATGCCCCATCGAACGGAAAGGCCATTGCGGAGTAAAGTCATAAGTAACTGGAACGCCACAGCTTCTAAAGGCCGCAGTAGCTATCGCAGTATAATCGCCGCAAGTACCGAACGGTATATTCACTCGGGTAGACAAACGATAAACAGGAATTATCCTCGAAGTAGAAATAACTGGACGTAAGTCGTTTTTCAAGTTTCTATTCACATGGACTGTAGCCTGAATAGCGGAGTTTCTATAAGCGTCACAATACCTCAATACTTCCAATTCTTTTCCGAATTTGCCTTCCAAATACTCTCTCCAATTATCCAACAATTGAAGTTCATCAGTCTTGTATGGAAGAAGATATTCGCAAAATTGGTCGAAGTTCAAATGAGATGCCCATTTCCCGTTTCTCCAATGTTCAAAAGCCGTATCAATATTACGAATCAGGTAATCAGCGGTAATAACCTCCACATCCTGAACAGTCTCCCCATTCACACTAAAAGCAAATCTGTCTGTTACCACCTCCAAAGAATCTTTTATTTCCCAAACAGATTTCCCTCGCATTGATTCTAAAGCTGAATCCACCGCATTGTAATACAGATAAACGGAAGTGTCCGCAAGAGAATAATGCCCCGGCATATTGCGTATTAAAAACTTTGCGGCCTCTAGCTTCAGAGAATCCTCTTGATAATAAGTTAGAACTTTTTCCAATTCCACACGGTTACTTTTCGCAAGACGTAAAGCGCCTTCTAACCGAGCATCGTAATCACGACATGCACACAGTGTAGCAATCAGGATGATTGCTACACTGTTAATAAATACTCTTATTCGTTTCATGGTACAAAACTACACGTTTCGTTCCTATTATCCGAATTCTAGGCCTGCATTTTACCTTCTAGTTAGGAAATATTCCCAAAACACCTCAATTTGTCACACCTAAGACCCAAAAACGGACGATAATTAATGAACTTCTGAGGTCACGGCAACTCATCGGAAGGCGATTATCCCTTAAAGGCAATATGGCAAACCTTGTACAAGAAACGTTTGATTAATGTACTAATGTTGAATGATTGATGTACTTCTGTTTGATGATTGTTGTACTCGTTATTGATGATTAATGATTAATGATTAATGTTTAATGATTAACGCGTAAGCGAGGAGGCGGGAAACGACCGGAGAACCTCCCCCGAGGGAACCTCTGAAAATAATGTTAAAATCGGGTGAAATGAGGATAAACGGAGGGTAAAAAGAGGTTCGGCGAACCTCTTGAAAGACCTCATAAAATAATGTTAAATAGAGGTTCCTATCGAGGTTTGAAGATAATCGCATTAATAGTACAAGCGCGGGCGCGCACTATTATTTTTATATGAAGAACGGCGGCGTAAAAAATCAGGGAGGTACCTCTTCGATTTTTTACGCCGCCGCTCCATATAAAGAATATATATATAGATATAGAGAGGAAAAACAGAGGAAGCGGCTCCACGCTTTCCGGATGATTTCGGCTCTTAATATCAAAAATATTTCGTCTCTTTGCAACTTTCCGGAGCGTCAACCCCGTCTAACGCGTAAAGAAAACCATTAACGAAACAGTTTATGAAACGATTTATCACCTTCACGATGGCCCTCGCCCTATGCGTCATGGCCCAAGCGCAACAAACCCGTTGGATAGACCGCATCCAACCCGGAATGATTTGTGAATTTCTCCTTATCTCCACAATCGTAACCTTCATCTTTCTGCTAATCATCTTATTCACCGTCTTCTACTTCCGCTACAAGAACCGGAAGGCACGCTACCAACTGATGGAGAAGGCCCTGTCCACCGGACAGCCCTTGCCCGAAAGCCTCGTGGAGGAGCGTAAGACGAAAGGCGCGCATACCAAAGGCATCAAGCAGACGTTCACCGGAATCGGACTGTTCGTCTTCCTGTCCATGCTCACCGAGGTAGAGATAGGCTCCATCGGACTGCTCATCATGTTCATGGGTATCGGGCAGTGGATTGTAGACCGTAAGGCGGAACGTGAAGAAAAAGAGGCGAAAAAGAAAGAACAAGAAAGCCAAGAAACTCCGGAGAACCAATGAAGCGACTCGACGACCTCTCTCTGATAGCTCAGGTCTTGATACGCAAAGACAAGGAGGCTTTCGGAAAGTTGGTAAGGAAATATCAGTCACCCATACGTCGGCTTTTCCTTCACCTGACTTGCGGCGACGGCGAGCTGAGCGACGACTTGGCGCAGGAAACGTTCATCAAGGCCTACACCACGCTCGCCTCGTTCCGCAACTTGTCCGGCTTTTCCACATGGCTATACCGAATCGCCTACAACCAATTTTACGACTACGTCCGTTCGCGCAAAGTGACGGAGACGCTCGACGACGGCGAGCCGTACACGGAAAGGGGTGCGACGGCGGAAAGCGTGGAAAGGAAGATAGACGTTTACCGCTCACTGAAGATGCTGAAGGAGGAAGAGCGAGTCTGCATCACCCTATTCTATATCGAAGACCTTAGCATCGACAAGATAGCGGGCATCACCAAGATGCCGGCGGGAACGGTAAAAAGCCACCTCGCCCGAGGAAAAGAAAAGTTAGCGAACTATTTAAAACGAAACGGTTATGAACGAAACAGATAGCAACAAGATTTTAGAAGACTTTTTCGCCCCTTGCAAACAAGAAGTCCCCGATAAGGGATTCACCCGCCGAGTAATGAAACGGCTACCCCGGCAAGAACGCCGGACGTTCAGCCACCTCGCCGACCTTCTTCTGGCCGCCGTATGCGCTTCGCTCTTCTATCTGATGGACGGCGTGGCGGCTGTCCGACTCACCCTGCAAGGCGTATTAGACTACCTCCTTCATGACGTGCTGATGAACGTCGACCCTAAATCGCTCCTCATCGCGTTGGCGGTAATCCTGATTATCGGTTTCAAGAAAATATGCTCGTTAGCGTAAGAAAAGCCCAATGCGTTCAGCCAAGTAAAACACTGATTATTAAGCTCATGAGAAACAGCCCTACGGCTCGCGAGAAACAGGGCAGCGGCTCGTGAGAAACAGGGCGACCGCTTGCGAGAAACAGGGCAACGGCTCGCGAGAGATAGAGGTACAACTAAAAAAGGAGGGAGAAAGGGCAAAAAACAATCCATCATTGCCAGTCCCCAATCCTCTCGATTCAAGAGAGTCACAAAGCCGTCTTCTCACCCCCTCCTCCCATTCATTATATTCTTTTAACAGAGCGGTTCTATCGCTCCGAAGCGTCACCCCTGACAGATATTTTAGAGAAAAATTCCTTTTCATATAGTCACTATAAACGCAAATAAGAGAACAATTTAAAACGAAATCAGGCCAAGCGCAAACATCTTGTCTGTTTTACATTCGTTAGGCCTCTGCTTTTAAATATCTGAAACTTTTTCTTGTAAAAAATAACCGAGGCGTTTGTTTATTATTAAAATAATCACTTCTTTTGCCGAAAATTTATATTATTCAACTAAAACCTAAGGAATATGAATAAAAAATCGCTAAAATTAATTTCTCTATTTATTCCTTCCATTCCTCATGGGTTTGCTCGTAGCCTTATCAACGGCTGTCTGCTATTAGCGCTATGCGCGTTACCTGTCGCAAGCGTTTACGCACAACGCCCTACAGAGGGAAAAAGTCAAGCGACCAATCAAAAGGGTGGTAAAAATACAGTTACCTATAAAGGCGTGGTTATCGACGACGCGGACATGCCTTTGCCGGGAGTTAGCGTGACTTACAAAGACGCTAAAGGAGCGGGAGCCATTACAAACGCAGATGGAGAATTCAGCATCACTGTTCCCGAGAATGTGCACAATCTTATCTTTTCCTATATAGGAATGAAGACGCAAACGGTGCGTGTTTCCGACTTAAATACAAACATAAAGGTACGTCTGGAGCCGGACGCCGTAGCGCTGAAGGAAACCGTCGTGACCGGTATCTATACCCGTAAGGCGGAAAGCTTCACCGGTTCTATGGCCACCTACACGGAGAAAGAGCTGAAGATGGTGGGCAACGGCAACGTACTGGAAAGCCTCAAGGTACTCGACCCGGCGTTCATCGTACTGGAGAACAACTTGGCGGGGTCTGACCCGAATACGGCCATGAACCTGAACGTCAGGGGAAGCACCAACATCGTCGGACTGGAGACGGAGTACAGCACCAACCCTAACCAACCGCTGTTCATCCTCGACGGATTCGAGACGACCCTCACCACCATTACCGACTTGAGTATGGACCGCGTGGAGAGCATCACCATCCTGAAGGACGCCGCCTCTACCGCCATCTACGGTTCAAAGGCAGCCAACGGCGTTGTGGTAGTGGAGACCAAGAAACCGGAGCCGGGAAGACTGCGCTTCAACTACAACGGTAACTTCACCGTTGAGTGGGCCGACCTTTCGGATTATAACCTGATGAACTCGCGCGAGAAACTGGAATATGAAAGGTTAGCGGGTTACTACGGAGGTTTGGACGATAACGGAAATATTATTGACGAATACTACCGCAACCTGTATAACCAACGTATGCTGAGAAGCCGTCAGGGCATCGACTCCTATTGGCTGAACGAGCCGCTGCGTACGGGATTCACCCAAAGCCACAACATCTTCGCCGAAGGTGGTGACGCGGCCTTCCGCTACGGTATTGGGCTGACCTACACGCAAACGAACGGTGTAATGAAGAACTCCGACCGTGACGTGCTGAACGGTAACATACAATTGACCTACCGCATAGACAAGTTCGCTTTCACCAACCAGACGAACATCACCAATACGGACGTGGAGAACCCCACCGTGTCGTTCAGCCAGTTCGCACAGACCAACCCGTTCTATGACAAGCGTAACGAGTACGGGGAAGTGGAACAAGTATTGGACCAAGTAGCTACATACAGCGGTACGCAGTACATCACCAACCCGCTGTGGGATCTTCAGCAAAGGAGCTACGACAGAAGCAATGACCTGACGTTCAACAATAACTTCCAAGTGGAATACCGCCCGCTGAACGAGCTGCGCATCCGCGCCAAGTGGGGAATCACCGTAGGACGCACCAACGCCACGCAGTTCAGCTCGCCCCAAATGAGCGAATTCCTGACTACGGAGCAAGCGGAGCGGGGAAGCTACAACGAGTCGAACACCAAATCGTCCTCTTACGACGGAAGCTTCGACGTCACTTACGGAAAGACGTTCGGCGACCACACCGTGAACGCCATCGCCGGTATGCAGATTAGCGAAAGCAACAGCAACCTGTCGACCTTCAGGGCCATCGGCTACATGAGCGACCTGTTCTCTAACCCGAACTTCTCCAACGGCTACCCCGACGGAGGCAGGCCGTCGTCAAGCATCAACAAGACCCGGCAGGCAAGCTACTACGCCAACTTCAACTACGGTTACAAGCTGCGTTACTTGGTTGACTTCAACCTGCGTACGGACGGAGCGTCGGTCTACGGCGTAGACAATCCGTTCTCTACCACATGGTCATTGGGTCTCGGATGGAACGTACACAACGAGGCGTTCTTCCAGCAAACCGACCTGTTGAACTACCTGAAGCTGCGCTACTCTATCGGTAACCCGGGTAACGCCAACCTGAGCGCCAAGATGGCGAACAGCGTCTACACGTACAGCACCAACTATCCCAACATGTTCGGACTGGCCGCCTTAGTCAGCTCGTGGGGTAATACCGGACTGGAATGGCAACGTACCAACGACCAGAACTGGGGTATCGACCTCGAAATGTTCCAGAACCGCCTGCGCCTTAGCGTGGACTACTTCATCAAGAAGACCGACCCGCTGCTGCTGAACATCGACTTCCCGCCCTCGACGGGTATCTCAAGCGTACCGATGAACATCGGCGCGATGAAGAACAAGGGTGTCACGCTGACGGCAAGCTACATTCTGATGCGCCAGAAAGACTTCAACTGGACGATTAACGGTAACCTGCGCCACATCAAGACCACCTATTACGACATAGGCGACTTGTTAGAGAAGTATAACGAAGAGGGACGTACCAACCAGACGCTGACGCGCTACTACGACGGAGCGAGCAGCACGGCCATGTACGCCGTACGCTCGGCGGGTATCGACCCCATGACCGGTAACGAGGTGTTTATCCGCAAGGATGGCTCTTACACCTACGAGTGGGATTCAGCGGACGAGGTTATCTGCGGTGACTCCACCCCCGACATCGAGGGTTCCTTCGGTACATACGTCTATTGGAAAGGTTTCTCCGTCAACGCGATTTTCAGCTACCGTTACGGCGGTCAGGCTCAGCTTTCCACGCTGTTCAACAAAGTGGAGAACATCAATGAAACGCAAGTGAAGTACAACCAAGACAAACGCGCATTGTATGACCGTTGGCAGAAGCCGGGCGACATAGCCAAGTTCAAGCGCATCGACGACACGAGTACGACCAACATGTCCTCGCGCTTCATCGCCGACGACAACACGCTAGAACTGACCACCCTTTCGATAGGATACGAGACAACGACGAACAAATGGCTGCAATCCATCGGAGCGTCGGCCTTCAACGTACGCATCTACGGTAACAACCTGTTCCGTCTTTCCACCATCAAGGAAGAGCGCGGTATCGATTATCCGTTCTCACGGAGTATCTCGGCTTCCGTAGGTTTCCGTTTCTAATGTTTCTAAAATTGATTACGAAGATGAAAATAAAGACTTTTTTTAAAAACATAGCGCTTATCGCCGCGCTTTCACTGCCTTTCACCTCTTGTTCCGAATGGCTGAAGGTAGACATGGAAGACGGTATTATGGAAGACGCCTTATATAACGAGAACGAAGGATTCCTTATCGCGTTGAACGGAATCTATACCAATCTGAACAGCATTTACGGTTCCTTCTGGGGCATGGGAGCCCTCGACGTAATGGCGCAATACTACAATGTGCCTCAAGTGGGCGACCATCCCTATAGCGTGTATTCGGGATATAACTACGAAGATTCAGGCTTTGATAACAATTCAGGTACGATATGGACTAACGTATATAACCTGATAGCCAACATCAATGTGCTCATCGATCACTGCGATGCGGAAGGCAGCGCCATCAGCGACCGCTATTACCCCATCGTAAAGGGAGAGGCGTTGGCGCTGCGCGCCATGCTGCACTTCGACCTGTTGCGCTTCTACGGCCCCATCTACGGCCCGGATACCGAGAACCAATCGGCTGTGCCCTATCTCGACATTCCCAACAATAAGGACATGGTAGCCATATCCACCGCAAAAGAAGTGGCCGACAAGGTACTGAGAGACCTGACGGAAGCCGCACGTCTATTAGAGAATGACCCGATACGCACAGAAGGGGTATTAGCTTCAGAGTCTGACCAACCGAACGAAGGTAACGAGCTTCGTTACCGTCAGTACCGCCTGAACTATTACGCCGTACAAGGCTTATTAGCCAGACTCTATATGTGGACTGGCAACAAGACCGCCGCATATAACTGCGTAAGGACTCTGCTAACAGAAGTCAACAACGCTCAGGACGAGCCCGTATTTCCATGGGTTACACGGGCTGACGCGACCAATCTGTCTACTCCGGACCGCCTATTCTCAACCGAAGTAATGTTCGCCCTTTACAATACGAGCCGCGAAAGCCTGTTCGACAATATGTTCAACCAAACATTGGAAGGAAACGCACTGACTTTTGTAGGAGGCATGTCGGGCGAAAGCTCTAAACTGAGCGCATTCTATGGTGAAAACAGCGCAAGCGACTACCGCAGAAGAATGTGGGAAGAAATTATCTATGGTGGTTCAGGAAGTGAAGAAGGAGGCTCTACCGATGCTACCACATCGACTTACTTCCTTAAATATGAAGACGTAAGCGTTGAGACCTCTTACTCATTCCGCTATATGATTCCATTGATGCGCATCAGTGAAATGTATCTTATCTTGGCAGAATGCACAACCGATTTAAATGAAGCCATGAGCAGTGTGAACGAAGTGCGTTGGAATCGTAACTTGACCGAAGAGATTAGCTTCACGGAAGAAGAGCGCTTGCAGTACATCAGGGACGAATTCGCACGCGAAGTTATAGGAGAAGGACAATTGTTCTACTTTTATAAGCGTCATGCCATGGAGTCTATCCCTTCGGGTACTACTGCGGGAGAAGACTATTCGATGCAACTCTCTGACTATGTAGTACCTCTGCCTACTACCGAGACTGATAACCGCCAATAACTATAAAAACGTATAACACATGAAAAGATTTAGATATATCATAGCCGCTGTAGCGCTCGCCTCGTTCACATCGTGCGAGAAAGAGCTCATGAACTACGAAGGAGAAGACGGAATCTACTTCGACGTGCGTTGGGGAAATGAGTTCCGAGAGGGGCATTGGGCACACCAATATTATACAGCTGTGGAATTTGGAAACATGGACATAGACATTACCAGTTATGACGTAGAAATCAGAGTAACGGCCAGTGGCACGCCCAAAAACTACGACCGTCCCTTCAGCATTACCATAGGGAATGACAGTACAACCGCCGTCGCAGGCGAAGACTACGAGTCTTTTGGCATGGACTACATTCTGCCGGCCGGCGAACAATACGCCTATATTCCCATCACCATACTGAGGTCGGAACGGATGCAGACCGATACGTTGACTTTGCAGCTCAGGTTGCAACCCAACGATTATTTTACTTGCCCTTTCACCAATTATAGAGACAATCCGCAGGCGGATGTACCGCAAACGGCATACGGATATAATTACAACGCTGAAGAGCACAAGATTGTAATAAGCGACGTGATGACTCGCCCTGAAGGATGGGTAGGAGGTTACAACAACTCTGGTACAGGCATCATGGGTAACTTCTATCCTAAGAAATGGCGTCTGATGATGGAAATCACGGGCACTACAATGGATGACTTTACCACCGAAAGAATGCCAAATGCAAGAGCCAACGTGATATGTGACACATTCGCGCGTTATTTGGTAGAGCAAGCCAATCTAGGACGAGAACATGCTATACTGGATGAAGACGGAACCATGATGTGGGTGAATGCCGTCACCACGATAGCTGCGCCTAACGCGTGGACAGAGTTCACCACACCGGATGAATATTACAGATAAGTAAGTATGAACACCATTTAAAGGAAAAATTATGAAGATTAAATACACATACATAGCCCTGCTCGGCAGCCTGATGGCGTTTTCCGCATGCGTAGACGATGAAGGCTCTTACGAATACAGGGATATTAATGAAGTGACCGTAGAGGGAATACAGGATTCCAACAATCCTTACTCGGTAATGGCCTCTACCGGACTGTTGGAAATAAGGCCCACTATAACCGGAACGATATTAGGCGAAGACGACAGTCAGTATGAATACACTTGGTACGCTTGCCAAAGCGAAGTAGGCACAGACAACCATACACACACTGTACTGGGACATGAGAAAGATTTGGTAACTACCGTAGAATTAGCGCCCGGAACGTATGATCTCTATTTGCTTATCAACGACAATAGCACGGGACAAGAATGGATTATATCGGACATGGAGCTGAGCGTTACGACTCCAATGGCTACGGGATTCTACGTATTCGGCGATAATCCTGACGGGACAGTAGGCATGGATTTCCTGAGTATGCCAAGCAATGGCGGAGGAGATACCGCTATTGTAAAGAACATCTTTATCAACAGTCAGCAGATTCGAGGAGCGGAGAACTTATATTACCGTGGCTACACTACGCGTCCGGGAGCCATCATCGACCTCTGGGCCGTAACCGAATCTGGGTCCTATAAGATAGAATGCTCCATACAAGAGCAAAGCACTTTCGACATCGACACTAGCTACGAAGAAGACTTGATGTTCTTCTCTACCATGATGGAACATCCGGTAAAGGTGCTTGACGCATTCCCGCATCAAATCTCCAACGGAAGCGCATGGTATAACCCCAACTACCGAGGATACGTAACGGAAGACGCCATCGTAGGAGGCGGTTTTGTAAGCGGAGCTGAAGCCTATCAGAATCCGGTGAATCGGTACAGCGCCACTTCTACTGAATTCTTCACGCCCTATAAAAACATTTTCTATCCTGCGGAAGGAAACTCAATAGGCGGGTACCTGACATACGATATGGACAACGACAGGTTCGTGACACTAAACGGAAACTACATGTTTTTAACTACAAGCTACTGTAGACAACTAACGGATGGCCCATCCGATGCCTTTCCGTGGAATCAGAGCGGACGTACCCTTGTATACGGTACAAATTCCGGATATTACAGTTACGCTATCATGAAGGATACGGATAACGACACGAATTTCCATCTTTATGAGATGTACGTGAACTCCTATTATAGCCCTACAAAGGTAAACGCTTATTCCTTTACTACCGCAGAGGCTCCTGAATTTGACATGGCCAGTCATTATGCCATTACTTATTCGCCGGGAGACTATACAATCATACTGTATGCGGTAGGCAATGAACTTCACCAATTAAATTACGCTACCGGACAACATACACTAGTACGGACTTTCGACGGCGAAATTACCTTCTTGGAGTATAACTGGAAGCTTCCGGGTACGGAGGCATATCCCAACTCGCGTTTCCTTATCTGTACTTACAACGAAGCGGCAGAACCGGAAGAACGAGGTACTATCTACGAGTACACTATGGACCAGACGCTGCAACTTACCCCGGTAATGAGCGGCCCGGAACTGAATATACCTTTTGAATACCACACATCTCTAAAAGTAGCCAAATTGGAATACCGCAACAGTTCATTATAACAATAACATATAGCTTTCCTTTTGCCTCACGCGCAAAAGGAAAGCTATTCATTTTAAAACCAAAAACCAAATGAAAAAATTAGCAATCGCATTATTTACTTTACTGTTGGTAGCGCCCATGATGGCGCAGACCAACTTCCGCCCCATCTCTTTCGACGAGGCCATCAAGCAGGCGAAGGCGGAGAACAAACTGGTGTTCATCGACTTCTACACGGACTGGTGTGGTCCTTGCAAGAAAATGGCTAAGGAGGTGTTCCCGCAAAAGGCGGTGGGCGACTACTTCAACGCACAGTTCGTCTGCATCAAGCTGAACGCCGAGAAGGAAGGCAAGCCGCAAGCCGAGCGCTTCAAGGTAGACGCCTATCCGACGTTCATCATCCTCGACACGGACGAGAACGTAAAGGTAGACCTCAAAGGAGCCTATCCCGCCGAAGCGTTCATCACAAAGATAAAGAACGAGCTGAACCCGGAAATGTCACCCGAACGCATGAAACAGCGCTACGAGAGCGGTGAACGCACTCCGGAACTGATTAACAACTATGCGCTGTCACTAATGGAAGCGAAGAAAGAGAAGGAAGGATACGAGGTTGTGAACAGCTACTTTGAATCGCTGAGCGACGAACAGAAGCTGTCGGCCGACAATAGCTTCCTCTTCACGCGCTACACCGTCAGCCTGAACGACCCGAAAGCGGACTTCTACCTGAACAACCTGAACAAGGTAGACGCTTCGCTCCGCCAAAAGGCTACAGACCACGCCAACCAACTGTTCCACGCGAGCATCGTTTCTTACATGTCGGGATACATGTTCAAGGAAGGACAATACAACGAGGCGGACTACCTGAAACTGAAGAACCGGATTATCGGACTGGGACTGGACAAGAGCTATCCCTACCAACCGATATTCGACCTGATAGAGTGCTACGCCAAAGGGGACATGACGGCTTACTTCACGATGCTGAAGACCAAGAAGAACGAGCTGAAGGGCGAAGATTTCGAACTGGTGCTGCTCAACACGACGCGCCTCTTCCCGCAAGACTCGCCGCTGTTGCCCGAAGTAGCGAAATACATCCGCTCGCTACTGCCCGAGCTGCGCGCCTCTTCCATCATGATGATGGGCAGAATGCTGATGAGTCTGGAAAAGACGGAATAAGGCGACTTAGTTCTCTCTATTCATAACGCACACGGACCGCACGGGCGAAACCTCCTCACAAGGCCAACCCGAGCGGCCCGCTTTTTTTGTGCCATAGGCCCAGTATATACGGAGTGACATAAAGACGGGGGAAAGCCGCCAAACTGCGTTTCTCCCGACACATCACTCAGGCAATCTCTCTGAAGTACACCTCACGTACCTCACCAACTGTCGGTACAGCTTCCTGATTATCGCAGTACAGATTCCGGACTATCACAGTACAGTTCCCTGATTATCAGGACGGCGAAGCCGTCCAACGACGCTTAACCGCGAGTGGTACGAAGTGGCACTTGCGGTTAGCGAGGGCTTCCATGCGCTACGACCTCGAAGGGGTCGAACCGAAACCGTGCGGAGTTACCCTTCTATAAAATAATAAGGTAGAATAACGCACTCTACGCAGGCATCGTTACTCGGTATATGTAATATACGCGGCAAGCGTCCCCCCTTAACCGGCTGTCGAAAGTTCGACCCCTTCGAGGTCGAGAAGGAGAACAAAGCCGCCTGTCCGCAGGTACCGCTACGCGGTACGCAGCGGTTAAACGCAGTAAGACCTCTCCGAGGTCTATGATTCGGATTCGAGTAAATGACAGTTCAAAACAGATACGGACAAATGACGGCGAAGCCGTCCAACGATGCTTAACCGCGAGTGGCACGAAGTGGCACTTGCGGTTGGCGAGGGCTTCCATGCGCTATGACCTCGAAGGGGTCGAACCGTGCATTCATTCCTGAAGGAAATACTTCATTTCTACATCTATCCCATTTTCACAGAGCAGGGCCATCAACTCATCCCGGAAACTTGTCTTCCGATGGTGCGTTTTCTGGTTCTTGATGTAATCAGTTACTATATCCTTTGCCGATTCCGAACAAGTCAGCGCGCAATAGGACTTTCCCCACGATTCAAAGCGAGGAAATTCCTCAGTGTGTTCGCGCATGAATTTATGAGTACCCAACTTTAAATCATGTACGAAACCAGACAATGACTGTGTGGGAGGTAGCTGTACAAGTAGATGTATATGGTCAGGCATTCCACCTATACGGTATAATACGCCGCCTTTGTTCTTGATGAATCCCCATATATAGCGATATAGTTTCTCCTCATGTTCTGTGCTGATGGCGGGAACACTGTTCCGAGGGCGAAACACGATATGGTAAAGTAATCGGGTATAGCTCATTTCTTCACTTCTATTTTCTGCAAATATAGGAAATATTGCGGTAATCAAGGATAACGGATAGTTCGACCCCTTTGGGGTCGCATTATATAGAGTACGTGTGTATACCGTAGGTGTCGCTTGCGACACCTACGGCTAAGCATTGTAGGACGGTTTCACCGTCCTGTATCTGTATGCACAAACGCAACAGAAGCACCATTAACGCAAACCTTGCAAAGCGGACGCAGAGTCCAAGCGTAGTCGGACAGTTTCACCGTCCTATATAAGCCTATAAAAGTGGATGCCTTCATCCTTAATGAGCCGTAGCCCTATTTCTCATGAGCCGCCGCCCTATTTCTCATGAGCCGTAGCCCTATCTCTCACGAGCCGTGGCCCTATCTCTCACGAGCTTAATAATCAGATGGTTTCTCCTTCCGCAACGTCCCTAAGAATTTGAAAATGGCCACAATGCGCTTTGGCGACACTCTCAAGGGCTTGAAAATAGCCACAATGCGCTTTGGCGACACTCTCAAGGGCTTGGAAATGGCCACAATGCGCTTTGGCGGCATTCCTAAGAGCTTGGAAATGGCCGCAACACGCTTTGGCGGCATTCCTAAGGGCTTGGAAACGACCGCAACACGCTTTGGCGGCATTCCTAAGGGCTTGGAAATGGACGCAACACGCTTTGGCGGCATTCCTAAGGGCTTTGAAACGGCCGCAATGCGCTTTGGCACGCTCCGGAAAGGAAAAACCGGGCCGTTCCCCCGTTAAAAGATATAAATATCCCCAAGTTTCCGAAAACGGCGAAGAGAGTTGTCGTATATTTGCCCCGTAAAACCCAAAGAGAGAAAAAAGTTTTGAGAATATACATCATCGCCCTATGCTCGCTTTTGCTGTCACTATCGCTCCGGATGGAGGCGCAAACGGCGGACAGCCTGAATGTACGGGCCAAAGATTCCGTAGAGCAGACAAGCGACTCGCTCATGTTGCGCTATTTCGCGGAATCGGGCATCCCCATATCGGACAACAACAAAGTAAAATTGCTGAAAAGCGGACGAGAGAAGTTCGTCGACCTCTTTCAAGCCATCAGGGAGGCGAAGCATCATATCCATCTGGAATATTTTAACTTCCGTAACGACTCTATCGCCGGCGAACTGTTCCGGCTGTTAGCCGAAAAAGCGAAGGAAGGCGTTCAGGTTAGAGCCATGTTCGACGCCTTCGGAAACTGGTCGAACAACAAGCCGCTAAAGAAAAGGCATCTGAAGAAAATACGGGAGCAGGGCATCGAAATCGTCAAGTTCGACCCCTTTACCTTTCCCTACATCAACCACGCCTTCCACCGCGACCACCGGAAAATCGTGGTCATCGACGGCAAGGTGGGCTATACGGGCGGGATGAACATAGCCGACTACTACATCAACGGACTGCCCGAAATCGGAGAGTGGCGAGACATGCACATGCGCATCGAAGGCGGAGCGGTGAGCGAGCTGCAAAAGATTTTCCTCACCATCTGGAACAAGGAGACGAAACAGCACGTGGGCGGCGAGGCGTACTTCCCTACCCCGCCCGAACGCTCGGACAGCACCTACATCGTGGTAGCCATCGTAGACCGGACTCCCAAGAAAACGGGAAAGGCCATCACGAAGGCGTATGCCACCTCTATCCTGTCGGCGCAAAAAAACATACGCATCGTCAACCCTTATTTCGTGCCGACCTCCCCTATCAAGAAGGCGCTCCAACGAAGCATCGACCGGGGCGTAGAGGTCAACATTATGGTGTCGTCCGTGTCCGACGTGCCCTTCACGCCCGACGCGGCCCTCTACAAGCTGCACAAGCTCATGAAGCGGGGAGCGAACGTCTACATGTACAATGGCGGATTCCACCACTCGAAAATCATGACGGTAGACGACCTTTTCTGCACCGTGGGCACGGCGAACCTGAACAGTCGAAGCCTGAGGTACGACTACGAGACGAACGCGTTTATCTTCGACAAGACGGTAACGGCGGAACTGAACCAAATGTTCAGCGACGACACGCGCCACTGCACAAGGCTGACTCCGGAGTTCTGGAAAAAGCGGTCGATATGGCGGAAGTTCGTCGGATGGTTCGCCAACCTGTTCACGCCGGTGCTTTAAAAGATTTTTCCCACCCATCCTCCCTTATTCTGCGCGAATACTCCTATCTTCGCGGCGTAAACAGACGGAACAAAAAGACGATATGAAACAATACTTAGACCTGCTGAACCGGGTACTGACGGAAGGGACGGAGAAGAGCGACCGCACGGGGACGGGAACGATAAGCGTATTCGGCCACCAGATGCGGTTCAACCTCGATGACGGATTCCCCTGTCTGACCACCAAGAAGCTGCACCTGAAATCCATCATCTACGAGCTGCTCTGGTTCCTGAAGGGAGACACGAACGTGAAGTACCTTCAGGAACATGGCGTGCGCATCTGGAACGAGTGGGCCGACGAGAACGGAGACCTCGGACACATCTACGGCTATCAATGGCGCTCGTGGCCCGACTATGAGGGAGGTTTCATCGACCAGATAAGCGAGGCGGTGGAGACCATCAAGCGCAACCCGGACTCGCGCCGCATCATCGTCAGTTCATGGAACGTGGCCGACCTAAACCGCATGAACCTTCCGCCGTGCCACGCCTTCTTCCAATTCTACGTGGCCAACGGACGGCTGAGCCTGCAACTCTACCAACGCAGCGCGGACATCTTCCTCGGCGTGCCCTTCAACATCGCCTCGTACGCCCTGCTGCTGCTCATGACGGCGCAGGTGACGGGACTGAAGGCGGGGGACTTTATCCATACGCTAGGCGACGCGCACATCTACCTGAACCACATAGAGCAAGTGAAGCTGCAACTGACCCGGGAGCCGAGGCCGCTGCCGCAGATGAAGCTGAACCCTGAGGTGAAAAGCCTCTTCGACTTCACCTACGAGGACTTTGAGCTGACGGACTACAACCCTCACCCGCACATCGCCGGAACTGTATCGGTATAAGAATAGGAAACAAGGAAAAGAACTGATTATGAAAATATCCATCATAGCCGCCATAGACCGCCGCAGGGCAATCGGCCACGACAACCGGTTGCTCTATCGGCTCCCCAACGACATGAAACGCTTTAAGGCGTTGACCACAGGACATACCGTCATTATGGGCCGCAAGACGTTCGAGTCGCTGCCCAAAGGCGCATTGCCCAACCGAAGAAATATCGTACTCTCCTCACGTCCCGGCCTGCAATGTCAAGGAGCGGAAGTGTTCACTTCGCTCGAAGCCGCCCTCCAGAGCTGCGACAAGAGCGAGCACGTGTACATTATGGGTGGGGAAAGCGTCTACCGGCAGGCGCTCCCTATAGCCGACGAGCTTTGCCTGACGGAGGTTCACGCCTCCGCCGCCGAAGCGGACGCTTTCTTCCCGGAAATATCGCCGGCGGAATGGCACGAAAAAGGCAGAGAGCCTCATCCCGTGGATGAAAAGCATCTCTGCCCTTATGATTTCGTGGATTATGAAAGAGTGAAAAGCTGAAGATTAATCAATCATCCGCATCCAAGTCCAAGTTTATCGGCATCTGCCTCCGGATAGCTTGATGGAACGAGATGAGGGTTTCCGTACGCGACAGCCCCAAAGGTTGCAGCTTATCGTGTATGATACCTAACAAGTGTTGATTATTCTTTGCGTAAATCTTGATAAACATGTCATACTTTCCCGTCGTAAAGTGACACTCCACGACTTCCGGTATTTCCTCCAATGCCGCCAGCACCTTCTCGAACGACTCCGGATCTTTGAGGTATAGACCTACATAAGCACAGGTTTCATACCCCACTTTTTCAGGGTCAATGATATACTCCGCTCCCTTCAATAGCCCCAAATTCGTCAGTTTCTGAATACGCTGATGAATCGCCGCGCCCGAAACGTTACACACTCTCGCAACTTCCAAGAACGGAATGCGCGCATTATCGGCAATCATTTTTAAAATCTGCTCGTCTAAAGCGTCCAGTTGATGATGTCCCATATAAACATTTGTTTAATCGAATAAATCTGTTACGCAAATATAGGTATTTTTTATTAATACGTTTCCAACTCACTTGTTTTATTTACAAAAATAGACCCTGTCAATAAATATTAGTATATTTGCGAATAAAAAATAAAATCATGAAGCATCCTTATCTCATTCTCTTTTTCGCATTCATTGCCACCATAGAGGCAAGAGCACAAGACTTTACCGAATATTTCATAGATAAGACGCTGAGAGTAGACTATCTCTTTACAGGAGATGCGCATAGCCAGTCTATTGTCTTAGACGAATTGTCTCAGCTACCCACGTGGGCGGGACGCCGCCATCATCTGTCGGAACTCCCTCTAGCCGGCAACGGGCAAATAGCCATGAAAGACGCGGCAACAGGAAAATATATCTATAAGACTTCGTTCTCTTCATTATTTCAGGAATGGTTAACTACCGAAGAGGCGCGAATAACCGCCAAAGGATTCGAGAATACATTTCTCCTCCCTTTCCCCAAGCGGCAGGCAACAGTGGAAGTCACTCTCTTTAACCCCAAAAGGGAAGTCATGACCCGCTTCACGCATACGATAGACCCGAACGACATACTGATTCATCAAAGAGGAACCTCGCACATCCCTCCATACCGCTATTTGCTGCGGAACGGTGACGAAAAGGAATGCATTGACGTGGCAATCATGGCAGAAGGATATACGGAAAAGGAAATGGAAACATTCTACGCCGATGCGCAAACGGCCTGCGAAAGCATATTCTCGCACGAACCGTTCCGGTCGATGAAACAAAAGTTCAACGTGGTGGCGGTGGCCTGTCCCTCGGAAGACAGTGGAGTAAGCGTTCCAAGAAAAAATCAATGGAAAAAGACCGCAGTATTCTCACATTTCGATACGTTTTATTCCGAACGCTATCTGACGACTAGTCGGATAAAAGCCGTCCACAACATATTGGCCGGCATTCCGTACGAGCACATTATCCTATTGGCAAACACGGACGTGTATGGAGGAGGAGGAATCTATAATTCATATACCTTAACCACCGCCCATCACGCGCAATTCAGACCCGTTGTCGTACATGAGTTTGGTCATAGCTTCGGTGGATTGGCTGACGAGTATTTCTACGAGAACGACGTGATGAGCGACACTTACCCGCTGAACGTAGAACCGTGGGAACAGAACGTGACTACCCGGACCGATTTCGCCACCAAATGGGAAGACATGCTCACCGCCGACACCCCGATACCCACGCCCGCCGCCGAACAGACAAAATACGCTATCGGAGTGTATGAGGGAGGGGCTTACTCCGCTAAGGGCATCTATCGGGCCTCGTTCAATTGTCGGATGAGAACGAACGAATACCCGGAGTTCTGCCCGGTCTGCCAACGGGCACTAACGCGCCTGATACGCTTCTACGTACCTTAACGATTAGACAGACAAACAAATATCGCTAACTAAAACAGAATTATTGTATGATTAGACTGCAACCTATTAAAACTTCAGACGTACAGCAGTACGAATTTATGGAAAAGTTATTGGTGGATTCGTTCCCTACGGAAGAATATCGCCCCTTAAAAGACTTGAGAGACCACACAGACCATACGGAAAGGTTCTACAATAATATTGTATTTGACAATGAACGGCCTGTAGGATTCATCACCTATTGGGATTTCGACCGTTTCTACTATGCGGAACACTTCGCTACAGCACCTATCCTGCGAAACGGAGGCTACGGACGGCTAACGTTAGAATGCCTGCGCGAGCAACTGAAACGCCCTATCGTACTGGAAGTGGAGCTTCCGGTAGAGGAAATGGCCAAACGCCGCATCGGTTTCTACCAACGGCAGGGTTTCACGCTGTGGGAAAAGGAATATAGCCAACCACCATACAGAAAAGGAGACGGTTGGCTGCCAATGAGACTCATGGTATATGGCTCATTAGACGCCGACAAAGACTTTGAAGAAGTGAAACGAACCATCCATTCCCAAGTGTACGGGATTGATGAATAGTTCAAAATAACTTCCAGTAGGAGGAAAACCGCTTGTTTTCCTCCTACTTTTATCTTTCATGTCCTTTAACATTCTGCCCTCAGAAAGTAGCAAAACTAGAACATACCGACATCCGACTTGTCTCATTAATATATGGTTCAGCCCATGATTTAATTGAACAAAGAGACTTTCCTCATTCTTGTTTTAGAGTAAAACAATCCTTTAGCCAACGAAACCATAAGGCATTAAAAAAGCCCTCCTTCAAGATTTCTACAATATCCTCTTTTATTTTCGCCGAAAAAAACGATATGGGTATGATTCGGCTAAGCCTCTTACTTTCTCTCTTCTGTGCCACTATACTGAAAGGACAGGAAACTGTTCACAATTTATCCCATTATATTGAAACGGCGAAAGTCAATAGCCCGCTTCTTCGGGATTACCACAATCAAATATCCATCAGCAAATTAAATTAAAACGTTTGGAAGCGCTCTATACCCGTTCAAAAATGGAAGTGAACGGAGATTATCTATTTGTCCCTATCGTTTCTAAAGAAGGAGGAAAGACTTCGTTCAAGTGGAACGCGCAAGACGGGACGGATTATTACGGCTACGATTTGGGCGAAAGCAGCGGACATCTACACGCAGGCATCACTTGGACGCAACCATTATTGGGACGAAGCTCATATCGGGTCGCCGAAGAACAGACCCGAATACAAGCGGACATCTTAGCGAACGACATCAAACTAGAGGAACATCTGTTGGAACGTACCGTTACCGAACAATATATTCTTTGCCTATTAGACAAGACTCAAATAGACTTCGCGGATTCTATCGGGAATATCTTAGCGAAACAAGAACTTATCGTACAAAAACTCGTACGGGACGGAATAGCCATGCAATCCGACCTGAACCTGCTCGCCATTGAGAGAGAAGCAAACCATGACCTAAAGATCGTCTCCAATCAATCCTTCCGCACACATCTGTCGGACTTAAACATCCTGTGCGGCATAGCGGATACCACAATCGTCCGGCTGGAAGCACTCTGTCTATATCCTAACCTAACCGAGCACACGCTCTCATCGTTCATGAAACAGTACAGACTAGACAGTCTTAACGTAGCGGCGGACTTGCGTTCGTTCAAGTCACAATATAAACCACAACTCAACTTATTCGTCGATGGTGGATTGCGGTTAAATGAATATGCCCACCCATATCGCCACTTCGGTTGGAGTGCCGGATTGACCTTCTCATGGACAATTTTCGACGGGAAGCAAAAGCGTCAAAAAGAGTGGCAAGCGCAGATACAGCAAAAAACCATCGCTCACTATCGAAAGGATTTTCAAATCCAGATGAACCAACGCAAAAAGCGGTATTTATCGGAAATGCGGACGTACGATGAACGGCAAAAGGCTTTAGTCCGTCAGCTCGCCGAGTATGACGCCGTGCTTTCCGATTACATGAAGGAGATTCGGGCCGGACAGCGTTCCGTAATAGACTACATCACCGTGCTTCGGAGTAAAATTCAAGCAAAGCGAGACTACATGGCGCTGAAAGCTAATCAACAATTGTTGGTAACCGCTTACAATTACTGGAACTGGTAAATAGTAATGAGATATGAAGATAATTAATTTGATTTTCCTGACCCTCGCCTGCTTCACCTCATGCGGCCGGCATGCGGAAATAAGCGAAACGATTGCCCCGGCCACTGCCGTCACCCTGACACACGTCAGTTATGGAAATCTTCCGAACGATATCATTTTGTCGGCTACTACCGCTTACCTGAACAAATCAATCGTTTCCGCCCCAATCGCCGCCTATATAACAAATGTATACGCACAACCCGGCGATTGGGTGAAGGCCGGACAACCACTGTATGAATTGGAGAGCAAGGAACAGCACGCCCTCTCTTCCATCATGACGCGGCCGATAACGGTCCGTGCCGGTAAGGACGGAATCTTGCTCAACGTCTTGCAACAAGCGGGAGACTATGTACCGGAAGGAACGACGCTTTGCACTCTCGCCGAGAACGGAAGCCTTGTCTTCTTGCTGAATGTACCATACGAGGAAGCGAAATACACTACGGTTGGAAAGACATGTACACTGATACTGCCCGACGATACACGTCTGACAGCAACCATCGGAAACCCTTTGGCCACGATGAACGTCATCTCACAGTCACAGCCCGTCATCGCGTACGCCGACGCTCCTTTCCTGCCCGAAGGCATGAACGTGAAAGTCCTGCTCCCCGAAAGTACCCCCGAGGGCAAAGCGATGATTCTGCCCAAAAGTGCCGTACAGAGCAATGAAGAACTGACGGCCCATTGGGTGATGAAACTCGCAGATGACAGTACGGCGGTTCGGGTACCCGTGGAGGTGGGCGGTGTCACCGCCGACAGCGTTGAGGTCAGAGGAGCGTTGACCCCTGAAGACCGCATCGTGCTGACCGGAGGCTACGCCCTGCCAGACAGCGGCAGGGTATCAGTACATCGAATAACCGATATGAATAAGTAAAAACGGCGCTTCTGTAAATACACAACCGTTTCAACCTTTAGCCACAGTAAACCAAGCGTCATGCGCAATAAGAATTACCATCAACTCTACGCCAAGCCCATTCTTTTTGTGGGCTTGCTCCTCCTGCTTGCGGGTGTATACAGTTATACGCAAATGCAGACTAACCTGTTTCCGGAAGTGCTCTTCCCGCGTGTCACCGTCATAGCCGATGCCGGCCAGCAACCGGTAGACCGGATGATGATTACCGTTACCAAACCGTTGGAGAGTGCGGTGAAGAAGGTACAAGGCACCACCGTGGTCAAGAGCAGCACCTTGCGGGGCAGCTGCGTCATTGACGTCTATTTCCGTTGGGGACTGGACATCTACGCCCTGAAGACCCAGTTGGAGAGCCGCATCAACGAGATAAAAGGTTTCCTTCCCGCCGGGACGGTCATCTCCACCGAAGCGATGAACCAGTCGCTCTTTCCCGTCTATGGCTTTACCTTAGAGAGCCGGACGCACAGCCGCATCGCCCTGCGTGACGTGGGTAACCTCGTGGTACGCCCCATGTTCTCGCAGGTCGACGGCATCAGCAACGTGGTGGTGCGGGGCGGCAAGGCGAAGGAGTTCGTGGTGAAGCCCGACGCGTCGAGGATGTCGGCGTTGGGCGTTACTCCGGCCCGGATAAAGGCCGCCTTCGCACAGACCAACTTCGTCTTGGGCAACGGGAACGTAGCCGATTACGGTCGCCTTTACCTCTCGCTGACCGATACGCAGCTCCACGGTTTGGAGGAGCTGCGCGATGTCATTATCCGTAACGACGGCAAGCGGGTTGTCCGCCTGCGAGACGTTGCCGAGGTAGAGATACAAGAGCAGCAGGAGTTCCTGAAGATTAACGCCGACGGCAACGACGCCGTACTAGTGGACTTGGTGAAGCAGCCCGGCGTGAACCTCCTGACCTTCGCCCAAGACGTGGAGCGGAAGGCCGAAGAGATACGCACCTTGCTTCCCGAAGGCTACGAGCTGAAGCCTTACTATAACCAGAGCGCTTTCGTGGGCGACAGCATCCACAGTGTATTGCGCACCATCTATGAGGGACTGTTTCTGGCTCTCGCGGTCATGGTGCTGTTCCTGCGCTCATGGCGGTCGAGTCTGGCGGTGATGCTCACCATTCCCGTGACGGTGGCGTTCAGTGTCCTGCTGTGTTACTTGGCGGGGATTACCGTCAACGTCATGTCGCTCGGCGCGATGGCGGCTTCCGTCGGACTGATAATAGACGACGCGATTGTCATCATCGAGCAGATACACCGTGAACATGAGGAGCGTCCCGGGGCGGACCGCTTCACGGTGGTGCGGCACGCCATCCGTGACCTGTTTCCCGCTATGGTCGCCTCGTCGCTAGCCACCATCGTCATACACTTCCCCTTCCGGCTGATGAGCGGACTGGCGGGCAGCTTCTTCAAGGAACTGTCCGATACGATGCTGCTCACAATGGCGGCCTCCTTCTTCGTGACGTGGCTGCTTCTCCCCGTCTTTCACATTCTCTTTGGCCATGAAGAGCGGAGGGTGGCGAAGGTGAAGCCGCGGCGTTCTTCGCTCGTCGCCTTCGATTCCTTATTGAAATCCCTGTACCGGAGGCCCGCCGTCGCCGCCGTGTTCGTCCTGCTCTTGGGGCTTGGCGGTTGGTACGCCTCCACGCGGCTCTCCTCCGGTTTCCTGCCCGACTTGGACGAGGGGACTATCGTGCTCGACTACCATTCTCCGGCGGGTACGGACATTGAGGAGACCGACCGCTTGTGCCAGCAGATGGAGCGTGTCATCATGGCGCACCCCGACGTGGAGACCTACTCCCGGCGCACGGCTCTCGGTATGTCGTTCAAGACCCGCCCCACGAACTTCGGCGATTACCTTATCCAGCTGAGGAAAGACCGGAGCAAGTCCACACCCGAGGTCATCAGCGACCTGAGGCAAAGCATCTCCCGGGCGGTTCCGGTAATGACCGTCGACTTCGGCCAACGCATCGCCGACCTCTTGGGCGACCTGATGAGCACGCCGAAGCCTATCGAAGTAAAGATATTCGGCGACGATTACGCCACCCTGCAACGAGTGGCGGCCCAAGCGGAGCGGATTATGCGGTCAGTCCCCGGCGTGGTGGACATCGACAACGGGCTTGTTCCGGCCGGGGCGTCGTTGGTGTTCGTCCCCCGCGAGGAAAGGCTCTCGCGGTTCGGCATCTCCCTGACCGACTTTCAGGAGCAGCTCGCCGCATACACGGGAGGCGTTCCCCTCAGTCAGCCGGAAGGCATCATCGAGCCTCATCCCGCTCAGGCGGCCATGACGGGCGGGCTGCAAATCGGTTCCGTGCAGGACGGCGAGCAGATGCGCCGCGTTCTTCTGCGGTTCACTGACTTCGCGGACAACTCTCCCGAGCTTCTGCGACGGCGGCTCATCTTCCTGCCCGACGGCTCCCCCCGTCCGCTTTCCTTCTTCTGCGACGTGAAGGTCGTCCCCGGCGAGATAGAGCGGCGGCGCGAGGACTTGAAGAGCGACATCGTGCTGACCGCCCGACTGGAGAACCGGGACTTGGGCGGAGCGGTCGGCGACCTGAGGAAGGCCTTCCGTGAGCGGCTGTCGCTTCCGTCCGGTTATAGCCTCTCTTTCGGCGGGGCGTACGCCGAGCAGCGGCAGTCGTTCCGCGAGCTGGCGATGATACTCAGCCTCGCCACGCTGCTTGTCCTTACGGTGCTGATGTTTCTGCTGCGCGAGTGGCGGCTGTCGCTCTCCGTGCTGTTCATCTCCCTTATGGGCGTGTGCGGCTGCCTGTTGGCCTTATGGGTGACGGGCGTGCCGCTCAACGTCAGCAGCTATACGGGCATCATCATGATTGTGGGCATCTTGGCGGAGAACTCCATCTTTACGGTATGGCAATACAAGATGAATCGCCGGCGGGGCGGCACGGTGGAGGAGTCGGTGGACTACGCCATCGCCCTGCGCGTCCGGCCCAAGCTGATGACCGCCATCGGAGCCGTCCTCGCGCTGATGCCCCTCGCGTTGGGAATAGGTACGGGAGCGCAGATGCAGCAGCCGTTGGCCGTGGCGGTGATAGGCGGATTCGTCGCGGGACTGCCCCTGCTGCTTGTGGCGCTGCCCGCGCTGATGAGGAAGATTTACCGGGTGAGGCGGAGTGAAGGCATCGCCTCGACTTGAGAGTCGGGCTCCTGACAGGCTTGAATATCAGCGGTTTCAGTAACACGACAGCCTCGTTTCCCAAAGACGAGACATACTTGGTAGCTACTAAGGGAATGTAAAGGTAGCTACCAAGCAGATGTCAAGGTAGCTACCAAGTGAATGTCAAGGTAGCTACCAAGTAAATGTCAAGGTAGCTACCACAGGGCTGACGCGTTACTTAGTGATTTGATTTTCAACCTTCTTTCCTTTTTCCGCCATAGTCCACTCGGCATCCAACAGTTCCTCAAGGAAACCGATATCCCATCCGGCCATTTTCCGCTTCATGGCCATGCTTCCCTTGTGCGGGTTGTTTTTCAGTT
>CASDXF010000003.1 GCA_949285075.1 uncultured Bacteroides sp. | reverse complement strand
GAAGAGAAGAAGCACCAACCCTGTCTGTCTTTTTACTCTTTCTCCACAAATCCTAAAAATAAGGAATTGAATTATGGGAACAGTGTATGTCTTTTTTGCGGACGGCTTTGAAGAGATTGAAGCCTTGACCGCAGTAGATGTGTTACGTCGTGCAGGACGGAACGTGAAAATCGTATCGGTTACTCCGGACGAGATTGTGCGAGGTGCGCATGGCGTATCTTTACTTTGCGACGTAAACTTCGACAACTGTGATTTCTACGACGCCGAGCTATTGCTGTTGCCCGGAGGAATGCCGGGAGCCGCTACATTAGGTGAACACGAAGGACTTTGCAAGCTGCTCGTTGACTTCTCGTCAAAAGGGAAACCAGTGGCCGCAATATGCGCCGCCCCGATGGTACTGGGCAAATTGGGCTTGCTGAAGGGGAAGAAGGCGACGTGCTACCCCGGGTTCGAGCAATATCTGGAAGGAGCCGAGTGTACGGGAGAGCCTGCCGTACGTGACGGGAATGTAGTGACGGGCAAAGGGCCGGGCGCTTCAATGGAATTTGCGCTGACCGTCGTTGAGCTGTTAGCCGGTAAGGAAAAGGCGAGCGAACTGACGGAAGCGATGTGCGTGAAACGTTAAAGCGCTTATGAAGCGATACGTGATTATTGTCGCCGGAGGGAAGGGAACGCGAATGGGCGTAGAAACGCCGAAACAGTTTCTTCCTCTCGGCGGCAAACCTATATTAATGCGTACGCTAGAAGTCTTCAGAAACTACGATGCGGATTTACGCATTGTCTTGACGCTTCCGCAAGGGCAACAAGACTTCTGGCGACAGCTCTGCGAGAAGCACCGGTTCGCGGTGGACCATCTGGTGGTGAATGGCGGAGAAACCCGTTTTCATTCAGTGAAGAACGGATTGGAGCGGGTGGAAGGTCCCGGCTTGGTCGGAGTGCATGACGGAGTGAGACCGTTCGTTTCCGTGAAGGTTATCCGAAACTGTTACGAAGAGGCCGGACTATATGGAGCGGTCGTTCCCATAACCGATGTTGTCGAGACGCTCAGACACTTGACTGATACGGGCAGCGAGACGGTGGCCCGGGGAGACTACAAGCTAGTGCAAACTCCTCAAGTGTTCGACATTGACCTGCTGAAGCGGGCTTATACGCAAGAATACACCTCTTCCTTTACTGACGACGCCTCGGTTGTGGAGGCGCTAGGAGTTCCTGTTCGTTTAACTACAGGCAACCGCGAGAACATTAAGATTACCACCCCCTTTGACTTACAAGTAGGGAACGCCCTCCTGTCATGCTCGATCTAGCCACCCGCGACATAAAGTATATCTCCGGAGTAGGTCCACAAAGGGCCGCCGTGCTGAACAAGGAACTGGGCATCTACTCCTTGCGTGACTTGATTTATTATTTTCCTTATAAATATGTAGACCGGAGCCGGGTTTATCTCATTCGGGAGATAGACGGCAATATGCCCTATATTCAACTGAAAGGAACCATCCTCGGCTTCGAGACAACGGGAGAGGGACGGCGACGCAGACTGACCGCTCACTTCTCAGACGGCACGGGCGTAGTGGACTTGGTCTGGTTTCAGGGGATTAAGTATATATTAGAGAAATATAAACTTCGCGAGGAATACATCGTTTTCGGGAAGCCAACCGTATTCAACGGTCGGATTAATGTGGCTCATCCCGACATAGACAAGGCGGACGAACTGAAGCTCTCCACCGTCGGCCTGCAACCCTATTACAGCACGACGGAAAAGATGAAGCGGAGTTTCCTCAACTCACACGCTATAGAGAAGATGATGACGGCGGTCATCCAACTGATACGGGAACCTTTGCCCGAGACCCTCTCGCCAAAGCTGTTGGCAGAACATCATCTGATGCCGCTGACGGAAGCGCTACGGAACGTTCATTTCCCCGCCACTTCGGACTCGCTACGCAGGGCGCGCTACCGACTAAAGTTCGAGGAGCTGTTTTACATCCAATTGAATATACTCCGTTACGCTAAAGACAGGCAGAGGCGATATCGGGGATACGTGTTCGGAAAGGTGGGAACGCTATTCAATACCTTCTACACCCGGAATCTGCCTTTCCAACTGACAGGAGCGCAGAAGCGAGTGCTGAAGGAGATAAGGAGCGACGTGGGCAGCGGGCGGCAGATGAACCGCCTCTTGCAAGGCGACGTGGGCAGCGGCAAGACATTAGTAGCGCTGATGAGTATGCTGTTGGCGTTGGACAACGGCTATCAGGCCTGCATGATGGCGCCTACGGAAATACTGGCCAACCAACATTACGAGACCATCAAGGAGCTGCTTTTCGGCATGGACATACGGGTTGAACTGCTGACCGGCTCGGTGAAGGGGAAGAAGAGGGAGGCGATTCTCTCAGGCCTGCTGACGGGTGACGTGAGGATACTGATAGGAACCCACGCCGTCATTGAGGACACGGTGCACTTCTCCTCTCTGGGCTTTGTGGTGATAGATGAGCAGCACCGCTTCGGAGTAGCCCAACGCGCGAGGTTGTGGAGCAAGAACGAGCGGCCGCCCCACGTACTCGTGATGACCGCCACGCCCATCCCGAGAACGTTAGCGATGACTCTGTACGGTGACTTGGACGTCTCCGTCATCGACGAGCTGCCGCCGGGCCGGAAGCCGGTGCAGACCATTCATCAGTTCGACAGCCACAGGGAGAGCCTTTACCGCTCCGTACGGAAACAAATAGCGGAGGGCAGACAGGTCTACATCGTCTATCCGCTGATAAAGGAAAGCGAGAAGATTGACCTGAAGAACCTCGAAGAAGGCTATCAGCACATCGTGGAGGAATTTCCCGACTGCAAGGTCTGCAAGGTGCACGGCAAGATGAAGCCCGCCGAGAAGGATGAACAAATGCAGCTTTTCGTATCCGGCGAGGCGCAGATTATGGTAGCTACCACAGTAATTGAAGTTGGGGTGAACGTACCCAACGCGTCGGTAATGATTATCGAGAACGCCGAACGCTTCGGGCTGTCACAGCTCCACCAATTGCGAGGACGCGTAGGCCGTGGAGCCGACCAGTCCTACTGCATCTTGGTGACCAACTATAAGCTGACGGAGGATACCCGCAAGCGCATTGAGATTATGGTGCGCACGAACGACGGCTTTGAAATCGCCGAGGCGGACCTGAAGCTGCGAGGGCCGGGCGACTTGGAAGGAACGCAGCAGAGCGGCGTAGCCTTTGACCTAAAGATAGCGGACATAGCCCGCGACGGCCAACTACTGCAATACGTCCGGGGGGTGGCGGAGGAAATCGTGAACGGCGACCCGGAAGAGCGAAACCCGGAGAACGAGATTCTGTGGAAACAGCTGAAGGCATTACGCAAGACGAACGTCAACTGGGCGGCTATCAGTTGACGCGTCCTATCAGAGTGGTCCGCACTAAAAACTCTTTTATCCTGTTCAGAAAACCCAATGAGTTAGAAGCGAAAACGGGTGAGAATCCTCCCAAAACACGAAAAAGGCGGAGGCCGTCCGTAGCGTAACTTTACGACTCGTGAGCCATCGCCCTATTTCTCATGAGCCGCTGCCCTATTTCTCGCGAGCCGTAGGGCTATCTCTCGCGAGCCGCAGGGCGAGCTGACAAGTGGAGAAAGCTTAATGTGAATGCCCCTCATCGCGGAAGCGAAAAACATCCCGTCAAAAGAGCCCTGAGCAAGCTTAAACGTCCTTACATTTGGAACACGAAATTCTCTAATGACGATTGGGGCTTAAATATTTTAATATTATTTCCTTATTCCTTTGATACATGGTAAAGATTACTTAAATTGCGCACCGTTTATTAACAATAACTATACTTACAGCATGAAAAGCAAAATCTTTTATCTGGCATTGCTCTGCGTACTCGCGTTCACGGCGTGTACTAAGAAGGCGGAGCGAGTGGAAAGGGGATTCCTTTCGTTCGACAGCGCGCGCGTCTACCCCTATCCCGGTAATTATCTGGCCATGTCCCCTATGGGATGGTTCAGCGACGGACGGCTCACCCGGGTCGACACCCTTACCCGCTGTGACAATCAGGCCAGCGTATTGATTCAGCCCGGAGACACCGGGATGGTGCTCACCTTCTTCCATCTTTACAACCGAGACATCGTAGGCGACAAGGTCACCTTCAGCGGGAAGTACAAGTACGAGGCCCCGAAGAAGGGCACGGTAGACTTCCTCATCGCGCTCGACACCTACCAGTCGACCAATGAGCAGGAGAGAGTGCGCCGCGAGTGCGAAGGCTCGGCGGACTGGACGGAGTTCTCCGTAGAGATGCCCCTGCCCCGCACGGAGCACTTCTACTTCCGCATCGTAGCCTCGGGCGACATGAAGCTATGGGTCAGCGACTGCGACGTCTCTATCGACGGGCATTCACTCGACATATTGGTCAACCCCACCCGGAAGGCGGACAAGGACGTGGAGTTCACGAAGAACTCCCGCGTACGCCTTAAGGAGGCCGACGAGCAGACCTTAGACAATCTGGAGCTGCTCGGCAAGGTGTGGGGATTCCTCAAATACTATCATCCCCGCGTGACCGAAGGTAACTACAACTGGGACTTCGAGCTGTTCCGCGTGCTGCCGCAGATAGCGGAAGCCTCGGACAAGGAAGAGCGGAACAAGCTGCTGAAGCGATGGGTCGACAAGTACGGCGAAATAGAGGGACAGGTGGACTACACCGTAGCGGACTCGGCCCAGTTCCACCGCTTCGCCCCGCTACAGTGGCTCGGCGACGAGGAGCTGCTCGGCAAGGAACTCTCCCGCAAGCTCCTTAGGATAAGGGACGCCAAGCGTAATCCCGTATTCAACTACTACTTAGTACCCCTCGGCGGAAAGGAAGAGGTCGAGTTCACCCGCGAGAAGCCCTACAAGGAGATAGGGTGGGACGATCAAGGCTACCGCATCCTCACGCTCTACCGTATGTGGAACGCCATAGCCTACTGCTACCCCTACACTACGCAGACCGACAACGACTGGAGCGGCTTGCTGCGCCGGTACCTGCCGGAGTTTCTGGACGCCGCCTCGGAGGAGGCGCTCAACCGCTCCATAGAGAGACTGGCGGCGGAGATGAACGACTCCAACGTGCGCGTCAGCTTCGGCAAGGACGAGGCGAAGGAGGAGAAGCCCCGGGGACTGCCGCTCACGCTGACCGTGACGGACAAGGGAGACTACGCCGTAGCCTCTACCCGCTTGGCCGAGATAGACCGCGGCTCGGTGATAAAGGCCGTTAACGGGAAGACCGTAGACAAGCTGTCCGCAGAGCTTCGGCCCCTCATATCCGCCTCGAACGAAGCCGGTATGAAGCGCGGGGTAGCCCAACGGATGTTCCTGACCCCGGAAAAGAAGGAGGAGGTCACCGTGACTTATAAAGGCAGGGAGAAGACCATGCTCGTGCCTACCCAGACCTATACGAGAAGATGGGCAGAGGGACGGGAGTCTGACCGCTACCGAAGCGGCGTGAAGAGCCGCTACTTCGACCTGAGCGAGGCCACGGCCGCCAATTTGAGGGAGAGCGTCGAATTCATGAAGGAGCACCCGAACAGATATAACGCCATCATCATCGACCTGCGTGACTACCCCAAGTCTTATGCGCAGAACATCATAGGCGGGTATATCTGCCCTGAGCCGGAGGAATTCATGTGGTACTCCATGAACTCCAAGACTTTCCCCGGCAACTTCTTCCTCGACATCGTGGGCAAGGTCGGCAGGGAAGACCCCGAAGCCTTCAAGGGAAAGGTGGCGATATTGGTAGACGAGCGCACCCAGAACATTGGCGAGATACAGGCCATAGCCTACCGGAAAGCTCCCAACGCCGTGATAATCGGCACGCAGACGGCGGGCGCGATAGGCCACCTCGGATACTTGTATCTCCCGAGGGGAGTCCGCCTGAGTTACACGATGGCGGGAGCCTTCTATCCGCAGTGGGGACTGGGACAGCGGAGGGGTGTCCATATCGACATCCCCGTGACGCAGACCGTGGAAGACGTGGAGAAGGGCCGTGACGTGTGGCTCGACAAGGCCTTTGAATACTTCAGGGGAGAATAGCGGAACCGCAGTGCGGAGACCATAAGCTCCCTCCTCCGGCGACGAGCGTCGGGGGAGGGAGCTTCTCATATCCTATGGGGCGGGGAGGAGCGTGTCACTCCGCCTCGGCGATTACGAACCCGGCGGCGCGGAGGTCACGCCAATAGTGGGGGTATGACTTGGAGACCACCTGAGGCTCGGCTATCGTCAGTCCGGGATGGCGGAATGCAGCGGGGGCGAACGACATCGCCATGCGGTGGTCCTCGTAGGTACGTATCACGGGGTCGGCCTCCGGCTCGGTCGTCGCTCCGTCCCACCGCAGCGTGTCGCCGCCCTCCTCCTCGACGAGGTAGCCCAGTTTCCGTAGCTCCGCCTTCAGCGCGGCTATGCGGTCGGTCTCCTTAATCTTTAGGGTTTGCAGTCCGGTGAAGCGGAAGTGAACGCCGAGCAGGGCGCAGGTAACGACGAAGGTCTGCGCCAAGTCGGGTATGTCGACCAAGCACTCCTCTATCCTCTCGGGAAGCGGGCCGCTGCGCCGCAGTCGCACGCCGCCGTCGGTGTACTCCGTAGCGACTCCCAACCGGGCGAACAGCCGCGCCCCGCGGCTGTCGCCCTGATAACTGTGGCGGAACAGCCCCTTCAGCTCGATGTCGGGGTCGGCGGAGAGGGCCGCTATCTGATACCAGTAGGAGGCCGCGCTCCAGTCACTCTCCACGATGAAGGGGACGCAGCGGTAGGGCCTCGGTTCCACCGCCACGCGGTCGGCGGCGAGCCATCGGGCCGAGGCCCCGAAATCGTTCATCAGCCGCAGGGTGAGGTCGATGTAGGGACGGGAGATGATATCGCCCGTCAGGTGGAGCGTCAGGCCCTCGGGCAAGGCGGGGCCTATCATCAGCAGGGCGGAGATGTACTGCGAGCTGACGCTTCCGCTTAGGGAAACCTGCCCGCCCCGCAGCCGCCCTCCCCTGACGCGCAGCGGGGGGAAGCCCTCGCGCTCCACGTAGCCGATGTCGGCCCCGAGCGAGCGGAGCGCGTCCACCAGTACGCTGATGGGCCGTTGCCTCATGCGCTCGGTTCCGGTGATGACCCGCTCGCCGGGGGTGACGCTCAGGTAGGCGGTCAGGAAGCGCATCGCCGTTCCCGCCGCCATGATGTCTATGGTCTCGTCCCCGCTGTTCAGGGCGCGGACCATGACGCGGGTATCGTCGCAGTCGGACAGGTTGGCGGGCGGGAAGGCGCCCCTGCCGAGGGCGTTGATGATGAGGGCCCGATTGCTGATGCTCTTCGACGCCGGTAGCTGAACGGTGGCGGCGACGCTCGTGGGGGGAGTGATTCTGTAACGTGTCATGTAGGGTCTGTCTATATATATAAATGTATCGGGTGGCAAAAGTATGGATTTATTCGCTTTCCTCCAACAGCCGCGCCTCTTTGTCGAGCGCCTTGAGCAGCGATTCGTACCGCCACCGCTGCACGAGGCGCACTATCCACGGCACGGCGGCCAAGCAGACGACCGCGGCGACGGCGAACGCCTTGAACCCCGTCCCCTCGGCACGGAAGGCGGGGGAGCCGAAGGTGGTGAAGGCCATGTAAGCCGCCGCCGAGCCGCAGAGGAAGAGTAGCGTCAGGAACTCGACGAGCAGCTCGCGCCTCAGCCGCCTGCGCAGCAGGAGGGTGGCCTCCTTGAGGGTGACATCCGGGCGAGGAGCGACGAGCGACCGCCTCCGGATGACTACGGAGCGAAGCAGGACGAGCGCGGCGAGCAGCCCGCACCATTGCGTGAAGGAGTGCGCCTCCCCCATCAGCAGCTCCACCGCGACGCCGAACGCGTTCCACAGAGCGAGCCCCCCGAATATCCACGTCCATAGCCTTAGCCTCCGGTCGGCCCGCTCCATGAGGGCGCTCCGCCGCTTGCCTATCATGCTTGCGATGTCGGCGGGTCGGGTCTTCACCTCCCGGGCCGTATCCTCGCCCACCGCCTTCCATAATCTGGTCAGTTCATTCGTCTCCATCTTTCAGTAGTTTGATTAGTTGTTTCTTGATTCGGTTAATCTTGACTCCCACGTGGTTGACCGATAGGCCCACCACCTCGGCAATCTGCTTGTAGTCGTTCTCTTCGAGGTAGAGCAGGATGATGGCCTTATCTACCTCCGTCAGGGTGTCGATAGCCCGGTAGAGCCGCTCTTTCCGTAACTCGGCCTCGGCGTTCCCGCCGGAAGCGTCGCGCAGGGCGTACTCCGCGGCGGTCAGCTCCCTATGGAGGGGCCGCACGGACTCCCGCCTCACGAGGTCGATGGCCGTGTTCAAGGCCACCCGATACATCCATGTGGCGAAGGCGCACTGCCCCTTAAAGGCCGGGTAGGCCCTCCATAGCCTGATGAGCATCTCCTGATAGCAGTCCTCCCGGTAGGGATGGCGGTAGAAGTAGATGTCGCATATATTCCGCAGGATGCCCTCGTGCGCTCTTATCCGTTCGATAAACTCTTCTTCCATGTCACTTGTTCCTTTCGTTTTTCCGATGGGGTTAGTCGCACGGGATGGCCCGTTTCTTACGGGGAGGGGAAGAAAAAATCACGCTTCCTCCGCCGTCTTGATAACCCTGACTAGGGAATCCTCAAACGTTAATCTGCGCCTTTCAAGGAGGAGCTAGCCCTTTTTCTATGTCCTTCTCACGTTTTTGTTTGGTGGCTAACGGCAGTTAGCCACTTATCAAGGTAAGGGATTTGAGGTATCTAGTAGGCTAAAAGCAACCGTCATTGTGGCTTGCCGGAGTGCTTTCGAAGAGGATTCTTCACTTTGCCTTACCGCCCGTTTCGCCCCAGCAGAGACAAAATCGCGGGCAAAGTTAGGCAAAAAGCGGTCGAGCGGTGCGGGGAGTCGGAGAAATGCCCTATCTTTGTTTCCGGTTTAATCATTATAGGAGAATAAGATATGAAGATAGGAGATACAGTGCGCTTCCTCAGCGAAGTGGGAGGCGGAATAGTTACCGGATTTAAAGACAAGGATACGGTGTTGGTGCGCGACGCTGACGGGTTCGACATCCCCATGCCCGTGCGGGAGTGCGTCGTGGTGGACGAGGGGCAGGACATGAGCCGGAAGCCGAAGGCCCCGCAGCCGAAGCCGGAGGAAGCCAAGCCACAGAAACCGGAGATGCCCGCCGTGCAGCGGCAGCCCGAGACGAGGGGAGGCGACGTGCTCAACGTCTACCTCGCCTACGCGCCCGAGAACATCAAAGAGGTGAGCACGACCCCCTTCGAGGCGTACTTGGTGAACGACAGCAACTATTACCTCTACTACACCTACCAGTGCGCCGAGGGCAAGGCGTGGCGGGTGCGCTCGCACGGGTTGATAGACCCCAACACCAAGCTCCTCATGGAGGAATTCACCAAAGAGGAGCTGAACGGCATGGAGCGGGTCGCCGTGCAGCTCATCGCCTTCAAGGATAGAAAGCCGGCGGCCATCAAGCCGGCCATCAGCGTGGAGCTGCGCATCGATACGGTGAAGTTCTACAAGCTACACACCTTCACCCCTTCGGACTTCTTCGAGCAGCCCGCCCTCATCTACGACATCGTGCGCGACGATGTTCCCGCCAAGCAGGTCTACGTCTCGGCCGAGGAGCTGCAAGAGGCTCTGCTGCGCAAGAAAGCGGCGGACGCACCCAAGCCCTCCGCACGGCAAGAGAAGCGCCGCGAGGGAAAGAACGGCATCATCGAGGTAGACCTCCATATTGACGCATTGCTTGATGACACCACCGGCATGGGCAACGCCGAGATGCTGAACTATCAGCTCGACAAGTTCCGCGAAGTGATGGAGGCCTACAAGGAGAAGCGCGAGCAGAAGATAGTCTTCATACACGGCAAGGGCGACGGCGTGCTGCGCAAGGCCGTCATCGACGAGCTGAAGAAACGGTATAACAAGTGCCGCTATCAGGACGCGTCCTTTCAAGAGTATGGCTTCGGGGCCACGCTAGTCACCATCAAGTAACCCCGCCTATGAAAGTGACGCGCTCGCTGCGGGGGCTCTCCCTGCTGATTACGCTCATGGCCGCAACCTCGGCCGTGGCTGACAACCGCCCCTCCGGGCTGATGACCGATTTGGTGGAGCATACCGACCGGACATGGCAGAACGGATACGCCTCAAGCCTCCCCGTGTGGAAGGCGGACGAGGCCATCGAAGAGTTACAGTACGCGGCGATACGCTCGTCGCGCCCCACCTTCACGTGGATAGTGCCCGGCGAGAAGCGCAACACCATGCAGACGGCCTACCGCCTCATCGTGGCCGACAACCCGAAGGACGCGGCGGAGGGGAAGGGAAACGTGTGGGACAGCGGCGAGGTGCGGAGCGACCGCTCCGTAGCCGTTCCCTATAGCGGAAAACCGCTCCTGCCCGCCAAGAACTACTTCTGGCGAGTGCGGACGACCACCGATACGGAGGGCCAGAGCCAATGGTCGGAGGTGAAGGCCTTCCGCACGGCCGACCGGCTGTCGGAGTACTGCGTCTCCTACTATCCGCAGATAAAGACACTGGAGCTGCCCTCCGAGGTGAGGCGCACGGCTTCCGGCGCGACGCTCGTGGACTTCGGCAAGGACGCTTTCGCCCAACCCGTACTGACGCTGACCTCAGCGAGCGGGGCCGACACGGTGACCCTCCACTTGGGCGAGCGTCTGGCGGACGGGGCCGTATCCCGCAACCCGGGCCAGTCCACCATCCGCTACCGCCGCTGCCGCCTCCCCCTGATGAAAGGCACGCACACCTACCGGATAAAGATAGAGAAGGACGGCCGCAACACGGGCGGGGCCGCCGTGCTGATGCCGGGCTACGTGGGGGAGGTGCTCCCGTTCCGCTACTGCGAGATTGAGGGGTACGCCGGAACGCTTCCGCCCGCCTCCGTGGTCAGGGAGACGGTGCACTACCCCTTCAACGAGACCGCCTCGTACTTCCACTCGTCCGACTCGGTGCTCAACCAAGTGTGGGAGCTGTGCAAGCACTCCATACGGGCCACCTCCTTCGCAGGCCTCTACGTGGACGGCGACCGCGAGCGCATCCCCTACGAGGCGGACGCCCTGATTAACCAGTTGTGCCACTATGGGGTGGACCGCGAGTACACGATGGCCCGCCGCTCCTACGAATACCTTCTGGAGCGTCCCACGTGGCCTACGGAATGGATACTCCAAGCCGCTCTCATCGCGTGGAACGACTATATGTACACGGGCGACGACCGCTCGCTCAGGGCCACCTACGAACGCCTTCGCCCACGCACCCTCCTATCGCTCCGCGAGCGGAACGGCCTGATAAGCACCACCACCGGCCTTCAGACGAAGGAGTTCCTCTCCTCTATCCGCATGGGCAGCCCCATCAGGGACATCGTGGACTGGCCGCACACGAAGGAGGGGAGCAAGCTCTGGGACGTGATGGGCGAGTCGGACGGCTTCGTCTTCACGGACTACAACGCGGTGACCAACGCCTACCATTACGAGGCCCTCAAGCTGATGGGGCGCATTGCGGGCGCGCTCGGCAAGGGCGACGACGAGGCCTTCTACACGGCCGAGGCGGAAGCGTTCAAGCGGCTCTTCGTCCGTTCCTTCTTCGACAAGGAGAAGGGACGCTTTAGGGACGGCCTCTCCGCCGATACGGACCACGCCTCGCTCCACGCCAATATGTTCGTCATGGCCTTCGGCTTGGTTCCGGAGAAGAGCGAGCGGCAGGTGCTCGACTTCATCCGCGGCCGGGGAATGGCGTGCAGCGTCTACGGCGCGCAGTTCCTTATGGACGCGCTGTACGAGGCGGGCGATGCCGACTACGCCCTGCGTATGCTGACCAAGACGGACGACCGTAGCTGGTACAACATGATTCGCGCCGGCTCCACCATCTCGACGGAGGCGTGGGACAACAAGTATAAGACGAACCAAGACTGGAATCACGCGTGGGGAGCCGTACCCGCCAACATCATTCCCCGCCGGCTGATGGGCGTAGAGCCGCTGTCGCCGGGATTCGGGACCATCCGCGTCAAGCCCATGACGGGAGCGTTGGAGCGGGCCGAGGCCGTCGTCCCCACCATACGGGGAGCCGTCTCCGTCTCCGTAGCGAACAAGGACGGGAGGTACACGCTGAAGCTGACCATCCCCGCCAACATGAAGGCGGAGGTGTTCCTGCCGCTTCCGGAGGGGAGGTATAAGGCCTTCGCTGACGGAAGCCCCGTAAAGCTCTCCCGGGTGAAGGGCGAGCCGTTCCTCTACGCCGGAACGGTCGGCTCCGGCACTTACGTTTGGGAGATAAGCGACTGATTCGCCCGTCCGTCCTCCCTGTCAGAGAGACAGTGAGCAGAGCAGCGTCACGAGGAAGGGAACGCTGAAGTCCACCACGAAGCCGTGGAAGATGGAGACGATAGCCAGTTCCCTTCCGCAGCACCGGGTAATGACGGGCAGCGTCGTGTCCATCGTCGTGGCCCCTCCTACGGAGATGGGAGCCAGTTTGCCGAAGTATCTCGCAAGCAGCGGGGCGCACAGCAGCGCGACAATCTCCCGCATGATGTTGGAGAGCAGGGCCACGGTTCCCAACTCCGCCCCCTTATATTCAGTGATGAAGATACTGGAGAGCGAGTAGTAGCCGAACCCCGCTCCCACAGCCATGCACTCCAGTGGCGTGCGGTGGGTCATGAGCAGTCCCGCCGCCGCGCATCCCGCCATCGTGCCCAGTACGGTCATAATGGGCAGGAGCATGAGCCGAGGGTTCAGCGAACGGAAGTTCCGCAGCGTCTGAGGGTCGTTGCCTATGCTCACGCCGACGCAGAACATCAGGGCGTACAGGGCGTAGCGGCTCAGCTCTCCCCCGAGCAGCTCCGGAGGCAACAAGTGGAAGACCCCGCACAGCGTGCCCACGACGAAGAACGAGACGATAATCAGGCTACCCCTCACCCTCTCCTCCCCTTCCCCTGCCGTTCTTGGCGTATAGCGACCGCCACAACGCCCACGCACAAAGCGAGCTTCCCGCTACGGCGGCTATCGTGATGACGAGCGCCTCCACGCCCAACGTGTGCAGTCCCTTAACGATGGCCTCGTTGCCTCCCGCCTCGTTGCCGAGCAGGAACAGGAGCAGCCATATTAATAATGTGATAACCTTGTGTATTTCGTTCAGGCGTTTCGCCCGGAGCAAGTACCCGACGAGTATGCCCGACAGCATGATTCCAATGACGATAAACATAATGTAGTCTCCTCCTCTCTGTTTTGCGGCTGCAAAGATAAGGCTTTTTTACTCCACCCAAAGCAGGTCGCTCATAATGCGGTCGGATATGAAGATGCCCTCGCGGGTCAGCCGCAGCGTGCCGTCTCGCTCCTCCATCTTCCCGCCCCGCAGATACGGAGCGGCCATCCGCAGGCAGTAAGCCCGCCTCTCCTCCCCGAACCGCTCCTTCAGCTCCTCGGTCGGCAGACCCCACACCGTGCGCAGCGTCGTAATCACGAACTCGTTGTAGCGCGTGTCGAGGTCGAGCCGCTCCCGCTCGAAAGGTCTCTGTCCGCTCTCCATGCCCTCGATGTATGCGTCGAGCGACGCCACGTTCCACTCCCGGCTCTCCCCGTCGAACGAGTGGGCCGACGGGCCGCAGCCCAAGTAGGGGACACCCTTCCAGTAGGCCGAGTTGTGGCGCGAGTGTCTGCCCGGCAGACAGAAGTTCGAAATCTCGTAATGCTCGTACCCCGCCGAGCGCAGCAGGTCGGTCAGGAGCACGAAGAACCCCCAGCTGGTCTCCTCGTCCACCTCGCTCACCCGATGCTGCCGTAGCATATTATAAATAGGCGTTCCCTCCTCGTAGGTCAGGTGATAGGCCGATATGTGCTCCGGTCGTAGCTCTATGGCCCGCCTCAAGTCCCGCTCCCACCGCTCCGCCGTCTCGCCGGGCAGTCCGTAGATGAGGTCCACGCTGATGTTGCCGAACCCCGCTTCCCGGCTTCGCCGCACGGCCTCTATCGCTTGGGCGGCCGTATGCCTTCGCCTGAGCAGCCGCAGCGTAGGCTCGTCAAACGTCTGTATGCCTATGCTGACGCGATTGAAGGGGAGCGATGCGAGCGTTCGCAGATAGCCGTCGGTCAGGTCGTCGGGATTGGCCTCGATGGTTATCTCCGCGCATTCCTCCATGCCGTAATGCGTCCGCAACGTGTCGAATATCCGCTCGAAATCCCCTTTCTCCAATTGGGTGGGCGTACCCCCGCCGAAATAGACGGTCTCTACCCTTTCACCCCTCAGATACTCTTTCCGTGTCTCCAGTTCACGGCACAGCGCACTGACGTATCGTTCCTTCCTCTCGCCTTGCGTGGTGGAGTAGAAGTCGCAGTAGACGCACCGTGTCTTGCAAAAAGGGACGTGTAGATAAATGCCGGCCATGCGCTGTTCATATTGGTTACGTGCGCGAAGGTAAGGCTATTATCCATACCGGGCAAGCGGCGGTGTCTCCTTCACGAAAAATGTTCTATTTTTAAGATTTTCCCCCAAAACAGACTCATCAAAATTTTCATTTTAGGCGGATGAACCGGGCAAAAAGCGTGTGAAAAACGTGCGTTTCGGGGGTGAAAACGTGCAAACACCCGCTTTGCGGGCGGTGAGAAAGGGCTGTCGGATGCGAAGCGCAGCTCTACGCCTCGCAAGCCGCAGCCTTGTTTCTCCCGTGAAATAGCCCTATTTCTCGAACGGGAAATGAAGAAGTAATGACAAAGCGTCTCCATTTCAGTGAATCGGGCAGGCATTTTACGCCTTTTCGCTTCTAATTGCCCTCGTCTTCTGGATGGGATAAAAATATCATTTATCCGGACTTTGACAACCTATTGTATTAAAAAGACATATATTTAGATTATACAACAAATAAATGACTATTATACTAGCATTTCGCAAACTATCTGATTTTCGCTAATGCCGTAAAAACGCGTTCTTTTCGTCCACACTGTACCTCGGTCGGAATTATCGCGTTGTAGGGGCATCAGAATGTTCCGTTTTTCAGAATGGTCTATTTTTAAGATTGCGCATAAAAATGGGATTCATTCACAAAAGTTTTCCGAACGTCAACAAAAAAAACGGCCGGATGACGCGCGAAAGCGGGCGGCCGTTGTACCGGAAAAAGAGGAAGAACCTCCGTCAAACGAGAGGCTAAGCGGCGTTGTCCGGCGCTTACAAGCGAAAACATGCTGCATAACATTGTTTAGTAACATCGTGGCTTATTTTGCTTTTCCCGCGATAAATCCATAATTTGCGCCCCGTTAAAGTTAACGGCACGCCGACAGGCGCGCCAAGTATTCACTATAATGTTTGTGTATCATGAAAGTGTATCAAACTAACGAAATCAAGAACATTGCTTTATTAGGCAGTTCAGGCTCAGGAAAAACCACTCTCGTGGAAGCTATGCTTTTCGAGAGTGGGGTTATAAAACGTCGCGGAAGCATTGCCGCCAAAAACACAGTAAGCGACTATTTCCCAGTCGAGCAAGAATACGGCTATTCCGTATTTTCTACCGTTCTCCATGTGGAATGGAACAATAAGAAACTTAACATTATCGATTGTCCGGGGGCGGACGATTTTATAGGCAGTACGGTTACGGCGCTAAACGTGACAGATACGGCGATAATCCTCCTCAATGGTCAGTATGGCGTAGAGGTAGGAACCCAAAATCATTTCCGATATACTGAAAAACTGAATAAACCCGTCATTTTCTTGGTCAATCAGCTTGACAACGAGAAATGCGACTATGATAATATCTTGGAACAGCTGCGCGAGGCGTACGGCTCGAAGATTGTTCCTATCCAATACCCCATCTCTACGGGGCCAAACTTTAACGCGTTGATTGACGTGTTGCTGATGAAGAAATATTCGTGGAAGCCCGAAGGCGGAGCGCCTATCATAGAAGATATTCCGGCGGAAGAGATGGACAAGGCGATGGAAATGCACAAGGCGCTGGTAGAGGCCGCCGCCGAGAACGACGAGGGGCTGATGGAGAAATTCTTCGAGCAAGACTCCCTCTCGGAAGACGAGATGCGCGAAGGTATCCGCAAGGGGCTGATAGCTAGGGGTATGTTCCCCGTATTCTGTGTCTGCGGAGGCAAGGATATGGGTGTGCGCCGCCTGATGGAGTTCTTGGGCAACGTGGTGCCTTTCGTGTCCGATATGCCGAAGGTGAAGAATACCGACGGGAAGGAAATCGCTCCCGACGTGAACGGCCCCGAATCGCTCTACTTCTTCAAGACAAGCGTAGAGCCGCACATCGGCGAGGTGTCTTACTTTAAAGTAATGAGCGGGAAGGTGCGCGAGGGAGATGACCTGACGAATGCCGACCGAGGTTCGAAAGAGCGCATGGCGCAGCTTTATGTCGTAGCCGGGGCCAACCGCATTAAGGTGGAAGAACTACAGGCAGGAGACATTGGAGCGACGGTGAAGCTGAAAGACGTAAAGACCGGAAACACCCTGAACGGAAAAGACTGCGACTATAAGTTTGATTTCATAAAGTTCCCGAACTCCAAGTATACCCGGGCCATTAAGCCCGTGAACGAAGCCGAGGTGGAAAAGATGATGAGCATCCTGAACCGTATGCGCGAGGAAGACCCGACATGGGTAATCGAGCAGTCGAAAGAACTAAAGCAAACGCTAGTGCACGGTCAGGGAGAGTTCCATCTGCGTACGTTAAAGTGGCGTTTGGAGAACAACGAGAAGCTTCAAGTAAAATATGAGGAGCCGAAGATTCCCTATCGGGAGACGATTACGAAAGCGGCGCGCGCGGATTATCGTCACAAGAAGCAGTCGGGCGGAGCCGGACAATTCGGCGAGGTACATCTGATAGTAGAGCCTTATCGAGAAGGAGAGCCTATGCCCGACACGTACCGATTCAATGGTCAGGAATTTAAGATAAACGTAAAGGGAAAAGAGGAAATCCCGTTGGAGTGGGGCGGTAAGCTAGAGTTCATCAATAGCGTGGTGGGCGGAGCCATCGACGCGCGCTTCATGCCGGCCATATTGAAAGGTATCATGTCACGCATGGAACAGGGACCGCTGACCGGTTCGTACGCCCGTGACGTGCGGGTTATCGTCTACGACGGTAAAATGCACCCGGTAGATTCCAATGAAATCTCCTTCATGTTGGCGGGACGTAACGCGTTCAGCGAAGCCTTTAAGAACGCGGGACCTAAGATTCTTGAGCCCATTTACGATGTGGAAGTGTTTGTTCCTTCCGATAAGATGGGCGATGTCATGAGTGACCTGCAAGGCCGCCGCGCCATGATTATGGGCATGAGCAGCGAGAAAGGTTTTGAGAAACTCGTGGCTAAGGTGCCCTTGAAGGAGATGTCGTCCTATTCCACCGCACTCAGCTCGCTGACTGGCGGACGCGCCTCGTTCATCATGAAGTTCGCAAGCTACGAGCTTGTGCCGAGCGACGTGCAGGATAAGCTGATAAAAGACTTTGAAATGAAACAGACGGAAGAGTAGACCGCTTTTAGCGGGCACGCTTTATGCCCGTAATTGTTAAACCCGCCGGCACCTTTTTAAGAGAAGCCGGCGGGTTTTGTTTAATTACGATTAATATAATGGGGATAAATAGTCGGAAAGATTTAATTTTTTATTAAATTTGCCAACCAAATTAAGGCGCATTTTGTTATATTCGTCAGAAAACAAATTAAATAGCCCTCTTCGGTTAATTTGCGGGAATTGCCGGTTAAATCAAGTTAATCCATTGGGAGTGTTAATTAGTGATTGTTAATTTTGTCGCTATGAAAAAGTCGACAATTTGGATATTAGGTATTGTGATGGGGCTTTCTTTCCTCAGTTTGCTTTATTTGCAAGTAAGCTATATTGAAGAAATGATAAAGACCCGTAAGGAACAATTTGATTCCGCTGTACGGAACAGCTTGACTCAAGTTTCCAAAGATGTGGAGTACGCCGAAACAAGGCGTTGGCTGATAGAGGATATTTCAGAGGCGGAAAGGAAAAAACTGACGGAAAATAATTCTACCTTGCAGCAGAGGGAATTAATTCCGCATACGCGACAACATTTCAATATGAAATCGCAAAATGGGCCGGTTTATTCGGAGTTTGACCTGAAAATAATGAAGTCTAATCCGTCTGAACTTCCGAAAGCGATGATTTCTCCTTATCGTGGAGTAAAGACGATACCGGAGACTTCCCGCTCGCTAGTGGAAATGATAAAGAACCGATATATGTATCAGCGGGCTTTGCTAGACGACGTCGCGTGGCAAATGATTTATCACGCAAGTGACAAGTCAATAGGAGATAGGGTGCGATTTAAGGATTTGGATGATTATCTGAGAGCGAGTCTACTGAACAATAACATAGACCTGCCTTTTCATTTTTCTGTAATAGACAGGGACGGAAGAGAGGTTTATCGATGCGCGGACTATGAATTGAAGGGAAGCGATGAATCTTATCAACAGGCGCTGTTCACGAATGACCCGCCTGCGAAAATGAGCATATTAAAGGTTCATTTTCCGGGAAGAAAAGATTATATCTTTGATTCCATCAACTTTATGATTCCGTCGTTGATATTCACGATAATCTTGTTGATAACATTCATTTTCACGATTTGCATTGTATTTCGGCAGAAAAAACTGACAGAAATGAAAAATGATTTCATCAATAATATGACGCATGAGTTTAAGACTCCCATATCGACGATATCATTGGCGGCGCAAATGCTGAAAGATCCGGCGGTCGGGAAATCCCCTCAAATGTTTCAGCATATCTCTGGGGTAATTAACGACGAAACGAAACGCTTGCGCTTTCAGGTGGAAAAGGTACTGCAGATGTCAATGTTCGACAGGCAGAAGGCCACATTGAAAATGAAGGAGATAGACATGAATGAGTTGATAACGGGAGTAGTCAATACCTTTACTTTAAAAGTGGAAAGGTATAACGGCAAGATTACCACTAGTCTTGAGGCGACGGATTCCGGTGTGCTCGCGGATGAAATGCACATCACTAACGTGATATTCAATCTTATGGATAACGCAGTGAAATATAAGAAACCCGAAGAAGAGTTGGAGCTGAAGGTGAGGACATGGAATGAACCGGGCAAGTTGATGATATCCGTAGAGGATAACGGCATTGGCATAAAAAAGGAGAATTTAAAAAAGATATTCGACAAGTTCTACCGCGTGCATACGGGTAATCTGCACGACGTAAAGGGCTTTGGCTTGGGATTGGCCTATGTGAAGAAAATAATTACGGACCATAAGGGAACCATTCGGGCTGAAAGCGACTTGAATATAGGAACTAGGTTTATTATTGCATTACCTTTATTAAAAAAATAGTTGATATGGACGAAAAGTTACGTATTTTATTGTGCGAGGATGACGAGAATCTTGGCATGCTTTTGAGAGAATATTTGCAGGCGAAAGGTTATGCGGCCGAACTGTATCCTGACGGTGAGGCAGGTTATAAAGCCTTTCTAAAGAACAAGTACGATTTATGCGTATTTGATGTGATGATGCCGAAAAAGGACGGCTTTACTTTAGCGCAGGATGTTCGTGCAGCCAACTCTGAGATTCCTATAATCTTCTTGACGGCGAAAACGCTAAAGGAAGATATTCTGGAAGGATTTAAAATAGGAGCGGACGATTATATCACGAAGCCGTTCAGTATGGAAGAGTTGACGTTCAGAATCGAAGCGATTTTGAGGCGCGTACGCGGAAAGAAAAATAAGGAAAGCAATACCTATAAGATAGGCCGATTCACTTTTGATACTCAAAAACAAATTTTGGCTATCGATGGTAAGCAGACAAAATTAACGACGAAAGAATCGGAATTGCTTGGATTGCTTTGCGCTCATGCGAATGAAATTCTACAACGCGATTTCGCCTTGAAGACCATTTGGATTGACGATAATTATTTTAATGCCCGCAGTATGGACGTATATATCACGAAGCTGCGCAAGCATCTGAAAGAAGATGACTCCATCGAAATTATCAACATTCATGGAAAGGGCTATAAGCTGATTACGCCCGAGCCTGAATCCTAACGCTTTTTGTTTGGCTTGTAAAACTTGAAGCAAGGAATCCTGCGGGCATTTACTCACAGGATTCTTTGTTTTTTATTGCTTTATAAATCAAAATCGCCTATAAAAGCAGACGCAATATTGGCTAATTTAAATAAAAGTCTTACCTTTGCACCCGCATTTTAAATCAAATTCTTAATATATAATTAAACAAGTATGAATCAATACGAAACCGTTTTCATTTTAACTCCCGTTTTGTCTGATGTTCAGATGAAGGAAGCGGTAGAGAAATTTAAAGGTATTCTTCAAACTGAAGGTGCTGAAATTGTAAATGAAGAAAACTGGGGATTGAAGAAATTGGCGTATCCAATTCAAAAGAAGTCTACGGGCTTCTATCAGTTGATCGAGTTTAATGCTGACCCTACTCTTATTAAGAAGTTAGAGGTTAGTTTTCGCCGTGATGAGCGTGTAATTCGCTTTTTGATATTTAAGTTGGATAAGTACGCTGCGGAGTATGCTGTAAAGAGAAGAAGTGTTAAATCAACTAAAAAGGAGGACTAATTATGACACAACAAGTTCAATCAGAGATTAGATATTTGACTCCACCTTCAGTAGACGTTAAGAAGAAAAAATACTGTCGTTTTAAGAAGAATGGTATTAAATACATTGATTATAAGGATCCTGAATTCTTGAAAAAGTTTTTAAATGAGCAAGGTAAGATCCTTCCCCGTCGTATAACCGGTACTTCGCTGAAATTCCAGCGTCGTATCGCACAGGCGGTAAAGAGAGCGCGCCATTTGGCGTTATTACCTTATGTAACTGATATGATGAAATAAGAAGGAGGAAAAGTATGGAAATTATATTGAAAGAAGATATCGTGAACTTGGGTTATAAGAACGACATTGTGAACGTTAAGCCCGGTTATGGACGTAATTATTTGATTCCTACAGGTAAGGCTGTAATCGCTTCTCCTTCAGCAAAGAAAATGTTGGCGGAAGAATTAAAGCAACGCGCTCACAAGCTTGAGAAAATTAAGAAGGACGCTGAGGCTTTAGCAGCTAAGTTGGAGGGAGTGTCTTTGACTATAGCAACTAAAGTGAGCTCTACGGGCACTATTTTCGGTTCTGTAGGTAGTATTCAGATTGCTGACGCTTTAGCCAAGTTAGGGCATGAGATAGATCGGAAGATAATTTTTGTAAGCGACGCAGTAAAAGAAGTGGGTTCTTATAAGGCTATTGTACGATTGCATAAGGATGTTTCCGTTGAAATTCCTTTTGAAGTAATTGCGGAAGAATAAGAAAATTAGTATTGTAAAGTAAAAGCAAGTCATTAAATGGCTTGCTTTTTTTATTTCCCACTTTTTTCAAAGAATAAAGTGGATTATGGATAAGGCGGGGTAATTCCATAAGCCACTTTTACTAGAACTAGAGGTAGATATTATAATATCTCCTAACGGGGGATTGTTGACGTATAAAAAAAGTCTGCACATGCTTTGGCATGCCAGACTTTCAATTCTCTCTGCTGATAAATAAATTATTCAGCTACAGTCTCAGTAGTTGCGATGCTATCAGCGCTTACTACTGTATCCGCAGCGGCTGCTTCAGCTGCGGCAGCTTCTACTGCTGCGATTGAATCAGCGATGCGAATAGAATCCTGTTGTGCCTTTGCGGCATCTGCTGCCTTGTTTCCGCAAGATGCGAATGATACAGCTACGATAGCTACTGCCATTAAAACTAATTTTTTCATTTTCTTTGCCTTTTAAAACGTAATACAATTAATTGCTTTACTAAAACGCTGCAAAGGTATGCACTTTTTTTATAAGTTGTTCTTAAAAGCATGTTTTTTTTTACCTATAAAGAAGATTCCTCGATGTCATTTTCTGAAGCGGATATAGTCATGGTCCGGAAGTTTACAGGTTGATATGGATAGGCTATAAAACTTCGTTTGAATTTTCTTAAGTTCAAATGAGCTAAGGCGCTTTGTTTGAGTTTATTCTCAATAATGAATAGAAGTTTCTTTACTTTAATTAGTATGAAAAACGCAAGTTGAGAATTAACTTCATCCGCTTTTCGAGTTCTAATAAAACAAAGTTCATGGAAGAGTAATGATAAAGGAAGATAAAATTCGGGAGGCTTGTGAAATCAGCCGAGAAAAAGGCTTTAAACTGTTGATGGACGCGTTCCAGAGGCCTATATATTATTATATCCGACGAATGGTGGTGTCTCACGAAGATGCGGAAGACATATTGCAGGAGGTCTTTATCCGGGTATTCAAGCATCTTGAACGGTTCCGTAATGAAAGCGCTTTGGGGACGTGGATTTATCGCATCGCGACGAATGAGTGCCTTCGTTTTTTATCTAAACGAGGTGAAGAAGCTCTTTCAACGGAGGAGATGCAAGAAGAACTTATCGGTAAGCTCAAAGCGTCAGACTATATTGACTATGAGAGTGAAGTAGCGGTAAAGTTTCAGGAAGCTATTCTTAGTTTGCCGGAAAAGCAGAGAATCGTGTTCAATTTGCGTTATTACGACGAACTGGAATATGAGGAAATCGCAAGGATTTTAGATAGCAAGGTCGAGACGCTTAAGGTGAACTATCATTACGCTAAAAATAAGATTAAAGATTATATTTTAAACAGATGATTATGGATAAGGATTTTGATTTTGAGGATATTGGCAAGTATACTCCTTACCGTGTACCAGACGGATTCTTTGAGGATATTCAGCGGAAAGTAATGAGGCGTATAGATAACGCCCGAAGACGGAAAAGACGTTTGAAAGTTATGATTTCAGTGACTGCTATGGCGGCTATGCTGTGTGGACTGCTGTTCGTCCCTTCCATGTTTCGAGGAGAAGCTCCCTTACCGACGTACGCAAAGGTCTTGGCATCGGACCCGACTGAAGCGATGGACAAATGGATTAAAAGCCTTTCCGACGAGGAACTGGAAGAACTTGTCTGCTTTTCAGAGAATGACATATTTTTAAAAATAATATATTTTTAAACCAATAGAAATGATTCATTAAATTAAAAGGTTCAATTATGAAAAAGTTTTTATTTGTGGCATTGATTGCCGTATCGATGGGAAGCCAAACGGATCTGTTTGCTCAGGGAGAAACGAAAAAGGAGAAGAGGCAGCGTCCTACTCCTGAACAAATCATGCAAATGCAAACTGACCAAATGGTGAAAGAGTTGATGCTAGATGACGAAACAACCGCTAAGTTTACTACCGTTTATCAGAATTACTTGAAAGAGTTGCGTGAGTGCCGCATGATGAACAGGAAATCGACGGATGTAAAAAAGGAAGAGAATAATGAGCAAGCCAAGAAAGAAGCAGGGAAAAGGTCGGAAATGACGGATACGGAAATCGCCGACATGTTGAAAAAGCAGTTTGAACAAAGCCGTAGGATGTTGGATATAAAGGAAAAATATTACGAAGAATTCAGTAAGGTGCTTTCACAGAAACAAATATTGCGTTTGTACCACCAAGAGAGACAGAACGCGAATAAGTTTCGGAGCGAGTTTGAGCGCAGAGGGAAACAAAGACCGGGACAGCGTCCCGAAGGAGCCTTTCAGAGAAGGCCGGGAGATATGCCTCCTATGGAAGGAGCCGTATCAGACTAAAACAGTTAAATGAGTGTATTATAGCAACGGACACGTAACAGACCTGTTCGCGCATTAAAAGTGAAGTGAGCCGTGATAGCGAGGAAAAGTTTATCCCTGCTATCACGGCTTTTAAATAACATATCGGTTCTTTCTTACATATGTTAGCGGATACAGCAGACGAAAAGTAGCGTGTTATTGGAAGATATTTTTTGCCATTAAACCTCAACCGGTCATTAGAAAAATCGTTTGATAGGAACAAGCACATATAGTCACAGCGCCTTACGCATGAAACCACCTTATCATCAACACCTTACAACCCATTTAAGAAACAGCCCCACTTTTCGCGAGCCGTTGCCCTACTTCTCGCGAGCCGTTGGGCTGTCTCTCATGAGCCGTTGGGCGAGCTGACAAACGGAGAAAATTAATGTGAATCCTTTTCATCGTAAAAACTAAAAACAAGCCCGAAAAAACTCTACTAAAAACGCTCGGGCTAATTTAAACGCTTTTACATTTTGGACATAAAATTCCCGAATAGCCTATTTAAGTTAAAAGGCAATCGGGCTTTTTCATTTCGGGAATTACCCGTTACTATTTATTTTTTAATCAGCATTTTGGCACTATTAAAAACAGCAGGGAGGTGTGTCAGTTACTCTATACTTAGTTGTGATTCGCTTTCAAATTAGTATATTTGTTCTATTAAAAGCAGCAAAATCCTCTCAAAAAAGAGACTCAGACAGAGACAGTCAACGACGAGTTGAAGAATGTTACACGGATTGAGCATTCCAGACTCCGGTCTTTCAAAAACCTCATTGCCAATTTTCTTTCCGTCATTGTCGACTACTGTTTTCTTGACAAGAAGCCCGTCTTTGACATGTGTTTTGTCAAAGACGGGCAACTCACCGTGTCTTAAATTATATCTCACGTTATTTATATCCCGCCGCCTTCGCTATGCGCTTAGGAATTTCCGTATTGTCTATTTTCTCACCGAATAGCTTTGAGCCCGCTCCGATGGCGAAAATAGGTACAAATCCGGCGGAATGTCCGCCGCTTGTCCAACCTACCATTGCGATTTCATCTATTATGTCTTTAGCGAGAGAAGCCATAGGCTCGCTTTTGGAGTACATACTCTCAGCGAAAACGACCTTATTTTTAACGAATGATTCCTCAAATTCGTCACGAAGTTTACGCTCTTGTTTCCAAGAAATCGGAAGCTCTTTCCAAAATCCCATTTCTTCGCCGAGGAACTCTTTCATTTCTTCCCATGTTACTTTGTTGTCTTTCGCCTTACGGAATTCGCTGATTCGTTTTGAAAGTCCGTCTATGGAATGCTTTTGATATTGCAACGCTTTCAGGTTCAGCGCATATTTCCCCGTTCCCAAAACGATACCTCCCGTTTCGTGGTCAGCGCTAATTACAATCAATGTTTCTTTAGGATGTTTCTGATAGAAGTCATAAGCTACTTTAATAGCTTCGTCCATATCTTTCACTTCACGGAACACCGTAGCCGCATCGTTGCTGTGACAGGCCCAATCAATTTTTCCACCTTCCACCATCAGGAAGAACCCTTTGTCTTTTCCTTTCGTAAGAAAATCTATTGCGCTTTCTGTAATCTGGGCTAGTGTCAAATCGCCTTCTTTACGGTCAGTAGCATATGGCAGGCATGAGGGATCTGCTCCTTCTTTTTGAATAAGAATCATTTTATCCGCTTCTTTAGCTTTAGCCTTGTAGTCTTCGTAGCCGCGCGCTACGGTATATCCGGCTTCGCTAAAGGTAGTGAATATGTTGGGAGCGTCCTTTTTTTCAGGTTTGAGAAAACCTCCTCCGGCATAAAAATCGAACCCTGCCTTAGGCAGATCCATGGCAATCTCATAATACATGTTCCTGTCGGGTTGGTGCGCATAGAAACTGGCGGGAGTGGCGTGGTCTACGCTGACGGAAGTCGCTACTCCAACTTTTTTGCCCGCTTTTTTCGCCTTTTCAGCGATAGTTTCCATTGGTTGTTTGTCTTCTCCTACCGAAATAGCCCCGTTATAAGTTTTCTGCCCTGTAGCTAAGGCTGTGCCTCCTGCCGCAGAATCAGTTACGGAATTGGTCGCAGAGAAAGTTGTGACTAAAGAAGCTACGGGGAACTGCGCAAACAGTAACGGCTCTACACCGATTCTTCCGTTTTGTAATTCCGCATTGTACATTTCTGTTCCATTCACTTGATTGACTCCCATTCCATCACCGATGAAAAAGAATACGTATTTCGCTTGTTGCCCGTTAGCCGCAACGGATATGAGGACGAAACACAAAAGATAAATTAGTTTTTTCATTTTTTGTTCGTTTTGTTTTAATGACAGGCAAAAGTAATAAAAAAGGGATTATGAAAACGACAGAAGGATGTTACAAATGTGATAAATGCAACATCCTTCCAGATAAAAAAGAGAATAATAATATGATTACGCTTTGATGCGACCTACATAAGAACCGTCGCGCGTATCGATTTCAATCGTTTCGCCTTCATTTATAAATAGGGGCACACGTACGGTAGCTCCAGACTCAACGGTAGCGGGTTTCAGGGTATTGGTTGCTGTATCCCCTTTCAGTCCCGGTTCAGTATAAGTGACTTTCATCTGTACCTTTATTGGCATGTCCGCATAAAGTATAGTTTCCGTAGAGGCGTCAGACACTACATCCAATACCATTCCTTCTAACAAGAAGTCTACACCGTTTATCAGGTCATGAGCGATAGGGTGTTGATCGAACGTCTCTTGATTCATAAAGATATAATCGTCACCCTCTTTGTACAAGTATTGGTATGGGCGACGCTCAACGCGTACGTCTTCTAACTTTTCACCGATGTTGAAACGACGTTCGATAACATATCCACTTACTACGTCTTTCAGCTTTGTACGCATAAACGTGTTGCCCTTACCCGGCTTTACGTGCAAGAATTCTATACAGAAATAGAGCTTTCCGTCCATACGGATACAAGTTCCGTTTTTGATGTCCTGAGCATTAATCATACTGCTTGTTTCCTTATTTATGTTATTGATAGAGTTTATTCTGTGTCTAAATCGGGCGCAAAATTAATCTAAATCAGCAAAAAACACAAAAACTTCAAGGCAAAAAATAAGCCGACTCTTGGTTGTTTTGAAAAAAGTACCTAATTTTGCAGCCCGATTACGTGGATTAATAACTAAAACATCAATAAGAAATGAAAAGGACATATCAACCTTCCAACAGAAAGAGAAAGAACAAGCACGGTTTCCGTGAGAGAATGTCAACGGCTAACGGACGCAGGGTTTTAGCGGCTCGTCGTGCGAAAGGAAGAAAGAAGCTGACCGTTTCTGACGAATACAACGGATTAAAGAGATGGTAAGCTAATCGTGTAGAAAAACAGGAAAGGCAGAGCGATAACAGCTCCGCCTTTTTTGTTTGTCTTCCCGTTCTTTCTTGCCTTCAACGCTGTACGAGTTTGTTGGTTGCTAATGATATAATACGTACCTTTGCGCCATGATGCGTTATTCCTATGATAGATAACACTGTTTTTCAAGATAAAACGGCCGTATATTATACGTTGGGCTGCAAGTTGAACTTTTCCGAAACGTCTACGATCGGTAACATTTTGCGTGAGGCGGGAGTCCGAACCGCCCGTAAAGGAGAGAAGGCGGATATATGTGTGGTGAACACCTGTTCCGTGACGGAGGTGGCAGATAAAAAATGCAGGCAGGCGATTCATCGCTTAGTAAGGCAGCATCCCGAAGCGTTTGTAGTAGTGACAGGCTGTTATGCTCAGCTGAACCCCGGAGAAGTCCTGAATATAGATGGAGTGGATTTAGTGCTTGGAGCCGAGCAGAAAGGGGACCTGTTGCGTTACTTGGGTGATCTTCGAAAACATGAGGAGGGGGAAGCCTTCACTACTGAGACGAAAGATATCTGTTCGTTTGTCCCTTCTTGTTCGAGAGGTGACCGTACCCGTTTTTTCTTGAAAGTGCAGGATGGGTGTGATTATTTCTGTTCTTATTGTACGATTCCGTTCGCAAGAGGTAGAAGTCGAAATGGTACGGTAGCGTCTCTGGTGAAGCAGGCGGAGAGGGTAGCCTCTGAGGGCGGAAAGGAAATCGTGCTTACGGGAGTGAATATCGGCGATTTCGGCAAGACGACCGGGGAAACCTTTTTCGACTTGATAAAGGCGCTTGATGGGGTAGATGGCATCGAACGCTATCGGATATCTTCTATTGAACCCAATCTGTTGACTGACGACATTATCAATTTTGTGGCCCGTTCCAATCGTTTCATGCCTCATTTTCACATCCCTTTACAATCAGGTTGCGATGAAGTGCTTAAGCTAATGCGTCGCCGTTATGATACCGCTCTCTTTGCGTCCAAGATTACCAAGATAAAGGCGGCCATGCCCGACGCCTTTATCGGCGTTGACGTTATTGTAGGTATGCGTGGGGAAACGGAGGAGTATTTCGAGCGAGGATATGGGTTTATTGCAGGACTGGATGTGACTCAACTGCATGTGTTCAGCTATTCCGAACGGCCGGGAACACAGGCGCTAAAGATAGAGCAGGCGGTTCCTCCCGATGTGAAACATCGACGCAGTCAACAGCTTTTGGCTCTTTCCGATAAAAAAACAGAGGCATTTTACACACGGCATGCGGGGCGGATGATGCCTGTACTGATGGAGAAAGCGAAAGCGGGAGCTCCAATGCACGGCTTTACGGAAAATTATATCCGTGTGGAGGTAGAAAGCGACAGTTCGTTGGACAATCGGATTGTGCTTGTCCGTCTGGAAGACTTTAATGACGACAAAACCGCTCTTAGAGGCGTAATTCTGAAAGATAATGAAATCTAAACTTGTTTATTACCTGATATATGCGGGAATGTGGTTGTTCTCCGCACTTCCTTTTCGGGTGTTGTATCTGTTTTCCGATATTAATTATTGGTTGATGTACTATGTCGGGAGATACCGCCGGAGAGTGGTTAGAGAGAATCTGCGGCGGTCTTTCCCTGAGAAGAGCGACGCCGAGCGTCTATGTATTGAACGTAAGTTCTACCGTTACTTTTCGGATTATCTGCTTGAAGACTTAAAGATGATGCACATGTCTCCGAACGATTTATATAGTCGGATGGCTTATCAGAATACGGGGCAATATCTCAGCATGATAGAGAAACATGGTGGCATTATTCTTATGATTCCTCATTACGCCAATTTTGAGTGGATTACCGGAATGGGAGCGATTATGCGACCGGAGGATATACCCGTTCAAGTCTACAAGCCGCTGAAAAACGTCTATCTGGACGCTTTGTTCAAGCGCATCCGTTCCCGTTTCGGAGGATACAATATCCCGAAGCATTCTACGGCGCGTGAATTGGTACGGTTGAGGCGCGAAGGAAAGAAAATGGCCGTAGGGCTGATTACCGACCAATGGCCAAGCGGAAAAGAAAAGTATTGGACTACCTTCTTGGGGCAGGAAACGGCTTTTTTGAACGGAGCTGAACGAATCGCCAAACTGATGGACTTCCCGGTGTTCTATTGTGAACTTACGAAAACACGCAGAGGATATTGTGAAACCGAGTTCAAGCTGATGACGGAGACACCAAGAGAAACGGAGGAAGGAGAAATCACCCGCTTGTTCGCCAATTGTCTGGAGCGTACGGTGCGCCGTGAGCCTGCCTACTGGCTATGGTCTCATAAACGTTGGAAAGCCTCCAAAGTACAAGTCGAGAAGAAATGAAAGTCTCGGTCGTCATATTAAATTGGAACGGACGCAAGATGCTACGTTCCTTTTTGCCTTCCGTTGTCCGCTATTCCGCAGAAGAAGGCGTAGAGGTCTGCGTGGCTGACAATGGCTCAACGGACGATTCGGTCGGGATGCTTCGCCGTGAGTTTCCTTCTGTCCGGATAATCTCTTTAGAAAGGAATTTTGGCTTTGCCGAGGGATATAATCGCGCCTTGCAGCAGGTGGAAGCAGAATATGTCGTACTCTTGAACTCCGACGTGGAGGTCACGGAGGGTTGGTTACGGCCAATGACGGATTATATGGACGCTCATCCGGAAATCGCCGCGTGTCAGCCGAAAATACGGGACTGGAAGCGTAGAGACGCTTTCGAGTATGCCGGAGCCGCCGGAGGCTTTATTGATAAATATGGTTATCCTTTTTGCCGCGGAAGGATATTGGGAACGGTGGAGAACGATGAAGGACAATACGAGTCGGTCATTCCGGTATTCTGGGCTACGGGGGCGGCGCTGCTCATTCGTCTGGAGGACTATCATGCGGCGGGTGGACTGGACGCCCGCTTTTTCGCCCACATGGAGGAGATAGACCTCTGTTGGCGGTTGCGTTCCAGAGGCCGCCTTATCGTTTGCCAACCTCAAAGCGTGGTGTATCATGTGGGAGGGGCCACGCTCTCAAAAGAGAATCCGCGTAAGACCTTCCTTAACTTTCGTAACAACCTTGTAATGCTCTACAAAAATCTGCCGGAGGAAGAATTGGGGAGAGTAATGAGCGTTCGTCTCTGTCTGGACGCTGTGGCGATTGCCGTTTTTTCGCTGAAAGGACAGTGGGAAAGCGCTTGGGCGGTGATTCGGGCGTATAGGGAATATCGGCGCTTGCGCTCTTCGTTCGCCCCTTCCCGCAAGGAGAATCTTCAAAAAACGGTAGAGAATCATATACCCGAACGGATAAAAAAAAGTATATTGTGGCAGTTTTACGCGAGAGGCCGAAGGCGCTTTTCGCAATTGTTTGACTTTTAAATATGATTAAGTATGGAAATGAAAGTAAGAAGAGGTATCGGACTGGTGGCTCACGACGCCATGAAGAAAGACCTTATCGAATGGGTCCTGTGGAATTCGGAGCTGCTAATGGGACATAAATTCTATTGTACAGGCACGACGGGAACGCTGATTCTGGAAGCGTTGAAGAAGAAGCACCCTGATGTGGAGTGGGACTTTACCATTCTGAAGTCCGGTCCGTTGGGCGGTGACCAACAGATGGGTTCGCGTATCGTGGACGGACAGATTGACTATCTTTTCTTTTTTACGGACCCGATGACGCTACAGCCTCACGACACGGACGTGAAGGCGTTGACCCGCTTGGCCAGTGTAGAGAATATCGTTTTCTGCTGCAACCGCTCTACGGCTGACCACATTATCTCCAGTCCGCTGTTTATGGACCCGAACTATGAACGGATTCATCCCGACTACTCCGGCTACACGAAACGTTTCGAGAATAAGCCGGTCGTTACAGAAGCCGTAGAATCTGTCAATAAGAGGAAGAAGAGGAAGTAACCGCCGTTTTGGATTACCGGGAAGGAGAGCTTAAATCGGTTTCCAAAATGGTCTTTTTTAAGAAGCTGTTTTGATGTCAACTCATCATGGGGTATCCTTTTAGTCGCCAGAGTATGCGAAAGGACGCATATTCTGGCGACCGTTGGCTAAAATCGATTATAAGAATAGGAACAACCATTTATCCTAAATCACATCATTAGAAAAGCCACTTGATAGGAACAAACACATCGTCACAACGCTCCATACACAAAACATCTCATTTTCAACGCCTTATATTTCATTCGAGCGACAGCCCCATCTGTCGCGAGCCGCTGCCCTATTTCTCACGAGCCGTAGGGCTGTCTCTCGCAAGCCGTAGGGCGAGCTGACAAATGGAGTGAGGCTAACGCAAATCCTCCTCATTGCGGAAGCGACGTAAAGTGAGGTAACGACTTGGCAACAGTCGCAAATTCCATAGCCCAAGAATTGCGCTATTTATCGAATGATAAGCTCAATATTTCATTGGCGCTTACCTTTCAACTTTTCTATCCTCATTACAATAGAGGTTTGGCTTCTTCCCTTTTTCTCCGCAACGTACTTTACGCTCTTTCCTTCACGGTAAATTATATTCTCGGTAGTTTTGTGCGCCCCTAAATCAAAAAAAGATTTTGTCATAGTCACACTGCCCACCCCATGCGGCCATCATCACGTTCGGGACTTGATTCTCATCGTAAGTCGCAATCATGATGCAGGGCTGTGGCGTCATGACCGGGTGCTGTACACCGAAATTCCGACGTCCGGGTACTTCCTTCACTTTTTCTTTCTGGTTCATATTCATGTTTACTTTGTTGGATTTATAGCTCTCATTGCAAGCCGTCAATACCGACAGTAAAGCTGCCGCCATTAATATTGCTTTTTTCATATATTATTTATTTCTATCGGTTATCTATTTGCGCTTTCCAGAAACGGACAGCATCCCCTATCCATCCTTCGGCCACAGTCCCCGCGCCCAGTCCGAAGCCGTGGGGAAGCCTGTCGTAAGCATGAAATTCGGTCGGGATACCGAGGGCGGAAAGGCTTTGCAACCGCCGTTGCATGGTGCGCCACGAGGCGATGCCGTCACTTGTTCCTACGCAAGCGTAGGTCGCCGCATCTTGCGGACTAACCGTTCCATAACCCGTATATTGCATGACGACAGCCGAGGCTTGCGGTATATCCGTGCGTCCCGTCAGTTGGCGGAGGTAGTCCGCATTGCCGAGCACGGCTGCCATGCGCGCTCCCGCCGAACCGCCCCAAAGAGAATAGCCGGAAGCTCTTACGCCTAGCTCGTCGGCATGGTCATGGATGTAAGTGATGGCGCAGGCTAGATCTTCGTAGGCATTGTCTGGACGGTAGATAAGCGCAAAGGCGTTGTAGCCCAGTTTGGACAGTTCGAGGGCATGAGGAAAGCTGTCGTGCATGGCTCCGACATAGGCGAATGCGCCACCGGCATTGCAGACGGCAAAAGGCGCGCCCGGATTTCCCCGGAAAAAGAACAGTCCCGTGTTGCGCTTCCGCGGGTCAGCCTGTTTCTCTGCTTCCGTATAGATGTCAAGGTATACGCTGCCGGCATGCGCCTTCAGGTAATTGCAGATTTCGACGGTCTTGTCCGGGTCGATGTAGTTGTACCACACTAAGCGTAGCTGTTCCAAAGTCTCGCCGCTCCAATAGCCCTCGTCCACGGGGAAGATCAGCCGTCCCCAGTCGCCGAAAGCCGGGTCGTTCATCACATCACTAATACGGCTTATACGGGTAAAGGACTGCCCGGCTTCAGCGGGGAAGAAAAACGGCAGAGCGTTATAGACAAACTCCACGACGGAATTGTAGTCGTGCCGCCCTCCCTCTCTCTGGTGGTAAGAAAAATTGCGAGGAGTGAACACATCGGTCAGCCGCATGCAGGCCATTGCTTGGTTATGGGTCTGGTAGAAGCGGGCATCCTGTGTCCCTACAGCGTGCCATACGTGAAAACCGTTGTCCGTTCCGTAAGGCGACGCCTGAACTACCGAAGCAAGAAACTGTGCCGTCTGCTCCGGCGCCGTCTGTCCGCCGAAAGTCGAAACGCGCCAACTGTCACCGCTCATCGGCAGGAAAAAGCGTTGCAAGTCAAAGCAGTGTTCAAAGATATACCACGTCGTAACACTGCCCAACGAAAATCCGCCGAAAGCACGGTGGTCGCGCGATGCCACGATACCCGCCCGGTCTGTCGTCTCCGCATATGTCGAGAAACGGTTTTCCACAGCCGGAATCAGGTCGTTCTCGTATTCATTGTAGAACACGGCGATTTCCTCGCACGACTCTCCCCAGTCTTTTGCCCGATTGTCCTTGTCCCATGTGGGCGACACCACGATAACAGGCTTGCAGTCTCCCCGCTGAATCATCCAGTCCAGTATGTTCTTCTGTGCTCCGCCCAATGTTTCAAATGTATCCTCCGCCGTACCCGCCCAACCATGCATCAGATAGATGACATCGTATTGTTGGCTCTCATCATATCCGTAAGGCAGATACACGTAGGCTAGTTTCTGTGTGGCGGGACGGTCGTCGCGGGTATAATCTTTCGATTCATATTCGATTCTTACCACCTGCCCCTGCTCGGTCGCTTCCGAAAAGTATTGGCTAGGGACAGGCCGGGTCATCTGAATCTGAAAACTGTCGTTGTTGGTTGTTCCGTTTCCATTCATATCAGTAGGGATTTCCGTCTTTTCCGTACAAGCGCATAACCCTGTGGCTATAGTTGCTATCATCATTGCTATGCAGGTCATTTTTCTCATCGTTTCATGTAATTATACGGCCGCAAAGTTCAGCATAATCCTTGCGCCTCCTATTACACGAATTACCGCGAATGCCTACATTTTTGCGGTTTGTTTATCCTGTCGCTTCTCATCCCCTGTACTCCGTCGGGCTTACCCCCAGATGCTGCTGCACGTAACGGCTGAAATAGGCAGGCGACGAGAAGCCGAACATGTCGGAAATGCGCACGAAAGTCAGCGACTTATCACGGAGCAGGCGGGAAATATCGAGGACGGTGTAGCGGTTTATCCAATAGTTGGCGGCATAACCGCTTATCTTCCGAGAGACTTCGGACAGGTATTTGGGAGTGACGCACAGCTTGTCAGCGTACCAGTTCACTTCGCGGTGTTCGCAGTACGTTCCGTTCTCCAGCATATTAAGGAAGCGGCTCATGATGGTGGCGCTTTGCAGCGGGATATTGTCCACCCCATAAAGGTGGGAATGGAAATCGAAAAAATCGATAATCAGCATCTGTATGGAGGCTATCAGCAAGTCGCGGCGGAAATGGTGGTCGGCCTGCGCCAACCGCGCTTCCACCATATCAAAGTCTTTGCGGCACAATTCCCATTGTCCGGCATCTAGCTTCATGATGGGATTGAGGAACAGAGCCAGTTGGCCTTTCATGCCGTAGTTGCTGAGCGGAGTGGATAACACGATAAATTCCGAGGTAACGTATATCACCTTTACCCGGAAACCGTCCGCCGGGCGGATGCGCTCCACCAGTTTTCCCTTGCGCACAATCATCAGGTCACCCGCCTGCAGCTCGCGTTCCTCTCCGTTGTATTTCAGCCGGCAGCTGCCTGCCAGACAAAGGGCATGGGCCAGATAATCGCTATAAGCGTCCGTACCCAATCCGTCAAGCGTATCTTTTATGATAATATTTTCCGTTTCCGCCATATCCTTACTTTTTTATTTCTTCCGCAAATATACATATTTCAGGCTGATAACTTTTTTAAGCCATTCTGAAAGACTTGCCTTTTTTGCATTTATTGGGCAAAAACGGAAATAAGTGCATGTCCCACCGCAATCCTTGTAAAGCGGCTTTTTTCCGACTGCCGTAATTTTGCAACGGTAAAATAAAAATCAAAATATGAACTACAAGACATTAGGACTGAGCGGACTGAGAGTGTCCGCCATAGGATTGGGTTGCATGGGTATGAGCCATGCCTATGGCGCACCGGCAGACAGGCGGGAAATGACCGAACTGCTAGCCGATGCGGTAGATATGGGCTACACGTTTTTCGACACGGCCGAATCATACGGCACCGTCACCCATCCCCATGATAACGAGGAACTGTCGGGAGAAGCCCTCAAGCCTTTCCGCAACAGAATAATCTTGGCAACCAAATTCGGCATTTCATTTGAGAATCCAGACGCTCCCGACACACACGCGGTCATCACCGACTCGCGTCCGGAGGTGATACGCCGTTCGGTCGAAGGCTCCCTGCGGAGGTTGCGGACCGACCACATCGACCTCTATTACCAACACCGTACCGACCCGAAAGTTGAGCCGGAAACAGTGGCGTCCGTAATGGCCGACCTGATAAAAGAGGGCAAGGTTCTCCATTGGGGGCTTTCGGAAGCAAGCGTGGCATATTTGCGCCGGGCGCACAGCGTATGTCCCGTTACGGCGATACAGAACCGCTATTCGATGATGGCACGGTGGAACGAGTCCCTTTTCCCCGTGCTCGAAGAACTGGGCGTCGGTTTCGTGGCGTTCTCTCCGCTTGCCAACGGCCTGCTCTCCCGGTATTATACGGAAAACGACCGTTTCGACGCAGCCAACGACTACCGGGCTTCCATGCCCCAGTTCCAAAAAGAAAGTTTCGGGCAGAACAAGGCTCTGTTCGCTCTTCTTGACGAACTGGCAGAACAGAAACACGCTACTCCCGCACAAATCTCCCTTGCTTGGATGATGTGCAAGAAACCGTGGATAGTCCCCATTCCCGGCACCCGCAAATTGTGCAGACTGAAGGAGAACATCGGAGCGGCGGATATCCAACTGTCTACCGAAGAAATAAAAGACATAGATTCCGCCCTTGATGTGATGAGTATGAGCGACGTGTTCAGCGGTTCGCCGGTAAAAAGCACCCACGGGTAGGAACAACGACCTTATTCTGCTTGACTGGAACGAATATACGCCATAGCGTCCTATCCACTAATCACCTTATTATCAACTCCTTATTTCTCATTTGAGAAATAGCCCTATTTCTCGCGAGCCGCTGCCCTATTTCTCACGAGCCGTAGGGCTATCTCTCGCAAGCCGTAGGGCGAGCTGACAAATGGATACGGTCTATTCTCATTGCGGAAGCGAAAAAACATACCCTGAAAGACCCGCTGAAAGGGAACTCGGACAGATTTAAACGCCCTTACATTTTGGGCATAAAGTTTTCTAATGACCTTTATGGGCTAAAAATAGAGCATCTTTTCATACATCCAAAATGGCCGTAGATTTCTTGCGCAAAGGCTACCGCCGACGTATGGATTTTTGTCACGGATAGCCGTTGGTTACTCTTATATATTATTGTAAAGGAGCATCCGCTACGGAAGACTGTTTCATACCGTTATTTAGAACCTTTTTATCTTTCATGTTAAAAACACCTAAATATCAGAGGAGATTCGACGACATGTTGCAAAACATGTTTTTCTTTTATCTCCCTATTTATCGAAGTTTATGAAGGCGTTCGCCTTGCCATCTCGTTTCATCCGTCTGAAAAATAGTTAATTGAAGGACTACGTTTTCGACGAAAAAAACTATCTTTGGAGAAATTTTTAGAAAGCGGTTGTCTGACCCTTAAAACACTTGCGCTATGCTTGAAAAAACATTAGTCATATTAAAGCCCTGTACGCTTCAGCGCGGACTGGTTGGAGAAATAACCCGCCGCTTCGAGCGCAAAGGATTACGGTTGGCCGGAATGAAGATGATGTGGCTGACCGATGAACTGTTGAGCGAGCATTATGCGCACTTGAGCGGTAAGCCTTTCTTTCAGCGAGTGAAAGACTCAATGAGAGCGGCTCCGGTCATCGCTTGCTGCTTTGAGGGTGTAGACGCAATTCAAGCTGTCCGTGCGCTTGCAGGACCGACCAACGGACGATTGGCCGCTCCGGGCACTATTCGGGGAGATTACAGCATGAGCTTTCAAGAGAACATCGTTCACGCCTCCGACTCGCCGGAAACGGCCGCGGTGGAGTTGGCGAGATTTTTTAAACCAGAAGAAATATTCGATTACAGGCAAGCCACATTCGACTACCTGTATGCGAACGACGAATATTGATAGCAAAATAGGATTGTAACAGATGAATTTTAATCGCATTATCAAGGCAGGATTATTCGCCATCACGGCGACGATTAGTTTGAACTCTTTTTCTCAAGACTTAATAGCACGACAGGCTCCGATAGACAAGAAACTGAAAACGGTTGACTCCTTAGCGCTGCAAAAGCAGATTCGTGCGGAGCAGTCCCTCTATCCCGCCTTCGACTTATACCCCAATTGGAATACGCAATATGTACACGCTTACGGCAAAGACGCGGTGATTCCCGACTCTTATACGATTGACCTGACGGGGTTCCACATGCCTACGCCGAGCACAAAGATAACCTCTCCTTTCGGCCCCCGATGGAGAAGGATGCACAACGGACTAGACCTGAAAGTAAATACGGGTGACACCATAGTAGCGGCGTTCGACGGAAAGGTGAGAATCGTAAAGTATGAGCGCAGGGGATACGGAAAGTATATCGTGATTCGTCACGACAACGGTCTAGAGACCGTATACGGACACCTGTCCAAACAGCTTGTTAAAGTCGACCAATTGGTAAAGGCCGGAGAGGTGATAGGATTGGGCGGCAATACGGGACGCTCTACGGGATCGCACCTTCACTTTGAGACCCGTTTTCTAGGCATAGCCATAAACCCCGCGCTAATGTTCGATTTCCCGAAGCAAGACATCGTAGCCGATACATACACATTCCGTAAGACTAAAGGCGCAAAGCAGGCCGGATCGCACGACACGGAGATTACCGGCGGAAGCATGAAGTATTACAAGGTGAAAAAAGGAGACTCATTGTCGCGCATAGCGAAAAAGACAGGCGTCTCCGTATCGCGGCTCTGCAAGCTGAACCGCATCACTACGACTACCATTCTGCGGCCTAATCAGATTCTGCGCTGCTCGTAAAAACGATAAAATTATCGGAACATTTGCGATCTGTTTAAATTTCGCTTTTAGATGATATAGTCAGTTTTATAAACATAAAAACACGCAAAAAAAATGAAACGTATTTATTTATTCTTTTCGGTCATTTCAATGATGATTTTCTTGAACTGCGCATGCGTTGGTCCAAAGACAGCTGACAGTTCGGCGACATATACCAATCCTCTGTTAGACCGAGGCCCTGACCCGTGGGCTATCCTTCATAACGGAACTTATTATTACATGCACACCATGCAGGATAGCTTGGTGCTATGGCGTACCAACGACATTACCGACCTCCGTAACGCCGAGAAGAAAACCGTGTGGGTGCCTACCGATGAATCGAACAAGTATAATTTGTGGGCTCCCGAGATACACAACTTGGACGGTAAGTGGTATATATATTACGCTGCCGATGACGGCAATACCGACAATCACCAACTTTATGTGCTTGAAAATGCAAATGCCGACCCGTTTGAGGGTATGTTTGAAATGAAAGGACGCATCAGCACCGACAAGGATAATAATTGGGCTATTGACGGCTCGTTGTTTGAACACGACGGTAAATTGTATATGGTATGGTCGGGATGGCAGACTCGGCGCATCGATACCGAGACGCAGTGCATATATATTGCCGAAATGGCAAATCCGTGGACACTCGGTTCGGAACGTGTGCTTATTTCCAAACCTGAACTTGAATGGGAACGTCATTATAAGAATGAGAACGGATGGACACCGCCATACACAATATACGTGAACGAAGGCCCGCAACCGCTGAAAAGCCCCAACGGGAAATATATACATATCGCATATTCGGCAAGCGGCGTGTGGACTCCGTATTATGCCCTCGGACTGTTGACGGCAAAGGTCGGTGATGACTTGCTTAATCCCGCGTCTTGGAAAAAATCGAGCGAACCTGTGTTCCGCCAAGCCCCCGAGGCGGGAGTGTATGGCACGGGACATAACAGTTTCTTCATGTCCCCTGACAGCACCGAGTATTATATCCTGTACCATGCCCGTGACACGCAAGTCGACCCCGAGGGGCAAGGCGATACCCGTTCGCCACGTGCGCAGAAGTTTACATGGGACGAGAACGACTTTCCGGTGTTTGGTAAGCCATTGCCTAAGGATAAGCCGTTGAATAAACCGTCTGGAACAAAAGCTATGAAAAATAAATAGCTTTAGCTACACGGCACAGGTGGACTGTTGATGGTATTGTCCGACGTGATGCCGGTGTTTCGGCATTGGCGGCTCTTGTCAATAGAGCGGCTCGTTTGTTTTTTACTCATTGCGTCTGCGAGACTGTTTTGTTAATGATTTTATCAAGTCTATTTCTTTCTGATTGTATGGAGTGAGGTCGTTTTTGAATATGTCGTGTTGCCACTCGCCCGTGTAAGGTAGGTTTTCCGGACGATGTCCCCAACAGAGATGCGTTTGCGTCTTGCCATTGACGAGCCCCCAGAGTTCGCATCCGACATTAGCTTCCTTGAACATTGGCAGAATGTCGAGAATATAAGATTTTGCCACTCTGTTCATCCATTCGGTGCATATTACTGGACGGCCATGCTTCAAGTGCTCGTTCATCACTTTTTCTGTTTCTTCTTTTGACGCGTAGCAATGGAACGTGATTATGTCGGAGTTGGCGGCGAGAAAATCGTTCAATTCCTTATTCCCATTCCACATCCCGGTGGTAATGGGCTGTGACGGGTTTACCTTTCTTGCCCAAGAAAACACTTTCCTGAGTAATGGCCAACTGCGTTCGGGCATTGTGGTATTGGTCGGTTCGTTATACAAATCCCATACAAATATACGGCTGTCGTTTTTAAAGTGCGTCATGATGTTGGTGACGTACCTTTCAAGTTTGCCATGCGTCCGCTCATCAACCACCATCGTATAGCCCGGCGATGGAGACCACGCCCATGCGTACCACCCTTCAAGAGGCTCGGGCTGTGGCCCGATTTTCGGGTCGGTGTTTACGCCGAATGCGCAGTCGTCGAAGAAGCAGGGCATTACTTTCACGCCATATTTGTCGCAAATAGACAAGAACCTGTCAAGCGTGTTGATAAAATATGTCGGGTCATCTTCATATACCGCATATTGCAGCACCACTCTGGCGCAATTCATGCCAAGCTCTCGCATGAGTTGCATTTCACGTTCTATCACGTCGGGAGAGAAACTGGTCTTGTCCCACATAGCGGTATAATTGATGGCGTTTGAAGGAATGTAATTGACTCCGCAATACCACGGGTTGTTATTTCCCCATTCGATTGCTTTCTCCTTGCTCCATACCCCGTTGGCTTGGGCAAGGGCCGATGTGAAGTGCGGCAATAGCAGTGCCACTGTTGCGAGCAATTTGCTGACGATATTCATGATAGCTGAGCTTTTATTGTTTGTCGTTTCGCGTTATTGAGGGTTCTCGTCGAACTTGAAGAAATCGATATCGACGTGTCCGCCCGCCGCTTTGGTTGAATAATTGAATATGGCGAATTTGTTTCCAGTGAAATGCGCCATGCTGAAAATCATGTGGAATTTGCCGCCGACGCGTTTCCAGTTCTCGTTATCGAGACTATAATAAAAGAAAGCGTCATCGGTAGTGAAGTCGCACGTCATTTTCAGGTAGACACGGTCGGCGTCTATGGGCACGCGTTCTTTTTCGGTTCCACGGTCCGACATCACTATGTATTTTTCTCCTCCTGTCTCTTTGGTTACATATACCATTCCGGGTTCGGAACAGAAGGCGGCCAGTCCGGCATTGTCGCCCTCTTTCATCGCGTCAAGTTCCATTGCTATGGAGCCTGCGCACTTCGGTCCCGAGGTACGTTGCGTGAGCGTGTTGCGGGCTTCAAAAATACTGTTTACCGTTTTGCCCGTTTTCAGTCTGAGGAAACCCGGGCGCTCGGTAAGCGACCACAGCGAATCGTCGGGGTTATGGTTCCACTGCCATGTCAGCCCCAAGCGTGCGCCATTGAAATTGTCGCTGACGATAATTTCAGTCTTGCCGTCAAAGCCTTGAACCGGTTTTTCCATTGTCTTAGGCACGCGCCCGTCGGCATCTCCAAGTATCGGCCAACCGTCAATCCATCGACACGGCATCAGCACCGGAACACGCCCCACGGCTTCATGGTCTTGGAACAGCATGGCGTACCATCTGCCGTCTTCGGTGTCGATGAGGCATCCTTGCGCTACGCCATGTCCCGCATACCCCATGTCATCGGACAAGATAGTTTTCATTTCATATTTTCCGTCTATTTTATCCGCCCTGAAACACAGCTGAGTACGTATTCCACCCTCGGGCCACCAGATTAACGTCATGTAGTATTTGCCGTCGAATTTGTAGAAATGTGTACCTTCGAGCAATCCCGCCGGTTGTCCCGAGATGACTTCCACGTCAAGTCCGTTGGGGTTAATCCCCGACAGGTCGTCGTTAAATTCGCGGATTCTTATGTGACCGCCTCCGTATGCGACATACGCTTTACCATTGTCGTCAAAAAGCAGCGAGGCGTCGTGTAAGTATTCGTCTATGATGCACTCTATCTCCCATTTTCCGGCAGGATTGTCGGTGGAATACAGGTAGGACTTGTTGCCGGTTCCGAAAAACACATAAAAACGGCCGTCATTATAGCGGAGCGATGCGGCCCATTGTCCGCGGCTGTAGATGTTGCCTCCCTCAAGATTGTTTTTGGGGCTTTCGTCGATAGTGTCGAATACGTAGCTTATAATTTTCCAGTCCACCAGATTCTTAGAGTGCATGATGGGCGCGCCCGGCAACATATGCGCCGTGGTGCTGACCATATAGTAGTCGCTGCCAACCCTTATTACGTCGACGTCGGGAACGTCGGCATAGATTAACGGATTGGAAAATGTTTCCGCCGCTCTACCCGAAAGGGCAAGCGAGAAAAAGAGCAAGATAAAAAGAATCGGCGTTCTGAATGGTTTCTTCTTCATGTCGTAGAGAATTAAAGTCCAATATTGAAAAAGAGTATTTCTTCTTTCCGCAAAGATAATTATTTCTTTCCGCAAAAGAATATTTTAAGCGTCCGTTCCGATTTCGACAGGAATTATCTTGGAGGGGCTTTCGGGTATGTTTTTCCGCTTTTGCGATACATGAGATTCACTTAATCCATCCTCATTTGTCAGGTCGCCCTGCGGCTCTTGAGAAATAGCCCTACGGCTCGCGAGAAACAGGGCAGCGGCTCGCGAGAAACAGGGCAGCGGCTCGCGAGAAATAGGGCTGTTTCTCAAGCGGGCAATAAGTCGCTGGTAATAAGTGACTTGCTTTGGAGCTAAAGTCATACTTACGGATACCGTGGTGAGGCGGCCGATAAAACAGAGAAAGGCTTTCGGATGGATTCTTGAGCTCATTGTAGGCGGGGTGAGTCAAAGGGCTTTAAACCAATAGGTAAGGGGTGGATTGGGAAACGGACACGGGAGGGCGCTTTAATATAATTTAGAGTGTCCACCTCTTTTTCTCATATAATTATTGTTACCTTTGTGCGCTATTTAGAAAGGAAATGGAAGATACCAAGCAACAGTTTGAGCATGTCATCGCCCAGTGCCGCGACTTGTTTTCCAAGAAGCTGCACGATTACGGCCCTGCATGGCGCATCTTGCGGCCGACCTCGGTGACCGACCAGCTATTTATAAAGGCCAACCGGATTCGCAGCATCGAGACGAAAGGGGTGAGCCTGATAGACGAGGGTATCCGTTCGGAGTTCGTGGGGATAGTCAATTACGGCATTATCGGATTAATCCAGTTGGAGTTGGGCTACGCTGAGTCCGCCGACATCAGTTGCGAGGAGGCTCTGGCCCTGTACGACAAGTACGCGAAGGCCGCCTTAGAGCTGATGCTCGCCAAGAACCACGACTACGACGAGGCGTGGCGGAGTATGCGCGTCAGTTCCTATACGGATTTGATATTGATGAAGATTTATCGCACCAAGCAGATAGAGAGTCTGGCCGGAGACACGCTAGTTTCGGAAGGCGTTGACGCCAATTATATGGATATGATTAATTACGCTGTATTTGGATTGATAAAGATAGAATTTGAGGGATAAGGATTTACATATCGTTTATCAGATTGTGGCCAACGCCTGCCGCTTCTTGTTGGCGGGTGTCTTTATCTTTTCCGGCTTTGTGAAGGCGATAGACCCGTTGGGGTCGCAGTATAAGATACAGGACTACCTTAGCGCCTTCGGGCTCTCTTCGTGGGTTCCCTTTTTCCTTCCCTTGCTCGGCGGAATCACGCTCTCTTGCGTGGAGTTCTTTGTCGGCGTGTGCCTGCTTTTCGGCGTGCGGCGTTCCCTCGCCACCACATTGGCCTTGCTGCTGATGCTTTTCATGACTCCCCTGACGCTTTATCTGGCGTTGTTCGACCCGGTGGCCGATTGCGGATGCTTCGGAGACGCGTGGGTGCTAACGAACTGGGAAACGTTCGGGAAGAACCTCGTCCTGCTGCTCGCGGCTATCGTGGCCTTCAGGAAAAGGCGGTTGCTGATTCGCTTCATCAGCCGGAAAATGGAGTGGCTGGTATCGCTGTACACCCTGATATTCGTGTTCGCGCTCTCTTTCTACTGTCTGAATGGCCTGCCCGTCTTGGACTTCCGCCCCTACAAGGTAGGCGTCAATATCAAGGAGGCGATGAGCATTCCCGAGGGAGCCAAGCCCGACGTGTATGACTATACCTACGTCATGGAGAAGGACGGGGAAGAGAGGGAGTTTACCTTAGACAACTATCCGGACAGCACGTGGACGCTTGTGGAAAGGAAAGCCGTGCTGAAGGAAAAGGGATACGAGCCGCCTATTCAGGACTTCCTGCTGACGGACTCGCAGACGGGAGAGGACATTACGGATGAGGTGTTGAGCGACGAGGGATATACCTTCCTGCTGATTGCCCACCGCATAGAGGAGGCGGACGACAGCAACATTGACCTGATTAACGAAGTGTATGATTACTCCGTGGAGCACGGGTATAAATTCTATTGCCTTACCTCCTCGCCGGAGGACCTGATTGAGCTGTGGAGAGACCGTACCGGGGCCGAATACCCGTTCTGTCAGGTAGACGACATCGCATTGAAGACGGTTATCCGCTCCAACCCCGGACTGATGCTGATAAAGGGAGGAACTATCCTGAACAAGTGGAGCGACGGGGACATCCCGGACGAGTACGCCCTGACGGACAGACTGGAGAACCTACCTATCGGGCAACCGGCGGTAAACAACGATCTGCACACCGTGGGATATGTCTGTCTGTGGTTCATCGTTCCCCTGTTGTTGGTACTAGGTGTCGACCTTCTGGTAGTTCGCCGCATGGAGCGGAAAGCCAAGAAGCGCCGGCAGGACATGATGGAGGAAAAAAAATGATTCAGTAATATACTAACCCTTTAAAATAAAAGTAAAATGAGAAAGAACATTGTTGCAGGAAACTGGAAAATGAACAAGACCCTTCAGGAGGGTATCGCTTTGGCGAAAGAGTTGAACGAAGTGTTGGCTAACGAGAAGCCGAATTGCGATGTTATCATTTGCACTCCGTTTATTCATCTGGCTTCCGTTACTCCGTTGGTAGACCCCGCGAAGATTGGCGTAGGTGCCGAGAACTGTGCGGACAAGGAGTCGGGCGCTTATACTGGAGAGGTTTCCGCCGCTATGGTAGCTTCTACCGGCGCTAAGTATGTCATCTTGGGACACTCTGAGCGTCGCGCTTATTACGGTGAGACGGTAGCTATCCTTCAGGAGAAGGTGAAGTTGGCTTTAGCTAACGGCTTGACTCCCATCTTCTGCATCGGCGAGGTGTTGGAAGAGCGTGAGGCGAATAAGCAGAACGAAGTGGTAGCCGCTCAGTTGGAGTCTGTATTCTCCTTGTCGGCCGAGGACTTCTCTAAGATTATCTTGGCTTACGAGCCGGTTTGGGCCATCGGTACGGGTAAGACCGCTACTCCGGAGCAGGCGCAGGAGATTCACGCTTTCATCCGCTCGCTTGTTGCCGACAAGTACGGTAAGGAAGTTGCAGATAATACATCCATCCTTTATGGCGGTAGCTGCAAGCCTTCCAACGCGAAGGAGCTGTTCGCTAATCCTGACGTAGACGGTGGACTGATTGGCGGCGCCGCACTGAAGGTTGCGGACTTCAAGGGCATCATAGACGCATTCAAATAAAAAAGATTATTGGAATTTTACCCTCTCTCTCACTTATAACAAAGTGGGAGAGAGTTTTTTAGATTTATGAAAAAAAAGACCCTTCTTTTTATTTTTTCGCTAACGCTAATCTGCACTACGAGCGTTCAGGCCCAAAACATATTCAGGAGTTTAGAACGAAACGTGCCGGGACAGGGCAAAGTAACCATTCATCAAGACCCAAGTATCGAGGCTTTGGTTGGCGTAGTGAATCCCGCCGGAGAGCGGAAAGTAATCAAGACTTCGGGATACCGTGTACAAGCGTACGCCGGAAACAATACCCGTCAAGCCATGAACGAAGCGCATCAAGTAGGCGAACGTATAAAAGAGCGCTTTCCAGACTTGCCGGTATATACGACGTTCAATTCTCCCCGATGGCTTTGTCGGGTGGGAGACTTCCAGAGTATAGAGGAGGCAGACGCCATGATGCGCAAAATGCGCGCTACAGGAGTTTTCAAGGAAGTTTCTATTGTCAGAGACCAGATTAATATTGAGTTTTAAGTTATAAGTTTTGAGCAATCGATTATTGTAGCCTAATCGTTTATGCTCCAAAACCTAATACTTATCATTCACGACTCACAATTCATCACTTAGAATATATATATACAATATAATATGTTAGGAAAAGAAGAGATCAGCTCCCCCCATCTGAAAGAACTGATGAATCACTATCGCAGTATTATCACCTTATTAGGTGAAGACGTAGAAAGGGAAGGGCTGCTGAAAACACCGGAACGTGTGGCTAAAGCGATGTTGACCTTGACCAAAGGCTATACGATGGATCCGCACGAAGTGCTTCGTTCGGCCAAATTCAAGGAAGAATATAGCCAGATGGTGATAGTAAAGGACATCGATTTCTTTTCTCTATGCGAACATCACATGTTGCCCTTCTACGGTAAAGCGCATGTGGCCTATATACCGAACGGCTACATTACGGGCCTAAGTAAAATCGCGCGTGTTGTCGACATATTTTCACACCGTTTGCAGGTACAAGAGCGTATGACGCTGCAAATTAAAGATTGCATCCAACAGACATTGAATCCTTTAGGCGTAATGGTTGTAATAGAAGCGAAACACATGTGCATGCAAATGCGCGGCGTGGAAAAACAGAACTCCGTTACAACAACTTCCGACTTTACCGGCGCATTTAATCAAGCTAAGACGCGCGAAGAGTTCATGAATCTTATTAGAGGGTGATTTTCATCAAGGCTTATACTCTGTAATTACCCCTTCACATAACTATTCCGGAACGCTTAAAGCCTGTCGTTTATGTTCCGCGTTTAAGTGATTTTGTCTGGTCTCTTTTGAGTTCCTTTTCAGTCTCTCAAAATAAAGCGAGCTCTTGGTCGAAAGACAAATACACAGTCATAACTCTTACGAACGAAATCATTTATTATCAACACGTTATACTTAGCTTAAGAAACAGCCCCGTTTCTCGAAAGCCGCTGCCCTATTTCTCGCGAGCCGCAGGGCTGTCTCTCACGAGCCGCAGGGCGAACTGACAAATGAAGAAGAACAGAACTAAAAAAATCGCTCAAAGCGCGCACGAAAACGGATACATCAAGCTAAGAAAAACTTTTTGGAGAAATTCAAAACAGTTTCTTAGACAGGAATAGATAAAAAGCGTTGGGGAGTTCTCTACAAGAAACTCTCCAACGCCATCTTTAGTACGGAAGATAGGTTTGAGTGACCGTATCGCCCGTATGAACACCTATTGGAAATGTTAATGTTTTCTCTTGCCCGTTCAGCGAGAGCGTGACTTCCCGTTCACGGTATAGCGGGTCGGCGGCCCACACGGTAAAGCCTCCATCACGCCTTTCTATATAAACGACGGCCGCCTTATCGGAACCTACCGTCAGCTCTTCGCCGAAAGTGACTTCTCCGGGAACGTAGAACACGACGGCGTAGGCCTTATCGCCGCAACTCACAGCCTGCGCCGAAGAGGTATTCTCTACCACCCGATAGTCGTGACGCTTGACGATAGAGCGGAACCGTCCCGACGAACAGTCCGGAACCACCATATAGGCGTAACGCCCGTCACGCACGCATGCGCCGTGGTCTATCCACACGTTGAACACCGTGCCCGACAGTTTTTCAGGGCTTCCGGAAAGGTTGATGTCCCGCCACGCGCCCTCCTGCTTCCGGACGTTCAGGCAAAGGGAAGAGCCATCCAAAGCCAAATATCCCACACGGTTATGGTAGGCCCACTTGAGGTCGGACGTTTCTCCGCCGCTTCGGAACTTTCTGACCTTTCCCGCCTCTTCACCCGCCGTCGCCTCCGTCCCGAAGAAGCATTGATTCAGCGTGGTGTATACCGTTTCCGGAGCGGACGAGCGAATGTCCGTACCCAGACAGACCATCACGTCGTTCAGAAAGAAATAAGCCTTCTTGCCCTTCACGCCGCGATAGTCATGCTCATAGGCGATAAGCCCATTCCTACCGTTACTTACGCCTCCGGCAAACTCGTTCGTCCCGAACAGGTATCCGCCCAAGCGCGAGGAGTCAGGCTGCTGAACGGCCGTCGTGCCCGGAATCATGCACCAGTCCCACAAGGGATAAATGTTCCTGTATTCCTCTCCCGAGACCAGTATCTGCGTAGCGCCCAACGGCAGGTTATAGCCCTTCAGATTCTCTCCGTTTATCATCTCCGTACCGTTCGTCCGTTTGGAGACCACCTTAGCGGAAAGGTAGTAGTTCTTCCCGTGCTGCGTCATGATGTCCGACTTCCAAAAGAACTTGTTCCCGGGCTTCGGAAAGGGACCGCCTTCCAAATGCTTTTTCCACGCCTCGTAATCCTCCGTATGCTCCGGGTCAATCTTCATCATCTTGTCAAGCGTAGCGGAGGAGATGTTGGAAACCGCGTTCGGACGAGTAAACGAACGCCCCGTAGCTCCCAACTCAAAGGTATGCCGATAACCGAACAGCAATTGCCCTCCCAACAGCAAGTCCGAAAGGATTTTCCGCTTGTCCGCGTCGAACAATGCGCTGAAGGAGGTTCCTTCAGCCAACAGGAAGAAGTCCGCCAAATCGTTTACGTACGACATTCCGTACCCTCCGGAGTAGAGTTGCGGCCTATGCTGATGAAAGCTGTTGTCTATCTTTATGCCCTCATCGCCCTGCCGGGGAACGACGCGAATCGTAGAGGCGATGGACTCGAAGCCGATACGGATAAGCTCGTAGCTATCCTCAATGCACCCTTTGTGGATGGTGATGTTGGAAACCCACGTCCGGTTTTTCCCCCGATGCGCCTTATTCCCGGTCTTGTCCTCTAAATATGCGGCATAGCGCAGCAGTTCGTCGCGGTTTAGCGTATGTTTCAACAGCAGCAACGGCACCATGTAGTTTTGCGGAGCCCCGATGTCGTTGAACCACCAGTTCTTGGAAGAGGGACGGACTTTCAGCCAATAGTCAAACCCGGCACGTATCCGGTCAAGCAGCTCCGCCGAACCCGTGTACCGATTGCCCTCCTTCCGGTAAGCGACAGCCATACGCGCCAACCGCTCCAAATGAGGCCCGGCCCTAAAGTTATTCGTAACGCTCGTATAGTCGATGCCCTCAAAGCTTCCGTCAGGGCGCATAGCTTCCAAACAGCGAGCTATATCGTCCTCGTCGACCTTAACAGCCGCCAACCGCATTTCCACCAAACGGGCGGTCAGCGTGTCTATCTCCGCCTGAGGCGTATTCGCCCTCAGCAGCACGCAAGACAGCAATGAAACGAGCAAAAGCAATCCTCTCATAATCGAACTTCCTTTACCGGTTCAACCATTCTCCGTCCGCCGATACGCCAGAGCTCCGTACTGTCCGGATAAACCTCGCGTCGGTAGGACAAGGCCCCTTACAACGGTTCAGCTCCATACCTTCCACATCGTCCAAAAAGAACAAGGGGCGCTCCTCCTTGCCATTCAAACGAGTAAAGCGGACGTTATCGAAATAAATGTTCTTCGCATGACGCACATAGAATCCTGCCGCCGGAAGCGTATGACCAAACATCCGGTTTTCGGGATAAGCCTTCTCCACTTCGGGCACAGACCGGGTCAGCATCTCCCTCGTCCCTCCACCGGGATAGGTAATCCGCACGTCACTGACAGACACGTTCTCGACCTTAGCTCCCTCCACTCCCGTAATAGAAGAGGTAATCAAGCTCTCGGCCGTAGCCACAATATGGCTGATATGGACATTCTTCAACGTTCCTATCCGCTTGCTGAACGTGCGCCTGCGATCGCCCAAACGAATGAATATAGGTGTCTGCACGTCGCACATAGAGACGTTAGAAACGGTTATGCCGTCAATAATTCCCCCGTCTACCATCTCAATGGCGATGCCGGAAATCACGGTCACGTCCGCACTGACGTGTTTCAGTTGCTTGCTCCAATGCCGTATATTGTCCTCCTTCGCCCGATGAACCACGCAATTGGACACCGAAATGTTCCGGAACCCGCCAAGCGAGGACGTACCGAACTTGATGGCGTTGCAGTTACTCGCAGCCACGCAGTTGGTCACCGTTATGTTCTCACAAAGCGTCGGATGATCGCTCTTGAAGCAAATCGCATCGTCCTCCACATCAATATAACAGTCTGAAACGACAACGTTCCTCGCATCTATATCCAGTCCGTCATTATTGTAATTACAATGGCTGAACACCTTTACGCCCCGAATCATCACGTCCTCGCACCGGTCATAATGCTGCACCCAATAAGCCGCATTACGCAACGTAACGTCCGTCACCCGTATGTTCTTACACTCGGCGAAATAGAGCAGCTTCGGTCGACGAGGCCCACCGTCCGAATCGTTGCCGAACTGAAAGGTGGGACTTCCTCCCCTCCCGTCAATGACACCCGCGCCCGTTATCGAGATGTTCTCCTCCCTATGCGCATAAATCAATCCGGAAGAGTGCGGCAAGCCACTACCCTCTTCGGGAAACGAGGCGTCGTAGTCCGCCAACCGTTCGCTGCCTAACAGTAACGCTCCATGCTCCAAGTGCAGATTCACATTCGACTTCAGATCGACAGGGCGAATCAAGTATCTGCCCGCAGGTATCAATACCGTACCACCCTCTTTCGCACACTCGTCAATGGCTTTTTGCAGACAGACGGTATTGTCCGTCACGCCGTCCCCCTTAGCCCCCATGCGGGTAACGTCTATCGTCCGGGCGGCGAGAACCGCAGGGACGAACAGACCCAAAGCCAGTATTAGTGTCTTATTCCTATATTTCATAGTTCCTCTATTCATTTTGTAAAGCCTTATACCGACATAAGGCCTCCACATAATAATAATCCGTATAGGTCAAAGGTACATCTATCTCTTTTTTCGCAGGCATATTGCCGACAGAATGTTCCAAAATAAAGCCTCCATTCGTCTTTTCCGCCGCCGTATAAGCAGGCGAAGAGAGTACAAGCAGTATCTTTTCCGCCGCTTTCAGATAGCGTTTGCCCACATCTCCTTCCACGTAACGGCACAGTTCGAGCAATCCCGAACAAGCAATCGCCGCAGCGGAAGCGTCACGCAAGGCATCCGGAATGCCGGAAGCGTCGAAGTCCCAATAAGGAATCAAGTCTTTCGGCATACGGGGATGGTTCAATATAAACTCAACTGTCTCTATGGCCTGTCGTAAATAACGCTCGTCTTTCGTAAAACGGTAGACCATCGTGAATCCGTAAAGTCCCCACGCTTGTCCACGCGCCCAAGCGGAACGTTCTGAAGCCCCCTGCCCGGCCTGATACCCCTTAATCGTCCCCGTCCGCGAGTCATAGTTCAGCGCATGGTAAAGACTGTTATCGGCACGGACATGATTCTCCAACGTCGTGTCGGCGTGTTTCACGGCTACATTATAGTATGACGGATCTCCTGTAATCTCAGTAGCCCGGAAAAGCAACTCAAGATTCATGATATTGTCGATAATCACGATATAATCCTCCGGTTTCCGGTTATGCGACTTGATGCAACCAACCTTAGGATTGAACCGTGTCATCAGCGAACGGGCCGCATTTACCAGTACGTCCTCATATTCCTTCTTAGGAGCAATCCTATTCGCATTGCCAAAGCTGCAATAAATCATGAACCCTACATCGTGCGTATCCACATTATACTGCTCCGGCTCCAATAGCCTCAGCATACGCAGCCCTTCCTCGTATAAGCCTTTTTCTCCCGTAGCCTCATAAAGATAGAATAACGTGCCCGGATAAAAACCGCTGCACCACCATTCCGAGTCACTGGTTTCCAAACGATCGTCGTCCTTATAATAGGTTTTCGGAAAGGCCTCCGCACCGTCAAGTTCATTTCTCAGGTAGAGGTACTGGCCCGCAGCACGGGCCAGTACATTCTCCACATTTATTTCTCTCTTACTTTTGTCCGGCTCACGGCCACCGGCCCGCACATCCGCCGTACCCACAACCGTACAGCCAACAAAAGCAAGAGCCACTATCCATGTATTCATTCTCATATCCACTTTTCCCCTCTTACAATGCAGCTTAGTTTCCTTCTCCGCCGGCCAGATAGGTATAGTCCGTCCAAAAGACATCTATCGCTCCCTCAGCCGGAGAGAAACAGCTTCTGTACTTCACCGTATTCCCCTCCACATAGTCCTTAAGCACAAGCGTCTGCTGCGACATTCCGCTCCACGACACAGTCTGCTCTACCCCATTCTTATCAACATAGACCACTTCCGTGTCAATCATCGTGTCATCTCGGATAGCGTTCAGGGTAACGACCCATTCTCCGAGCGTCTTATCAATATACACCTGCTTGCCGCTATACTTATAGCAACTACGAGGATAAAGGTAGCTTTCGTACGTCTCTCCATACACCTCCGCCGTCACCTCGGTGGCCAACGAAGAATTGCCGTATGCGTCATAAATCACCATCTCGAACACGTAAGTCGATTCCTCTAACTCATCAATAATATATTCAAAAGTCTTCTGCGTACGGTCCAAAACGATATCTTCCGATGCCGTACGGTCTCTCCAATAAATGGTCGCCTTTACTCCCCGGGGATCATTACCCATCCGCCAAGTCAATTTGACCCTATGCCGTCCCGGAAAGGCTTTCAATGAATCCGCCTTGCCTATATAGACTATAGGCCCATCCTTGATAAATTCCTCGTATGACGAATCCATTCCGTCGCAACTGCAAAAAAAGGATACAGCCGCCATCAGCACAACTATAATCGTATTATTTTTCATAATTCATCGTTTTTAAGTCTTAGTAATGAATGGTTTACTCTTCTTCCGTCCCGTAGAACGTCAGCTCGTTGATAAAGATGAAGCTGCTAGCCTCATACTCGCCCCATGAGCCGTACACACCCCACGTTTCAAGTACCCGTAAGCGTACATAACGATAAGCTCCCGCCTCTTCGTCTACCTCAAACTCCTCGCCGGCCATTACCTTCTGACGGTCATCCTCCGTCACGGGGTCGTTCGGTCCGCCTCCCGAGGCCTTCGTCGTCTCGTACGAACCTATCAGCGTCCAACTGTCATCCAAAGAACCGTCAGGGTTAGGACTGTTGCTTCCGTACAGTTCAAACAGATGGATATGCCCTCTCACATACGCCTCAATAATCGTCTGGGTATCACAACGTCCATAATAAACAAAGCGGCTGAACTTGTATTTCTTTCCCAAGTCTATAGTGATATGGCGAGGCATCGTCACGCTCTTCGAGTGATACATCGGAAGCCCTACCGTCCTTCCGTCCCATGCGCACTCAATGGCGTTGTCCTGCATAGAGGCCCATTGATGGCATTCCCACTCGTCACCCGGCAGTTTGGCGTTTTTGAACAGCGTCTTGTCACACTCTATCTCCAAAATAGGAACCGTAATGAACGAAAGCGTATCGGACAAATTACCCCACCGGTCACGCACATAGAAGCCGAACTCCGTCTCTACCGCATCCTGCCCATGAACAGAGAAGTTTCCGCTTGCGGCTGAGGTATAGTGCATGTAAAGTTGCTCCCACTTGCCTTCGCTGTTTTTCTTCAATACACCGATAGAGACCTTCGCCTGCGTAGAATTCTCGAACTCTACCTTTACACCGGAGAAAGTCTTATCGTACTTCAACGTACGGCAAACCTCCTGATAAACGGGAGTCTTAGCGTCTATCTCCACGATGACAGGCTCGGAAGAAACCTCGCCATAACTGACGGAATATAGCTCCACTTCGTGCTTCCCGCCTTCCTGCATCCCTTCAACAACCACCGAGTCTACATAAAAGGAAGCTCTGGAGTCCGCTTTCGTACCGGGTTTTACCTCATATACGGCACGCACATATTTCAGATTCGGGTCGTCGGGAAGCGAATAATAGATAATCGCTCCGCCATTCAGATTCTTAACCTCCCTGACCGTCACTTGTTGAGGGGCGACTTTTTTCCCCGAAGGCTCGTTCAAGTCCGCTTCTCCGCAACCGGTCAGCCATAAGCCGGCCATAACCAACCAGAACGATAGTCCTATAAATATTCTTGTTCTCATAAGGATTCTTTTTTATTTCGTACATAAATTCACTTACCAACCGTAATTCTGTCTGAGGTTTCTGTTACGCCACAATTCCGAGTCCTGTATCGGCCAGAAATAGTCGCGCACATTGAATGTCCGGTTAAAGACTAATGTCTCCTTATAATAGTCATCCGCCGAATTATACAGCAGATTCCATCCGGTAACCGGTTCATTGAATACAGACAAAGCCTCCTTCCAACGCCGAAGATCCCACAAACGCTGTCCCTCTAGCGCCAGTTCAATCATCCGTTCCGTATGGATAATCTCACGCAAGCCATTTTGATCCATAAACTTTGTAGGGTCCGTAGAATAATTTGTCCACGACTCCTCGACTCCCTTCAAGCCCGCACGGTTACGTACCTTATCTATCCACGGCAGCACGTCTTCGTAAGGAGCGTTAATCTCATTCAAGGCCTCCGCATACAGCAGATAAAGGCTAGCCATACGAATTACCGGAAACGGATACTTCTCAATCGTGATGCTGTTTGACGTAACCACCGTTCCATCGTGAGTTAATTTCTTCGGCCAGAATCCCGTAAGATTCCAACAAGTCTCAAACGCGTTCGCCGCTGTCTCGCCCGCTCTTGCTTTCAGGTAATTGGCTTGACTGACATCTCTCGTACCTTGTCCTATCCAAAGGCCTCTGTCGAATCCCAACGTAGCGTAATAGCGGGCTTCCCTGTTCAAGTTGAACCTTGCCGTCCATTGGTCTTTCGCCATGTGGTCCGCATTATCCTCACCTACTTTAGCCGCATTGTACCGATTGTCATATCCCCACTCTTTATCCTCCTCCATCGGTACGCCGTTCTTCGTATAGAACAGTTCGGCTATCCTCAACGGAACCGCATAGTTTCCCGTCGCGCCGCTTGTATTATTCACCGTCTCCGCCGTCCATCCGCGAGGTATACAATGTTTCTGGAAGTCACCGAACCATGCGTTCGAATTGGCCCAAATAATCTCATTGTTCCACCTCTCCGTCATTACCCGGCGCAAAGCCATCACTTGCTTTCCGCCTTCTGTCATATTGGTATAGTCATCAAAATATTCCGGCTCATACAGACCGTAATTAACCCCCTCGCAGAAGTCAATCGCTTGGCGGCAAGCCTCGGCCGCATCCTCCCATTTCTTACGCTTTTCTTCTTCCGTCTTACGGGGATTGAATATCTCCACGCCCCGGTTATCGGTAAGCCCCGCATAGTCCATGTTCCCGTTGAACAGCGGACTTGCGGCGGTCATCATCACTTCCGCCTTCATCGCATATACGACCGCCTTAGACACACGGCCCAGCTCCTCCGTCTCGTTCTCTATTCGGTCGGGTAACCCTTCACTGGCAATCGCTTCGTCCAACAACTCGATAATGTAGCTAAAGCAATCGTCAAGCGTATCTCTATACACCTTAGCTTCCGACACTCCGGTCTCGATTGGCAGATTAGTCTTTATCAAAGGGATAGGCCCGTACATACGCACCAACCAATAATGATAATAAGCCTTCAGAAACTTAACCTCCGCAATCCACCGGTCTTTCTCCAACGCGGTCATGTCAGGCACTTTGTCTATATTCTCCAAGAAGATGTTACAGTCACGCAACGCCTGATACATATCATTGGCCTGCTGCTGACCGTTCCAATAATTATAGTAAGGGTCACTGGAACGCTGCATCCCATGACTTACGTAGTATCCGGATTGCATACTGCTACTCTCGCGGAAGTACTCCGTCACGATAAGCTCATCCCCACCAAACATCGCCGGGTCTTCCTTCGTGCCGACCGAAGGCCTGTATGAATAACATGTAAACAAGAACTTCTCGGCTTCCGTGCGCATCGTAAACGCATTGTCGATTGTCGCGATATTATCGGGAATGATATCCAGATAATTATTGCACGAACTTAAAGACAAAGCGGCCGCCATCCAAAAAGCATATATTTTTCTCATCGTATTCTCCAATTAGAAAGTTAAATTCAAACCAATATTATAGATTCTCTGCAACGGGTATTTCAGTCCATCCCCGGCCTGCTCGACATCCCATTCCTTGAACTTACTGAAGCAAAACAGATTGTTTCCGGTAAAATAAACCCGCAAATTTTTCAGCCCCGCCTTTGAAACGAGCCTATGAGGTAGCGTATAGCCTATTTCCAACTGTTTCAACCGAAGGAAAGAACCGTCGCGCATGAACCATGTACTCTTCTTGGCGTTGTTCTCAACCGAAGTGTCACTCAGGCGAGGCCACTCCGCATAGATATTGCGGTTGGTTTCAGACCAATGATTATCCGCTATGAACTTCGCCAACTGGTTATTCTCGCGAGCGTCCGTGCTTGAGTTATCGAAGAAGGGAGAAACCCTGTCATAATCAATCCAGAAAGACTCGCGGGCCAGTCCCTGAAAGAATACGGAAAAGTCAAAGTTCTTAAATCCATAAGAGGCTCCGAAGCCGTACACTATCTCTGGGTCTGTGGGATATCCGATAGGAACCATATCCAACTCGGAGATAACGCCGTCCCTGTTCACGTCACGGTACTTAATATCCCCCGCACCGTATTCGCCAAACTGTACGGGCGAGTTCCGCACCTCCTCGTCGTCAACGAACAGTCCCTCGGCGATGTATCCGTATTGTTGGGCGATAGGATTTCCGATGCGGCTCTTCCACGGAGCGCCCGGATACTCCACCTCCTCATACTCTACATACTCATTGGCCGCATAGGTGAAGTTCGCCCTCAATTGCAACCACATGTCTTTCGTAAAATACTTATTATAGTCCAAAGAGAAGTCCACGCCGTGCGACTTCGCCTTGCCTAAGTTGGCGTTCGGCGTCTGCCACAGTCCCATCGTGTTGGGTATATCGGCTCTCGACTGCAAAATCTTATCCCTCTTCTCCCGATAGTATTCCGCCGTAATGTTCATCGCGTCCAGTACCGTCAGTTCAATGGCGAAATTCATCTTCTTCGCCACCTCCCATCCGATAGACGGGTCGGCGTAACGGTTAATGGCGATACCGTTCTTCTTGTAAGCGCCTTCGTTATAGCCGAAGCTCGCTCCCGTTCCCGAATTATTCATATTAATCTCCGATAAATACAGGAACCGGGCGTTAGCATCTCCGATATTATCGTTACCTACCAAGCCATAAGAAGCGCGCAGCTTCAGTTTCTGGACATAAGGTAAAAGAGGCTCAAAGTATTTCTCGTTTGAAATCATATAGGCGAATCCGGCGGAAGGGAAGAATCCCCAACGGTGGCTCTTGTCGAAACGCTCTGAACCGTTGTAGCCAAAGTTTCCCTCTATGAAATAGCGGTTATCGTAAGCGTAAGTGAAACGGCCGGACAAGCCCACGTTTCGCTTGGGAAGCGAGGTCTGCAAGGAGCTCGCGTTAGGCTGCTGATTGTTCCTCAGCTGCATGACCAGCAATCCGCCGATGCCGTGCTTCCCGAACTCGCGGTCGTAATTCAACGCCGCCTCCAGATACGTATTCGAGGTAATCGTCTTGTCACCTTCATTATAGTCTAGGTACTCCGTTCCGCCATTGGGATTAAGAATATCTATCGTGTACGTATTGTTCATGTAATCATACTGTCCCAAAGCGTAGTAGAACGGCTTGTACTGGCGGGAAGTGGAGTAATAGGACAAGCGGGAAGTATTGAACAGGGCGCGGAACTTCAATCCTTTCGTTATGAAGTCCAGTTCCTGACTCAGTTCAAACTGCGATTCCAACTTCGCCCGTCCGGTTTCCTTATATCCTTTCACCATCTCCGCGTAAGGATTAATATATTTCCCGTCACCGGCGTTTCCAAACATGATGTGCTTTACATAGGCATGGTCCTTGTCTTTCGGATAAGTAGCCGGGAACAGTACGGGATTACTTTGCATAATCTTGTAATAAAGGTCGGAACCTCCGTTGATAGGTCCATTATAGTCCTCAAAGGCTCCGTTCATACGTACCATCAACTGGGTCGTTTTCGTCAATCGGATATTGATGTTAGAACGGAGTGAATAGTTACGGTTCTTGATGTTATTATTGAAGTTATTCGCCTTATCCACGTTGAGGATACCGTTATCCTGCATAAACGAACCGGCTACATAATAATTGACCATACTTCCTCCACCGCTCACGTTCATGTTAATCCGTTGATTCATCGTAAAGTCTTTCAGCAACTCCTCGCGCCAGTCCGTTACAGGATAAATCACGGTAGGATGTCCCGGCACGGTATTGTCTATCTTGTCCTCGGAGTACATCAGCGCGTGCAGCGGGTCACGGGTCAATATCGCCTCGTTGTGCAGCTTCATATACGTAATGGGGTCGGCCAGTTCCAGCATCTTTGTCGGCGTGGAAATGGAGTTCTCAATACGCAGATTTAATTTCATCGGGCCGGTCTGTCCCTCTTTCGTCTTTACCAGAATAACGCCGTTGGCTCCCCGGGAACCGTATAGCGCGGTAGCCGTAGCGTCTTTCATGATAGAGAAACTTTCGATATCGTCAGGCTGCAACCGCGACAAGTCCTCCGTGCTTACCTCTATGTTATCAATCAGAATCAACGGCGATTTGGCGTAACCGAACGAAGTAACTCCCCGGATAAAGAAGTTTGAATCGTCCACTCCCGGCTCACCCGTACGCTGGTAAGCGATAATACCCGCCACTCTTCCGGCAAGCGCGTTGGTCAGGTTGCTTGTAGGAACCTTAAGCTCGGCCGGCTTTATCGTAGAGATAGAACCGATGACGCTCTCCTTCTTCTGGGTACCGAAAGCCACGACCTCCACCTCGTCCAGCGTTCTCGTATCTTCCAAGAGCACCGCGTTGAGCGTGGTTCCCGTCACCTTCTTCTCCAACGAGACAAAACCGATGAAAGAAAATTCCACAACATCTCCTATCTTAACTCCAGTCAACGAATACGCTCCGTCGATATTACTGACCGTACCCGTAGTCTTTCCTTTCAAGCGGACACTCGCTCCGGGAATCGGATTTCCATCCGCATCAAGTACACTTCCCTGAAGCGTTACCGTTTTTACTTCATCCGTTTGCTGCGCATATACACCAGTATTAGTCGTCGCGCCCAGCGCCGACACCAAGAACATAGAGATTAAGAACAATCTCTTAGAAAAGGCGTTCACGCCCTTTCGCCAACCTATACCTAAAGATTTTCTTATAATAATGTGTCCTACTCCCATAAGTAATCAAATTTAATATCATACACTCTACATTAGAAAAAAGATAACTCAATAAGCCCAAATCGTCATTAGAAGAATCGCTTGAGTGGAACAAACGCGTCGCCACCACGTCCCATATGCGAAGCGCTTATTATCAGCGATTTACCATCCGTTCGAGAAACAGCCCTATCTGTCGCGAGCCGCTGCCCTATCTGTCGCGAGCCGTAGGGCTGCCTGTCGCGAGCCGCGGGGCGAGCTGTCAAACGGAGAAGGTCTAACATTACGATTTGAAGCATGTACAGCGACTCGTAAAGTCATGTACACCGATTCGGGAAATCATGTACAATAATTCACGGAATCATGTACAACAATACGACTGAAGCAATCCACCTTAACAGAATGGACGCATTTACGACAAGCCGGCGTCCGGCGTTCAACGAATAAAATAATCCTGCTCATAGTTTCATTTATTAGTAATAGATTAGATATTAGCACTACGCTAAAGTACGGGATTCGGACAAGAGACGGCATGCCCATTCTCGCCATTTCTATATAATAATGGCCATACCGCGTGAAAACATACACTTTTGGCAAAATAGAACACAACAAACTTGTCCAAACAGCGCCATTCATATATATTTGCGTTCATTAATCTCATACACATGCAACATCTACAATGAAAAAGACATTCGCATTAGTCATTTGCACACTGTGTTCGATAACATTAACCTACGCGTATAATCTAAGGCAGATTAACAGCAAGAATGGACTCTCAAACAGTTCCGTCACCTGCTTGTTTCAAGACGACAAACGTTTCTTATGGATAGGCACCTTCGACGGGCTAAACATGTACAACAGCCATGAAATCAGCATCTACAAGCCTGATATAAACGACCCCAACAGCCTTTCCTGTAACATCATCAACAGCATACTGGAAACGGACAGCACTTATCTTTGGATAAACACCCGGCAAGGTTTGAACAAATTTTCGCTACGCACCCATAAAGTAGAAAAAATCTACCACGAATTCGGAGAGAACTCCTACATCGCTAAAGATAGTCACGATAACTTCTTTGTCACGGGAAAGCCCTACGTGATATCCTTCTACTCTTCAACGCAAAAACAATTTATCGATTTACCAACTCATCAAGGCATGGTACACGATGATATTTCAAACTTGTTCGTAGACTCACACGATACCATTTACATACATAATCAAAAAAGGCTGGAAAGATATACCCTGTCTTTCGACCAGACAAAGACGCCCCGGCTTATCCGCCACGCGAACCTGCCCTACAAGTACCCCATTCATTATTCATTTTATAGTGATGAAAAGATTATCATCGTCGACAGCAAGGGAGACATTTCATACCTAGACGACAAAGGCGTTCATCTTATCGCCAATATAGCCTCATTCATCCGAAAGAACGGAAAAATAGGCGCTATTATCTTTGACGACAAGGACCTGCTCGTGGGGTTCAAGACCAACGGACTGATACGCCTGAACGCCTCGAACGGATATCAAGCGGAAACGGTAAACATCGATTGCGGAGTGTTCGCGCTACACAAAGACAAACAGCAGAACATTATCTGGATAGGAACTGACGGTCAAGGAGTATATGTCTGGACAAAGAACGAGTATACATATAAGAACATCACGCTCGATCAGTTGCCCGTCCTCAAAAAACGTCCGGTACGGGCAATTTACACGGACAAGCGGAACACGCTGTGGTTAGGAACCAAAGAGAACGGCATCATCCGGATTGCGGATTACGACAACGCCACGGACTACACCCCCAATAACGTCTATCACCTCACGACCAAAGACGGATTGGCGGACAACGCCGTCTTCACGTTCACCCCAAACCGCTCTTCGGATATTCTCTGGATAGGTTCCGACGGCCCGGGACTGAACTATTACTCATATACAGACAATAAGCTACACGCCTTGCAGAACCGGACGGGTGTCCGCATCGCTGGAGTCCACTCCATTCTTGAAAGAGGAGACTCTCTACTGTGGGTCGGAGCGGGCAGCTCGCTATTGAAAATCAGTATCCAAACAATCGGCAACGAAATAAGCGCCAAGCGGATTCGCCCCTTCCGGTTTCACATCCCGGACAAAGTACAATACAATCAGATATACGCTATCTGCGCCGAGAACGACTCCGTCCTATGGATAGGCATGCGGGGCAACGGAGTCATCAGGCTGAACACAGTGACCGAAGAGTACCGCCTAATAGATTTCAGAAAACACGGTATCATTCCGATGAACGATATACTGTGTATCTACCAAGACAAGAAACAAAATATTTGGCTCGGAACAAGTTACGGACTGACCAAAATCAAGATTCCCTTAGAAGGAGAAATAGCGTATAAGAACTATAATGAGAACGAAGGATTGCCCAACAATACGATACACGGCATCGTCGAGGACGACTTAGGCAACTTGTGGCTGAGCAGCAACACCGGAATCGTCGTTTTCAATCCCGAGCGAAACACGTTCAGGAGCCTCAACCATAAGAACGGACTGGAAACCATAGAGTTCAGCGACAACGCCTACCATTGGGACGCAATGCGGAAAAGGTGTTTCTTCGGAGGAGTGGACGGACTGGTATGGATTGAAAACACACCCTTCAACTCCGCCAAGTTCGTACCGGAAATTCATTTCACCCAACTGCAAATATTCAACCAAAGACATAACCTGTCAGACTTCATACAACAGAAGAAAGACAAAAAGACCATCGTCTTGAACCATGACCAGAACTTCTTCGCCGTCTCGTTCGTCGCCGTCGACTTCTTCAACGGAGAGAACAGTGAATACTCTTATATCCTTGAGAATTTCAATGACGTATGGATGGATACCCGCTCTCATGAGGCGCAATTCACCAACATTCCTCCCGGAGAATATCTGCTCAAGGTGAAATATGACGAAGGAGCGGACAACAGTCAGCAACAGATAAGCAGCATTTACATCAAGGTCCGTGCGCCGTGGTATCAAAGCGGATACGCTTACTTTCTTTACACGCTCTTATTCATCGGAATCGTTGTGTGCGTCATCAAATACATCAAGCGGAAATACGAACAAAGGAAAGAGAAAATCACGAGAAAACTGGACGAGAAATACAAGGAAGAGATGTATGAAAGCAAGCTACGTTTCTTCACCAACATTACGCACGAGTTCTGCACGCCGCTGACACTTATCTACGGACCATGCGAACGTATACTTAACTATGAGCACAGCGACGCGTTCATTAAGAAGTACGTGTCCATCATCAAGTCCAACTCCGAACGCCTCAACAGTCTCATACAAGAGATTATCGACTTCCGGCGCATCGAGACCGGTAACCAGATATGCCAGATACAACAATTGAACATCAGCGAGCTTGCCCGTGAAATCATCGGATCGTTCAGCGAACTGGCCGAACAGAATGACATCCACCTTCAAACGGAAATAGCCCCTGAAATCTTATGGAACAGCGACAGCAACTGTTTCCACAAGATATTGAGCAACCTGATATCCAACGCCTTTAAGTACACGCCCCGGAAAGGCCTCATCCGAATCACCTTAACGGCCAACGAAGAGACGCTGACCATCAGGATATATAATACCGGAAAAGGAATCAGCAAAGAGAGCATTCCATTTATTTTCAACCGCTACATCGTCCTTGACAACATTAAGGAAAACAGCATAAAGGGAGTATCGTCACGAAACGGATTGGGGCTCGCCATTTGCCAAAGCATAGTAAAACTACTAAGAGGAAACATACAAATAGAAAGCGAAGTCAACAAATACGCAGAATTTATCGTCACATTACCCATGCTCGACGCGGCATCATTCCATCTCGCCGTAAGCGTAAGGGAGGAACACGACATGCCGCCCATAACCTTTGAGCCCGGTTCAGACGATACAAATGAGATATCTGACGACGCTCCGCTAAACGAGACGGAAAAGCCGCTTCAACCGACAGCGACCATTTTGGCCATCGACGACAACAAAGAACTGCTCTGGATGCTAAAGGACGTTCTTTCCGACCAATACAAGGTATTGACAGCGGAAAGCGCGGAACAAGGATTGGAATTAGTCAAGCAACAGACACCGGACTTGATTATCACGGACATCATGATGCCCGAAACGGATGGACTCACGCTAACCAAGCGTTTGAAAGAAAACAGGCATACGCTTCACATTCCTTTAGTAATCCTTTCCGCAAAAAACACGACGGACGAAAAGATAGAAGGCATCAAGTGCGGAGCCGACGCCTATGTAGCCAAACCGTTCAAGGTAAAACACTTAAAAACGGTCATCCTCCAGTTGTTGGACAAGCAAAGAAAGATAAAGGAATACTACCATTCCTCGGCAAGCACTTTCGAATTCAATAACGGACAATTAATGAAGAAAGAAGATAAGGAGTTCCTACGAGCGGCGGTACAAATTATCGACGAGCATATAGACGACCCGGACTTCGGCCCTGAAGAATTGGCGCTCGCCCTACAAACCAGTAGCCGGAACCTGTATCGCAAGTTTAAATCGCTAAGCCAACCATCGCCTAAAGATTTTATTAAGGAACAGCGTATCAGCCATGCAGCCAAACTGTTATTGACAACTCAATTAACCATCCAAGAGGTCATGTACAGAACGGCATTCATAAACCGCTCCCACTTTTACAAGGAATTCGCGAAACGCTATCAACAAACGCCTAAAGAGTATCGGGAAAGCAACAGGCTACAGGAAGAGTCCTCTCTATTCTAGAAATAAAAAGCCGTATCAACTCTTCAGAAAAGAAGCGTTGATACGGCCACTTGTAAACAACGACTATCAGAATAGCTTCGCGGGATATTCGCCCGCATCCACTAAAGCCTTAATCTTATCCACCACGCTTTGACGGTCTTCCGGATAGGTAACGCCGAACCACTTACTGGTAGTGTCCAGCACCTCTACCGTAGCGGTTCCCTCGCTAATCAACTTATCCACCATCAAAGGAATGAAGAACTCGCTCTTCAGGTTCTCCATGTTCTTCGGGTCGCTGAGGAATCCCTTGAAATAGTCACGGCTATAAGCGAAATAGTCGGGAGTGAATCCCCAGAAGTTCATGCTGACCGGCGTATTGTCCGGAGTAGCCGTCCATTCCCCATTATCGTCTATGTACTTCACCTCTCCGTCAATGCGCTGTATTTTCGTACGCTCTACGACGGAAGTAAGCAGATGATTGTCGTCCGTGCCGCAGATGCCGCGCGAAACCGTACCGCTCTCGCTCAACGTATTGCCCACGCGGAAGCCCACCATAGCGTAGGTGTTCTTCGAGCCTTCGGGCAAAGCGGACAAGAACTTGCCCATCACTTGGAAAGAGTCCCTCCCGTAGAAGTCATCGCAGTTAATTACCGCGAAAGGCTCTTTAATCACGTCCGCCCCCATCAGCAAGGCGTGGTTCGTTCCCCACGGCTTGGTACGGCCTTCGGGACAGGTAAATCCTTCGGGAAGAGCGTCCAAAGACTGGAACACCAATTCGCAAGGGATATGTCCTTCATATTTAGAAATGATTTTTTCACGAAAGTCTTGCTCGAAGTCCTTACGGATGACAAACACAAGCTTGCCAAAGCCGGCGTTAATCGCGTCATAAATCGAATAGTCCATGATTGTCTCGCCGTTAGGCCCTAGCCCATCCAGCTGCTTTAAACCACCGTAGCGACTGCCCATACCGGCCGCCAATAAAAACAAAGTAGGTTTCATAAATCTATATATTAATTAAAGAGTTTAGTAATATTTCACCTCTATATTTGCCGCAAATGTACAAAAATCCTTTCTTAAACCCAAATCGGTCATTATAGAATTTAAGAATGTAAAAGGCTGTCGTTTAAGAGGCTGTCCGGGTGTATTTTGAAGGGTCTTTTAGAGCACGTCTTTCCGCTCCCGCAAGGAGGAAATTCACATTAGTCCTTTTCCTCTTGTCAGCCTGCCCTGCGGCTCGCGAGAGACAGCCCTACGGCTCGCGAGAAACAGGGCAGCGGCTCGCGAGAAACAGGGCTATTTCTCGCGACGCTATTAAGTATATGAAAATAAGGCACTTCCCATACAAGACGTTATAGACATGGCTTGTACCTATCAAACAGAATGATAGCGCCTGTTCCGATGGCCGATTTGAGTTAAAATGGATAACCAATAGCGAAATGTATTCCGAGATTGTCCATGAAAGACCCCGTCACGTTATAGTAACCGCTTTTATACGTATCGTAAGGAAGATGCAGCGGGATACCGAAATCAAGGCGGAACACCAGAATATCCATATCGTAGCGGATACCGAATCCCGTACCCAGAGCGATTTGCTTCGGGAAAGTCTTCAACCGCAACTGCGAATCCTTGCGCTCTTCATCTTCCCGGAGCAGCCAGACGTTTCCCGCGTCCAGAAAGGTCGCTCCCCAAATACCTTTAAAAATGCGGAAACGGTATTCCAGATTGGCCTCGAAACGGAAAGTTCCGGTTTGGTCCAGATAAGAATACTGACTCTCGGCCGGATGATATCCGCCCGGGCCGATACTGCGCACCGTAAACGCGCGGATGCTGTTCGCTCCTCCCACGTAGAACTGTTCGCTGTAAGGAGCCACCGTACCGTTACCGTACGTAAAGAGAGCGCCTACCGCCACACGACTGGCGAGCTTATTGTTCTTGTCTATATTCCACAAATGACGAAACTCCGTATTCAACTTCACAAACTGAGCGAACGGCGCTCCTAACAGGCTTTTCTCCTGCTCACCAAAAGATTTCCCAAAGGCCCGATAAATCACTGAGGTCAAGTTTCCGGCCGAAGTAACGGTGGACTGCCACCATATCGGATTCTTAATCCAACGCAATGAAGCGTTATCATAAGTATAGGTATATTCCATCGCGGGAATAAACTGGTTCTGCAAACTGATGTACAGCGCGGGATTGGCCGAAGCGATTGCGGCGAACTCGGCAGACTGGTGCTGCAAGACGTTAAACGTCAGTTCAAAAGGCGTAACGCTATGCCGGCTCATGGGAGTCGGCTGAAAGTCATAGGTAGCGTTTCCGCCAAACGACAGCAGTTTATAATAGCGCGCCCGATTCAACTGGTCGATATACAGGCGGAAAGTAGTAGTCGCGGGAAAGTCGAATTCACGCTTACTCAAGCGCGGGAATAATACCCTCGGAAAAGTCAACGCCGTGGAAAAGCCCATTTCCCAACTGTTCATCAAAGAGCTCTTCTCTCCACCGCCCGTCTGCCACTCGTAAGAACCTTTCAACTTTACGTCCCAACTTTCTCCACCACCGAATACATTATTGCGCGTAACGCCGAACGAAGCCCCGGGACCCGTCTGGTCATTGCTCCGAGTCACCACGTTCAACTCCAATTCCGCATCCAACGGCTTGGCGAACGTGGCCTGCAGGGTCATGTCCAGCGTGTCGCACGCCGCCGTAGTGTCCCGAGGCGCATATTGCATATCAAGGTAACTGAATATCCCCAATTGCGTCAATTTCTCCTGAATCTGTTCCTGACGATACTGGCTGTACAGACGTACCCTATTCTCATCCCTCATCTTCCGATTCCGGACGAAAGCCTGATAATTAAGCCAACGGTGAAGCATATTCGGACGAATCTGCAGCTTATTGTAGTAATGTATGCTTAGATTTTCATACGTCATGCTGTCATTAGGCGCCTCGCCATTCTTTCCAAACAGATAAACCGTACCCTTCCCTAAATAATAGGGCCGCTGAGCGGCCGCCGGAAGCCCGGGAACCGGAAGCAGGCGAAGACTCACATGTCCGCCGGGCACAAGCGTCGTATCCGCTTGATAGGTCAAATAGTCCGGACGGAAATAGAAATATCCCAAGTTGCGCAGCAATCCGCTGATGCGGGTACGCTCGTCGTCCAAGTCCACTACATTAAACTGCTCGCCGGGCTTTATATAAGACATTCGCCGTCCTCTCTCTATGATTTCCAAAGTCTGCCGATTGAAACGCTGATAATAAACAGTATCTATGAAATAAGGATTCTTCATATCCACCGTATAACGTATGCTAGCCTTCAACGAATCCTTCTTATCAACAAGCGTATCACAAGTCACCGTCCCATTAAAAAAGCCATAGTCATGCAGCAAATTGGTAGCGGCCTTTACACGTACCTCAGGATTAACCGTAGAAATAAAAACCGGAGGATTGGCGGCGAACTTGTTGAATATCCATTTGCCAAGTCCTTTCTTATACTTTACAAAACTATTATACATCCACATTTTGAAGGGAATAGGCAGAAATCCTCCCAGCATCTTTGTACTGGGAGCCTTGTCCAAAGCCGCTTCAACCTCAGTCAGTACGTTCTCTCCTACCCTCGTCTTCGCCTCATTCAGCACGACAGTCTTTTGTCCCGTGTACAGCACCTCCCCTTCCGGAAGATTCTTCGTCACCGAACAACCCGCTATCACGCCAATGATGAGCAAGCCACAAATCCACCTTGCGATTGAATTATATCTCATTCTTATTCCTTTCTCTTAAAGATAAACAATTCTCCCAACCTATCCAGTTTCTTACGAAGCACCAAGCCGACTCCCGTCTCGGTAATCTCCCCCTCAAGCACGCTTTCATAGTTCTTGTCATAGAACAACCGGACATATCGGGTTCCCGAACGGTCGAGACGGTACTCTAAAGAGATATTGTCGATAAATGATTCCGCATTGTTCGTCACGTTCTCCCCCGTTGAGACCTTACCGCCAATGACAATCTGGAAACGGTTATTGAAGAAGCGCTGCGAGTAGCGAAAGCTGTAATCCGTGCGCTTTCCACCCGTATCCGTTTCATCATGGTCCTCAATGCCCACGGAAACGCTAGCGTTCTTCAAGTTGCCCATCAACGAGTTGATTTGGCTGCTCAACACCGAGTTAAGGGCCGCGCCCATGTTCAGGTTGCCCAATCCGCTTCCGGTTCCTCCGATGGAGCCGGTGCCCAAGTAGGTCTTCGCCACCATGATATAGAGCGCTTGCTTACCCCGCTCCTCGGCTCCCATAGCGGCCAGTTCGTTCTGAATGGTCGCGTCTTCGGGAGCCGACACGTCGAAAGCGAACGAGAGATTGTCCAAACGGTTCTTTATCACGACAGAGACATCAAAGTTTACGGTTCGCGTCCCTCCATTGTCCCCGTCGGACACGGAAGCCCTAATGCGGTCCGTAGCGGTAAAGTTAAGCGTCGGGTCCATCAGGTCGCCCATCCATTCCACATAACTACCGTTGTCTATCGTAAACTCCTTAGCCGCGATAATGGGCAGGGCATACTTCATTAAGCCGCCGGTCAGCGTGTACCGGCCCGTCAGGGTCATGTCGCCCTGCGGAGTATATTTCAAAGAAAGGTCACCCCCGCCCTCCAACTCGATGCGGTCGTCGCTGCTCATATTCAGGTCAACCTTCAGCCGGACGGAGGGGTCGATGTGCACCATCATAATCATGTCCAGCCCGCCCAACGAGACGGTGGGCACCTCCTGACGGACAACCGTGGTCGTGTCGCTGAAAGAGGTGAACTCCACCAAGCTACCCAAGCGGTCCTGCACGGTGAGCGGGGAGTCGGTCAGGATGTACGACACGTCCGTATTGCCCAACAGGTTGATGTTCCCCCTCATGGTCAGTCCGTCCAAAGGCCCGTTCACCGAGGCCATGATGTCGGCGAACACCTTGCCGTAGACCAGACTCTCGCGGGTACGCTTGGCGTCGAGCAACGTATAGTTCTCCGCCTTCATGTTCAGATTCGCCGTAGGGCGGCTCATGTCCCTGAAGTCCACGTAACCGTTAATGGCGAACGGATTCTTCTCAGTCGTATAAATGGAGAAGTTATCGAAGTTCAGCCGATTATCAGTCAACACCAAAGGACGGCTGTCCATGTGGAACCTGACGCCATACTGCCGCGAGAATACCGACACGCTGTCCAATGAGAGGTCTCCATCTATTCGGGGCCGCTCGGTAGTGCCCGTCAACTTCAAGTCGCCATACAATCCTCCGGTCAGCGTCACCATCTCGTCGGGAACAAATATATTCGCTAAATAGAGGGGGAATCTTTCCAACGCCGCGTCAATCCGCAGGCTATCCGTTCCCGCGCGGGTCGGAGTCAGTCGGCCGTCGGCCGTCATTATTTCTTTTTCATCGTGGTTGAGGTAAGCGTTCAGGTACTGCCTTCCCTCCTCGCCGGGCAGCCACGTAGCGCCCACCGTAACGTCGCCCACACGCTTGCGCTCGTAGGTCAGCTCGTCGATGGAGGCCTCGGCCGATAGCTGAAGCCGCTCCTTCGTCTGCTGCAAGTGGGCCTCGGCGGAGAACACGCCGGTTATCTCGGGCAGGTAGGGGAACACGCTGCTGATTTCCTCCAACCGGATGCCCCGGGCCTCGATGTCCATGTTCTGCAGGGAGACGGTATCTCCCTCTACCGAATGGATGCGGAATCCCATCCCCTCCTCGTCGAGCATATCGACGTTGGCGTACAGCCTTGCGTTGTTGTAGAGGGAAAGCCAATTGTGCCCCTCCTTGAAGTGGAACTTTCGGAAGGCGATGATGGGGTCTTGCGGAATCAGCGTGAAGAGCAAGCCGCCCTGCCCCTCCGTCAGCGGGCGGGCGTTGACTCCCAACAGGATGCCCGTCTCGCCCTGAGCGTCTTTATACTCTACCTGAACCTGAGCGTCCTTGTCGCGAATCTCACCCGTCAGCAGGGCGGAGAAGGCGAGCTGCGGATTGGTGGGGCCGTTGATGACTCCCCCGTGCAGCCGCATCATCGTGGTGTCCTGCGAGGCGGCGAAGAATACGGTGTCGAGCGTCAGGGTATCGGCCTTCAGCGAGTGGATGGCGGCACGCCCGTTGATGCCTATCTCCGGAGCCGCCACGAACTGCGCCGACACGTCCCGATAGGAAACGTTCTGGCCAGAAAGGTAATAGGCCAACGGGTTCTCACGCCCGGCGGAGAAGGAGAGGGAGGCCGGTGGAAGGGCCTCGCGAAGCTCCGCGTGATTGAGCGTCTTCTCTTCCAACTGTTTCAGCAGGACATCGGCGAAGGCGGTAGCCTTGCGCATGAGGGGATTGACTCCGGAGCGGGCGTTGAAGTCGAGCCGGAGGTCGCCCGAGGAGACATGGGCGGACACCCGGTCGCGGCGGGCCTCGGCGGAGAGGCTGAAGGCGAGTTCACGCTTCAGAGGCTCGGGAACCAGACCAAGCTCGTGGAGGTCGAGCCGCCTCACGTCGACGGTGGCCTTGCCGTCGGGATAGCTGCGGGCCAAGTTGTACTCGGCCGAAGCGTCCATGACGAGCATGGCGTTGTCGCTCGTCAGGCGGGCCACGGCCAACGCGTTGGCCAAGTTTGCGTCAAGGTGGACGTTGGACACGCGGTAGTCGGCGTAATGCAGCTGACCCACGTCGAGCGTCACCTTAGCCCGGGAGCGGGGCGAAAGCACGTCCAACCCCCGGCCCTCGGCGCGGAGGGCGAGCGATACTTCATATAGGGAGTCCTTCGGCAGGAAGCGGTGCATCTGGAGGCTGTCCACCGTAAGAGTGGCCTCGTAAGTCTCGTCCGAAGCGTCAAGCGAGGCGGCTGCGTCCACCGCGCCACGCCCGTTCCTCAGCTGAAGGTCGGCCTTATAGCGGGGGCCTTCCATGCCGAGGCGGGCGGTCAGGCTCATGCTGTCAGGTATGGCGAGCGTGCCGTCGGGGTCGCTCCCCGTCAGCGCGGTGAGGAAATTCAGGTCGCCCGTGACCATGTCCAGCTTCAACGCGCCGCGGCGGGTGAGGCTGTCGCTGAGGTTCTCTATCAGACCTCCCCCGCTAATGGAGAAGGCTCCGGGGAGGTCGACCTTGAAGCCCGAAATCTGCATTTCCTTCAGGTTACCGTCCGTGCCGGCCCGAATGACGAGCGGACGGAAGGGGTAGGCCCGCCTGAAGCTTTCGGGCAGGCCTCCGGCGAAGAGGAGCACGTCCTCCTTGCCCACGCGGGCGTCGAGCCGTGCCGACAGCCGTCCGGTGGTGGGTATGTTTATCAGCTCCCAGTAGGTATGGGCGGAGAGGTCTATCTCGGAGTGCGGGGTCAGCAGCCGCAGGCGGGGAATCTGGATGATGGAGTCGTTGGCCGTGAGCCGCCCCGTGAGCGAGGTGAGGCTAAGTCCGGAGCGCTCGTTGAGCGAGAACTCCCGTATCACGGCGTTCATCCGCCGCCCGTCGTAGAGCAGCGAATCGAGTCCGAGGCGTATGTCGCGCAGGGCGATGTGCGAGGGGTCGAACCCTTCGGCGGGAGAGGCCGAGCCGGTGTCGTAGCCCACCTCGCCGTCCGTCAGGGCGAACGCGCTCAGGGCGTAACGCTGCGCCTTGAGGTCGGCCTCGGCGTTATCGGCCTTAGCCTCACCCACGCGGGCGGCCATCACCGTGGTGTCGCCGGGCAGACGCATGGCGAAGGAGACGTCGCTCAGCCTGAGCCGCCGCAAGTCGAGCTTCCAGTTGACGGGTGAGGAGGCCGTCGTGTCCTCCTCGGCGGGTTCGGAGTCGGTGAGCAGCAAGTCCACCCGCGCGTCGGACAGCTCGACGTTGTTCACCACCACCGTCTCGTCGGGCAGATTCACCCCGTGGCTGTTCAGGAAGAGGCGGCCGAGCACTCCCTCCACCTTCATGCCGTCGATAAGCCCGGCTGAGTTGACCGCCACGTCGCGCAGCGTGATGTCGTCTACCTCGACCTGCCCCCTGAGGAGGGGCAGCGCCTGCACGTGTACGTTGAGACTGGCCAGTGACAGCAGCGTGTCGGGGGCCTGCACCACCTGCACGTCGCGCACCAGCAGGTTAAGCGGGAAGCGAAGGTCGATTCTCCCGACGCGTATGTCCATCCCCGTGGCTTGCGAGGCGTAGGCCGTCGCCTCCCGGCGCAGTAGGTTCTGTACGGCGGGTATGTAGAGCGCGGCCATCAGTATGGTAAAGAGCAGGACGGGTGTCAGCGCTATCCACCCCGCCCGGCGTATCCATTTCCGTTTCATCTTCCAGTGTTACTCTCTCTTAAAAAGACTCTCGCAAAGTAAACGATTTCTTTCCGTAAAAGGGGGAAGAGCGGGAGGCAAAACGCGCCTTTTCATATTTTTTAGGGCTGACCCCTCCGGGCGTGGGGCGAGGCGGCGGGCGACCCCGTCCGCAAGGGCCGGAAAATTCACGGTGTTTTCTCACCGAAAAAATGGTCTATTTTTAAGATTTTCCCCGAAAACAGTCATGCGAAAATTTTCGTTTTAGGCGGACGAATCATGCGAAAACCGCATTAAAACCGCATGTTTCGGAAGAAAAAGCGCCCATTTACGCCTTCTAAGAGACGCGAAAAGGGGAAATCGGGCGCGAGCCGCTGCCCTGTTTCTCGGGAGCCGCCGCCCTACCGCTCACGAGCCGAAGGGCTTCCGCTCGACCGAAACGGCCCATCGGGGCAAATCGGGAAGGGATTTTAGGCTTTTCCGCTCCTAACAGCCTTCCTTTTTAGTGCGGGAGAAAAGTGTCAATAATCCACCACTTCAAGCCAAATCGCATTAAAAGGACAGGGGTTACACCCATATACAATCCAAAAGACACGTACGGCAGTGTTTCTCGAACCATCTGAATTTCGCTAACACCTCAGAAACGCGTTCTTTTCGTCCGGGCCGTACCCCGGTCGGAATTATCGCATTGTAGAGGCATCAGCATGTTCCGTTTTTAAGTATGGTCTGTTTTTAAGATTCCGTTCGCATTTTGCCCGGAGTTTTTTTGAGGGCACAGCAACTCACCGGAAAGCGGTTATCTCTTATAAGCAATGCGGTAAACCTTGTACAAGGAACGCTTGACTAATGTACAAATACTTAATGATTAATGTACTTCCGTTTGATGATTGATGATTGATGTTTAATGATTAATACGTAAGCGAGGAGGCGGGAAACGACCGGAGAAGCTCCCCCGAGGGAACCTCTGAAAATAATGTTAAAATCGGGCGAAAAGAAGGTAAACGGAGGTTCAGGAGAGGTTCGGCGAACCTCTTGAAAGACCTCATAAAATAATGTTAAAAAGAGGTTATTTCTCCATTTCCCGGCTATACGCATTAATAGTACACGCAGGGGCGCGCACTATTATCTTTTTTATAAAGAGCGGCGGCGTAAAAAATCAGGGAGGTACCTCTTCGATTTTTTTCGCCGCCGCTCCATATAAAAAGAATATATATAGTATAGAATAAAGAAACATTATCCATTGCGATTTGCTTCGGATAAGAATTATCACTAATTTTGTATTATTCTAATAGGATGCGCTATGTCAAGTGATGCAATCAAACAAGAACTGTTAGCGAAGCTAAAGCAAGAGCATTGCTTTTGGTCGTACAATGAAAGCTCTATCAAAAATATCCCAGACGATGTGTTGATTGAGAAAACCTTGCTACACCTTGACTTGAAAGAAATAAATCAACTGTTTCTAATCTATCCCTTCAAAAGAATCAAAAAGGTGTGGTTAGATTATCTCATTCCCCAAGCGGAATACCTCTACACACTGAACCGTTTCCTTGCTTGGTATTATTTCAAGGCGAAAAAGCCGGATGCCTATATAAAATCTATGGCTACCCGTCACTTAAATAAGACGTTCGCATGAAAGGATTATCCCCCCACACATCGCAAATAGTTGAAGCCGTTTATGTTAAACAAAAATAACATAAGCCACTTGTTTTTTTAGGATAAATCGCCTTAAGTTTGCCCCGAATAAATATCTTAACGCTTAAGGACACACTAAAACTTAATGACAGCATCATGGAACAGAAGATACTTTTCAATTATATGCCTCCGGGCTTGCTTAGTATGCCGGCCGCCGCGTTTTCCGTATTGGGTTCCTATTTGGGTTCCAAAGGGATAGGTTGCCGGGTACATTATTGGAACATGGAGTTTTCCAAACTGCAATGCGACTTCCTATGGGCGACAGACACGAGCGTCTTGTCCGATGAGACGAATAGCCTGCTATTGTTCTTCAACTACCTGTCCGTCCGGATGAATGACAAGCCCACATACAACAAAATAAAGGGCAAGCTCATTTCCATCAAGCCGCAATTCGTGGGCCGGGGAGAAGACTTGTTTGACAAGCACATGAAGCGCTACGCGGAGCTATTGGACAAGGCGATAGACGAGATAATAGACAAGACCTGTTCTCCGGATATTCCTTTTTACGGTTTCTCCGCCAACTTGTATCAGTGGGTCTGCTCATCCATCATAGTGGCCAAAATCAAGGAGAAATATCCCCAAAGCATTTCCATCTTAGGCGGTATTGGAACCCAGAACGCCGCTATCAAGTTTCTGGAGAATTTCGGCCAATTCGATTACGCACTTTGGGGAGAAGGAGAGAACTCCCTATATTCATTAATCTCTTCTTTGGAGAATGGAGAGGTTCCGTTGGACGATATACCCAATTTGGCCTACAGGAAAGAGGATAAGGTCATCACGTCCACCAACCGTAAGGTGCTCTTCACCGACCTTTCCTCTTTGGACGAGCGTCCGGACTATCACGATTATTTCAAGCAAAAAAAGGAGTATGAACATTTAACGGGCTTAGAGACGGCCATTACCGTTGAAGGCAGCCGCGGATGCCATTGGAACCGTTGCCATTTCTGCTATTTGAACGTCGGCTATAAAAACAGGGCTAAATCTGTGGACGCTTTGCTTGACGAGATAAGGTATCACATTAAAGAGTTTAATGTGTATCGGTTCAACTTCTTGGATAATGATGTTATTGACAACGATTACGCCAGATTCGACCAATTGCTTGACAGACTGATAGAACTGAGGCAAGACTACCCTGACTTTAAAATCGGACTGGCTGAGATTGTCACCAAAAACATTAATGCTGAAACCATAAAGAAAATGCTGCTTGCGGGTTTTGAAAGAGTGCAAATAGGCTATGAATCCCCAAGCGATAATCTATTAAAGAAAATAGAAAAGAAAAACTCATTCGCCAGTAACCTACTGTTTATCAAATATGCGACACTGTATAATATAAGAGTTGAAGGCGCTAATATCATTATTGGACTATTAGAAGAAACGGATGATGACATAATAGAAGGTGTTTACAATCTTCATGCTTTACGCTTCTATTTCAACAATGGAAGATTTAATCACCAAATGACAAGATTGGCCATTTCACATGCGAGCCGTTATTATAAGCAGACAAAAGAAGATTCCGGGAAATGGGAAAGGAGTAGACTATTTGCGTGGTTCCTGCCTCAACCATATCTCAAACTGGGAGATAAATGCTTGGATATCGTAGATGTATATGATGCACAAGTTAATTCTTTGTGGGATACATTTGTACAGACTGAATCTTATTATCAACACAATAGATTTGCTTATCAATTAGTAAAGCATGAAAACATCGTACTCTACAAGGAGTCTTTTAATGATGTTTCCATTAATGAATTAGAGTTTGAAATCGATTCATTGGACTGGTATATATTGAAAGCAGGAAATGAAAAAGTCATTTCCTACACAGAGTTATTGAATTGCATAAGAAATGATATCGATAAGAATGTGTTGGAAGTGGAAGTCGTTAATACGATAGAAGAGCTGAAAGGTGAAGGCTTGTTATATGCGACTGACAATTATACAGAAATAGCCTCTATTATTAATACAAATAACTTGTTGGTATGAAGAAAATATTTTCATTTATCATATTATTTAATTTTTATACTGTTGCCTTATTTGCGCAGAGCACTAATCATTCACAGATATTATTCGATATGCTTTGGAATAACGAATGCTTTAGCGCAAGAGACTATATGAAGCAACACCAAGGCAGCATTGCACCGGAAGTGAAACTGTTTTATAAACAAAAGATGTGTGAGCTGCTTAATCAGCCGGACAGTGCCGCATTCTATTTTGACAGAATGCTGAATGAGTGCCCCGCATTTTTCCCGGACGAGAATATGAAGCTGTCCGGTTTTGGAGCCTTACTCAACCTTTACGCTAAGGCCAGAAATTATGAAAAGACATTCGAGGTGCTCCAAAAAGTAGAACTTTACTTCCAACAAGAATCGTCTCTTGCTGCGGACTCCGCAGGGCTTCAGAATCAGCTCGCCATCATCAACCAATTGAAGGAGGAGACATTACAGGAGATGCAAATCCCCAAAATGAGAATAACCGCATTGGAGTCGGCCAACAACACAATCCGCATCGCTAACGATTCGCTATTCTCCGTTCCGGCGGAGTGTAACGGCGTAAAAGTAAACGCGATTTTAGACACCGGATTCCAATTCCACCTATGGGTAACGGAAAGCAAGGCCAAAGCATGCGGAATGAATAAAGTCCTGTCTACGGATTCCATACAGATTAACGGGATTTCAACCAAAGCGAAAAGGGTTTTAGTCGATTCGTTGAGGATAGGTAATGTATTGGTAGAGAACATTTCCGCAACCGTCGTCGACGACAATTACCTGTCCCTCTATCCGGATTCGATAGAACTGACGGAAAGCCAAAAGGCAAAATACGACTCGATATTCTCTAACGTGAACTTTATTGTCGGCTTGCCTATTTTAAGAAAGTTAGGCTGTATAGATATAAATTGGGCGAAGAAAGAGGCGTATATAACCGTTCCTGAACAAGTCGCTCGCAACGATAAGGAACCCAATCTCTGCATTGAAAACGATTATTTATACGCTCACTTGACCGTGAACTCGAACGACTTTATCGGTTTTGTGGATATGGGGTCTACGCTCTCCGCACTCACCTTGTCCCCAACATTCTATGAGAAACATAAAGACACCATCCAGTTGGACACCAATATTATGGGGAAGAAAGGAGAGCGCATTTACGGCGTAACCTTATTCAGTCCAGAAGCTAAGTTTCAGTTCGTCCAAAACCCGGTGGTATGCCTCGACTCAAAAACAGTTAACTTGGGCAAAGAGGACGTTACTTTTTGGCATGTTCCAACAATGGCAACACCACAAAAGGAAAAGGACGGAACGGTAGGGCTCGTCTTTCTGAAACGGTTAGGTCACAAGGTCAGGCTCGATTTCGTGAATATGAGAATAACGGCGGAGTGAGATTCATATCTCACGAGATATAACCGCCTGTGTATAAAAAAAGCTAAGCCTCCCGTCCGGGGTTCCAGACGAGAGGCTCAGCTAATCTCTCAAGAAACAGTGTCAATCCAAAGTAAACGCTTGAGAACCTATCAGGTTTCCCCCTTCAAATATATCTACGCGATAATCTCCCGCATAAAGATATTCCTCCACATCCCAGAAGACCTCGATATTCTGTTCCTCTCCGTTGTAATCAATATACTTCTTAATGGAGTAGGCTAAGGTGCGATTCTCGTACGGGAAGGTATTGGCGGCATTTTTCGTCAATACACTGTTGTCCGGCTTCGTGATGCGCACGTAAAGAATGCGCTCGCCATTCTCCGCCGTGATGTTCTTCGTTATCGTAAAACTGATGGCCAACTTCGTAATGCTCTTCACCCGGCTTGTCTTGCGTCCCCGCTTATTACGAGGCTCCACGTTGATATTCGTCGCGTCGAGCTGAGCGGCTAATGTGACCTTCTTGTTCAGTGTCTCTTTCTCCTCGGAGAGAGTATTGATTTGTTGCGACGCCCTATGGTACTTTTGAGTAACCTCGGCTATAACCTGCTTTTGCTGACTGGTCAGCCTGTTCAGCGAATCTATCTGAACCAGATAGCTGCGCATCACCTCGCGCACCGTCGCCAACTCTTTCTTAAGGCGACGTATCTCCGCCGCATTCGTACTCTTTACGGTGCGTAACTCCTCCAACAGCCGTTGAGTCTTCAGTTGCTCCCGCTCCAACTGTTGCGCCAACGAATCGTTGGAAACCGTCATTTTCAGTTCATCGTACTGCTGAGCGAAACGGGCGTACTCGTTTTCCATGTCTTCCTTATCCAACTCGAATTCCTCCACCAAGTCACGGTTTACCTGTTTTTCTCGAATCAACAGGCAGGTTATGCCGATAATGGCTACAATCAACACGGACACGGAGACGATAAGAAGCTTCTTTTTATCCATATATTTCAGTCGTAAATTTTATAATGCCGCAAAAATAGTCATTTCATTAGAGAGTCAACGCAAAAAGTCCGGCTAAATTTCCTATTCTTAACGGAAAAGTCAGCCGGACTTTAGCTAAAGCGAGATTCAGGCAAGTGCTAAGCGGGCGTTTGCCGTCAGCTGCCTTGATGTACCGTAAGCTGCGGGAAGGGGAAGTTGATGCCCTTCTCGTTGAAGGTCTCGTAAATGGCCTTATTGATGTCGTAATAGACGTTCCAATAGTCGCCGGTCTTTACCCAGACACGAATTACGATGTTCACGCTGCTGGCGTCCAACGCGTTGAGGGCGACGAACGGGGCCGGGTCGGCGAGAATGCGGGAGTCGGCCGCCAAAATACCGTCTACCACCGCCTTGACCTTGCCAAAGTCCTCGCCGTAGTCTACGCCGACAATCCACTCGACACGGCGATTGACTTGGTAACTATAGTTTATCACCACGCCGCTACTCATAGCGCCATTCGGAATGTAAATCACCTTATTGTCGGCCGTAGTAAGAATCGTGTGGAAGATTTGAATCTCCCTTACCGTTCCGGAGACGTTCTGGCTCTCTATCCAGTCGCCTACCTTGTAGGGTTTGAACAACAGAATAATCAGTCCCCCGGCGAAATTCTGCAAGTTACCGGAAAGCGCCATACCGATGGCTACACCGGCGGAGGCCAACAGCGCAGCGAACGAAGTAGTCTCTACACCCAACGCGCCGATGACGGAGACAATCAGCAGGACGGTGAGCAGGATATTCACCAGACTGCGGACAAATGTCTTGACGCTGACATCCAGTTTCCTCCTCTCCAACATCCGGTTCACAAGCTTGTTGAGCATCGATATAAGGAAACGGCCGACGATGAAAACGACAACCGCTATCAAGATGCGCTCTCCGGCACGTATGCTGAAGTCCACCAACTGCTCGGTGATGAGCGACAGCTTGTCCAAGCCTTCCGCCTTAGCGATTTCCTCCTTTACCAGTTCCTTCGCGGCTACCTTAGCCGAATCGGCCATAGCCGCCTGAAATAATAGTAACATATTCTTGAATCTTAGAGTTAATTAATATGCACTTAAACAAGTCACAAAGTTACATTGTTTTGACCAATTACGAAAAACTATTTCTACCGGCCGTCGTTTTCTGACAAATTAATCTGTACTTTCGCGTACCGTTTCACGAGAAAGAGAACCCTATGGCTAAAGAGAAGACCGTATACGTATGCAGCAACTGCGGACAGGAGTCCCCCAAATGGGTGGGGAAATGCCCGTCGTGCGGCGAGTGGAACACCTACGTGGAAGAGGTGGTAAGAAAGGAACCGGCAAGCCGGAGGGCGGTGCCGGGCGTGGAGACGCGGAAAGCGAGGCCGCAGACGCTAAGCGAGATAGAGGCAGGACAAGAGCCGCGCATCGACACGCACGACGAGGAGCTGAACCGGGTGCTTGGCGGAGGACTGGTGCCGGGGTCGTTGGTACTGATTGGCGGTGAGCCGGGCATCGGGAAGTCGACCTTAGTGATGCAGACCGTACTGCGGATGCCGGAAAGGAGGGTGCTCTACGTCTCCGGAGAGGAGAGCGCGCGGCAGCTCAAGCTGAGGGCCGACCGGCTGTCGAAGGTGTCGAGCGACTGCCTCATTGTCTGCGAGACTTCGTTGGAACAGATTTACACGCACATTAAGAACACCCGGCCCGACTTGGTCATCATAGACTCCATACAGACCATATCGACGGAGGGCATCGAATCGTCGCCCGGGAGCATCGCGCAGATACGGGAGTGCGCGGCGTCGATACTGCGCTTCGCTAAGGAGACCCATACGCCGGTGCTGCTCATCGGGCATATCAACAAGGAGGGGAGCATCGCCGGGCCGAAGGTGTTGGAACATATCGTGGACACGGTGTTGCAGTTCGAAGGAGACCAACACTACATGTACCGCATTCTGCGCAGCATAAAGAACCGCTTCGGCAGCACAGCCGAACTGGGGATATACGAGATGAGGCAGGACGGTCTGCGGCAGGTAAGCAATCCGTCGGAACTGCTGCTGAGCCAAGACCACGAGGGCATGAGCGGCATCGCCATCGCCTCGGCCATAGAGGGCGTGCGCCCGTTTCTGATAGAGACGCAGGCGTTGGTCAGCTCTGCGGTGTACGGCAACCCGCAACGCTCGGCCACGGGGTTCGACATCCGTCGGATGAATATGCTGTTGGCGGTGTTGGAGAAGCGGGTAGGCTTCAAGCTGGCGCAGAAAGACGTGTTCCTGAACATCGCCGGAGGGCTGAAGGTGAACGACCCCGCCATAGACTTGGCGGTCATCAGTGCCATACTGTCGTCCAACATGGACGTGGCCATAGAGCCGGAGGTCTGCATGGCGGGCGAGGTGGGACTGTCGGGAGAGATACGCCCCGTGAACCGCATAGAGCAGCGCATCGGCGAGGCGGAGAAGCTCGGCTTCAAGAGGTTCGTCCTGCCCAAGTACAACCTGCAAGGCATCGACGCAAGAAAGGCGGGTATCGAGCTGATACCGGTGCGAAAGGTGGAGGAGGCCTTCAGGGCCTTGTTCGGATAGAGAATCAACAGTAAATACTATACATTATTATGATACAGGAATACCAACTCCGCGTACCGCCCGAGACGGCGGCCAGTGAGCAGCGGATTAACGAATACCTCGCCCGGGAGAAGGGAGTGGCGACGGAGCAGATTAACGCCACGCGGGTGCTGAAGCGAAGCATCGACGCGAGACACCGGAACGTTTTCATCAACCTCACCGTGAGGGTCTACCTGAACGAGATGCCGGGGAAGGAGGACGACTACAAGCGGGTGGAATACCCCGACGTGGAGGGAAAGCCGCAAGTGGTGGTCGTGGGAGCGGGCCCGGGGGGACTGTTCGCCGCCCTGAAGCTCATCGAACTGGGACTGAGGCCGGTGGTCGTGGAGCGAGGGAAGGACGTGAGGGAACGCAAGAAGGACTTGGCCCGCATCAGCCGCGAGCACGCCGTGGACCCGGAGTCGAACTACTGCTTCGGCGAGGGCGGAGCGGGGGCCTACTCGGACGGGAAACTCTACACCCGAAGCAAGAAGAAGGGCAGCGTGGAGAAGATACTGAGCGTGTTCTGCCAACACGGGGCTTCGACCTCCATACTGGCGGATGCGCACCCGCACATCGGCACGGACAAGCTGCCGGGGATTATCGAGCGGATGCGCCAAACCATCACGTCGCGGGGCGGAGAGGTGCGCTTCCAGACGAGGATGGACTCGCTCATCGTCAGGGACGGCGAGGCCATAGGGATAGAGACGGCCGCGGGCGAGACTATCCTCGGGCCGGTGATACTGGCCACGGGCCACTCGGCGCGGGACGTGTACCGAATGCTTGCCGCCAAAGGGATGGCGTTGGAGGCGAAGGGGTTCGCCGCCGGAGTACGTCTGGAGCACCCCGCCGAGCTTATCGACCGCATACAGTATCACCGCAGGGAGGGCCGCGGCGAGTATCTGCCGCCCGCCGAGTATAGCTTCGTCACTCAGGTCGAGGGACGCGGGGTGTACAGCTTCTGCATGTGTCCGGGGGGATTCGTCGTCCCCTCCGCCAGTGGGCCACAGCAAGTGGCGGTGAACGGCATGTCGCCCTCCAACCGAGGGTCGCGGTGGAGCAACTCGGGGATGGTGGTGGAGATTAGGCCCGAAGACCTACGGAGCGGGGAACTGCCCGCGGGAGACACGGAGCAGGCGGACCGCCGACGGGCGGAACTGTCGGCCCTGAACCCCGGCCTGACCCCGGAACGATTGGACGAGCTGACAGGCGGCACACTGGCGGGAATGTACCTTCAGGAGGAACTGGAGAGGCAGTGCTGGTTGCAGGGAGGTATGCGGCAGACAGCCCCTGCTCAGCGAATGGCGGACTTTACCCGCCGGAAGCTCAGCTTCGACCTGCCCGAGTCGTCGTACGCGGCGGGACTGATAGCCTCGCCCCTGCACTTCTGGATGCCGCCCTTCATCAGCCGCCGGCTGTCCGAAGGGTTCACCAAGTTCGGGCGCGACGCACGGGGCTTCCTCACCAACGAGGCGGTGATGATAGGCGTGGAGACGCGCACCTCGTCGCCCCTGCGTGTCGTGAGAGACAGCGAGACACTGCAACACACCGCGCTGCGGGGGCTGTTCCCCTGCGGCGAGGGGGCCGGATACGCGGGCGGCATCGTCTCCGCGGGTATAGACGGGGAACGCTGCGCCGAGGCCGCGGCCCTCTACCTGAAACGATGACCGGAGGGAGGCGGAGCTATGGGGCATAGACCGGAGATAGCCATCGTGGAGGCTAATACGCTGACGGCTCTGGGGCTGAAGGCCATACTGGAGGAGATAATCCCTGCGGCCACCATCCGCATGTTCCGTCAGTTCGCCGAGCTGACGGACGACACTCCCGACATGTACGTCCACTACTTCGTCTCCGCACAAATCTATATGGAGCACGCCGCCTTCTTCCTGTCGCGCCGAAGGAAGACCATCGTACTGGCGGGCAACGGCCCGAGCGCGCAACTGGCGGACATTCAGGCGCTGAACGTCTGCGCTCCCGAGCGGGAACTGGTCAGGGAGATACTGAAGCTACACCAGCGGGCGCACCACAGTGGATACCCCGGAGAGACCGCCTCGCCCTCGCCCGCCGCCGTGGAGGAGCGCGAGACGCTGACCGCCCGCGAGGCGGAGGTTCTGGCGCTCGTGGCGAAAGGACTGCTCAACAAGGAGGTGGCCGACCGACTGGGCATCGGGCTGACCACCGTCATCAGTCACCGCAAGCGCATCACGGAGAAGCTCGGCATCAAGTCGGTATCGGGGCTGACCATCTACGCCGTGATGAACGGGTACGTCGAGGCGGACGAAATCTGACCGAGCGCACGGGGAACTGCGGACCTCGAAGAGGTCTTACGACGCTTATCCGCTGCGTGCCACGTATGTGGCACCTGCGGGAAGTGTACGTTTGCCTTTGACTTCGACCTCGAAGGGGTCGAACCGTAGCCTCATGCTGTTGCACCCCTTCGAGGTGCGTATTATGTGACGTTGCTCCCTTTCTGCAGGTACCGTGAATGCGGTACGCAGCGGCTAAGCATCGTAGGACGGCTTCACCGTCCTCTCTCCATTTCGTACTTACGTTATTAACAAGCGGTGGATAACGTGAGTCTCCGCACATTACCATATATAATAATGTGTGGCAAGTAACGTAAGCCACGGCATGTTACTCTATATATTAATTCATTTCGTCATTAATCACTAACCATTAACTATTCCCATACGTACATAATAGTTTACAACGTAAGTCAGCGGCAGACACTGTCGAAAGTGTATGGCAGACACTATCGAAAGTGTCCGCTAGACACTATCGATAGTGTGGGGGGGGACACTTACGTAAGTGTGGGGGTAGACACTTTCGATAGTGTCGGTCGGACACTTTCGACCCCCGCCAGAAGGTACTGTAGAGGGGGTATGGAGGGGAGTTTCAACAGTGTCGACTCTCCGCGCACGGGAAAACCGGGTGGCGAGGGATGTGCGAAAGTTCCTTACACTTTCGTCTCCTGCCGAGGGGGAGGGACGGGGACGGACGGTCTCCCCTCGCCTCGCTCTCCAGTGGCGCGCGGCCTCCTTATAAATGAGGATTGCCCGTCCCGAATATTTGCCGTTACTTTGCGGTCGGAAACAGGAACGATAATGAAAAGAGAACATGTACTGACGGCACTGGCCGCACTCTCCCTGCTGACAACGGGAGTGGCGAGGGCCGACGAGTCTACAAGGGACTCACTGAAAGTGATTGACATCGAGGAGGTTGTGGTCATCGCCGCGCCTAAGGAGAACCGGAAGTTGCGCGACCTGCCCGGGGCCGCCACACTGCTGTCTCAGCAGGACATGAGGGCAGCCCAAGTGCGCTCCGTCAAGAGCCTCACCTCGCTCGTCCCTAACCTCTTTATCCCCGATTACGGGTCGAAGCTCACCACTTCCATCTACATAAGGGGCATCGGCTCGCGCATCAATACGCCGTCGGTGGGACTGTACGTAGACAACATCCCCTCCATCGATAAGTCGGCCTTTGACTTCAGCTACGCCGACGTGGAGCGAATCGATGTGCTCCGGGGCCCGCAGGGTACGCTCTACGGACGCAACACGATGGCGGGTCTCGTCAAGGTACATACCAAATCGCCCTTCACCTATCAAGGCACCGACCTGAGGGCCGAAGGCGGGGCGTACAACGACTATCGAGCGTCGCTGACCCACTACCACCGCATATCGGAGCGGTTCGCCTTCTCCGCCGGAGGGTTCTACGAACACACGGGAGGCTTCTTCAAGAACGCGGCCCAGGGGTATGAGCGGATAGACCGGAGCGACGCGGGCGGGGGACGCATGAGAGCCATCGTCCTGCCCAACGATAACCTGAAGGTAGACATGAGCGTCAGCTACGAATACGGCGATCAAGGGGGATATCCTTACGAGTATGTGGGCGTGACCGAAGGCGAGGAAGACCGCGAGCGATACATTGGGAAGATAGCCTACAACGAACGCAGCGGCTACCGCCGAGGGATGCTGAACGCCGGGGTGAACGTCGAATACCAAGCGCCGCGCTTTATCCTGAGCGCGGTCACCGGTTATCAGAACCTGACCGACCGGATGTTCCTCGACCAAGACTTTACCGAGCTCGACATCTACACCCTGCAACAGCGGCAGCGGGTCAACACCCTCTCCGAGGAAATCATACTGAAGTCGAAGCCCGGTGGCGACTGGCAGTGGACGACGGGAGCCTTCGCCTTCTACCAGTGGCTGCACACCAACGCCCCGGTACAGTTCAGGAGCGAGGGCGTGAAGTCGGTGATAGAGGACAACGTCAACGGCGTGTTCGAGTCGCTGCCCTCGCAGGCCCCCTCCATGCGCATGACGGCCAATAACGAGACGCTGACCATAGAGGGCAGATTCGATACTCCCACGTGGAACGGGGCCGTCTTCCACCAGTCCACCCTCAACAATCTGGCGGGCGTGCGGGGCCTCTCGGCCACGGTGGGACTGCGCCTCGACTACGAGCGCATGACGATGGACTACCGCTCCTTCAGCGAGCCTCTGGACTTCGACTTCTCGGTGATGGGCATCACCGCCAGTCACCTGAACGCCACGACCAGTTTCGTGGGCGATGAGTCGGACGACTATCTGCAACTGCTGCCCAAGTTCGCCCTTCAGTACGAGTGGAAGCGGGGAAACAGCGTCTACGCCACCGCCGCCAAAGGCTACCGCTCGGGCGGGTACAACATCCAGCTATTCTCCGACCTCGCTCAGGGCGCCTTGCGCAACTCCATGCTCGACGCGTTGGCCGCTTACCCCTCCTTCTCGCAGATGAGCTCCTACATCCTCTCGCTGAAGGAGGCCGACCCCGACGTGCGCCAAGCCACCCGCTATAAGCCTGAATACACGTGGAGCTACGAGCTTGGGAGCCACCTGACCTTATGGGACGGTAAGCTGTGGGCAGACTTGGCCGCCTTCTACATGGACACCCGTGACCAGCAGGTGGCGCAGTTCGCCGCGAGCGGCTTGGGACGCACCACCACCAACGCCGGACGCAGCCGCAGCTACGGGGTCGAGCTGTCCGCCCGTGCCAACCTGACCGACCGCCTCCACCTGAACATGGCCTACGGATACACCCGGGCCACCTTCACCGACTACGTGGTGCGCCAAGAGCAGGCCGACGGCACGCTGACGGAGCGTGAGAACTACAACGGCAATTACGTGCCCTTCGTGCCGAGACATACGCTGAACGTGGGCGGGGAGTACGTGTTCGAGTGCCGCCCCTCCTTCTTCTTCCGCCGCGTCATACTTCAGGCAAACTACAGCGGCGCGGGACGTATCTATTGGACGGAGAGTAACGACACTCACCAACCCTTCTACGGGACGCTGAACGGTCAGGTGACCTTCGAGACGGAGCGGGTGAGCCTCAGCGTGTGGGGCCGCAACCTGCTCGACAAGGACTACTCCACCTTCTACTTCGAGACGATGGGACGCTCGTTCAGGCAGCCGGGCAAGCCCGTTCAAGGGGGCGTGTCAGTCCGTTGCCGCCTCTAAGGAGACCTCAGCGGTTCACCGCCCCGCACCTCGGACACACGCCCGTGGTCTTCAGCTTCTCGCCGCACCGCCCGCAGCGGTACTTGTAGGCCGCGCTGCGCCGCACCTTACGGGCGAAGAGCCATACGAAGACCGCAAGGAACAGATAGCCCACGTAGAGGGGGACGGTGAGGATAAAGAAGAAGTAACAGACGATGCAGCACGATACCAACCCGAGCAAGTAACAGATGGCGGCTCCCGGACTGAGCTGACGGAAAATATCGTCGAGCACCGCGAGGAACACCGCCAGAAACAGCCAGATACTCAAGAGAAAGACCGACAGCACGAACGGCACCTTGAAGGGCGACAGTGTGGGATTGTAGTAGTAGTGTTCCCACATATCCGGCGCAAAGACCTGCATAGACTCGTAGACGGTGGCGCTAAAGGCTGTCAGCAGGCAGAGGAATAGCGGGTATACGCTGTCTATGTCGTTAAAGTAGACTAGCCTCAGCCGTTCCCGGCTGAACGCGTGAAACAGGAGTACCCCTATGAACAGTGCGAACACAATGATGAAGTAAGAGACGTGCGTGTGGCTGAACAAGTGTATAGCCTGCGAGATGCCGTCAGTGGGGACATAGGAGCGCTTCAGGTCGCCCTCGCGTATCCACCCTTGCGCTTCCTGCGTGTGGGCCAGTTTCACCCATACGCTGTCCACAGTGTCCGCCGGATGGATGGCGAACTCGGCCACCACCACGCGGTCTCCCCTATGCAGTGTGATGTGCTTGTCCTTTATCGGCAGGAGGTCGAGGACAGAGGAGTCCGCCATGACTTCCATGTTCGCTCCTAGCGTATAGTGCCGCTCGTAAAGGTAGGTCAGCGAGTCCCTCGTCTTCTGGGAAATCCCTTCCGAGGAGAGGTCGGGTATCCTGTAATGGCAGGCGGAGAGTAACGTAAGCAGTGCGAAGAGCAAGAGGCCAACCCTGACCGTCCGCCCACGGGCCTCGCCTCCCGTCCTGTACCTTACGCTTGTCCTTTCCCTTTCCATCTACTCGGCCTCCTTCACGCTCATCTGACAATTCTTGCAATCGAACACTAACCGGAAGCGTCTCCCGTCGCTCATGACGAGGTAGTACGGTTCCCTGAAAGGCGAGCGCGTCCGCTGACGCGTGGGGCACCATCCCATGCTGTACCGCAGGCAGTGCTTGCAGAACATCAGCGTGGCATCCCGAGGAGGGGCCGCCTCAAAAGCCGCCTCAACGCGTTTTACCCCGTGCTCCCGGTAGAACGAGGCCGCCCGGGAGTTCATCACGTTCCCCAGATAAGTCAGCTCCCTTTCAGGATAGTCGTGGGCGGTCTGTTTCCATACGGTCAGCTCCCGGCGGTAGTTGATGCCCCGCAGTGTCCTTAGCTTGTCTAGCGCCCTTCGCCTTAGCTCGGCCAGCGCCGACACCGGCAGGAACCATTCGGCGGAGAAGGCGACTTCCACCCGTCGCGCCTCGAAGGGCGTGTTCCCCGTCTTCCTGAGCTGCGCCTTGAGGTTCTCCGTCTGCGGGGTGCGCGCAAGCTCTTTCTCGCAAGGCAGCGAGAGCGTGACGCTGTTGCCGTCCTCGTCGCTCGCGTCCAATGCGAAGCCCGAGGAATGGTCGCGCAACAGGAACGCCACTCCGATCTTCCGTTCCGCGGAAGGACGGAGCAGCGTCCGTTCGAACTCTTGGTCATAGTTACGGTACAGTCTCGTGCGGGGCCTGACGTTCGGCATCTCTTGCGGGTATAGCTTATTCGCCTCCACCCTGTTGACCCTGAACCCGCATAAGTGTCCTTTCTCGTCGATGTAGCATACCCCGTCTCCGTTGTGGAACGGCTTGACTCCCGACACGGTGAGGTAGCTTCCCCGCACCTCCTTCACTATCCCCATCTCCTCCCCCAGTGACTTGGGAGTGTCGAAGGAGGAGATTTCACGGTCTCTCCCGTGGAGGAAGTATTGGGTAAATCCCCGATTGAAGCTCTTCTCCAGTCGTGGCGTAAAGGTAAGGCGACAGGTTCCCGAGGAGGCCCGGACATACTCCGGCCGTCGGGCGAGGATAGCGTCGAGCTTCTGCCGATAGGCCGCCGTCACGTTCTTCACGTAAGAGACCTCCTTCAGTCGCCCCTCAATCTTGAAGGAGGAGACACCGGCGTCCAACAGCCGCTCCAACTCGTCGCTGCGGTTCATGTCCTTCAGCGACAGCAGATGCTTCTCCCTCGCTATCACCTTCCCGTCAGCGTCGACCATATTGAACGGCAATCGACAGAACTGCGCGCACTCCCCCCTATTGGCGCTCCGCCCGAAGCAAGCCTGACTGACGTAACACTGCCCGCTGTAACTGACGCAAAGGGCGCCGTGCACAAAGACCTCCAACGCCGCGTCGGGGCAGGCCTCGTGTATCTCGTTAATCTCACGAAGCGACAGCTCACGGGCCAACACAATCTGCCTGAATCCCGCCTTTCGCAGGAACACGGCCTTCTCCGGCGTGCGGTTGTCCATCTGCGTACTGGCGTGGAGAGGGATGGGAGGCAGATTCAGTTTCGTAATACCCATGTCCTGCACAATCAGCGCATCCACTCCTATCCGATAGAGGGAATGAATCATCTCCTCCGTCTCCTTCAGCTCGTCCTCCTTCAGTATCGTGTTCACCGTCACATATACACGTACATTATATAAGTGAGCATACTTTACCAACTCTTCGATGTCCGTCAAGGAGTTGACCGCCGCCGCACGTGCGCCGAACTTGGGTGCTCCGATATATACGGCGTCCGCTCCGTGGTTCACCGCCTCTATGCCACACTCCAGATTCTTCGCCGGAGCCAGAAGTTCTATCTTACGAGTCTTCAACGTAATGAGGTTCTAAATTATAAGAAATCAGCTTTTGATGTTGAGAAATGGGCTTTCCTTTCCCACTGTAAACCTATCCTCCGATTTCATTAATATCATAAGGCGTCTCTTGATAAACAAAATAGTTTAGCCAGTTAGAAAAAAGCAGATTGGCGTGAGCTCTCCAACGCACCAACGGTCCTTTTTCCGGATTATCGTCCACGTAGTAATTGCGCGGCATGTCAATCGGCAACCCCTTGCTCAAATCGCGGCGATATTCCGTGTCTAATGTCAACGGAGAATATTCCGAGTGTCCGGTTACGAAAAACTCCCTTCCTCCCCGCGCCATAACCATATAAACTCCCGCCTCTTCCGATTCCGAAAGCAACGTCAACTCCGGCACCTTCAGTATGTCCTCCCTACGTACCTCCGTATGCCGGCTGTGCGGTACGTAGAAGCGATCATCGAACCCTCGGAAGATGGGATGCAGCGGCTCCAGTACCCGATGTTCGAAGATGCCGAACATCTTCCGTTCCAACGGGTATTTCGGCACTCCGTAGTGGTAGTACAGTCCAGCCTGAGCCGCCCAACAGATATATAGAGTGGAAGTGACGTGCGTCTTCGCCCAACTGAATATTTCGCTTATTTCATCCCAATAAGTCACCTCCTCAAAATCCATTTGTTCAACCGGAGCCCCAGTAATAATCATTCCGTCATACTTTTCTTCTCGCATCAATTCAAAATCCGTGTAAAAAGCCTTCATGTGCTCTATTGGAGTATTCTTAGAAGTATGACTCTTAATCTTCATAAACGAGATTTCCACCTGAAGAGGAGTGTTAGACAATAATCTAATCAAATCCGTCTCTGTCGTTATCTTCAAGGGCATCAAGTTTAAAATGACAATCCGCAAGGGGCGAATATCCTGTCGCGTCGCCCGAGAAGTATCTATAACGAATATATTCTCTTTCTTCAGCAGTTCAATCGCCGGAAGCTTATCGGGTAAATTTAAAGGCATATCGTTATATGTTAATAATTTGGATGCAAAAGTACGAAAAATGTGACAAAAACAGATAGAGCAGATTATTTAGAAGAAATACAAATTAAACCATTTTAATCATGAAGCGAAACAAGTAACCAAGAAAACGCTTACCTTTGCTGAACCAAATTATAGTAAATAATTTAATTCTTAAACAAAATGGCTTACGTAATTAGTGACGATTGTATTGCTTGCGGAACTTGTATTGACGAGTGTCCTGTAGAAGCGATTTCTGAAGGCGATAAGTATTCTATCAATCCGGATTTATGTACAGAGTGTGGCACATGCGCAGACGTTTGTCCCTCTGAAGCAATTCACCCGGGTGAATAACATTGCTGAAAAGGAATTAAGTAGGAAGAAATAAGTTTTTCTTCCTACTTTCTTTTTGCCCCTATCCCTCTCTCCCAAAGGTCATCCAATCTTTTGGCGTCTAAAGGCTTTTATCCCATACATTACATCGCATGCCGTTCGTTCCAGACGTAAGGCCTTACATGGTCTGAAGATTCTCCAATCCATAATTCTCCATCTATACTATATACTACAAAAGGACTTGCCCAAGCATGCGTAGTTATTTGCTTGGGCAAGTCCTTTCTGATTCCAATTCGTGAGGCCTTAAAAGCCCTCCACTTGATAAAATCAACTTACCTATTATTCATTCTTCTTTTCCAAAGAGTCGGAATACTCCATTTCTCCCTGCACTACGAAAAGAATATCCTCAGCAGTATAATCTCCCATTCCATCTTTCTTAGCTTCCTTGATAATATAAGCTACAACCTCATCCAAATCTATCTCAACACATCCATCCGCATCGGGCTGAGCGTCAAGGACACCGCTTTCCAAATAATATTCATCTATTAAATCAATGAAATAGTAAAGTTCATCATCCTCAAACTTTTCTTTCAGTTCTTGGGGCAAATAATTTCTGATAAACTCGACGGTACTGCTATCATCGGCATCTTCCAACAAAAAATCGTCCTCTCCTCCCATGATTTATCATCGCTAAAAAGTCAAAGCCATTAATCGAAGCACTCGGAATCAAAGAAGTTTCTTTATCTTTTCTACAAATACAGGTTTTCCTACAGCCCCTACTTGCTTATCCACAATTTCCCCATTCTTAAAGAACAATACAGTCGGAATATTACGAATGCCATATTCTGCCGCCATATCATTATTTTCATCAACATCACATTTGCCTATAAGCACTTGCCCCTCAAACTCTGTCGCCAATTCTTCTATAATAGGAGCCACCATTTTACATGGGCCACACCATGGAGCCCAAAAATCAACTACAACCGGCTTGCCTTCAGCTATAAGCCCTTTATAGTTACTGTCTGTAAATTCAAAAGCCATTTCGCTAATATTTTAGAGTTATACAATAAGTCACTATTTCGGCACAAATATAATCAATTTATATGGAATCCTAACTCCGAACGCTCTTTTAAATACGCCACCAACTCTCTTCCAACCGAAAGTTTAAAAGGTCGGGAAATTAAATCCACAGATATCCGGTTAGCGTCAGAGTCGTCCATTACCTTAAAATAAAGTTCCGTATTCCCCGGCCGTTCTTTTGTAAGCGAAGCCAATTCCATTATCAAAGCCGGATTTAAAACCGATAACGGGATAAGAATTGTAATCTTCTGAATTAGTTCCTCTTTCACGTCCGGGAGCAGTTCTATTGAAGTCACTTTCAATTCCAATTCCTCTTTTTTCCATTGCCGCGGTTGGCAACGGGCTTTTATAAACAAAAAAGCTCCTTCATTTAAATATCCTTGATAAGTCACCCAATCATTTCCCCAAAAAGGCAGCTCAGCCGACCCGGAGTAGTCCTCTATCCTCGCAATGCCGTAGGGATTACCGTTTTTACTAATCCCACGACGGACAGAAGTTACAATTCCCCCCAACGTTATTTCACGTCCCTTCAAGGCTTCCTTATCTTCCAATTCCGTCACGCGCGTATTGCAAACATACTCCAGAACGATAGAAAACTCGTCTAACGGATGAGCCGAAAGATAGATTCCAACCAAATCGCGCTCTCTGTTCAAGCGCTCAAGGTCACTCCATCGCTCCACTCCCTGAGGAATCTCCGGTGTAGCGATGTCCACTACATTATCACCGCCAAACAGAGAATTAACCGCCGCCGCTTTATCCGCCTGATAGCGATTGCCATACCGCACCAATGTATCCAAGAACATCTCGCCTTTTAAATTTGACGCCAAATACTGCTCTCGGCTCAGTTCCGGAAAGCTATCGAATCCCCCGGCCAGCGCAAGACATTCTATATTCTTTTTATTGCAGACATTCAGATTAACTCGCTGAACAAAATCAAAAATACCTTTGAACGGTCCATTCTTCGTCCGTTCCTCCACAATACTTTGTACAGCGGATTCTCCAACGCCTTTCACCGCCCCCAGTCCGAAACGTATATTTCCATCTTGATTTACCGAGAATTTCAAGTTACTTTCATTCACATCCGGTCCTAACGTTTGAATACCCATCGCCTTACACTCGTCCATATACTTCGTTATATCCGTAATATTAGACAAGTTACGACTCATCACAGCCGCCATATATTCCGACGGATAGTTCGCTTTCAGGTAAGCGGTTTGATAAGCCACCCACGAATAACAAGTCGCATGAGATTTATTAAAGGCATAAGAAGCGAATTTCTCCCAATCAGTCCAGATTTTTTCCAAGACTTCTGGGTCGTGGCCGTTTTTCTTTCCGCCCTCAATAAATTTAGGTTTCATGTGATCTAGCTTGTCACGCAGCTTTTTACCCATCGCCTTACGCAAAGCGTCAGATTCGCCACGAGTAAAATCAGCCAATAAACGGGACAAAAGCATAACCTGCTCTTGATAAACCGTAATGCCGTACGTATCTTTCAGATATTTTTCCATTATTGGAATATCATATTCTATCGGCTTGCGTCCATGCTTACGGTCTATAAAGTCGGGGATGTAATCCATGGGACCCGGACGATACAGGGCGTTCATGGCTATTAAGTCTTCAAATGTAGTAGGCTGAAGCTCGCGCAGATATTTCTGCATACCCGCCGATTCAAACTGAAAGGTTCCTACCGTACGGCCTTCACTATATAATTTATATGTAGCCGGATCGTTTATATCGATTTTATCTATGTCAATATCAACCCCTCGACTAAGACGGATGTTTTCAACCGCTTCCTTTATTATAGAAAGGGTCTTCAGTCCTAAAAAGTCCATCTTAATCAAACCGGTATCCTCAATAACAGACCCTTCATACTGAGTAACGAGCATCTTTTCACCCGTCTCCTTATCATCCGCCGTACTGACAGGCACCCAGTCGGTGATGTCGTCACGGCAGATTATTGTACCGCAAGCGTGCACACCCGTTCCCCGCACGTTTCCCTCCAGCATTTTAGCGTACTTAATGGTATCGTGCAGCAAAGGGTCCGGAGAGGCTTCCGCCGCTTGTAACTCGGGCACGTAAGCTATCGCATTTGGCAAATTAAGCTTCTTATCAGGAATTTTATCAGGAACCAGCTTGCACAAGCGGTCCGATTCAGCCAAAGGCAACTTTTGGACTCGCGCCACATCCTTGATGACCATCTTGGTAGCCATCGTACTATAAGTAATGATATGGGCCACCTTTTCCTGACCATACTTATTCGTAACCCACCGGAGCACCTCTCCGCGCCCGTCGTCATCAAAGTCGACGTCAATATCCGGCAAGGATATACGGTCCGGATTCAGGAAACGCTCAAACAGCAAATCATATTGTATAGGATCTATCTTGGTAATGCCCAAGCAATAGGCGACCGCCGAGCCCGCGGCCGAGCCGCGGCCCGGTCCTACCGATACGCCAAGCTCATTACGGGCCGCATTGATAAAGTCCTGCACAATCAAGAAATATCCGGGGAATCCCATCGTCTTCATGATGTACAGCTCGAATTTCAGACGTTCCTCTACCTCTTCCGTCAAAGGGTCTCCATAAATTCTCCTAGCGCCGTCAAACGCCAGCTTCGCAAGGTAATCACCTTCTAATTTAATGCGATACAGCTTGTCATATCCTCCTAATCGCTTTATTTTCGCATTCGCGGCCTCCTCACTTAAAACGACATTGCCGTGTTCATCCCTCGTAAACTCATCAAAAAGGTCCTTCTCTGTATACTTTCTACGATATTCTTCTTCCGTGCCAAAGTCTTCTGGAATCGCGAAAGTAGGCATAATAGGCGCATGGTCAATAGAGTAATACTCCACCTTATCCAAGATCTCCAACGTATTGGTCAACGCTTCAGGAATATCGGAAAAAATCTCGTTCATTTCCTCACGCGTCTTCATCCACTCCTGCTTAGTATACAGCATACGGGTAGGGTCGTCCAAGTCTTTTCCCGTACTCAAGCAAATCAAACGGTCATGCGCCTCGGCGTTCTCCTCGTCCACAAAGTGCACATCATTCGTACATATAAGCTTTATGTCATATTTTCTGGCGTATTCTATCAAGCGCTCATTTACTTTCACTTGCATTGGATACGCCTCTCTATTGGCGCGAATGTTCGGGTCTGTCACCTTATGCCGCTGCAGCTCCAGATAGTAATCATCCCCAAACATCTTTTTATACCATTGAATCGCCTCTTCCGCCTCCGCGAACTGGTCATTGGTTATCCGCTTAGGTATCTCTCCTCCGAGGCAGGCGGAACACACGATCAACCCTTCACGATATTTCTCCAGTTCACTACGGTCCGTACGAGGCCGCATATAATATCCTCTCGTCCACGCGCGCGACACCAGCTTCACAAGGTTGTGATAGCCTTTCTCGTTCTTCGCCAACACAATTAAATGGTATCCGCTTTGGTCCTGCTTCCCTTCCTTCAAATCCATCGTACGGCGCGCCACGTACATCTCGCAGCCTATAATGGGCTTAAAAAGACGGCTTTCCGCCTCGGTGATTTTTTTCCTGCATTCTTCAATCTCAGCGGCCCTATCCGCGCACTCCACCGTACCGCCTTCAATTTCCGCGATTTTTTTCTGCAGTTCTTTTATTTCTCCCTTTATCCCGCCGTTTTTCTTATTAACATAGTTCGTAAACTCCTTGATGCCAAACATGTTTCCATGATCGGTCACGGCTATCCCTCGCATGCCATTCTGCATGGCTTTATCTACCAGTCGGGCTACGCTTGCCTGACCATCCAAAAGAGAATATTGCGTATGAACATGTAAATGAACGAAATCCCGCATAGTAATCGATAAATAATAAATTCGAGTGGTAAAGTTACAAGCTACTTCACTAATAAACAAAGATAATCCGCAAAAGTTATCAACATCCGTATTTCCACACGCTTTTAAAATCGGTTTAACCCTCAAACTCGCCGTCAGAAAAAGCACAATCATCCCATTGGACAGGAGCAAACGCGCGGCCAAAACCGCTAACGCATGAAACAGCTTATTATCAGCGCCTTACCATCAGTTTGAGAAACAGCCCTATTTGTCGCGAGCCGCTGCCCTATCTGTCGCGAGCCGTAGGGCTGTCTGTCGCGAGCCGTAGGGCGAGCTGACAAGCGGAGAAGGTTTAACGTGAATCCTTCTCAGAGCGAAATCGGGAAAAGAGACCGGAAAGTGACTCTAAAGAGACCAAGCTAAATCACCTAAACGTAAAATTTAAACAGCCTCTTACTTGCTGATTTTTTAAAATAAGTATATTTTTGCACGCAATATTATTACAAATATTCATGGTGCGATTGAAGAGATTAAAAAAAATACATATTCACCGAGAAGGGACGCATATTCTATGGGGCAGCTTCTTATTGTTGCTGCTCATTAACGTCGCCCTTTATTGGGGGGTTGACTGTAAAATACCCTTTTACATCACCGCGATAGCAAGCATCGCGGTTTACTCGTTAATGGTTAATTTTTTTCGCTGTCCTATCCGGCTATTTGGAAAAGACACTGAAAAAATAGTAGTAGCTCCCGCCGACGGAAAGATTGTCGTGATTGAAGAAGTTGATGAACACGAATACTTTCATGACCGGCGGCTGATGATTTCTATCTTCATGAGCATCGTGAATGTACACGCCAACTGGTATCCCGTAGACGGTACAATAAAAAAAGTGGTTCACCATAACGGCAATTTCATGAAAGCATGGCTGCCTAAAGCCAGCACGGAAAACGAACGTTCTACAGTGATTATTGAAACGCCGGAAGGCGTCGAGGTCTTAGTCCGCCAAATAGCGGGAGCGGTAGCGCGGCGAATCGTGACTTACGCGGAGGCCGGCGAAGAATGCTACATCGATGAACATTTAGGCTTTATAAAGTTCGGTTCCCGGGTAGACGTTTATCTCCCTATAGGCACAGAAGTCTGCGTAAAAATGGGACAGTTAACAACCGGAAATCAAACGGTTATCGCCAAACTCAAATAGTCCGGTCGGCAATGGCAAATTTTATAAGAAACAATATTCCCAATACAGTAACGTGCCTGAATCTCTTTTCCGGCTGCGTCGCTTGCGTCATGGGGTTTCAGGGCCGCTACGAAGCCGCTTTTTGCTTCATCGTATTAAGCGCCATCTTTGATTTTTTCGACGGCATGTTGGCGCGCGCGCTGAACGCGCACTCTATCATCGGTAAAGACTTGGATTCATTGGCGGACGACATCAGCTTCGGAATCGTACCTTCCGTCATCACCTTCTCTCTATTCAAAGAGATGAACTATCCGGACAGCGTCGCTCCCGCAGCATCCTTTCTGCCATACACCGCTTTCCTCATCTCCGTATTCTCGGCGTTACGCTTAGCGAAGTTCAACAACGACACCCGGCAGACAAGTTCCTTCATCGGCCTTCCCGTCCCGGCGAACGCGTTGTTCTGGGGGGCCTTAGCGGTAGGGGCTCACGATTGGCTAATCTCAGACAAGTGCCATCCCCTTTACCTGCTTATATTAGTCTGCCTATTCTCATGGCTACTCGTATCCGAGATACCCATGTTTTCCCTGAAGTTCAAGAATCTGTCATGGAGAGACAATAAAGTCAGCTTCATTTTCCTTATCGTATGCGTACCTCTCCTACTCTTCTTTAAGATTAGCGGATTCGCGATAATCATAATCTGGTATATTCTGCTTTCCCTCCTTACGCGGAGAAGTAAGTAAACAATTCTTTGGCACAATTGTTGTAAGATGAACCGTAAGTTACACAATAAAATAGCATAACCCGATGTTGCATTTCTTACTATTCTTCTTCATACTTGTACTTGTTGGCCTGTTGTTTGGTTTCTCCGTCATTGGAGCCATCATAAGGAGCATCTTCGGAACAGGCCCTCGCCGTTCGTCCGAGCAAAGACGGCAAAGCCACGGGAATTATACTCAGCGGCAGGATACTTATCGCTCCCAAGAAAACGGTTCGTTTCACAACGAGTCAACCTTTACTCAAGGCGGAACGTCCCGGAAGCGCAAGAAGATATTCGACAAGGACGAGGGGGAGTACGTAGACTTCGAGGAAATAAAAGAATAAAATCCCCCTATCCGACTCCTCACATATCAAAGATTTTCCCTTTTCTCAGGCACTACATTTTCTCCTTGTGCAGCAACTCGCCAGTCGTTGTACAACAGTCGCCCCACTCATGTACAACGACGAAGAGCCTGCCGTACAATTCTTTGGCCAAAACATTCCATACCTCAGGGTATCTGTCTTCCACATTAGTTCCGGTAAGGCAGAAAGCTATGATTTCCCCATGATCATTACAGGTAAAATGCAGATTGAAGCCATGACTGCATCCATTACGTGAGTTCGGGATAAGCTAATAAGTTAATAATGGAAAGGGAAATAGGTAATCATAGAAATATTTTGTAAATTTGAGTCTGATAAACAATAACTTACAAAAAAAATAAGATTCTATGATTACCTAAGACAAAATTACGGATATTTTCTGTATGGTAGATGACTTCAGCAAGAAATTTGATATGGAAATCGCTAAAGGCGAGCTTATCTCTTCAAACGGCATTCGCCGTCGGCATCGTAACGCCTCCCTTTCCGACGGTGAGATTATGACCATCCTGATTGTATTTCATTTTGGCACGTTCGCCAACTTCAAGCACTACTATCTGCATTATATCAGGGTACATCTGCGTCGGGACTTTCCGGACGCGGTATCCTATAACAGG
>CASDXF010000002.1 GCA_949285075.1 uncultured Bacteroides sp. | reverse complement strand
ATATCGGTTTCCTTGAGGAACTGTTGGATGCCGAGTGGAATATGGCGGAAAAAGGAAAGAAGGTTGAAAATCAAATCACTAAGTAACGCGTCAGCCCTGTGGCGGAGTAGAGGTGATGCGAAGCCGGACTTATGGGTAGCTTAAGCCGTACCCGTGGCATATCCCCGCACGGCTCCGTGCTCACGCGACGGTACGGTCGCCCCCGCCCCTCCCCTTTCCTTCCGTCCACACGTCAGAAAGAAAAACGAAACATACGGCGAATAAATTTAAGGAATCAGGCGAAAAAAATCGCGTTTTGTTTGCACTATAAAAGAAAAGCGTTACTTTACTTACGCATATTACTTCTTCTTTTACTTTTACTTTAGCCACAAAGTAGAGCGGGAGTTTGTATGTGTCAAGTGACAGTGACGCTTAAGAACTGAAGAGAACAATAAAAACGAATCATATGAAATCCCGCTCCGACATGGACAGCGGGATTTTTTGTTATAACGGTATTATAAAGAATGAAAAGAGTAGCCATACAGGGAACCGTGGGTTCCTATCACGACATCGCCGCACACAAGTATTTCGAGGGAGAGGACATCGAGCTTATCTGCTGCGCCACCTTCGAGGACGTGTTCGTGTCTATCAAGGAAGACAGTCAGGTCATCGGGATGCTGGCCATAGAGAACACCATCGCCGGAAGCCTGCTCCAGAACAACGAGCTGCTGCGCCAGAGCGGAACACAAATCGTAGGCGAGTACAAGCTGCGCATCTCGCACAGCTTCGTCTGCCTGCCGGACGAGGACTGGAAAGACCTGACGGAAGTCAACTCGCACCCCATCGCGCTGATGCAGTGCCGGGAGTTCCTGAATCAGCACCCCTCGCTGAAGGTAGTAGAGGCCGAGGACACGGCCCTCAGCGCGGAAATCATCAAGAAAGAGAACCTGCGGGGACACGCGGCCATCTGCTCAAAGGCGGCGGCGGAACGCTACGGCATGAAGGTGCTGCAAGAGGGCATAGAGACCAACAAGCACAACTTCACCCGCTTCCTCGTGGTGGCCGACCCGTGGCGGGCCGACGAGCTGCGCCCCAAGAGCGCGGTGAACAAGGCGAACATCGTGTTCACACTGCCCCACACGGAGGGAAGCCTCTCGCAAGTGCTCTCCATCCTGTCGTTCTACAAGATTAACCTGACGAAAATCCAGTCGCTGCCCATCATCGGACGGGAGTGGGAATACCAGTTCTACGTCGATGTCAGGTTCGACGACTATCTACGCTACAAGCAATCCATCACGGCCATCTCGCCGTTGACCAAAGAACTCAAAATATTAGGCGAATATGCAGAAGGAAAATCAAACGTATAAGGTAACGCCGGCCAGTCGGCTGGACGGCGTGAGCGAATACTACTTCTCTCGGAAGCTGAAAGAAGTGGCGCGAATGAACGCGGAAGGCAAGGACGTCATCAGTCTGGGCATCGGAAGCCCCGATATGCCGCCTTCGGAAAAGACCATTGAGACGCTGCGCGACAGCGCCCGCGACCCGAACGGGCACGGCTATCAGCCATACGTCGGCATTCCCGAGCTGCGGAAGGCCTTCGCCGACTGGTACCTCCGCTGGTATGGCGTGGAGCTGAATCCCGCCACGGAGATACAGCCGCTCATCGGCTCGAAGGAAGGCATACTGCACGTCACGCTCGCCTTCGTCAATCCGGGCGAGCAGGTACTGGTTCCCAACCCGGGATACCCCACCTATACCTCGCTGAGCAGGCTGTTGGGAGCGGAGGTGGTCAACTATGACCTGAAGGAAGAGAGCGGATGGATGCCCGACTTCGAAGCGCTGGAGCGGATGGACACGAGCCGGGTCAAGCTGATGTGGACCAACTATCCCAACATGCCTACCGGAGCCAACGCCACGCCCGAGCTGTACGAGCGTCTGGTAGACTTCGCGCGGAGCAGGAACATCGTCATCGTCAACGACAACCCTTACAGCTTCATCCTGAACGAGAAGCCCATCAGCATCCTCGCCGTACCGGGAGCGAAGGAGTGCTGCATCGAGTTCAACTCCATGAGCAAGAGCCACAACATGCCGGGATGGCGCATCGGTATGTTGGCGTCGAACGCGGAGTTCGTGCAGTGGGTGCTGAAGGTGAAGAGCAACATCGACAGCGGCATGTTCCGGGCCATGCAGCTCGCCGCGGCCGCCGCGTTGGAGGCGGGGCCCGAGTGGTACGAGGGCAACAACAAGAACTACCGCAACCGCCGCCGTCTGGCCGGGGAGATTATGGAAGCCTTAGGCTGCGCGTACGACGAGCGTCAGGTAGGCATGTTCCTTTGGGGCAAGATACCCGACACGTGCAAGGACGTGGAGGAACTGACGGAGAAGGTGCTCCAACGGGCGAGGGTGTTCATCACGCCGGGCTTCATCTTCGGAAGCAACGGGGCGAGGTACATACGCCTATCGCTCTGTTGCAAGGACGAGCGACTCGAAGAGGCGCTAAGGAGAATCAAGCAAATGCAAAGCGAAGAGTCCCGCTAAGCCCCGGACTCCCATTAACAAATACAGAAACAAAGAAAAATCTAAAAAGATATGGAACTGGAATCAATTTTATTACCGGGCATCGAGGCTAAACGCCCCATCGTGATAGCCGGCCCGTGCAGCGCAGAGACAGAAGAGCAAGTAATGAACACGGCCAAACAACTCGCCGACAAAGGCCTGAAGATATTCCGCGCCGGAATATGGAAGCCCCGCACCAAACCGGGAGGCTTCGAGGGCATAGGCGTAGAAGGACTGGCGTGGCTGAAGGAGGTAAAGAAAGAGACGGGCATGTACGTGGCTACCGAGGTGGCTACCGCGAAGCACGTGTACGAAAGCCTGAAGGCGGGGATAGATATCCTGTGGATAGGCGCGCGCACCACAGCCAACCCCTTCGCCGTGCAGGAGATAGCGGACGCGCTGAAGGGCGTGGACATCCCGGTACTCATCAAGAACCCGGTGAACCCCGACCTTGAGCTGTGGATTGGGGCGTTGGAGCGCATCAACAATGCGGGACTGAAGCGTCTGGGAGCCATCCACCGAGGGTTCAGCAGCTACGACAAGAAGATATACCGCAACCTGCCGCAGTGGCACATCCCCATCGAGCTGCGCCGCCGTATTCCGAACCTGCCCATCTTCTGCGACCCGAGCCACATCGGGGGAAAGAGGGAGTTGGTGGCCCCGCTATGTCAGCAGGCGATGGACCTGAACTTCGACGGACTAATCGTGGAGAGTCACTGCAATCCGGACTGCGCATGGAGCGACGCTTCGCAACAGGTAACGCCGGACGTGCTCGACTATATCCTCAATCTGTTGGTTATCCGGGACGAGAAGCAGTCTACCGAAAACCTGACGCAACTGCGCAAGCAGATTGACGAGTGCGACGACAACATCATCCAAGAATTGGCCAAACGTATGCGCATCGCCCGAGAGATAGGAACTTATAAGAAAGAACACGGCATCACCGTCCTTCAGGCAGGCCGCTACAACGAGATTCTCGAAAAGCGAGGACAGCAAGGCGAGCAGTGCGGCATGGACGCTGAGTTCATGAGGAAAATCTTCGAGGCCATACACGAGGAGAGCGTGAGACAGCAGATGGAGATTATCAATAAGTAAAACGAGTTCCCTTACGCCTCCCCGGAAAGGAAGGCGAGAGAAATACAAATAATTAATCAGATTAATAAAGTAAAGTCCTCCTTCCCCCTCTCCTCAAGGGGAGGGCGGGGAGAGGCTAACCACTATGCGAATACTTATCTTAGGAGCCGGAAAGATGGGCTCCTTCTTTACAGACCTGCTGAGCTTTCAGCACGAGACGGCCGTATACGACGTCAACCCGCATCAGTTACGGTTTGTGTACAACACTTACCGATTCACCACGCTAGAGGAAATCAAGGAGTTCGAGCCAGAACTGGTCATCAACGCGGCGACGGTGAAATACACGCTCGAAGCCTTCCGCTCCGTGCTGCCCTCGCTGCCGAAGGACTGCATCATCAGCGACATCGCCTCGGTAAAGACGGGACTGAAGAAGTTCTACGAGGAGAGCGGATTCCGCTACGTCTCCACGCACCCCATGTTCGGCCCCACCTTCGCCAGCCTGAGCAACCTGAGCAACGAGAACGCCATCATCATCAGCGAGGGCGACCATCTGGGGAAGATATTCTTCAAGGACCTCTACCAGACGCTGCGCCTGAACATCTTCGAGTATACCTTCGAGGAGCACGACGAGACGGTGGCCTATTCGCTCTCCATCCCCTTCGTGTCCACGTTCGTCTTCGCCGCGGTGATGAAGCATCAGGAAGCGCCGGGAACGACGTTCAAGAAACACATGGCCATAGCTCAAGGATTGCTGAGCGAGGACGACTATCTGCTTCAGGAAATCCTGTTCAATCCCCGCACGCCGTCGCAGGTGGCCAACGTGCGCACCGAGCTGAAGAATCTGCTGGAGATTATTGAGAAGAAGGACGCGGAAGGCATGAAGAACTACCTGACCCGCATCAGGAGCAACATCCGCTAAGGCCGGAAGGCGGGGGGCTTACCCCGCCTGCGCCCGGTACTGGTTGGGGTTATAGCCCGTCACCTTCTTAAACATCCGGCTCAGGTGGTGCGGATACTGGAACCCCACCTCGTAGGCTATCTCGCTGACCGTCTTGTCCGTTTCGCGGAGCCGGTCTTTCACCCGATTGACGATGGCCTGATGGATATACTCGATGGCCGACTTCCCCGTCTCCTTCTTTATCAGGTCGCCAAAGTAGTTGGGCGAGAAGTGAAGCTCGTCGGCGCACCACGCTACGGTGGGCAGGCCGATGCGCTGCGGCTTGTCCGAGTCGAAGTAATAAAGCAGCAGGCGCTCGAAACGGGAGAGCACGTCGCGGTTGACCACCTGACGGGTGGCGAACTGACGGTCGTAGAAGCGCAGGCAATGGTTCAGCAGCACTTCGATGTTGGAGCACACGATGGAACGGGTATGACGGTCGACGGGATGGTGAAGCTCCTCCTCTATCTCGCGGAAACAGTGGAGCACGGTCTGCCGCTCGCGGTCGGACATGTGGAGCGCCTCGTTCACCTCGTAAGAGAAGAACGTGTACTCCTTCATCTTGCGGGCCAACGGCGTGTTGCGGATAAAGTCCGGATGAAACGCCAGCGCGCGGCCCTTAGGGTTAAGCGTCTCGCCCCCGTCGTCTATTCCGCCCACCTGACCGGGAGCGATAAACAGCATCGTGCCCTCCTGATAGTCGTACTTCTTCCGGCCGTAGGTCACCGGGCCGTGTACCGATTCCTTGAGGTAGATGGCGTAGAATCCGAAGCTCTTGCGGCGATGGGGAAGCACCCTCACCTTAGCGAAGTCGATGAAACTGACCAACGGGTTCAGCGTCTCCAGCCCGAGAAAGTCGTTGTACTCGCCTACCGTCTTCAATTCCTGTATGTCACTCATAATCTTTTTATTTAAATGGTTCGTCCTGACGCGAATATAGCGATTCGGCCCGTCATTCACGCCGCCGCGGGGCGCGTTTCTGTAATATGGGTAGCATAATCCGTTAAATGGGTGCGCGTACAAGAAGGTAGGCAGCTTCCCGGAAGGCGGAAGAAGGGCGTTCATAAATCCGGACAGCGGCTCTTTCCGCCCACTCGCGGGGCTCCGCGTTCAGCGCCTCCGTAGCGCACTGACTGTCAAGCGGTTGCCGTTTAACCCCAACGAGGGTCTCGTTAAACCCCAACGAGGACCTCGTCAAACCCCAACGAGCACCTCGTCGAACCCCAACGGGAAACCCGTCGAACCCTAACGGGAAATCTGGGCATCCCGAGGGGAATTACCGCTTGACTAAATCCGGACAAAGCGCTTACTCGCAGAACGCTTTCGTCCCCCTCTCCCCGCCAGACGGGGAGGGACGGAAGGGGAAACGGAAGAAGCCTCCGGCCCGCGCGAAAAGCCGCTCCAAAGGCCCGGCATACGGAAGGCTTTTCGTATCTTTGCCCACCTAAAGGAAACGCGCGATGGAACAAAAGGAACTGACATTCAGCCAAGCGACCGCCGAGGACGCGGACGACATCATGGAGATAATAGACTACGCCCGCCGCCAGATGATGGCCGAGGGCAGGCGGCAGTGGAACGAGGCCTACCCCGCGAGGGAGCACATCGAGGCCGACATCAGCCGAGGCCACGGCTACGTGCTGCGCGAGGGCGGCGCGGTGAGGGCGTACGGGGCGGTCATCTTCGGAGAGGAGCCCGCCTACCGGCACATCGCCAACGGGCGGTGGCTGAGCCGTCTGCCCTACGTCGTCCTTCACCGCTTGGCCGTCTCGGGCGAGGCGAGGGGGCGGGGACTGGCCGTCCGGTTCATCCGCGCCGTAGAGGGGCTGATGAGGGAAAGGGGCACGCGCAGCTTCAGGGTAGACACCAACCACGACAACGCAGCCATGCGGCGCGTCCTCGACCGGACGGGCTTCACCCTCTGCGGCGACATCGAGTACGACCGCGGAGTCCGGATGGTCTACGAGAAGCTAATCGACGAGGCGGGCCCGACGCCCGACGTGACCATCCGGCAAGTCACCGCGGACAAGAAGCGATACCTCCCGCTGCTCCTCTTGGCCGACGAGCAGGAGTCCATGATAGACCGCTACTTGGGCCGCGCCGACCTCTTCGTCATGCTCGACGGGGAGGGAGAGGCCGTCGCCGTAGCCGCGGTGACGCTCGAAGGCGAGGGAACGTGCGAGCTGAAGAACCTCGCCGTGGCGCCGTCGCTGCAACGGCGGGGATTCGGGCGGCGGATGGTGGACTACCTCTGCCGACGATACGGGGAGCGATGCCACACCATGCTCGTGGGTACGGGGGACAGCCGGCAGACCGTCGGCTTTTACCAGAGCTGCGGGTTCGTCCGCTCGCACGTCGTCCCCGACTTCTTCACGCTGAACTATGACCATCCCATCATCGAGGAGGGGAAGCCGCTGCGCGACATGATTTACCTCCGGCGCGGGCTGAGGGAATAAGCGCTCCGGACGCCTTCAGAGGCCGACCCTCCCCGTCTCCGTCCCCCGCGGCGGACTTCCAAAAATCAGGACAACCGTCCATTTTCCGCTTCCCAGTCTCCCGTCTTTAAGCCCCTCCGGAACCCTCTGACTGACAGGGCGTTGTCGTTAGTCCCCCACGAGGGTCTCGTTAGTCCCCCACGAGCACCTCGTGTGTCCCCGACGAGGACCTCGTTAGTCCCCCACGAGAATCCCGTGTGTCCCCGACGGGAAATCGGGCCGTCCCCGAGGGGTTTTCCATTTGACTATTTCTTTACATCCAGCCTATGCTTTAAGGGTCTCCGCCCGACTTTTCCCAAGCCTCCGTACTACTCTTTCTAAGTGGCCGCCCTACCCTCTCCAAGCCGACGACCCACCCTCTCGCCCGTCCTGAGCGTGCCCGACGCACGCCTCCGCCCCGCAAGACCCAATCCGCCCGCGAGCCGCGCGAGGCCTCCTTTCTGTAAAATTGGCGCATCAATCTGTAATACGTGTATGGACAGGCCGACTCCTCCGCCGTATCTTTGCCTCGTCGAACCAAAGACGAAAAGCGATGATAAAGAGAACGTTATACCTATTTCTATTGACGCTCGCCGGATACGTGACGGCGGCGTGCGGCGACTTCGACCGCTTCCTTACACCGATTATGAACAACTAAACGATACACAGCAGAGATATGGAAAAGAAAGACCGCAAAGCGATTACCCGCCGCGACGCGTTGAAGCGGATGGGATGGATGGCCGCCGGAGCCGCCGCGCTGAGCCTCTCCACGCTCACCTCGTGCGGCGAGAAGAAGAGGAGGCGCGTCATCTTCTACTTCACCGCCACGGGCAACAGCCTCTACGTGGCCCGTCAACTGGCCGACGAGGGGACGGAGCTGCTCAGCATTCCGCAACTCATGAAGCAGGGCAAGTACGAGTTCGAGGCCGACGAGATAGGCATCGTCTATCCCATCTACGGACACATGCCGCCCCGCATGGTGAGGGAGTTCATCAAGAAGGCAAGGCTCAAGGCCGACTACAAGTTCGCCGTGCTGACCTACGGCAACCGCAAGTGCAACGCCGTGGAGATATGGGACGACGTGTCGCGACAGGCCGGTACGCCCTTCGACTACATCACCACCGTCATTATGGTAGACAACTGGCTACCCAACTTCGACATGGCCGAGCAGATGAAGATAGACAAGAAAATCCCCGAAAGCCTGCGCCGCGTCACCGCCGACATCACGGCGCGGAAGCGATGGCACGAGCCCGTCACGGACATCGAGCGGGCGCAGCACGAAGGCTTCATGCGGTACACGGGCGCAGACCCCGAGGTGGGCTTCGTCATGCGAAGCGAGAAATACTTTAGGGTGACCGGCGCCTGCATAGGCTGCGCCGTGTGCGCCGAGGTATGTCCACGGGGCAATTACGAGCTGACGCCGGAGGGGGTGAAGACGAAGGGCGACTGCGACTTCTGCTTCGCCTGCATACAGAACTGCCCGCAGAAGGCCATCCAGTTCGCCCATCTGCCCGACGACAAGTTCCTCGCGAGGGGCGAGGTGAATCCCAACGCCCGCTACCGCAACGAGCACGTGTCGCTGTGGAGCATCAAGGAGGCCAACCGGCAATGACGGCCGTCAGCGGCGGTAGTCCATCGGCGACACGCCCAGATTCTTGCGGACGTACCGGTTGAAATAAGAGGGGGACGAGAAGTTGAGCCTGTCCGATATCTGGACGATGGTCAGCGACTTGTCCCTCAACAGCCGTTTCACCTCGTGCAGGGTAAACCGCTTTATCCAACTGTTGGCCGAGAAGCCGCTAAGCTTATAGCACACGTCGGACAGGTAGTTAGGCACCACGCAGAGCACCGAGGCGTAGTAGGCCACCTCGCGGTGGGTGCAGTAGGCTCCGCCTTCGAGCATGGAGAAGAATCGGGAGAGCAGCAGGGCCGCCTGCACGGGCACGTCGGCGTATCCGTATATCCTCGCGTGAAACTCGTAGAAGTCGAGGAAGAGCGTCTGTATGACACTTATCAGTACCTCCTGATAGAAGTGGTGGGACGCATGGAGCAGGCGACGCTCCACCTCGCGGAAGTCCGCCTCGCACATCTCACGCTCCTCGGGCAGCAACCTCATCACGGGATTCAGGAAGAGCGACATGGTTCCCTTCACGTAGTAGTTATTGTCCGGCGAGCACATCTCCAAGAAGGTGGGAGCGATATAAATCACCTTGCACCTGAAGTCATCCGACGGCACGACGCTCTCCACCAGTTTGTTGCTGACCACAATCATGCAGTCACCCGCCTCGAACGAGAATCGGCCGTCGTTGTAGCTCACCTCGCACGAGCCTTCGTAGCAATACGCGTGGGCGATGTAGCGAATCGCCTCTTCCGTTCCCAGCTTCTTCAGGTTGTCTTCTATGATAACGTCCCCTTCCATAATATCATAAGCTTTTGATTTACACTGATGACAAAGATAGCGGATTTTTTCGTTCGACCGCCCAAAAGCAAAAGATGAAAAACGGACCATTCTGAAAAATGGCACATTTTATGCACTCCAGAACACAATAATTCCGCCCATAGTACGCCTCGGACGAAAAGAGCGCCGCGTTTCGCCGTTAGCGAAATTCAGCGTGTCAGCGATTCGGGAAGTCCGCTTTCGCTTTTATTCCGTCAGCGAAAGAATCGTATCATATCGCTACTTTATTTACCCGTCAGGCATAATTCCGTCACCCCAATCCCGTGCGAAAAACGGAAGCAACGAGAAGCGAAAATGTGTTAAATCCCCGTCCGATTCGCCGAATCGGGCACTCTTCAGTCCCAGTTCCCCGTTCTTCAGTTGAGAGTTAGGACTACGGCTCGTGAGCAATCGCCCTTCCGCTCGCGAGCCGCAGCCCTTTCCATCAACCGGGAAAGCCCTCTCCCGCCGCGTATTTATGCAATATCGGCCCGAAATATACAGTTCTTATGCGCTTTTTATGCAAAACCGACGCTAAAAGCGGAGGGCGCACCGGATTTCTCCCGAGGGAAAATCTTAAAAACGGAACATTTTAACAAACCGACAGATTCGCTCCCGCCCCCGTTCTCCGCCGCCCGCCGTCCCCGCTCCCCTTGTCAGTGAAATAAGCGCGTTTCTCTGTATTCCGTGTATGGACTCGCCGCTCCGCCCGCCCTAACTTCGCGGCATTGAAACAACAACTTATGGAATACATCAAACTAAACAACGGCGTCGACATGCCCGTCTTGGGATACGGCGTGTTTCAGATAGCTCCGGCGGCGTGCGAGCGTTGCGTGTCCGAGGCCATCGCCGCGGGCTACCGCCTCTTCGACACGGCGCAGGCCTACCGCAACGAAGAAGGCGTGGGGCTCGCCGTCAAGGAGAGCGGACTGCCCCGCGAGGAGATGTTCATCACCACCAAGATATGGAACTCCAACGCCGGGTACGAGCGGGCGAAAGCCTCCATCGGACAGTCGCTGCGCAGGTTGCAGACCGACTACATCGACCTGCTGCTCATCCATCAGCCGGCGGGCGACTACTACGGGACGTACCGGGCTATGGAGGAGGCCTACCGGCAGGGGAAGCTGCGGGCCATCGGCGTGAGCAACTTCAAGCCGGGACTGTTCGCCGAGTTCGCCGAACGGGTGGCCATAAAGCCGACGGTCAACCAAGTGGAGACGCACGTCTTCTGGCAGCAGCGGACGCTGCGGAAGGAGATGGAACGCTACGGCACCCGCCTCATGTCGTGGGGCCCGCTCGCCGAGGGGCGCAACCGCTACTTCACCAACGAGACGCTCGTCGGGATAGGACGGCGCTACGGGAAGAGCGCGGCGCAGGTCGCCCTGCGCTTCCTGACGCAAAGCGGCGTTATCGCCATCCCCAAGACCGTGCACAGAGAGCGCATGACGGAGAACATCAGCGTGTTCGACTTCAGGCTGACGGACGAGGAGATGACGCAGATGCGCTCGCTCAACAAGGAGAAACGCTTCTTCAACATGCCGCTCGAAGGCGTGGAAAGAATGGTAAAAAATACGAGACTATAAGCTCCTTACAAAAAGAAAAACGGCTCATCCAATTTCCCAAAAAGGAATCGGATGAGCCGTCCACGTTCAGAGCCAGCCAATACAAAAGTAAATCTTATCTATCCTTCACTTGTTTCTTATAAAACTTCCACGCTTTCTCCGCATAACGCTTGCCTAACAACAACTGTCCCTTTGTGCCGAAGTGAGGGTCATTCTCGTCCTTGTAGCAATCCAATCCCTTAGACGACACCCAGTCGGAATAGGGCAAAAAGGACTTTACCTTCCTTATCATCTTATTGAAGGCGGCCGTCCCGTTTTCCCGGTCCGTCCATCCCGACCATTGGGATATTTGCCCCACAATTACCGGGAGCTCCGGCATATCCAAGTCTTTCCGGAAGCTTTCCATCATAGAGACGAGTTTTCGCTTATAGGCCTCCGGGTCGCTACAGTCAGCCTCCCCCTGATGCCATAAGATTCCACGCAATGTTCCTCCTTGCTTCAAGGCCTCACGGACTCTGGCCAACGCCTTTTCGTAATAGCCGTCCTTAGCTCCCTTTAGCCATGAGTTTATGGAAGACCCGCCCCGGGCGTTCACCACCAACCCGATTGGCTTGCCCGTCTTTTCGGACAACTCTTTCGCAAAGCCGTAAGCCGGTCCCAACCGCTGCATAGACAGTCCCTTACGGACAGAGGAATAACGGTTCAACGGATTGACCGCCGGCTCAAAGCGTCCCTTATCGTTCAGCAAATACACATTGGGCAACGTATCCATAACCTCCGGAGTCAGACGACCTCTGCCCGCCATATTAGACTGTCCGATGCACAGATAAATATCCAAATCGGCCGGAGGCGTCGCCTTTCCGTTTCCTTCCGCGGCCATCGCGGACGAAAGCAACAGGCACGCGAGCAACAGCCCTACAGACCTAATCCAACGCTCCATGACAACGCCTACACTAAATGTAGAGGTTTATGCAAAGATAAAGATACTCCTTATGCTCATCACTGTCCGACTCGAAGAATATCTTATCCTCCCTCGCCAACCAGCCGATGGCCGCGTTCAACTCTCTATCCGGCAATCCGGTAGCCTCTTTCAGAGCGTTATACTCCCAACGCTTTCCGTCGTTCAATAAGTTCCATATTATTCCGGCGTTCTTGCCTATCGTATATTTATCCATACCCTTAACGTTATTTTATATTCACAACTAAAATCATAAAAAAAATGGTTCACCGCAAACTCGAAGAGAATAAAGCCGACGCCCAACTATCGGACATCATTGCAAACATATAACAAACCGTCCTTACGCTCAACAGTCACTTTATTTTCTCGGGCGAGCCAACCGACGGCTAAAGTCGTCTCCTCTACTCCCAACTTAAGTTTCAAGGCCAGTTTCGGAATCGTAATCCGACCCGTTTCGTTCAATTTATGCCAAACCTTTCCGGCATTCAATCCAATATTAGCTCTTTCTTTTTCCATGACACACCTCCTTTAAGGACATAAAAAATGCGGTAGAGCATTTTCCTGTCGTTAGAGAGGGAGTCGAAACCCTTGAACACGTACAGAAAACGCCCTCCGCAAATAATAGCGAATGGCGTGTAACTGCCTTTCTCGTGTCCATAGATACTTTTCGACTTTTCTCTAACACAGAAATCAGCTAAACGCTTTAAATTATCAATAAAACACTTTAACTCCTATTAGTTAAGCGCAAAATTATGTATTTTCCATAACAATGCAATATTTTTTCAAACTTTTTTCACCTGTATGTTCAAAAAAGTTCGTTGAAACTTTTTCCCAAACTCTACCATACCGCATACGGGATAAACCCACCCTTCTCCCGCACCCATCCAACCGGAAAAAAGAATGACCGAGCGACGAGATCCTTGACGGCTCATTCCATCGGCATCTTAAAAAATGACCATGCTGAAAAACGGAACATCCTGATGCCTCCAGAACGCGATAATTCCGACTGGAATACAGCCCGAACGAAAAGAAGGCGTTTTTACGGCACTAGCGAAATTCACACCGTTGGAAAAACAGCCACATACGCGTCTTTTGAATAGAGCAAAACTTGAAATCGCATCTTTTTAACGCCTCATAATCTAAAACAGAAGAGAAACGACACTCTCACCTCGCACCGAAAATGAGAGCAATTAGAGGCTGAAAAGCGGAAAATTCCCGCCTTATTTGCGAAAAAGGACTATAGCTCACAAGAGAAAAGGCCACGGCTCACGAGAAACAGCGCTACGGCTCACGAGAGATAGCGCCGCGCTTCACGCCAGATTTCCCTTCTCCGTCGCCTCCAAAGCACGCTTTTACGCGTTCTTTCCCTTGAAAATATACGCTTTTTACGCCCTTTTTATGCCTCCGGGCCACCTAGAATGAAAATTTCAGCAGGCCTGTTTTGAGGGAAAATCTTAAAAACAGAACATTTTCCCCTACACGTTGCCTGCGAATAATTCTTCAAAGAACTGGATTATTCCGAGCCACCACCGCTGGACGGCCGGAGCCGTGAACAACGTATTCAAGTCGAAGATACACTGAAAAATAGAAAGCGCCAAAGCCATCGAAGAGAATACGGCAATCGTCCGCAGCCTGATGCGCTGCCTCTTCATGTCCCTCGCCACGGGATAGTAGATAGAATGCTGGAAACACTGCAATTCCTTATCTATCGAATACAGTTCCTTCAGTCTCTCGTCAATCTCCGTCTTGATGTGGGACAGCTCGGGAGTGGAGTCCGTAAGCTGCCCAAGCATCTGCGATACCCGCTCGTATATGCTCAATGAAATGCCGCACTCCAAATCCTCGCCTTGATACCCTAAGATAATCCGGTTATTGATGAGTCCGTGGATAGGAAAAGCCATCTCCACCCTCTCACCCTCTTTCTTGCCCCATAGCCTCCACCTTCGCTTCCGCGGCGGCTCGTCTACTATGCCCTTCGAGTAGTTGTACAGTTGCCGGGTAGGATACGGATAGGCCTGAATGTTTACAAGATGCGTATACTCGTTCCGCGTATTGTAGAAAAGGTGCAGCTTGATGTAGCGAATCCGCTTAGGCGCAGACTCGAAGAAGAACTCCTGCCATCCATTGCTCCCGTTATATAGCGTGTCGTACACGGCCTCCCACTTCAATGCCCGCCCGCCGCTCTCTTCCGCCGAAATCTCACCGGCTATCAACAGGCGGTAGAGGTACTTGCGTCTGCTTGGCTGCTTCTTGCCGGCCCCGCAATTATCCCACAGAAGAAAGCGGATATAGGATATCTCTTCCTCCTGTCCCAAGTCGAATATAATCCACCCCGGATTGGTTATTTTATGAAACCCCTCCTTCGAATCATAACGAGAGACTCTCTTCTCGGCCCCTTCGCCTTCTAAACGAACTAAGCCCTCGATTGAATCGGAACGTCCGGAAACGTTCCCGTCCGAGTCGAATATGACGAGATTCGGATTCGGCTCTAAATAGTTTCTGTTCTCCATCTCACTCTATAAAAAGAATTATCAGCCAAATAATAAACGACACTACCGTCAACCCAACTCCTACTATACCATCTACAGCATTCTTCTTGAAATCCCTTTTCAGTTTCTTGCTCACCGGCTCGGAGATTAGTTTACGAAGCTCATCCACCTTACCGTTCACTGCATCCAGTTCTTTTGACTTCTCGAACAGATAGTCTACAACACGCAAATACTTACTCTTCAGCTCCGAGTCCATTTTCGTCTTGGACATGACATCCTGAATGCGACCGGAAAGATCCAATAGTTGGTTGGCCAAAGGATAGGCATCACCCAACTCCCACTCAAAAGCCGGCCCGCACAAATGCATATCTCCTCTGAGATATTCCTCCGCTAACCTTTGAAAAGCATGCAGACGTACGACATGAAAACCCGAGTTACGCAAATTATGAACAGCGTGAATGCGTATATAGCGAGCCGAACAAGCTTCACGGAACTGAAAAGCCTGCCATCCTTTCCGGTATTTCCTTAACGAACCGGACGTATCGTATATCACTTGCCAATTGCGCCTGTCAACGGAACAGAGCAGCCGGTAAGCGTAAACCTGATTTGTACATTCTTCCTTGCGTTCATATATATTCTTGGCGTCTTCAAAATCCCACAGCTGAAAGGCAATCAATCTCAGGTCGCAAACCTGCTCTAAATCGACCGTAATGTATCCGGGCCAATGAGTAGCACAATATCCCTTCGTGGTGTCATACTCATTTTCTTCTCCGTTCGTCAAATACTCGTAATGATTGCAGTACTCAAGAACCTTCCTGTGTAACGCCAAGTCGCTATTGTCCCTATCCATAAATTATGCTAAAATAAAAAGAATTCTACTCTTCCTTTTCGAACGAGCGATAGCCTAAAGGCGTAAAGCCCGTGCGCCTCTTAAAGAAAGAAAAGAAATATTCGGAAGACTGAAAGCCTAATAAATAGGATATCTCCTTTGCCGACAGCGAGGTCCCTATCAGCAGTTCTTTCGCCTTGCGCAACTTCAACTCCTGAAAATACCTAGCGGGCGAGTATCCCGTGTACTCCTTGAACACCCTCCGAAACCACGAATAGCTGATGTTCAGCCTCATCGCAATTTCTTCCGGATCGACATCGCCCGCCACGTTCTCGTGCATGATGATTTTAGCCCGCTCTATCTTCACGTCAATATCGCTCATCTCAAATTCCTTATTCTTTGACACCGACAAGACAAGCCCGATGATGTGAAGTACAATGCCGGCAAGGTGCTGTTGGGCGAAAATCTTATCTTCTTCCGCCACCTTAAGAGCCCGGGAAAAAAGGGAGGTCAGTTCCTCGTTCACTCCTACCTCCAATACTTGCTGTCTGCGAGATAAAAAGGATTCAGCTATCAGACTGTCTATCACCGGCCCTTCAAAACCGATATAGTATTCCGTCCATCCCGTCTGCCGTAACGGACGGTAAGTATGCCACTGCCCCGGGAACAATACCATTAGACGTCCCTTACAAACTTGCTTTTCCGACGTAGACTCAGAAGAGAACAGGCCACGGCCACGCGTAATGTATACTAACTGATATTCACGCAACACGCGTCCCTTTTCCGCATTAAAGAAATAGCCCGAGGGATGCTCCTTTGACGGATAGGAAGCTCCCGGAGGAATTGACTGGCAACCCACCGTGTTTACCCATAGCCCAAACTTACGGTCCGTATCGCTTACTATCAGATATTTGAATTCTATCGCTTGATTCTCTACATTCGCCATAGCTCCGTGTTTTCATATTCTTGAATGCGCACAAAAATAGGAATATTTTCTTCAAAAAAGGAAAAAGGGCATAAAAATGTCCGGAACGACTACCGAATTCACCGTCCCGGACACACTATCGTTACGCTTCAGCCTAGCCTCACTTCGCCTCTTCTATCTGCACACTCAAAATACCGGCCGCGGCCTCAGCGATAGGAGTAATCCGTATCCGAAGCGCCTCGGCGGTAATGTCCTCACCCGGATGGACCATGTTATACTGGTCTTTCAGCACCCGGTATTCATCGGTCACGTAGATGGGGAAGTCAAGCCATTCTCCGTTCCGCTTATACTCCAGTTTCCATGACTTGGGCACCTGCACTCCTCCACGGTCGTCGTACCAATAGACGGACAGACTCTGCAAGCGAAGGGGACGCTTCAGCACCAACTCGACCGTCTGCTCCTTCCCCCGCTGCGGCCAACTGGTCCAACGGGGAATGGAGGTGTCAAACGAACTGGAAGGGAAGCCATTGGTCACCATCGCGTAAACGTCGTCCTGCTCGAACGTATGGGTCGCCTTAACGTCGGCGATATACTCGGGCATGACGGGAACCGAGGCTTTCGCCAGTGAATCATTGTTCGACAGCCAGACAATCATCGCGCCGTCTCCGCGGTTATCCCACGCGTAATAGGGCACCAGCGTCAGCCGGCTGACCTTATCATCCTGCACGGAACGGGCGGGAATGGTGACAAAGTCGATATTCTTCAGCAGGCCCTCCGTCTCCTTACGGACATCGGCATCGGCGGACGACGGAGCTATCACGTAACTGGCGGGCATGGCTGAATTGTCCACCGCCTCGGCGCAGTACACCAAAGGCCCTTTCGTCACACACAAGCGGTCAACGTCCGCCTCTACTTGGGGAATGGCCTTATTGTAACGGACGGGCATAGGCAAGCGAAGCTCCACCTTGTCGCCCGCCTTCCACGTCCGGTTTATCGTAACAAAACCTTTGCGCAGCTTCACCGGCACTTCCTCGCCGTTCAGCGTCACTTTCCACTCCGACGGCTCGTCGTTCTGGTAGCTATAAAGCTCGCCGGGGACAAACTGCCGGCCCGCCCACGTTGGGATACGGAAACGCATAGCGAAGGTCTGCTCACCCTGCTCGGGCGTAACCTCAAAGCGGATAAGCTCGCCGAACGGGTAATCCGTCTCCTGACGGAGCCGCACCTTTCCCGACTTCAAGGGAATGACGGTGGACGTACCGGCGTAAAGCGTACAGTAAATCTCGTCCCCGGTATGAGCGTACATCATGCCCGGTATCTGGGGAATCAAACGGGCGATATTGGAAGGGCAGCAAGCCGTACCGAACCACGGCGAACGTCCTTTCATTCCTTGATTGAAAGCCTTGCGCCCGTCGGTCTCCAACGGATTCACGTAGAAGAACCTGTTTCCCTCAAGGTTCACTCCGGCCAATACATTATTATATAGGGCCACTTCCGCCACGTCAACATACTTAGCGTCTTTCTCGGCAAGGAACATCCGGTAGTTGAACAACACGTTACCCACGGCGGCGCAAGTCTCGTTATAGGCATCCATATTGGGCAGGACATATTCAGGGCCGAATCCTTCGATGCCATGAACGGCCCCGAGCCCTCCGGTGATGTGCATACGCGTATCCACGATATTCGCCCAAATGCTGTCGAGGGCCGGCTTCAGCGTCTCGTCCCCCGTCTGCGCCAGTACGTCGGCCATCCCTGCGTAAAGGTAAGTGGCCCTGACCGCATGGCCTACGGCCTTCGTCTGCTCGCGCACCGGCTGATGCTGCTGAGCGTAGCTTGGGGCCATCACGCCTTCGCCTTCGGGCTTATACGTCACTCCGCGGATGTCGATAAACCTTTTCGCCATGTCCAGATAGAGCGAGTCTCCCGTAGCCCGGAACAGTTTGACCAACGCCAACTCTATTTCCTCATGCCCGGGCGCCTGATTGACCGGCTTCCCGCCATTGTATTTAGGGTCTCCCTCAAAAAAGACGTGGTTGATGTGACGGGCGTTCTTCTCGGCTATCTTCAGCCACTGGTCTTTCCCCGTCGCCTGATAGTAGGCCACGGCCGCCTCGTACATATGTCCCATATTGTAAAGTTCATGGCTATGGACTACCCACGAGTAGGGCTTGTCGCCCATGCCTCCTCCTCCCCAAGCCTCGTGACGGGCCGACACTCCGGTCGTATGCGACTCGTACAGATAGCCGTCTTCCTCTTGGGCCTTGCCGATAAGGTCTATGATGCTGTCCATCGTATGCTCCAATGCCGGGTCTTTCTCCAGCGTCAGCAGATAGGCGGCTCCCTCCATCACCTTATAAAGGCTAGAAGCCACATAGCGGTGAGGGAAAGGAAGCTCGTCCTTCACTCCCCGCAAGTAGTTCCCCGTCTTGCGCAAGTTATCCATAGCAGGCCGAACCTTGTCTAAGGCGAACGGAACGAGTACCTCTTTTTGGGTTTTCAGGCGAGGGAGCCAGAAGTCGTCTTCCAGCGTCACTTGTTGGAAAGGAATCGGCTGAAGCACCTCCGCGCTTTCCGGCTTGTCCATCGAGCCGCACGAGGCAAACAGCAACGAGATAAATGATGCAATGAGTGCGTTTGTCTTCATCTTCAGTAACATTTATAATTATGAATTATTGATTGACGGGCAAAGATATGCAATTTAGCGCTGTTTTCCAACTCCTTCATTACATAACTCCCAATCGGCCATTAGAGCATTTAAATTTTGCATTTAAGTAATTTAATCAGGTCTCTTTTGAGTCCCTTTCCGGTCTCTTTCGGCGGACCTTTTCGAGCGTGTTTTTCGCTTCCGCGATGAGAAGGATTCGCGTTATACTTTCTCCATTTGTCAGCTCGCCCTACGGCTCGCGACAAACAGCCCTACGGCTCATGAGAAACAGAGCAGCGGCTCGCGAGAAATAGGGCTATTTTTCAGGCGAGAAGTAAATGACTGATAATAAAACGCTTCGCACACATGGCGTTATGGCCTTGCGTTCGCCCCTATCAAACGCAGCGATGGCGTTTCTTAATAACCGATTTTGAAACAAAAAAGCGGCGACAGCCTAACCTGTAAGCCGCCCCCGCTTTTCCACCTTCATATAACCCTCTAACTAAAACGCCTTTCTATACAGCTTCTCTATATCCTCTACCGATGTAGGACGAGGGTTGCCTCCCGTACAGACGTCGTTGAACGCCGCTACCGCTAAGGCGGGAATGTCCTCCTCCTTCACATCAATCTCACGCAGCTTCTGCGGAATGCCGATGCTCAGCGAAAGCCGCTTTACCGCCTCTATCGCCGCCTTCACTCCTTCGGCCTCGGTCATTCCTTCCGTATCCACACCCATCGCCTTCGCTATGTTTATGTATTTAGGAGCCGCCGGCGATTCCGCATTGTACTCCATGACATAAGGCAGCAACAAGGCGTTGGCCACCCCGTGGGGCGTATCGTAAAAGGCTCCCAAAGGATGCGCCATAGAATGTACGATGCCCAGTCCCACATTCGAGAACCCCATGCCCGCGATATACTGGGCCTGCGACATGGCTTCACGGGCAACGGTATCCTTACCGTTCTCGACGGCGGCCTTCAGGTGCTGGGCTATCATCTCGATGGCTTTCAGCTCGAACATGTCGCTCATTACCCAAGCCCCGGGAGTGATGTAGCTCTCAATGGCGTGAGTCAGCGCGTCCATTCCCGTAGCGGCCGTCAGTCCTTTCGGCATCGAGTACATCAGCTCCGGGTCAACAATGGCCACGGCGGGAATATCATTCGGGTCGACACAGACCATCTTCTTACGGGCCTCCTCATCTATAATCACGTAGTTGATGGTCACCTCCGCGGCGGTACCCGCCGTAGTGGGCAGCGCGAAGGTGGGAACCGCCTTGCATTTCGTATCGGCCACTCCCTCCAACGACTTCACGTCCGCAAAATCGGGATTATTCACCACAATGCCGATGCCTTTCGCCGTGTCGATAGAGGAGCCTCCTCCCAACGCCACGATAAAGTCGGCGCCCGAAGCCTTGTAAGCCGCCACCCCATTCTGCACGTTGGCGATGGTCGGATTGGCCTTAACGTCACTATACAGCTCATAAGGAGTCTGGTTCTCCTCAAATACTTTAATGACTTCCGCCGCTACACCGTATTTGATAAGGTCCTTGTCCGTTACAAAAAACGCTTTCTTAAATCCGCGGCGAGCCGCCTCAACCGCAATCATACTCCGGCAACCCGCTCCGAAATAAGATGTTTCATTCAGTATAATACGATTCATAATAATGTCTTTCTTTTAAAGGTCTTTTCTTGTCTTATTTAGGCAAATTGAAAGCGACGCTCATCTCTCTCATCTGCTCCTGACTCATTCCGTCCGGCTCGAAGCCCATATTCTTGGCCGCGATGTAAATCTGGGCGGACTTGTTCAGCACGTCCACTTGGTCGAAGGCTTGCAGGATGTCACCGTCGACGGCGAACACGCCATGCTTCTCCCACATCACGACATCATAGTCGCCCAATTCTTCAATGGTAGCCGAGGCCAGTTCCACCGAACCCGCCAAGCGGTAGGGCACGATACCCAGTCCGCGAGGACAGAAGGCTTTCGTCTCCGGAATCATGCTCCAGAGCAAAGTGCCCGCCACATCCTTTTCCAGAAACTTCCGGGTATGCGACATGGCCACCAACTCGATGGGGTGGGTATGAAGCGAAGCCTTATAAGGCGACCCCTTGCCTATCAGGTAATTGTGCACGCTCAGGTGAGAAGGCAACTCCGATGTAGGCATCACCGGCTTGTCCGCTATAATCACGTAACTGGCGCAGTCGTCCAGAATACGGATGACGGAGCCGTTCTCCATCGGTTCACGGGCCAGGTCGCGCATACGACGGTTCGTTCCCTTGCAATAGAAGTAGCAGCCCTTCAGGTGGGGCAAGGCTACGCCGATGGGCTTCACGTCGCTAATCGGCTCCATCCGGCGTATGTCGTCATCCACGCAGTCGGTGATGTTCACCGTTATGTTGCCGCCGTTGCGTTCGGCCCATCCTTTCTGCCATAAATATCCGGCCACTTCCGCTACCTTGCTTACCTCCTTAGCCAGTGCCGGACGGTTCTCTAAAATTGATTTCATATCGCTATCTAATTAAAACAAGTTCGGGAATATCAGCGAGAAGACCAGTACGGCCAACCCGAGAACAAGCACGGCAATCGTTTTCGCCGACACGCCACGCCATTCCTTCAAGATGATTCCCCATACATTACTAAAGGTTACATTCAACGCCATCAAGATGCACCACGAGAAGGCCAACAGCACCGGACTGTCCGTAAGGAAGCTCTTCCCCATTTCCAATCCGAAGAACTGCATATACCACAGTACGCCGGCCAATGCGCAGAACAGCAGGTTATTCCCCCAGACGCTCGTCTTGGCGTAGTCGCCCGCCGACTTATTCGCCCAATTCTGCTGCAAGCAATAGGCCGCATTGGTCAGGAAACCGCCCAACGTCACCAAGAAGATGACGGGAAGCCCGGCGTAAAGCCCGTCTACCCCGCCGTCCAGAGCCGCCTGCTTAATAGGCGCTCCGGCATCGAGGCCCAAAGCGAAGCAGGCGCTCATCACGCCCGCCAACAGCGCCACCAACAGTCCTTTCGTCAATGCGAAGTCCTTCACGGCGGCCTTTTTCTCCTCTTCGCTCATGTTACGGGAACGCAGGCTTCCGGCATAACCGATGATGGCGATGCCCGCCAACGTGACGCAAACGCCCAAGAGCAGAATCAGTCCGTCGCCCTCAAGCAGGTTCGTCCCGGAGAAGAGGGCGGGAAACAGTGTTCCGAAGCCGGCGCAAGTACCCAAAGCGATGCTCTGCCCCAACGCGACACCAAGATAACGCATTGACAACCCGAAGGTCAGTCCGCCTACTCCCCACAGTATCCCGTAAACGATACTCATTCCCGCGCCGCCGGCGCTCCAGAGTTCGAACAATCCAACTCCACGGGGAAGACCCAACAAGGCTCCCAACAGAGGAAACACCAACCAAGCGAACACGCCCTGCACCAACCAGAAACTTTCCCAGTGCCACTCCTTCACCTTATTGATGGGGACATACGAACTGGACTGGCAAAAGCTCCCCACGGCGATGATGAGCAAACCTATCAGGACATCCATGACTTATCGTTTAGAGGTTACTTCCGCTTCGTACTTCTCTATTTCCGGGATGAAGTCCTCGCCCACCGGAACGTTGTTCTTCAGACAGAACATATCCCATACCGCATTCCACGGCAGCGACTTCGCTTCCTCAAGCAAGGCGAGACGCTCGAAAAGGCGGTCGCTCGCCTCGTACTCGCGCAGGCGGTCAAGCGGCTCAAGCAAGGCTTGCAGCAGGCACTTCTGGGTAGCTCGGCTACCTATGACATAAGCGCCGATACGGTTGATGCTCGCGTCGAAGTAGTCGAGCCCGATGTGAACCCGGTCCAACGCGTCGCAGCGCACGATTTCCTTGCAGAGGTCTAATGTCTCGTCGTTCATTATCGTCACGTGGTCGCTGTCCCAACGTACCGGACGGCTCACGTGGAGCATTACCTCGGGGATGTAGAGCAGCAGCGACGACAGCTTGTCGGCCACGCTCTCCGTCGGATGGAAGTGTCCCGTATCCAACGTCACAATCTTGTTGCGGGTAGCGGCGTAAGCGATATAGAAGTCGTTCGACCCTACTGTATAGCTCTCCAGACCGATACCGAACACCTTAGACTCCACGCAGTCTCTCATGTGCGGATATTCCTCGGCGAAGATGCTGTCCAGCGACTCCTTCAGCAAGGCCCGGTACTTCATCCGGTTCACCGTAATGTCCTTGCTTCCGTCGTGCACCCAAAAGTTCATGACGCAGGGGTTTCCCTGCCGTTTTCCCATCTCCTCGGCTATGGCGCGGCAACGCTTCGTGTGCTCAATCCAAAAGTCGCGGATGCCCTTGTCCGGATTGGCAAGCGTCAGGTTCCCCGACTTCGGGTGAGAGAAGGAGGTGGAATTGAAGTCGAGCTTCATCCCGTTCTCCCCAGCCCACTGCATCCAACTCTCGAAGTGTTTCGGCTCCACTTGGTCGCGGTCGACAAACTGGCCGCCAAAGTCGCCGTAAATCTCATGCAGGCTCAATCTGTGCGTCCCCGGAATGTAAGAGGCCGCCTTCAGAATGTCCTGCCTCACCTCCTCGATATTACGGGCTTTGCCGGGATAGTTTCCCGTCGTCTGAATGCCTCCCGTAAGCTCACCTCCGGACTCGAATCCGGTCACGTCGTCCGTCTGCCAGCAATGCAGCGACAACGATATGTTCTGTAACTTGGCCAACGCCGCTTCGACGTCCACTCCTACCGCCGCATAGCGTTCCGCGGCAATCTCATACGCTTTCTGAATTAAAGTTTCCTTTTCCATGATAAGGATGAATTTAATATTAGTAATTATTTAACACGTTGTTTATAGTCAGCATAAGCCTTGTCCCACACCGCGGTGTCTGTCGGCTGATACACCTTCAGGGAGACGGAACGGCGAATCAGGGCGCGCATGGAGGCGATGTCCTCGGCGGCTCCGGCCGCAATAGCCTGAATCGCCAAGTTGCCGATGGCCGTAGCCTCCGAAGGGCCGGCTACCACGGGCAGTCCTATGGCGTTCGCCGTGTACTGGTTCAGCACGTCGTTACGGCTTCCGCCGCCGATGATGTGCAGCGTCTCGATGGGGTGAGGCGACAGCGTCCGGAGACTCTCCAACACCTGCCGATAGCGCAGGGCCAAGCTCTCGAAGATGCAGCGCACCACCTGCCCCCGGCGCTCGGGAACGGGCTGCCCCGTACGGGCGCAATAGTCCGCGATGCTCGCCTCCATGTCCGCAGGATTGGCGAAGTCCGCCGCGTCCGGGTTTATCAGGCTGCGGAACGGCTCGCAGGCCTCCGCCTCCCGAATCAGGGTGGCGTAGTCGGCCCCCTCCCAACGCTCGCGGCAACGCTCAAGCAGCCACATTCCGCAGATGTTCTTCAGCAGGCGGGTGGTGCCCTCCACGCCGCCCTCGTTGGTGAAGTTCAGCGACTCCGCCTCGGGGCCCGTCTCCGGAGTGTCCGTCTCAACGCCCATCAGCGACCACGTGCCGCTGCTTAAATAGGCGAAGTTACGGTCGAGGGCGGGCACGGCGGCCACGGCGGAGGCTGTATCGTGTCCGGCCACGGCAATCACGGGCACCTCGCCCGCCCCGGTCATCCGCCGGACGCTCTCGCTCAGCGTCCCTACCCGCTCGCCCGGATAGACGAAACGTCCGAACGAGGATTCCGTCAGCCCCAACAAGCGCAACAGCTCCCCGTCCAACCGGCGAGTATGCACGTTGACCAGCTGCGAGGTCGAGGCGATGGTGTACTCCGTCACCATCTCTCCCGTCAACATGTAGCTCAGGGCGTCCGGAACAAAAAGTATCTTGTCCGCCACCTCCAATGCGCTGTCACCTTGACGGCGCATCGCGTCCAACTGGAACAGCGAATTGAAGTTCATAATCTGGATGCCCGTCTTCCGGTACAGCTCCGCCCGGGACAGACGCTCGAACAGCTTTTCCGGTGCGCCCTCCGTATAAGGGTCCCGATACGAGCGGGGCTGCCTCAGCAGCGCGCCGTCCTTCCCCACGCAGACGAAATCCACGCCCCACGTGTCTACGCCTACGGAAGTGACGGGTTCTCCCTCCCGAGCCGCCACCGCAAGCCCGTCAAGTATATGGCGGTACAGCGCGTAAATATCCCAATAATAACGCCCTCCCGTCTCTATCAGATGATTTGGAAAGCGATTGAGCTCCCTTAGCTCCAATCCGCAATCGGTAAACGTTCCCATAACCGTGCGGCCGCTTGTGGCTCCTAAATCGAAAGCTAAAAAATTCTGTTTCATCGCAGTACGCTTTTTTACGAAAACATAAGAGGGCAAGAGTTTCCCTTTACCCTCACGTGTGCAAAGATAGTCAGCTCTCAGATTTAAGCCCTTCACTTTTTGACTGAAAACCTATAATTTTTGACACGAATGAGCATTTCCGTATCCATTTTAAAGCGAAGAAGGGCGCGGAAAAGGGTTCCGGGAATCCCTTCGGCTTAAATTTGACCTCATATTTTACCGTAAGGACATCGGGCCCGAAGCGAAAGGGAGTAAGCGCAAAAAGACGGGAGGGCGATTCTACAACACGAGCAGTGATTCTACAACACGCTAAGAAACAACGATTTAAAAACTCCAAAAGTTTGACTTGTCCCGTAGCCCTACGGCTCGCGAGCCGCCGCCCTGTTTCTCGCGAGAAATAGCCCTTTCCCTCACGAGCCGTGGCCCTTCCTCTCACGAGCCGTAGCTATGGCCGTCGTCGGCCCTTCCTGAGACGCGCCGGAATGTATCCCTTCTTTACCAAGCCGCCCTTTCCGGCCGGAAACGGAAGAAGGTCTAAGAAAAGGCGAATCCTCCCCGACAGAGTTCCCGCGCCTTCCCGATATGCAGTTTTACGGTAAAAATATGCAAAAACATGCGCATTTATGCACCGTTTATGCAGAATATTGCATATTTTTGCGGCGATTTCTGAATATTTATGCAATGAACAAGAAAGCGAACAGACTAAACGCGATAAAAAAAATCATTTCGAGCAAAAGGATAGGTTCGCAAGACGAACTGCTGAAAATATTAACCGGAAAAGGGTTCGAAGTGACGCAAGCCACCCTCTCGCGCGACCTTAAACAACTGGAGGTGACAAAGGCCTCCGACACGGACGGCAAGTGCGTCTACGTACTGCCGGGCAGCCAAGAGGGCAGCGGCCTGACGCAGGCCAACGGATTCGTGTCGCTCGACTTTTCGGGAAACATCGCCGTCATCCGCACGAAGCCCGGCTACGCCAGCGGCATGGCCTACGACCTCGACAGGCACGAGTTCGCCGAAATATTAGGCACGATAGCGGGCGACGACACCATCATGCTGATACTGCGCGAAGAGACCTCGCGGGACGAGGTACGCCGTTCGCTCGCGCGCGTCATACCGAACATAGACGCCGACGACATAGAAACAGAATAAAAGTTACACATATATATAATATAAGGCATTTAAGAAATGGATATTCGACAAATAGACGTTATGGTAGCCGACGCCTCGCACGAGGTTTACGTTGACACTATTCTGGATACCATCCGGAAAGCCGCCGCCGTACGCGGCACCGGTATAGCGGAACGCACGCACGAATACGTGGCCACGAAAATGAAGGAAGGCAAGGCGATTATCGCGCTCTGCGGAGACGTGTTCGCCGGATTCACCTACATCGAGTCGTGGGGAAACAAGCAATACGTGGCCACTTCGGGCCTCATCGTGCATCCGGACTTCCGGGGCATAGGGCTCGCGAAGCGCATCAAGCAAGCCTCCTTTACGCTGGCACGCCTGAGATGGCCGAAGGCGAAGATTTTCAGCCTGACCTCGGGAGCGGCCGTCATGAAGATGAACACGGAACTGGGATACGTGCCGGTGACCTTCAACGAGCTGACGGACGACGACGCCTTCTGGAAGGGATGCGAAGGCTGCGTCAACCACGAGATACTAATGGCCAAGAACAGAAAGTTCTGCATCTGTACGGCCATGCTGTACGACCCGGCGGACCCGAAGAACCAAAAGAGAGAACAGGAAAGAAACAACGTTATTTAAAAATACAGCACTATGGAAGAGAAAAAGAAGAAAGTCGTGGTAGCTTTCAGCGGTGGACTGGACACGTCGTTCACCGTAATGTATCTTGCCAAAGAGAAGGGCTACGAAGTGTACGCGGCCTGCGCCAATACGGGGGGCTTCAGCCCGGAACAACTGAAGACGAACGAGGAGAACGCTTACAAACTGGGGGCGGTGAAGTACGTCACACTGGACGTTACGCGTGAATACTACGAGAAGAGCCTGAAGTACATGGTCTTCGGAAACGTGCTGCGCAACGGCACCTACCCCATCTCCGTCAGCTCGGAACGCATATTCCAAGCGTTGGCCATCGCGCGATACGCCAACGAGATAGGGGCCGACGCCATAGCCCACGGCTCCACCGGAGCGGGCAACGACCAGATTCGCTTCGACATGACCTTCCTCGTACTGGCTCCGGGCGTGGAAATCATCACGCTGACCCGCGACATGGCGCTGAGCCGTCAGGAGGAGATTGACTACCTGAACAAGCACGGCTTCAAGGCCGACTTCGCCAAGCTGAAGTACTCGTACAACGTGGGACTGTGGGGAACCTCCATCTGCGGAGGCGAGATTCTGGACTCCGCTCAGGGACTGCCGGAAAGCGCCTACCTGAAGCACGTGACGAAAGAGGGCAGCGAGCAGCTGCGGCTCACCTTCGAGAAAGGCGAGCTGAAGGCCGTGAACGACGAGAAGTTCGACGACCCGATAAAGGCCATACAGAAGGTGGAGGAGATAGGCTCGGCATACGGCATAGGACGGGATATGCACGTGGGCGACACCATCATCGGCATCAAGGGACGCGTAGGCTTCGAGGCCGCCGCACCGATGCTGATTATCGGGGCGCACCGCTTCCTTGAGAAATATACGTTGAGCAAGTGGCAGCAGTACTGGAAGGACCAAGTGGCCAACTGGTACGGCATGTTCCTGCACGAGAGCCAATACTTGGAGCCGGTGATGAGGGACATCGAGGCCATGCTGCAAGAGAGCCAGCGAAACGTGAACGGTACGGCCATTCTGGAGCTGCGCCCGCTGTCGTTCTCTACCGTGGGCGTAGAGTCGAAGGACGACCTCGTGAAGACCAAGTTCGGCGAGTACGGAGAAATGCAGAAAGGATGGACGGCCGAGGACGCCAAAGGCTTCATCAAGGTAACTTCCACGCCGCTGAGGGTGTACTACACGAACCATAAGGACGAGGAAATATGATAAAGGCAGGAATCATAGGCGGAGCGGGATATACGGCGGGCGAGCTGATTCGCCTGCTGCTCAACCATCCGGAGACGGAAATCGTGTTCGTCAATAGCGGAAGCAACGCCGGAAACCGAATCACCGACGTGCACGAGGGACTGTACGGCGAGACAGACATGCGGTTTACCGACCAACTGCCGCTGGACAAGATTGACGTACTCTTCTTCTGCACGGCCCACGGCGACACGAGAAAGTTTCTGGAGAGCCACACCGTGCCCGAGGAGCTGAAGATTATCGACCTCTCGATGGACTACCGCATCAAGAGCGATACGCACGACTTCATCTACGGACTGCCGGAACTGAACCGGCGGGCCACCTGCACCGCCAAGCACGTGGCCAATCCGGGATGCTTCGCCACGGCCATCCAATTAGGGCTGCTGCCGCTGGCCAAGAACCTGATGCTGACGGGCGACATCATGGTGAACGCCATCACCGGAAGCACGGGGGCGGGCGTGAAGCCGGGAGCCACGAGCCACTTCAGTTGGCGCGACAACAACCTGAGCGTCTACAAGGCGTTCGAGCATCAGCACGTGCCGGAGATAAAGCAGTCGCTAAGGCAGTTGCAGAACAGCTTCCAGTCGGAGATTGACTTCATCCCCTACCGGGGCGACTTCCCGAGGGGCATCTTCGCCACCATCGTGGTCAAGACGAAGGTGGCCATAGAGGAGATTACCCGCATGTACGAGGAATATTACGCTAAGGACTCCTTCACGCACGTGGTGGACAAGAACATCGACCTGAAGCAGGTGGTCAACACGAACAAGTGCCTGCTGCACTTGGAGAAGCACGGCGACAAGCTGCTCATCATCTCGTGCATCGACAATCTGCTGAAGGGAGCGAGCGGTCAGGCGGTGCACAACATGAACCTGATGTTCAACCTAGAAGAGACGGTGGGACTGCGCCTGAAGCCGAGCGCATTCTAAGGAGGCGAGCGGGCTGAAACGAGAATAGATAAAGGAATAGTAAGAAACAATTTAAAAACATCTCTCATCCCTCTCCCCACGGAGGGAGAGCCGGAGAGGGGCATTGCTTTAACTCATCAATCATGAAACCTTTCGATGTATACCCCCTTTACGACGTCAACATCGTGGAAGGGAAAGGATGCAAGGTCTGGGACGAGAACGGGACGGAATACCTCGACCTGTACGGAGGACACGCCGTCATCTCCATCGGACACGCGCATCCGCACTACGTGACCGCCATAGCGAAACAGGTCACACGGTTAGGATTCTACTCCAACTCGGTCATCAACAAGCTACAGCAGCAAGTGGCCGAACGGTTAGGAAAGCTCTCGGGATACGAGGACTACAGCCTCTTCCTCATCAACAGCGGGGCGGAAGCGAACGAGAACGCCCTGAAGCTCGCGTCGTTCCACAACGGACGCAAGCGGATAGTGTCGTTCGGAAAAGCCTTCCACGGACGCACGTCGCTCGCGGTGGAGGCCACCGATAACCCCGCCATCATCGCCCCGATAAACGCCAACGGGCACGTCACCTACCTGCCGCTGAACGACACGGAGGCCATGCGCCGGGAACTGGCGAAGGGAGACGTGTGCGCCGTCATCATTGAAGGCATTCAAGGCGTGGGCGGAATCAAGCTGCCCACCGACGAGTTCCTGCAAGCGCTGCGACAAGCCTGCACGGAGACGGGAACCATCCTGATTCTGGACGAGATACAGAGCGGATACGGACGAAGCGGACGCTTCTTCGCCCACCAGTATTCCGGCATCCGGCCAGACCTCATCACCGTGGCTAAGGGCATCGGCAACGGATTCCCTATGGGAGGCGTACTCATCAGCCCCATGTTCAAGCCCGTCTACGGACAACTGGGCACTACGTTCGGGGGTAATCACTTGGCTTGCGCGGCCGCTCTCGCCGTGATGGACGTCATCAGAGACGAGGAACTCGTGCAGAACGCCGCCCGCGTGGGCCAGCATCTGTTGGACGAGCTGAAGAAGTTCCCGCAGATACGCGAAGTAAGAGGCCGGGGCCTCATGATAGGCCTTGAGTTCGACCGCCCCGTCAAGGAGCTGCGCGCCCGCCTCATCTACGACGAGCACGTCTTCACCGGAGCCAGCGGCACGAACGTCATCCGCCTGCTTCCGCCCCTCTGCCTCAGCGTGGAGGAGGCCGACGACTTCCTCTTCCGCCTCGACAAGGCATTACGGCAAGGTTAACCATAGCCGATTGATAATTAGCATCCAGTGACCGGCTCTGCCGAGGGAATCCCGCGTTAGTTCCCCGGCAGGGCCGGCGCTTTTATGATTCACATCAAGCCATCTCCACTTGTCAGCCCGCCCTGCGGCTCGTGAGAGATAGCCCTACGGCTCGCGACAAACAGGGCAGCGGCTCGCGAGAAATAGGGCTGTTTCTCGAACGAACAATAAGACATTGATAATAAACCGTTTACCGCCAGACAAAAATAACAGCGCTTTTTTTAAAGACCGATTTGAGTCAAAGGGGAAAGCATAAGATTTACCATCTTACCAGACAGCCCCGCACCATTAACTTAAGCACGTTTTGCAACCGAAAGATGCGGAAATATTTCATTTTTATCGTACCTTTGCCCCTTTATAGCGTATATCATAAATCCTGCTTGTACGCTTTGCTTAACATATAGAATATGAAGAAGAAGTTCCAATCGCTTCTTAATACATACAGTTTTGTTGAATAGTTAAACAAAAGATAATGGACTCTCAGAATGATGATATAAGAAGACTAAATGTTCTCGATTTATTCTGTGGTTGCGGAGGTCTATCAAAAGGTTTTGAAATGGCGGGCTATAACATTTTATTAGGGGTTGACTTTAACGAGCCCGCCTTAAAGACATTTGCGTACAACCACAATGGGAGCAAAACATTATGCGGAGATTTATCAGTTAACGATACTTTTAATGCAATAGATTCCCTTATTGAAGGCCAGACGATTGACGTGATTATCGGCGGCCCCCCTTGTCAGGGATTTAGCCTTACGGGACCACGCAAGTTTGAAGATGAACGCAATAAGCTGTATCTTGCAATGATAGAAGCCATACACAAGTATTCTCCTAAGGCATTTGTCATAGAGAATGTACCGGGCATGGCTACGCTATACAAAGGAGAAGTAAAAAACGAAATCATTAAACGATTGACAGCTATTGGATACAGCGTCAATTGCCAGATTTTATGCGCCGCGGACTATGGCGTTCCACAAATACGGAAGAGACTGGTTTTTGTAGGACTCAGGAATGGAGAAAAATATGAGTTCCCTAAACCGACTCATACTCCTGACAATTATGTGACTTGCGAACAAGCCATCAGCGACCTGCCAAGCCTTGAAACCGTTCTGGGAGCTGACGAATCCGAATACGAGGCTGCACCCATAACCGAATACCAACGGCTGATGAGAGGTAGCTGCAATGTATTATACAATCACAAGGCCATTGATCATAAGGATTTTGTAAAGGAGACAATCGCATTGGTTCCTGACGGCGGAAATTATAAAGACTTGCCGCAAGGAGTTGGAGAAAGTCGCAAGTTCAATATGGCTTGGACACGATATTGCAGCTATAAACCATCAAGAACGATAGACACCGGGCATCGTAACAATTTCCACTATAAATGGAACCGGTGCCCAACCGTAAGAGAAAGCGCACGATTGCAGTCTTTCCCCGATAGTTTCGTGTTCTTAGGAACAAAAACGCAGCAGGATAAGCAAGTTGGTAACGCGGTACCTTGCCTTATGGCGAAAGCTATCGGAGAACAGTTACTGAAATACATAAGCAACAAGAGTAAATGAGCAAGAAAAATATAAATACGATTGACTTATTTGCGGGATGCGGCGGATTGTTAGACGGCTTTATGCAAGCAAAAGGATATAATTCGCTCGCTTGCGTAGAATGGGAAAAGTATCCCTGCGAGACTCTGGCTCATCGATTGGCGCATAAGTGGAAACACAAAAATGCCGCCAATGAAGTGATTCGATTCGACATCCAACGTACAGAAGAGCTCTTCAATGGCTTTGAAGATAAGGAGTATGGCAATCATACGGGCTTGGACGCTATTATAGGCAGACGCAAAGTTGACGTTATCATAGGAGGGCCTCCATGCCAAGCGTATTCTATCGCGGGAAGAATCAGGGACGCTAAAGGAATGAAAGATGACTATAGGAATTATCTTTTCGAGAGCTATCTCAGGGTAGTCGCCCATTATAAGCCCAAGTTCTTTATATTCGAGAATGTGGTCGGAATGCTAAGCGCGACCCCAGACGGTACCCCCATTGTAACTAAAATCAAAGAAGCCTTTAGCAATGCGGGGTATGCGGTTATCGAAGACTTCAAGGCAGCCTTGTTTGACGTTGCGGATTTTGGGATTCCGCAACACCGGCAACGCGTGATTATTCTAGGCGTTAATAAGGACTTCTTCAATCGGAACGGAAACGAAGACGCGTCTACGGCAATCCTAAAAGAGTTCTACGAAACACTGGAATCAAAAAAGTGCCGCATCAAAACGGTAAAGGAAGCGATAGGAGACCTGCCCCCTCTCAAACCTTCTAAAGAGGTTATTAAGCTGAACGGCAAGAAATATTCGCATACGCCTATAAAGAGCGAAGGGGTATTAAATCATATTCCGAGATTTCACAGCGAGCGAGACATCCGAATCTTCAAGCTGCTTGCCAGTGACATTGAGCAGGGGCATAACGAGTACGTCAACGCTACGGCATTAAAAAAGCTATACACCGAAGTTACCGGCAAGGAAAGCAACATCCATAAGTTCTATGTACTACGGTGGGACGAGCCAAGTAATACGATACCCGCACACCTGTACAAAGACGGGCTACGGCATATTCATCCAGACTCAAGTCAGGCCCGAAGCATCACGGTCAGAGAGGCGGCCCGGCTTCAGACATTCGCTGACGACTTCGAGTTCTTAGGACCAATGATGGCCCAATATAAGATGATAGGCAATGCCGTACCGTCCGCTTTCGCCCTCATCATAGCTAAAGTATTAAAGAAGATTATCAAAAAGTATTGCTAATATGGGACTGTATTACATTCATAAGGTGGGACATCAAGAAATGGGGTCGGTAATGAACAGGGGCGATAAGCCCGCGAGAGGCAGATATTTCCTAATCTCAAAACGGTGCTTGGACTTTTTCCCTCACTTATCTTCTGTCGTAATGAACGACAAAATAGTGATAACCATCGTTTCAATGAGGGAGGAAGGAGAAAAGCGGGTATTGTGTACCATGGACTACCACAATCAACGGCACGCGGATATTACCTATACGGGTGAAAATCCGAGGGACGAGGTTCGCTTATATATGAACAACTCCATAGACCCGAACAGACGGTATTTCTTTAAGGGAGACTATGCCGTGTTTGAAAAGCTGTCTGAAGAAGGGCAGGTTTATTACAGTCTTACCCGCGTCACTCAGGAGGACAACGCTTATGGATTCTTATCTGATTTGATGAACAAGGAAGCCTCCGGAAACAAGTCGAACCTGATAATTGAATCCGACTTTGATTTTATATCAAAGCCAAACCTAACGCAGGAGGACGGCATTGTTGTCACTCAAGAAGCGCAAGACGTTATTCAGAAGGAAGTGGACGCCATTATCGGGGCGGCAAACGACGATGAAGACGACGCGGAGTCTTCCGAAGAGGATTTCATGGGCAGTTCATTCTTCAATAGCGTACTCTTCCGGGACCTTGTCATGAACGCCTATGAATACAAGTGCGCCATTACCGGTAAAGTAATACGATACAAAGACTTATATAACCTCGAAGCGGCGCACATAAAACCGCAGGCGCATAGAGGCACGTTCTTGCCCTGCAACGGCATCGCGATGAGCAGAGACATGCACTTCGCTTTCGACAAGGGATTCTTCACTATCGATGAGAATTATACAATAATCGTATCGGAAGAAATCAACGACAGCTGGTTCTATAAGGAATACAACGGCAAACGCATTTTCGTTCCTAAAGAACCGTTTTACAGGCCCAAGCTATCATACCTTAAACACCATCAGGAAAACATCTTCAACACCTTTAAGCAAATCAGAAGAATGCGGTAAAGCCCGGCTTTCCCCCGATTCGTCAGGAGATAGTATCCGTATAAATTTCCCCATACCCTCAAGAAAAATAATCTTTTGAGGGCGGACAATCATTGTCATTCACTGACGGAAAAAATGTTCTATTTTTAAGATTCTCCTCGGAAACCGACCCAATGAAATTTCCATTCTAGACTGACGAATTGCATAAAAAGTGCATAAAAAGCGCATATTAAGGGGGGAAAAACGCATAAATATGCACTCCGGAAGCGATTGGAAAGGGGAATCGAACGCAAAGCGCAGCCCTACCGCTCGCGAGCCGTGGCCCTGTTTCTCGGAAGCCATAGCCCCTTCTGACAAATGAAGAACGCCTGATTCGGCGATTCGAACGGGATTTAACACTTTTTCGCTTCCCATTGCTCTCGCTTTTCGCACGAAACCAAAATAACGATATCACATCCAACAGGCATACAAACCGACAATATAACACGACTTCCAGATAAAAGAAATAAAAACGAAAGCGAACACCGCAAATCACCGACTTCTTGAATTTCGCTAACGCCTCCAAAAGCCGTTCTTTTCGTCCGAGTCATACTCCGGTCGGAATTATCGCGTTCTGGAACGCATAAAATGTTCCATTTTTCAGAATGTCCTTTTTTTAAGAACAGCACGCCTGCGCTGAAGCGAAAGGCGAAACCTCCGGCAATATCCTCCCGCCGGTGGAAAAATGCAAGAATCCGTCGGCGCGACTTTGCTTTTTCACGCGAAAATCCTACTTTTGCCTACAAAATCACAATAAGACTCATGCGTATGAAGATAGCTATCATTGGCGCGGGGAACATGGGAGGCTCCATCGCGCGGGGACTGGCCAAAGGCGGCCTGATAGAGGCGAAAGACATCACCGTGGCCAACCCCAGTACCGGTAAGTTGGAACAGCTCAAGAACGAGTTTCCCAACCTCCGCGTCACTCAGCATGACGCCGAAGCGGCCGCCGGAGCCGACATCGTGCTGCTGGCCGTCAAGCCGTGGCTCGTCAAGCCCGTGCTCAGCGAACTGAGGCTCAGCGGCGAGCAGACGCTCGTGTCGGTAGCCGCCGGAGTGACGTTCGACGAGCTTTCGCAGTACGTCACCGACTTGGCCACGCCGATGTTCCGCATCATCCCCAACACCGCCATCGGCGAGATGGAGAGCATGACGCTCATCGCCTCGCGCAACGCCAGCGTGGAGCAGGAGCAGTTCATGCTGCGCCTCTTCGGGCAGATGGGACTGGCGACGCTCATCGCTGAGGAGAAGATGGCCGCCGCCACCGCGCTCTCCTCATGCGGCATCGCCTACGCCCTGAAGTACATTCAGGCGGCTATGCAGGCCGGCGTGGAGATGGGCATCCCCCCCCGGGAGGCCATGACGATGGTGGCCCAGTCCGTCAAGGGAGCGGCCGCCCTCATCCTGAACGGCGACACGCACCCCTGCGTGGAGATAGACAAGGTGACGACCCCCGGCGGCATCACCATCAAGGGAGTCAACGAACTGGAGCACGGAGGATTCACCTCCGCCGTCATCAAGGCAATGAAGGCGAGCGTGTAAAAAGCGAAAACATGAAGACAACTCAGGAGATAATAGACATACTGCGCGAGTTCAAACGCAACGAAGGCGAGAAGTACGGCATCGAGCAGTTCATCCTGTTCGGTTCTGTGGCCCGTGGCGAACAGCGCGAGGACAGCGACATCGACGTGTGCGTAAAGCCCAAACGCGCCGTGGATTATTTCACCCTGCAAGAAATTCAGGAAGAGCTGCAACACCTCTTCCACATTAAGGTAGACTTATTAACCCTGCACGAGAACATGCGGCAGCTGTTCCGGCGAAACATAGAACGCGATGCGATTTACATCTAAAGAAGAACTGACAGACATGCTACGCTTCGCCGAGCGGCAGATAGCCTTCGCTATCCGCACTACGGAGGGAGTGAAAAGCTATCACGAGTTCCTTACTTCGGACAGTGCCATGGTGCTGTTCAACTCCACCTGCATGTGCCTGCAAAGCATATGCGAAACCATCAAGCAAGTAGACGACCGGACTGGAGGAAGGCTTTTCTCCCTCTATACCGAAACACCGTGGAGAAAAGTTATCGGGATGCGGAACATCATCTCTCACGAATACTCGTCCTTAGACCCACAAGTGATATTCGCCACGGTAAAGACGAGACTGCAACCCTTGCTTGGGGACATGCGCCGCATCCTCGCTGATATCGATGCCGGACTGCGGGATAAAGAGCTGACTCCAATCTCTCATGACTTATAACTTAATATTCATAACTATAATAATAGACACATGGACGACCAAATCAGACAAATAGCCGAACGCCTGCGGGGACTGCGGGACGTACTGGAACTGACGTGCGAGGACGTGGCCCGCGACTGCGACATCTCCGCCGAAGAGTACCGCAAGGCCGAGACCGGAGAGCACGACATCTCCGTCAGTATGCTACAAAAGGTAGCCCGGACATATAACGTCGCGCTCGAAGCGCTCATGTTCGGCGAGGAACCGAAGATGAACAGCTACTTCGTGACGCGGGCCGGAAAGGGCACGAGCATCGAACGCACCAAAGCCTACAAGTATCAGTCACTGGCGGCGGGGTTCAAGAACCGGATAGCCGACCCCTTCATCGTCACCGTGGAGCCGAAGGGCGAAGACGTGCCCATCTACCTCAACAGCCACAACGGGCAGGAGTTCAACCTCGTGGTAGAGGGACGCATGCTCATCCGCGTCGACGGGAAAGACATCACGCTGAACCCGGGAGACAGCATTTACTTCAACTCGAAACTTCCGCACGGCATGAAGGCACTCGACGGAAAGACGGTGCGCTTCCTTGCCGTAATCATGTAACGAACTAAACGGAGAATCGGGCACGAGGAACGGAACGTCCGCGACCGGACACGGGCCTCACGCTTCATCCTCCACGCTTCATTTAAAAGAAAAAGATGGTAGAAAGATTTTTAGAACAAACCTCCTTCACGTCGCAGGAGGACTTTATCAGGAACTTAAAGATACGCGTGCCGGAGAACTTTAACTTCGGCTACGACGTGGTAGACGCTTGGGCGGCGGAACAGCCCAACAAGAAGGCGTTGCTGTGGACGAACGACAAAGGCGAGGCGCGACAGTTTACCTTCGCCGACATGAAACGCTACACGGACATGACGGCATCCTACTTCCAGAGCCTCGGCATAGGGCGGGGCGACATGGTGATGCTCATCCTGAAGCGCAGGTACGAGTTCTGGTTCAGCATCATCGCCCTGCACAAGCTGGGGGCGACGGTGATTCCCGCCACGCATCTGCTGACGAAGAAGGACATCGTGTACCGCTGCAACGCCGCCGACATCAAGGCCATCGTAGCGGCGGGAGAAAAGGTGATACTGGACCACATCGCCGAGGCCATGCCCCAGTGCCCCACCGTGGAGCGGCTCGTCAGCGTGGGCCCCGAGACGGCCGAGGGATTCGACGACTTCCACCGGGGCATCGAGCAGGCGGCCCCCTTCGAGCGGCCCAAGCACGCCAACACCAACGACGACATCTCGCTGATGTACTTCACCTCCGGAACGACGGGCGAGCCGAAGATGGTGGCCCACGACTTCACCTATCCGCTGGGACACATCGTGACGGGCTGCGTCTGGCATAACCTGACGGAGGAGAGCCTCCACCTCACCATCGCCGACACGGGATGGGGCAAGGCCGTATGGGGCAAGCTGTACGGACAGTGGTTCGCCGGAGCCAACATCTTCGTCTATGACCACGAGAAGTTCACGCCGCACGACATCCTCCAGAAGATTCACGACTACCGGGTGACGTCGCTCTGCGCGCCGCCCACCATCTTCCGCTTCCTCATCCACGAAGACCTGACGAAGTACGACCTCTCGTCGCTCCAGTACTGTACCATCGCGGGCGAGGCGCTGAACCCGACGGTGTTCGACACCTTCAAGCAGCTGACGGGAATCAGCCTGATGGAAGGGTTCGGACAGACGGAGACGACGCTCACCATAGCCACCATGCCGTGGATGAAGCCCAAGCCGGGAAGCATGGGACTGCCCAACCCGCAGTATGACGTGGACCTCATCGACGCCGAAGGGCGCAGCGTAGAGGCGGGCGAGCAGGGACAAATCGTCATCCGCACCACCAACGGCAAGCCGCTCGGACTCTTCAAGGAGTACTACCGGGACGCCGAGCGCACCCGCGAGGCGTGGCACGACGGAATCTACTACACCGGCGACGTGGCTTGGAAGGACGAGGACGGATACTTCTGGTTCGTGGGCCGGGCCGACGACGTAATCAAGAGCTCCGGCTATCGCATCGGCCCCTTCGAGGTGGAGAGCGCGCTGATGACGCACCCGGCGGTGGTGGAATGCGCCATTACGGGAGTGCCCGACGAAATACGCGGACAAGTGGTGAAGGCCACCGTCGTACTGGCGAAGGAGTACCGCGACCGGGCCGGCGACGAACTGGTGAAGGAGCTGCAGAACCACGTGAAGCGGGTGACCGCGCCCTACAAGTATCCCCGCGTCATCGAGTTCGTCGACGAGCTGCCCAAGACCATCAGCGGCAAGATACGCCGCGTGGAAATCAGGCAGAACGACCGGAAATAACGGGGGCCCACCGGGGGCCTTCCCCGGCCATCGGGAGAGGCGGGCGGCGACGCCGCAGCGCCTCAGGCAACGACACCACGGTGTGACAGGCGCCGACACCGCCGCGCGGCAGGCAACGACACCACGGTGTGACAGGTAGCGACACCGCCGTGTCGCAGGTGCCGACACCACGGTGTAGCAGGCAACGACACCGCCGTGTCGCAGGCACCGACACCACGGTGTAGCAAGCGCCGACACCGCCGTGTCGCAACCTCCCCTCTCCCGAGAGGCCACCCGCCCCCTCCCGGCGCGCCGGCTTCCCGGCGGGGAGGAGAGACACAAATCGGCCCGCAAAGTATTCTGTTTCAAAAAGAAAACGTATCTTCGCGAGCGAGTTTTATTACTAACATAAACGCATCTACTTATGAAACTGAAAGCATCAATCGCCTGCCTCGCCGCGGCCTGCGCGCTGCTGACGGGCTGCATACAGGACGAGGCCCTCAACGTGGAGGCGGCCATCGACGCCTGTACGGGTGGCGACATTCAACAAGCGACCATCGACCCCAACAATTTCACCGTGCAGCTCTACGTGTCACGGGCGGCCGACCTCAGTCGGGTGAACATCAACTTCACCCTGCCCGAAGGGGCCACCATCGCCCCGGTGACCCAACTGCCGGGAGACGACATCGAAGCGTCTACCTACTACTTCGAGGGTGAGGAGAACAGGGTAAGGCAGTTCCGCGTGACGTCGGAAGACGGCGACTACTCGGCCACCTACTCGCTCACTCTCTGGCAGACGGAGATGCCTACGAACTACCACTTCGAGACGCTCAGCTCAAGCAGCCCCTACCACGTCTTCTACGAGCAGGAAGACGAGGGCCGCTTCATCCGCCGCCTCGAATGGGCCAGCGGAAACCCCGGATACCAGCTGACGGCCGAGGCCTCGTCAGCCACCGGATACCCCACCGTGCAGATGGCCACGGGAGGCGTGAACGGCGGCCCCTACGCCCGGCTCGAAACGAAGAGCACGGGCAGCTTCGGCGAGATGGTGGGAATGCCCCTCGCCGCCGGCAACCTCTTCATCGGCTCGTTCGACCGCACCAACGCCGTAAAAGACCCCATGGGGGCCACCCTCTTCGGATTCCCCTTCTTCTACTACCCCGTCAAGCTCGAAGGGTGGTACATGTATAGCCGGGGAGAGGTGTTCACCTCCGACGGAGAGGTCGTGGCCGACCGCCAAGACGAGTGCGACATCTACGGCGTGATGTACGAGACGGACGACGAGACGAGCTTCCTGAACGGGGCCAACTCGCTCACCTCGCCCAACATCGTGGCCCTCGCCCGGCTACCGCAAGGCCAATACTGGCCCGAGACCGACCGATGGACCAAGTTCAGCCTCGACTTTGAGCCGCAGAACGGCAAGACCATCGACGCCGACAAGCTGAGCAAGGGACAGTACAAGCTCGCCATCGTCTTCTCCTCTAGCGTAGACGGAGGCAACTTTAATGGAGCCGCGGGCAGCGTCCTCTGCATCGACGAGGTCAACCTGACGGTGACCGACCAACCCACAACCAACAACTAAAAAACGAACGGAAGCATGAAAACGATACATCGAATATTCGGCTTGGCCTGCCTGCTCATCGTCGTGGCGCAGGCCGCCAGTGCGCAGACCGAGAAGCACCAGACCCTCCTCTCCTCTTACTTGCGGGGATGGGAGTACAGCATCAGGGCGGGATTCAACATCGGAGGCACCTCGCCCCTGCCCCTGCCAAAGGAAATCAGGCAGTTAGACAGTTACAAGCCGGGACTGGCCATCGCCATAGAAGGAATCAGCACCAAGTGGTTCGGCAAAGACCGGAAATGGGGCATGAGCGTCGGCCTGCGGCTAGAAGACAAGAAGATGACCACCGAGGCCACCGTCAAGAACTACGGCATGAAGATTATCAACACCAACGGCGGCGAGCTTCAGGGCCTCTGGACCGGTGGCGTAAAGACCACGGTGAAGAACTCGTACCTCACCGTGCCCATACTGGCCAACTACCGGGTGAACGACCGGTGGAAGGTGTCGGCGGGCCCTTACCTGTCGTACCTCACCGAGGGTAACTTCTCCGGCCACGTCTACGAGGGCCACCTCCGCACCCCCGACGAAACGGGCTCGCGGGTCGACTTCACGGGCGAGAGTATCGCCACGTATGACTTCTCGGACAACCTCCGCAAGTTCCAGTGGGGCTTGCAGGTAGGGGGCGAATGGGCGGCCTACAAGCACCTGACGGTGCACGCCGACCTGACGTGGGGCCTGAATGATATCTTCCAGAAGGACTTCGACACCATCACCTTCGCCATGTACCCCATCTACCTGAACTTCGGGTTCGGGTACGCTTTCTAAGGGAAACGCCATGTCTCCCGAGCGATTCAATCTCTTTCTGTGGGCGATGAGCGGCGTGGCGCTCGTCGTCTTCGCGGCCCTCTACTTCGTGAAGGCGGGCTACGGCATGTTCCGCACGGCCTCGTGGGGCCCTTCCCTGCCCAACAAAGTGGCTTGGATGCTGATGGAGGCCCCCGTGTTCTTCGTCATGGCGTGGCTGTGGGCGAGGAGCGGAGCGGGGTTCGCCCTGCCCCAGTTCCTGTTTCTGCTGCTGTTCGAGCTGCACTATCTGCAACGCTCGTTCGTGTTTCCCCTGCTGCTGAAAGGCCGTAGCCGCATGCCCCTGACCATCATGGCGATGGGCATCGTGTTCAACGTGCTGAACGGTTGGATGCAGGCCAACGGCATCTTCCGGTTCGCCCCCGAAGCCTACGCCGAGGGAGCGGCCTACCTGTCGCGGCCCCACGCCGTGGCGGGACTGCTGCTGTTCGCCGCGGGCATGGCCGTCAACCTCCACTCCGACCACGTCATCCGCCATCTGCGCAAGCCCGGCGACACCCGCCACTACTTGCCCGCCAAAGGCCTGTACCGCTACGTCACCTCGGCCAACTACTTCGGCGAGCTTGTGGAGTGGACAGGGTTCGCCCTGCTCACCGCCTCGCCCGCCGCGTGGGTGTTCGTATGGTGGACCGCGGCCAACTTAGTGCCTCGGGCCGACGCTATCTACAAGCGTTACCGCGAGGAGTTCGGCGCAGAGGCGGTAGGAAAACGGAAACGCGTTATACCTTACATATATTAATGTAGGCTGCCTCGCCCCGTATCCGCGGGGAGAAGGGCGAGGCGACCTTTTATCAAGATACCGACTATGAACTCAAAACTATTTACCCCAGTAACTATCGGGCCGCTGACGCTGCGCAACCGCACCATACGCTCGGCGGCCTTCGAGAGCATGTGCCCGGGCAACAAACCCTCGGAGCAGTTGCTCGATTACCACCGCTCGGTGGCCGCCGGCGGTGTCGGAATGACTACCGTGGCCTACGCCGCCGTCACCCAGAGCGGCCTCTCGTTCGACCGCCAACTGTGGATGCGCCCCGAAATCGTACCCGGACTCCGCCGACTGACTGACGCCGTACACGCCGAGGGAGCGGCGGCCAGTATCCAGTTGGGACACTGCGGCAACATGTCGCACAAGAGCATCTGCGGCTGTACGCCCGTAGGGGCCAGCGGCGGGTTCAACCTCTATTCGCCCACCTTCGTGCGAGGGCTGCGAGCCGACGAGCTGCCCGCCATGGCCCGAGCCTACGAGGAGGCGGTCAACCTCGCCCGTGAGTCGGGCTTCGACGCCGTAGAGATACACGCCGGACACGGCTACCTCATCAGCCAGTTCCTCTCTCCCTCCACCAACCACCGCAAGGACGAGTTCGGAGGCTCGCTCCGCAACCGCATGCGCTTCATGGACATGGTGATGGAGGAGGTGATGAAGGCGGCGGGCGACGACATGGCCGTACTGGTGAAGATGAACATGCGCGACGGATTCCGCGGAGGCATGGAGCTAACCGAATCGATGGAGGTGGCCCGGCAACTGCAACGATCGGGAGCGCACGCATTGGTGCTGAGCGGGGGATTCGTCAGCAAGGCTCCCATGTACGTGATGCGCGGCGAGATGCCCATCCGCACCATGACCCACTACATGGACTGTTGGTGGCTGAAGTACGGCGTGCGCATGGTGGGCAAATGGATGATACCCTCCGTTCCCTTCAAGGAAGCCTATTTTCTGGACGATGCCCTGAAGTTCCGTGACGCGTTGCCGGACATGCCTTTGGTCTACGTGGGCGGACTGGTGGACCGGCAAAGAATAGACGAGGTGCTGGACCTCGGCTTCGAGGCCGTACAGATGGGCCGCGCGCTACTCAACGAGCCGGGCTTCGTGAACCGTATGCGCACAGAGGAAAAGGCCCGCTGCGGATGTCGGCACAGCAACTACTGCATCGCCCGCATGTACAGTATCGACATGGCCTGCCACCAACGCCTGAGCGAGGAGCTGCCGCCATGCCTGAAGAAAGAGATAGAACAAATCGAAAGACGGGGATAGGATGGAGAAGAGACTGGCGATAATCACCGGGGCCGACGGAGGCATGGGAATGGAGATTACCCGTGCCGTAGCTTCGGCGGGCTATCACGTTGTGATGGCGTGCTACAATCCGGAAAAGGGAAACGACAAGCGGAAGGCGTTGGCCGAGGAAACCGGCAACCCGGACATCGAGGTCATGGGCATCGACCTCTCCTCAATGGCTTCGGTAGCGGCTTTCGCCAACCGGATATTGGAGAGAGGGGAAAGGCTGACGCTGCTGATGAACAACGCCGGAACAATGGAAACTAAACGGACGGTCACCGAGGACGGATTGGAGCGGACAGTCAGCGTCAACTACGTCGGCCCTTATCTGCTGACCCGCAAGCTGCTCCCGCTGATGGGCGAGGGAAGCCGGGTGGTCAACATGGTATCATGCACGTACGCGATAGGCGCCTTAGACTTCCCCGACTTCTTCCAGAAAGGGCGGAAGGGCGGCTTCTGGCGCATCCCCATTTACAGCAACACCAAACTGGCGCTGACGCTGTTCACGCTGGAACTGGCCGACAGGGTCAGGAAGAGGGGTATCGCGGTCAACGCCGCCGACCCCGGCATCGTATCCACGGACATCATCACCATGCACATGTGGTTCGACCCGCTGACGGACATCTTCTTCCGGCCCTTCATACGGACACCCCGGCAAGGGGCGGCAACGGCCATCGGGCTGCTACTGGACGAGGAGGCGGGGAAGCGCACCGGCACGTTGAACGTAAGCGGACATCCCAAACACTTGTCGGAGAAGTATCTGCACCACAAGCAGGCCAAAGAGCTTTGGGAACGGACCGAAGCGATTGTTAGACAGTGGTTATAAAAAGAAACGACAGTCATGTTACGAAACATCGCCATACCTATCCTTATCTCGCTCCTCCTTTCTTCGTGTGGAGGGGCGAATCAACGAGTCGACCTGCGCTTTCACGATTACCGGCTACGCTTCACGCCGCAGGACTCGGGATACGGCATTTCGATAACGCGGAATGGAGAAGTCCTCTACACCCAAGCGTCACCCGTTATTCTGACGGTCGCCACACCGCGAACGCTAACAAGAAAAGGTCCCGGCACTTACTACAGGGCAAGCTACCGGAACGTCGAGAGGGAGGGGAACAGCGCGGCGGCCACCGCGCTCGTCACGACAAAGGGCGGCTCTACCCTATCCGTCGAAGACCGTTTCGAGATATCCGGAAACGCCGTCCTCCTGCACCGGAAGGTCAAGGTCGTGAAGGCCGGCGGGCGAGAGTCCGGCTTCGGCAGCGTATTCTCCCTAAGAGAGTACATCCGGCACACGGCAGACAGGAGGGAATACTTCATCCCCTCCATACTGTACAAGGACGCGTCGGCCGTATATCCGCACGCCATAGCCGCCGACCTCAACGTAGAGCGGATGTACGTCAAGGAGACCCGCTCGGGACTGCCGTTGGCCATGATGCGAAACACCTCTACCGGCTATCAGCTGACTTTGCAGCACCTCCATCCCGACATCAGCGCGGGAGGCTACCCGGGCGGAGGCCCCGCAGGTATCGTAAGCGACAGCGTCAGGTACGGCTCTATCGGCTATACGCTTTCCCCGCATGAACCTTCGGTAGACTTCCGCTACCCGTGCGCCGAAGGGCCGAGGAGCTACGAGCCCGTCCCGCGGGAAGCGAAGTCGAGAGAGGGGTGGATATACCGCTTCCATCCGCTCAGGCCGGGCGTGGAGCAGGCGTACACCTTAGCCCTCATTCCCGACCGCGAGCGGGACTATAACGAGGCGATGGTCTCCGCCTACTCGCAAGCGTTCGACTTGGAAGCTCCGGAAATCGCGGACATCAGCGTCGACAGCATATACGCCTACAACCTCGACATCTTCCGGTCGGAATTCAGGCAATACGGCACGGGAACGACGAAAGCCGCGGGACTGCCGTGGTCGCTCGACCTGCCGGACGGAGGCAATTCGGAAGGGGTCTCCTTCCAGATGGGATTCGTGGGACAGCAGATGGCCGTAGGCTATCATCTGTACCGATACGGACTGGAGCGGAAGGACGAGGCCACCGCCGCGAAAGGAAGGGCCATCATCGACTTCTGGACCTCGCCCGCCATCACGCGTGACTATTTCCCCACAGTGTGGTGGGACCCCGCCAACGACGAAAGCGCCGGATGCGCGCGGCCGTACCCCTGCTTCCTGCGCTGCATGGTAGACGGCATGGAGGGACTGCTCGACGCCTGCCGGACGGCGGACGCGTACGGCGAGGCGCATCCCGAGTGGAGGGCGGCATTGGAAAAGGTAGCCCGCCATTTAGTAGAAAGACAAAACCCTGACGGCTCATTCGCCCGGGCGTACCGCACCGACGGAAGCGTGGAGACGGGAGGAGGCCGCAATACCTTCGGAGCCTCCAAGCTCAACACGCCGGTAGCCATCCGCTTCTTGGCGAAGGCATACGAGTACTTCCAAGACCCTATATACCAAACGGCCGCGCTAAAGGCGGCGGACTACGCGTACGAGGAGCTGTACGCCAAACTGGGCAAGTACGTCGGAGGCACTCCGGACAATCCGAACACGGTGGACAAGGAGGCCGCCGTGTTCGCACTATACGGATTCAACGCGGCCCACGACCTGAGCGGCGACCCGAAATACCTGAAGGCGGCAGAGCACGCGGCCTGCTGCGTGATGAGCTGGGTATACTGCTACGACTTCGCCATCCCCTGCCGCGACGAGAAGGACAAGGCAATGAATCCCTTCACCCGGGGCGGCGTCTCCGGCTTCTCCGTCATCTCTACGGGACACTCCGGAGCGGACAACTTCATCGCCTTCGTCTACTACGAGCTGTATAAACTGTACGTCAAGACGGGAGAGGAGCGATTCCGTACGATGGCGCTGCTCGTACAGAACAACAGCAAGTCGTGCACCGACTTCGACGGAAAGATGGGCTACAAGTACCGGGCCTTCGCTCCCGAGGCCACCAACGTGGCGGACTTGGCGTTCCGCTCCGTCGGCAAGTGGCTGCCGTGGTGCGGCGTGGCCAACGTAGAACCCATCGTCCGGATGAAGGAGACCTTCGGCGAAAGCGACATCAATAAGCTGCCCGACAGCCTGCCCGTCCTCAGAAAACGGCTGAAGGCTTACGGCTGCGGCGGGCGGAAAAGTGAAGCGGCGTTTATAAAAACGTCACCAAAACGGTCAGGCTTCTGACTTTTCGTCAAAAAAACAAGGCGAATTCCTTGAATTGCGGAATTATCTCGCTATATTTGAGCAGACTTTTAAAGATTAAGGACTATGAAAAGGTATTTAGCTGAAATGATCGGTACAATGGTTCTCGTACTGATGGGATGTGGCAGTGCCATATTCAACGGCGGTTGCGGCACTCCCGCACAGGTATTAATGGTAGCTATGGCGTTCGGCCTCTCTGTCGTGGCCATGGCCTACACTATCGGAGGCGTCTCCGGATGCCACATCAACCCGGCCATCACGTTCGGGTGCATGCTCTCGGGGCGCATAGGCACGAAAGACGGACTGATGTATATGCTGTTCCAAGTCATCGGCGCGCTGATTGGCTCCTCTATCCTCTGGCTGCTGACAAGCAACATCGACATGACCTACGCCACCACTACGGGGGCTAACGCCTGCGCTACGGGTGTCAGTCCGCTAGGCGGCTTCCTCGCCGAGATGTTCTTCACGTTCGTATTCGTACTGGTGGTACTGGGCGCTACCGACCCGAAGAAAGGAGCGGGCAACTTCGCGGGACTGGCCATCGGCCTTTCTCTCGTCTTGGTGCACATCGTCTGCATCCCCATCACCGGCACGTCCGTCAACCCGGCGCGCAGCATCGCCCCGGCCTTGTTCGAAGGCGGAGCGGCGTTGTCTCAGCTCTGGCTCTTCATCGTGGCTCCCCTCGTAGGCGCTCTCCTGTCCGCCCTCGTATGGAAAGCCGTAAGCGACAAGCAATAACCCGCCTGCCTCGCACACAGCATAACCCAAAGGGCGTAAAGGGAATGGTGATTCGCCTCCCTTTACGCCCTTTCCGTTTTCAGGAAGGCCAATTACACCTTAAGGCATCCTTAATACCTCTATCAAGACACCTTTAATACCCCTATTAAGACATCCCTAATGCCTCTATTAGGACATCCTTAATACTCCTATTAGGACTCCCTTAATACCTCTATTAAGGCTCCCTGATAATCACTAACGCTATACGCACGGCGAGAGCAACGGTGCAAATGCGGTAAGAGCAAAGGTACTTGCATGGCAAGAGCAAAGGTACTTGCATGGCAAGAGCAAAGGTACTTGCGCGGCAAGAGCAAAGGTACTTGCGCGGCAAGAGCAACACTGCAAACGAGGCAAGAGTGTGAATCGTACAAAAAAGGAGGCGCAGAAATGGAGGAGAGAGGTTCGACCCCTTCGAGGTCGAGGCGTGAGGGAGGCACGTCAAAACCTACGGTACGGCAAAGCCGAACCGTAGGCTAAGCATCGTGGGACGGTTCCACCGTCCTTAAAGACATAAGCATAAAGTGCCTGCTCATTCAGGTCTGGGCGACCCGGCATTTCCAAAGCCTGCCGCCGGAGGGGAAGCGGTAAGGCCACAAATAGCAAAGCGAGCGTTCCCGACAATGCGGGGACGCTCGCTTCATAAATATAGGAGTGTTTATTAGAATGAAACGCTCAAATCGTCTATATTCAATACGCTGCCCGGAGCACCGGAGAACTTGTCACCGTCCTTGCTCGAAGAGCATACAATAGCGAGCTTGTACTTCTTGGTAGCGTCCCAAGACTTGCCATTCTGCCATACGAAGTCTACAGAGAAGTCTACATAATCAGCCTGCGTAGTACCGTCAACCGAAGCGATAGCGGCAATCTTGTCCGAAGTCAGCAGATTAGTACCATCCAACGTGTCGAAGGTATAAGTATCAGCCTCGTACAACACAGCGTTGATGGCCGGAGCGTCTACCTTAGAATCGTCTACCTCTGCTTTATGCGCATTGTTTACAGGGTCTGCGCAAGTATAGTAAACTTCTCCCGGAGTATATTTGTATCTTCCGCTAAATGTGCGCGGCTCGTTGATGCAAGGCTGACCGAACTGGGTACTCTTTAAGGTATTGCTAATGTTTACCGAGAATATACCGTTGAACACCGTTCCCGAAGTTACTTTGGGTACTTTAGCGATAAACATATCCCTTCCTTGTGTATCCGCACTCAGAATCTTGGCACTCCCGTCTTCGTCTTTCGAAACCACCCATTCGCCACTATACATACCCAATGCCTTGATGAATGATAACCCCGCATTGGATGTAGACCAACCGTTACCCGGTTCTTGATATCCTGATGTAGCATCCGTAGTCCAGTCTCCATCAAAGTTTTGCTCGAACGTATAGTTCATTTCTTGTACGGAAACATTGTATGTCTTCGACTGTCCTCTCTGTGAAGTTACTACGAATGACTGCGCTTCCGTGAAGTCTACCGCCGTACCTGAAGTATAATCCGCACCGTTCAGCTGAATAGTCGCACCATCAGAAATAGTCAGAGTCGGAACGAAAGAGCGGTTAGTAGTGCCTTCGCTTACATAGAACACTACCGAAACATTGCTCGTAGCGTCCGGGTCGATTTCCGGCTGTACCAGAATGCCCTCACCTTCCACAGTGAAGCTTTCGATGTCGTTTCCGGTCAGTTGTCTTCCGCCTGTATATACATAGTTCACTGTGTATTGAGCAGACACTAACTTAATGTTCAGCGTCAATACATTGTCCTTCATCACACCGGACAAGGTAGCCTCTACCGTTCCGTTGTTTCTATCTTCAAACGTTGCGGTAGTTTCCTTTATCTGAATACCGTCTGTAGAGTTCTCAATCGCTACATTCTCAAGCTCAATATACTGCGCGTTAGGCAAGAATGTGATAGGGAAGCTGCTTATATTTACCGTATTATAGCTTGCGTAAGTGATTTCGATTCCGTCGTTAGGCCAAGTCAATTCCGTATCTTCGGGCAACCCCTCGGCAGTCAGGTCTGTACGAGCGTACCATGCGGCCAATGTCAGCGCATAGTCAGCGTCGTCTACTTCCGTGCTAGTGCGTGTACCGTTATAAGTCACCGCAATAGGGACTTGCTGTCCATTGTTAGTCCAAATCACATCGATTGTCAGGTTAGCTACTCCGCCTGCCACGTTTCCGCTTATCGTCGTGGGAAGCTCACCCAACAAGTCGTGCTGCAAGGTCACGGTTGTTTCTTCCAATGTCACGTTATTAGCGTCTCCCGACAATACGACTCCGCCTACTATAATGTCACCTACAGGAATAGCAGTTCCACCCACATTTATAGAGAAGTTACGCAGCGACAACTCTACATTTTCGCTGCCGTCCGCCTTGATGAAGATTCGTTGCGCCAAAGGGTCCTCAGTTACAGGAGTTCCCATCATATCTACCGTCAAACTACCGTCGTATGTACCTACCACATAATTTTGAAGCACAACAGTCTCTACTACATCGTCGTTTCCGTTGCCGTTTCCGTTGTTGTCGTCATCGTCGCTACAAGCGGTGAAGAGCGTCACGGCGCACATCATGCTAAACAGATAAAAAAACAAATACTTTCTCATTCTCCTTTATTTTTATTAATTAACATACAAAAAGGCGTACACGTAATATCCATCACACATATCGCCTGTTTTATCGGCTGCAAATTAACGCCATTTTTCCTGACTCCGCAAGGCCTATTTTCGATATTTTATGTTCCATTTTTAAGATAAAAGGAGAAAAAGCGGCTCAAAACGGCGCTTTTTGAGGAAAAGAAGAGCTTTTTTTTCATCTCCGGCCCGTTTCGCTTACGTTCCGTTTCCCGCAATCCGCGTCCCGTTTTTCCCATGTCCTCCGCCCCTTTCCCTTTAAGAAACCGGCAGTGATGAAGAAAGCGGAGAAACGGGCCGCTACGCCCTATTTCTGGGCAGGGCAATCACCCGCGCGACAGTCAGCCCTACGGCTCGCGAGAGATAGCCCCGCCTCTCAAACGAGGAAAAGGAAGGATGAGGGATGTCCGTTTCACGCCCCAAATAATAAAAATAGTTATCCGCGAGAGGTATCGCGCAACTTTCTTCTGATAAAGAGGAGGATAGTTTCAGAAAAATGCCATATATTTGCAACGTGTTAAGTTAATAAATTGATTAAGGTCGATTTTTGGCTGTTTCGAATCGGAAAGTATGGGGGTACTTTCCGATTCTTTTTTATGCCTCACTGAGCCTTGTTAAGACTTCATCTTCCCTTTTACAATCCCTCAACGGCACTAAAAAAGCTACCGATGAGGGACTATATTCCATACGCATGCTTCTTATTCACTCATCAATGTTCATGGAAGGCATTATTCCATCGGTAGAAATAGAACGACTATATGAGTTTGCTACATTTATGGAATTTACCATAATACAATTAGCGTTACCAAGAAACTTCATATAATTATTAGGAGCAATTTCTTTACCGTTTACAATAGCATAAATACCATAATACGTAGAGAGGTAAGTATCTCCCCAGTTATACAGAATACCACTACCGTACCTATTCAATCCATCAGAATAATTACGTATTTCACGATTGAACTGAGTATCCCAAAAGGTCCCGAAACTACTATAATATAGACCGTCTATAAATAAGCTCCCCGCCAGTTCATAAGAAAACACATAATTGCTTTTCGTATCCCATTTATCATTGTCTGAATAAGGCCCAGTAGAAATGAGCTGCACATTTTGAAGTGTAATACTTGGCCTTTCATCATAAATAACTTGAAGAGTCCTTTCATCATAATACTCTCTTATACCATAACCGTCTATCGTATACACCCCAATTCTTATATCATCAGAGATAGCTATATAATCGTTATAATTTAATGTAAAACTTTCCTTAGGAACGTGTAACGTAATATTATATTCATTACCTCCATTTTCTTTGGCAGAGTATAAGTCCAATTCCCGATCCCCATTTTTTATATATATACCATAATCATTATAATAAGATAAAACGACTTCATCCTGTTCCGATTGATAATCGATTGCAGCCTTTATGGAAGCTACAACAGCTCCGTCTTTATAAGTCGCCTTATAATTATGGTCTTGTTCTAAATAGGTTAAATAAAGCGGAGGGATTTTTATTCGTGCTATGTTACTATGATAGCTATAATATCTCATAAGAAAGTCAAGGTTCTCAAATAAACCCGGGTATACAATAACCTGAAAAGCATAAACACCTGTAGAATTTAATGGTATATTATCTATATTAAATCCATACTTAGCAACTTTAGAATCAGTCTTATATTCTTCTATCAACACGCCGTTTTGTTCTTTCCAATAAATAATGCGATAAAAAGGAGCCTCTTTCATATTCGAAGCAAAGCCTGAGCCTTCAAATTCCACACGAATATTAACAGAGCTCTGCCCTTCCAATTCTATGAAAGTAATCTTAGGAGTTATATCGCCTATATATTCTCTAACAACCCAATCTTTTGCGGCATTGACAGTCTCTATACCCGTAAGCATTAATCCTATATACCCTGAAACAGCCTTAGAAAAATGTGTACCAAGATAAGAAAGGAATAATGAAGCCCCCTCATTAACAAGTCCAGACCAGTTTTCTGATACTAATTCAGGCAACGCTTCTGGTACCAATATTGATCCAATGTCTAAAGCTAAAGCCATATCATTGGTTGTCATAGCATCTTGCAATAGGCCTAATACACTCAATGCCGTATTTATATCACTAACACTAGCATCCCTCGCCGCCCGTACTTTCACTGTAAAATCATCAGGCATCTGGATATCTGGAAGTTCAGCTATTTCATTTCCTTCACGAAATATGGTTACGCTGAAGGTATTCTTATCCGAATAAAAAAATTGCATCAAATTCCCATTAAGATTACCTGCATAAATAGGTCTGTAATTTGAATCACAATAAACAATTAGGGCTTTTTCTTCTACCCATTCATTATTATTAAAGTCTAATGAGTCGATAAAAATTCTATAACACATTTCATTGCCAACTGAATCTGTAGCTACACTCATGGCAACACCATTGGAATATAAGAAAGTGTCCGCTCCTTTAATGTAGTCTTTTGATAAAATAACATCTTTCTTTTCACTATCGCCAATTGGGGTATCGTTGTTATAATCTTCTTCTATAGAACAAGAAGTGAAAGCAATAATGATATTAAGCAATATTGCAAAAGGCAAATACTTAATTCTTTTCTTTTCCATAATAATTTAACCTGATAAAAAGAAGAAGGCGTGAAACTATCCTTAACTTGCCTTTCATTTAGGTTACCGCCAAGTGACCTCACTCGTAACAAGCAACGAATAGTCCACGCCTTATGAGCGTGAACTTCCAATCTGCTTGTCCTCACGAGTAGAATATTGGCGGTATTCAAATGAAAGAGAACAAGAGCTGAAAGCTCAATTTATATACAAGTTCAAAACAGAACGCTTCTTCGTTAATTAATACTCTTATTATCTAACTTAAAGAAATGTGTGTCTAATCTTACACCATTCCGAAACGTTCATTCGCTTAATTTAATCCATAGGCATCCACTTTAAAACATTAACACTCGTTCTATCACTCGCAAAAATAGTAAAAACGAATTAAACAACACACATTGCTGACCAATTGTCGTTTTCAAAATAAAAAAGCGGAACTGCCTCAAGTAGTCACTTGATACAGCCCCGACATTTTATATAGACTATTATCACGTATTACTTTTTCTTCTCACCTCGCTCGGGCTTTGGCAGCAACACTCTCCTTGAAAGCTTGAACTTGCCCGTCTTCGGGTCGATGTCGATAAGCTTCACCTCGATTTCGTCGCCTTCCTTAATGCCCGCTTCCTCTACCGTCTCTAGACGTTTCCAGTCTATCTCGGAGATGTGGAGCAGACCGTCCTTACCCGGCAGGAACTCGACGAAAGCTCCGTAGGGCATAATGGAGCGCACCTTGCCCTTATACACCTCGCCTACCTCCGGAATGGCCACAATCGCCTTAATCATGCGCATGGCGTCCTCGATAGACTTCTTGTTGGTTCCGGCCACCTCGATATGGCCCACGCCGTCTACCTCTTCGATAGAGATTATCGCTCCGGTCTCTTCCTGCATGCCCTGTATAATCTTTCCGCCCGGGCCGATAACGGCTCCGATGAACTCCTTCGGAATAGTCATGGTCTCGATGCGCGGAGCGTGGTCTTTCAGCTCAGGACGCGGCTCGGCGATAGTCTCCGTAATCTTGTCGAGGATGTGCATACGTCCTTCCTTCGCCTGATTCAGCGCGCGTTCCAGAATGTCGTACGACAGTCCGTCCACCTTGATATCCATCTGCGTGGCCGTGATACCGTCTCTCGTTCCGGTCACCTTGAAGTCCATGTCTCCCAAATGGTCCTCGTCGCCAAGAATGTCGGAAAGCACGGCGTACTTCTCCTCGCCCGCGTTCTTGATGAGTCCCATAGCGATTCCCGATACCGGTTTCTTAATCTTCACGCCGGCGTCCATCAGCGCCAACGTTCCGGCGCAAACCGTAGCCATTGAAGAAGAGCCGTTAGACTCAAGGATATCCGAAACCACGCGCACGACGTAAGGATAGTCGGCGGGAATCTGTCCCTTCAGCGCGCGCCAAGCCAAATGGCCGTGGCCAATCTCGCGGCGGCCTACCCCGCGCTGCGCCTTCGCCTCGCCCGTAGAGAAGGGCGGGAAGTTATAGTGAAGCAGGAAACGCTCCTTGCCCTGATTCAGCACGTCGTCTATCGTCTTCTCGTCCGCCTTCGTGCCCAAAGTAACGGAAGTCAACGACTGGGTCTCGCCGCGGGTAAAGATAGCCGAGCCGTGCGGGCCGGGCAGATAGCCTACCTCGCACCAGATAGGACGGATTTCGGTCGTGGTACGGCCGTCGAGACGCTTGCCTTCGTCAAGGATGCAGCGACGCATCGCCTCCTTCTCCACGTCGTGATAGTAGCGGTCTATCAACGGAGCCTTTTCTTCCAGTTCCTCTTCCGTGTATTGCGCCTTAAACTCCTCGCAGATAGCGTCGAAAGCGTCTTGACGCTCGTGCTTGTTCTTATTGCCCGAAGCGGCAATGGCGTAAGCCTTGTCGTAGCAAGCGTCGTGCACCGCCTTACGCAGCTCCTCGTCGTTCTCCTCGTGGCAGTATTCGCGCTTCACGGTCTTTCCAACCTCTTCGGTCAGCTCCATCTGCGCCTTGCAGTGTACCTTAATGGCCTCGTGAGCCGCCTTCATCGCTTCCAGCAAGTCAGCTTCCGACACTTCTTTCATCTCGCCTTCCACCATCATGATGTTCTCGTAGGTGGCGGCGACCATGATGTCCATATCCGCTTTCTCCAATTGTTCGAACGTCGGGTCAATCACAAATTTCCCGTCGATACGCGCCACGCGCACCTCGGAAATCGGCCCATTGAAAGGAATATCGGAAACGGAAAGCGCGGCGGAAGCGGCCAACCCGGCCAAAGCGTCCGGCATGTCTACGCCATCGGCTGAAAACAAGATAATGTTTACGTATACTTCCGCGTGATAGTTATCGGGGAATAAAGGACGTAGAGCGCGGTCTACAAGGCGGCAAGTCAGAATTTCATAATCGGAAGCGCGACCCTCCCGCTTGGTGAAACCGCCGGGGAAACGGCCGAACGCCGCGAACTTTTCCTTATACTCTACCTGCAAAGGCATAAAATCTGTACCGGGAACTGCATCTTTAGCGGCACAAACAGTGGCCAACAGCATGGTGTTTCCCATGCGCAGCATCACAGAACCATCTGCCTGTTTTGCCAACTTTCCCGTTTCGAGCGTGATGGTCCTTCCATCGGGCAACTCGATCGTCTTAACAATTGGATTAATCATTTTATATACTTTTCATTCAAAATTCCCGCGAAGATATACATTTATCATTGTATATCAGGAGAAAATGAACCAAAAAGTTAGCGCAAACCCGTTTTTTTTCAAAATAAAGTAAAGAAGGAGACAAAACGTTTTGACTAATTCCGAAAAGACGTATATTTGCAACCCTATAAATAAAAGCATGTGACATGAGAAAGATAAAGTTGGCGGCAATAGCCGCACTCACTATTACAGCGTGCAGCTCCGGCCCGGAATTTCAGATTGAAGGAGGCATTACCGACGCCGAAGGAAAAACGCTGTATCTCGAATCGTCCGGACTGGAAGGCATCGTCGCGATAGACTCCGTAAAGCTGAAAGGCGACGGACACTTCACCTTCAAGCAGCCGCGTCCAGAGTCACCGGAGTTTTACCGGCTGCGCATAGAGGACAAAGTCATCAACTTCTCCGTCGACTCTATAGAGACTATTCAGATTGACGCGCCGTACGCCAATTTCTCCACGAAATACACGGTAAAGGGGTCGGAAAACAGCGAAAGAATCAAGGAGCTAACGATGAAGCAGATAGGCCTGCAAAAAAGCGTCAACGACCTTCAAGCCGCATTGCAGTCGAACAAAGTGGGATACAACACATTCGAAGACAGCCTAGCCGCCTTAGTAGAAAGCTACAAGGAGGACGTTAAGCGCAACTATATATACAAGGCTCCTAATGTGGCCTCCTCCTATTTCGCCTTATTTCAGAAACTGAACAACTATTTGATTTTTGACCCGTTCAACAATAAAGAGGACATCAAGTGCTTCGCGGCAGTAGCCACCAGCATGAACAATCTTTTCCCCAACGCGGTACGTACCAAGAACCTCTACAACATCGTGATGAAAGGAATGAAGAACACTAGGCAAACGCAAGCGCCGCAAGTCTCTATCCCGCAAGACAAGATAATAGAAACAGGAATCATTGACATCGCATTGAGAGACGTAAAGGGAGAAACACATAAGCTGAGCGACTTAAAAGGCAAAGTCGTGCTATTGGACTTCACCGTCTACCAATCCGCATCCGGCTCGCCACATAACCTGACTCTGCGGGAACTTTACAATAGATATTCCTCACAGGGACTGGAAATCTATCAGGTATCACTCGACGCCGACGAGCATTTCTGGAAAACCTCCGCCATTAATCTGCCGTGGATATGCGTACGTGACGAGAGCGGAATATACTCCACGAACGTCTCTATTTACAATGTAAAGCAGCTTCCGTCGTTTTTCCTGATAGGACGCGACAATGAACTGAAATATCGGGGAGAGAACGTCAAGGATTTAGACGCGACAATCAAGGAGTTGCTCTAAATTTATGTTCGCATTTAAGCAAGAGGGCTGAGGCCGCGTGCGGCCTCAGCCCTCTTGTCATATAGCAGGAGAAGGGAGTGACACACAATCAGGAAGCCTCCGAAGTAAGCAAGGGCTTATACTTTTCTATCGCCTTTTCAAGCACGGCCCTCGCTTCGCTCATCGTCCCGTAAAACTCGCCTCCGGAAGCGTTCAAGTGTCCTCCCCCGTTAAAGAATTCCGCAGCCAACTGGTTACAAGGGAAAGTTCCCACGGAACGCAAGGAAATCTTAATCATCGGCCTTTCGGTATCTTCGCGCAAAAAGCAGGAGAGCCGGACGTTCTTGATGGAAAGGGGAATGTTCACGAAGCCTTCGCTGTCACCCTTTATATAATGGAACTTGCCTTGCTCGTCCTTCGCTAAAGATATGCAAGCCGCATTGCAATCCGGATAGACTACCATATTAGACAACACATGTCCCATTAGCCGCAAACGGCTCTCGGAATAGGTGTTATATACTTTTCGATAGATTTCGTCCTTGTTGATGCCTTTCGAGAGCAGCTCGCTAATGATAAAGTAAATGTCCCGGCTGTTGGAATTGTAGGTAAAGCCTCCCGTATCCGTCATCATACCGGTATAAATACACTCCGCCGCGCTTTTTGAAATCTCATTGAAATATCCCATACGGCAAATCAGGCGGAATATCAATTCTGAAGTGGAAGAGATTTTCGGATAAGACATGATAATCCTGCAAAAATCTTCCGGATAGAGATGATGGTCTATCAATACCTTACGGGCAGGAGAGGCGGATACGCTACAAGCCATTCCCTCTATTCTCTTCAAGGCGTTGAAATCCAGACAGCAGATAATATCCGCTTCCGCTATCAACTTATCGGCGAATTCCTTGTAACGGTCGTACAACAGAATATCCTTACTACCCGGCATCCACTTTAAAAAATCGGGAAAAGCGTTGGGTACAATCACGTTAACATCCTTTCCCTGAGAATCAAGGAAATGATAAAGCCCAAGCGACGAACCTATGGCATCTCCATCGGGAGAAACGTGAGATACGATAACTACCTTGTCAGCCCGCTCAAACCATTTCGTGAAATGGTCTATCTTGGACTGTTCTATTACTTTTGTCAGCATAACCACATAATTTAAGGGGTGCAAATGTACGACAAAATACGGACAGTTAAAGCAAAAAACGTACAGAACCTTCGTCGGACAAAGAGATTGCACGTAAACCTTTCCGCCTGCACTCTTCCGCCAACACACGTTTGCGGTATGCCGGAAGAGACGCGTCCAACACGACACACGAGGTTTGGAAAACCCGCATTAGTTCCTCCATATTACCGTCATACCCTCTACATACATAAAGATAGTGAAGAAAAAGCGGAGTCGAGGCCGCTTTATTCCTCCATCGATTATCAGTCACCATTCCTACACGACAGCCCTGATAAGACAGAATCTGCCGGTCACGGAAGAATGAACGTTCACGAACATCTCCCTTCACCTCCACCGGAGGGGCTAGGCGAAGTTTTCTCCAATAATTGGCGGCCACCCGTCGGAGAGACTTGCCATCGGTCAGGCTATCCCTATAATTTAACCATGAACTCCCGTCGCTATCGATGAAATGTACCGCCGAACAATTGTTGACATTATAAAAGACAACGCTACGCTGAGGACGATTTGTCCAGATTGCTGCCGCATGTCCGGCCACCACCAACAACAAGCAGCATAAACACGCCAACAAGGGGCGAAAGCGCTTCTTACTTATATAATACAAAAGCAACAAGATAAACAAATAGATACCCGCCACCTCCCACTGATAAAGCCAGACATCGTCTACGGAAGAGTAAGGCAGACGCTCGACCCATCGGACAAAAGCGTTCAGAAACTTCAGCATCATATCGCAGATACCGGCTACAATCGCCTGTAAAAAGCTAAAGGGGGTCAGCAAAAGCATCAAAACGGCAACGTACAATATAAGAGTAGTCAAAGGGACTACAATCAAGTTGGTCAAAAGAAAATGCGTGGAAAACCGGGAAAAGTAGAGCAAGACGAGAGGGGCTGTCCCCAATTGGGCCGCGACAGAAACAGTAATTAATCCCCATACACGCTTTCCTATCCAGTTCTTTACCGGCCAAAGCCGATAAAGGAGCGGTTGAACCAACAAAATAGCGGCTACCGCTAAAAACGAAAGCTGAAAGCCCACGTCAAACATCCAGACCGGACAAATCAATAACATCCACCACGCTACAGCCGCTACCGTATTCATAGAGATTGATTGACGACCGCATACATCCGCTATCGCCAGAACCGAAAACATACAGACAGAACGGACAACGGAGGGGAAAAGTCCCGTGAAAAAAGCAAAAGCGCCCAGTAAAGACAAGACAATAAGCGAACGGACTAGCCTGCCCCATCGGCCTCTCACGGCAACCCATTTGAAAAGGTAAGAAAACAAAGCATACAGAAGGCCGATATGCAGTCCGGATAAAGCGAGTACATGACTCGCTCCGGAAATAGAGAAACTCTCTTCAATGGACTCACTCAAGTCCGTCTTGTCACCAACGGTCAACGCCGAAAGCACCGCCAACTCATCTCCTTCAAAACCTAACCGCTGAAACAGACCGATAAGCTTTTCCCTATAGGCGTCAGACTTCTGCCGCAACGACGGCGAGGCAGAAAAAGGCAATCGTTTCCAATGCCCTGAGGCTACGTATCCCGTTCCGCAGATTCCTTTACGCAGCAAATAACGTTCATAATCAAACTCGCAAAAGTTTCCCCCGTTTTTTGGCGGAGAAATGCGGGAAGAGACCAACAATTCCTCTCTACCGCACAACCGCATGACCGAAGAGTCCTTCGCCAAATAAAGCAACGCAGGCCGTTCTATGGGATAAGCCGTCGCCGAGTCAATCCGCTCTTTCAGAATCACCCGGCAAAGATAGGAGCGCTCTTTAGCCTCGGGAAGTTCCGTCAACCGAACCCTATAAACGGCCTCCTCTTCAGGAAACTCATATACGGCTCGCTCCAACTGCCACCCGACAGCCGTCCATCCTCCCACAAAACAAAGCGCCGCAACACAAACCCCAAAACACCATCGTAAGGAATGACGCCGCAAGAAGTAGCATCCTATGGTCAGGAGAACAAGTAAGCCAAGCAAAGAAAAGCATATGGAAGAATCGTCTCTCTCGTCGAAGAAGCGATCTCCACAAAAGACACCCGCCATCCACGGAATAAGCAGGCGTATGTAAGGATACTTATGTAAACTATAGTAAATCAATTGGAAAGCAGCTTACAACATACGTAGCCGCTTAATCATATCTTCCGGGTCTGAGGCTCCAAATACAGCGTTACCGGCTACTAACGCATCCGCCCCCGCTTCTACCAGTCGAGCTCCAGTCTCCAAATTCACCCCGCCGTCTACCTCTATCAACGCTCTCGAACCGCTGTTCTCTATCAAATCTCGAAGTTCTCTTACCTTCTCTACGGAATGCGCTATGAACTTTTGCCCTCCGAAACCGGGATTCACACTCATGACAAGCACCATATATACATCCTGAATGATGTCCTGCAACATAGCGACCGGAGTCGCCGGATTGATAGTAACCGCCGGCTTCATCCCCGCCTCCTTGATTTGCTGCACTACCCGGTGCAAATGAGGACAAGCCTCATAGTGCACATTCATAATATAGGCACCCAACGCCTTAACCTCAGGAATGAATTTCTCCGGATTCACAATCATCAGATGCACGTCAAGAGGCTTCCGAGTCAGCTCAGCCACATACTTCAGCACCGGAAATCCAAAAGAGATATTGGGCACAAACACCCCGTCCATGATGTCGATATGCACCCATTCCGCCTCACTACGGTTAATCATTTCGATGTCCTTAGCCAAATGGCCGAAATCAGCAGAAAGAATAGAAGGAGAAATAATAATTGAGCTCATGTTTATTGTTTTTTTTGAGGTTTTGAATTTATTGATTGAACAAGCGAACGTGAATCCCATCAACGGAATACGCAACCATCGACGATACGATACCCACGAAGAAATTCATCGGTCCTTAGCCTCTTCTTTCCGGGAAGCTGCAGGGAAAGAATTGAAACGTATCCGTCCGGAACAGCCACTTTCAGCCACTTTTTACCGTCCGTCACTACCGTACCGGGCAACAAGCGATGCGTTTCGAACAGTTTCTCGCTTTCAAAAATCTTCACTACCACCGTTTCTCCATCCTGCCCGGACATTTCCGTCCACGCCGCAGGATAGGGGGACAAGCCGCGAATAAAGTCATACACCCTCTTTACCGGACAATTCCAATCGATACGGCAAGTTTCCTTGAATATCTTCGGGGCCGGCTTAAGTTCACCCTCCACTTTCATCCTCTCTTGCGGCACAGTATTCGCCTCACCGTTCAAGATAGCGTCCACCGTCTCTATCACCAATTCCCCGCCTAACGTCATTAACTTGTCATGTACACTTCCTACATTATCCGTATCCGCTATAGGCACGTGTTTCTGTCGAATGATCTCCCCTGTGTCAATCTCATGCTTCAAGAAAAAGGTCGTCACGCCCGTTTCCGTCTCCCCGTTTATCACGGCCCAATTGATGGGAGCGGCTCCCCTATACTGGGGCAGCAAAGAGGCGTGAAGGTTGAAGGTGCCCAAGCGGGGCATTCCCCACACCACCTCCGGCAGCATACGGAAAGCCACCACAATCTGCAAGTCCGCCTTCCATTCGCGAAGCGACCGTAAGAATCCCTCATCCTTCAATTTCTCCGGCTGCAACAAAGGCAACCCTTGCGCCAAAGCGTATTGCTTAACCGCCGAATACTGTATCTTATGGCCGCGGCCCGCAGGCTTATCGGGCATAGTCACTACGCCCACCACATTGTAGCCGTCTTCCACCAACCGGCGCAACGGCTCTACCGCAAACTCGGGAGTCCCCATGTATACTATACGGAGCGAAGCCTTGTCCGCTCCCCGTCTTTCATTACTGTTCATATCGCCCATGATTATTCGTCAGAGAAATGTACCAACACCTGCCGGTACGAATTAAATATCTTCGATTTGGAAACAAATCCCTTATAATGTCCCTCAGCGTCCACTACCGGCAAATTCCAAGCCTTTGTGTCGTCAAACGTGCGCATCACCTGCTCCATACCGTCCGTATCATAGATCTTCGCCGGAGCGGAAGTCATCAGCCTGTTCACAGTAAACCGATGATAAAGCTCCTGCCTGAACATGATATTCCGAATGTCATCCAACAGCACGACCCCGAGCAGCTCACCGTTTTTCTTATCCGTTACAGGGAAAATATTCCGATGAGAAGTCGCTATCGCCTTTACCAATTCGCCCAAGTCCATTTCGGGATGCACCTCTACAAAATCCGTCTCTACCACATTCTCTACCTTCATTAGCGTCAACACGGCTTTATCCTTATGGTGAGTGAGCAACTCCCCTTTCTTGGCAAGACGCATGGAATAAATGCTGTGAGGCTCAAACGCAATGATAGTCAGGTATGAACTGACGGATACAATCATCAGCGGAAGAAACAGGTCATATCCTCCCGTCAGTTCGGCAATAAGGAAAACTCCGGTCAATGGAGCGTGCATCACGCCGCTCATCACTCCCGCCATACCCAACAAGGCGAAGTTCTTTTCCGGCAAGTAAGCGAACGTGCCGCAACCATTACTGAAATGAGAGAATATGAACCCGGCGATACAACCGAGATAAAGAGAAGGCGCAAAAATACCACCACATCCGCCACCACCGTTCGTTGCGCTAGACGCAAATACCTTTGTTAATATAATCAGCGCCAAATAAATCAGCAACAGATTGCTGTGCCCATAAAAAATGGAGTTATTCATCACGGTATCCCAATCGCTCACCGTAGTCCCGTTCAGCAGCAGCTCGATGGTGTCATACCCTTCGCCGTACAGCGGCGGAAAAAGGAAAATCAGCACGCTAAGCATCACGCCACCGAAAGCCAGTTTCTTATACGGATTGTTCAAACGTCCGAAAACGCCTTCGACCGTATTCATGGCACGGGTAAAGTAAAGGGAAACCAATCCACAGAAGATTCCCAACAATATGACGTAAGGAATCCGTTCCAACTGAAAAGGCTCATCCAGATGAAAACGGAACATGGCCTCCGTTCCTGTAGTAAAATAAGATACAGTAGCCGCCGTGACCGCCGAAATAAGCAAAGGAAGCAGCGAAGTCATGGTAAGGTCTATCATCAAGACCTCAAGCGTAAATACCAGACCGGCGATAGGCGCCTTAAAGATACCCGCCACGGCACCCGCCGCGCCACAGCCGACAAGCAACATCAAGGTACGGTGTTCCATGCGGAACACGCTGCCCAAATTGGAGCCTATAGCGGAGCCAGTAAGCACAATCGGAGCCTCCGCCCCGACTGAACCGCCAAAACCTATGGTAATGGCACTGGCGATGGTAGACGACCAGATATTATGACGCTTGATACGTCCCTGTCTACGGGATATGGCGTATAAGATCTTCGTCACTCCATGACTTATATCATCCTTTACGATATTTCGCACGAACCATCCCGCCAGAAAGATACCTACTACCGGATAGACCAAGTAAAGATAGTTGGCCTCTGTCGTATCAAAGTTATCCGTCAGAAAATCTTGTATCTCATGAATCAGGAATTTCAAAATTAAGGCAGCCAACGCGGTGAATATGCCAACAAGAAAACTCAGTATCAATATGAACTGCTTCTCCTTGATATTCTCCTCCCGCCACTTGATGCAACGCTGTAACAGACTTAGCTTCTCTTTCTCCATATATTTTCCCTACCGCCCTTCTTATTCACGAATCACCTTTACCAGTCCTCCTTTCCCCAACTTGATGATACTCGAAGGTTTTGGCCGACTCATATCATCTTGGCGATACTTCACGACATAATCCACCGCCGACTTTATTTCATCGCTAATTTCGCTAAAGTTCGCCGCTCCCGGCTGCCCGCTCACATTAGCGGATGTAGAGACAATCGCCTTGCGGAAACGTTGACAGAGACGGCGGGAAAACTCCTCGGCAGTCACGCGGATACCCACGCTCCCATCCTCCGCCAACAGATTCGAAGCTAAATTACGCGCTCCGGAATAAATGACAGTCAAAGGCTTATCGCTCATTTCTATCAAGTCCCACGCCACATCCGGCACCTCCTGAACGTAAAAGTCAACCTTCACCGGAGTGTCTACCAACACAAGCATCGCCTTGCTGTCCGAACGTTTCTTTATTTCATATACCCGACGTACGGCTTCCTCATTGGTCGCGTCGCAGCCAATACCCCATACCGTGTCCGTGGGATAGAGAATTACTCCTCCCTCGCTCATCACTTGACAGGCTTTCCTTATATCTTCTTCCATCGTCATCACAATCGAATAAATCTTGAGAACAATGTGCAAAAGTACTATTTTTCCGGGAAAACCACATCACTAAACTGTAACAACCGAGCTTCCTAAAAACTAAAATTCCCTACCAAACCTCCCTGTTCACTTACAGGCACATCATTGGGCGGCATTCTCTTTCAGCCATTCCATCCGACGCTTATCGGGCAGATGCTTCACGCTAAAATGCTCAAAAGTAACATTAAAGCCATCTCCGTCCGGACAAGCTCCCATCAGCCCCACCATCACAGGCGTATTATCCTGCAACCAAGCGTTACGCATAAGCGTGTATTCCTTGTCATCGAACGAATAAAAGATTTCCACCGCATCTAGCCGTCTGACCGCCTTTATCCATACGTACGGCACAGCCTTATCCAGAGAGATGACACTCCAGTCCGAAGTCTTATGAGTAACGACCACGCTTAGGTTAAATTTTCCGTCCACAAATTCTATTCCGGCCTTGATATAATTCTCATGGTCAATACGCAGCATCAGTCCCGCCTGATCGAAACGAACCTTGTAATCGCCCGTAATTTTCACTTTCGCCTCAAACTCCCCTCCATAAGTCGCATAATAAAACGGAGCGTCATCCACCGTAAAGCCATAATGAGAAATCCGCCAATAGTCGCTGTGAGGAGTTACGAACATGGAAAGCGACTTATCTTTTACTTCCCAACGTTCCGGCTCGTTGAACCATTGCATTTTCTCTAAAGTCTGCGCCATGCCATGCCGCATGACCGCAAAAAGGGCCATACACACTATCAGAATCTTCTTCATCTTTCCTAACTATTATAAAACAATAAACTAATATTACTTTAATTCCCTAATAACCCGGCACGGATTTCCCACAGCGAGCGAGTTGGGCGGAATGCTTCTCACCACTACGCTTCCCGCACCGATAACGCAATTGTCACCTATCGACACTCCGGGCAACACGCAGACCTGCGCACCAATCCATACGTTGTTTCCTATCACAATCGGACGGGCGTACTCAAGTCCGCTATTTCTTTGCTCCACGTCGAACGGATGTCCTGCGGTATAAAATCCACAATTGGGAGCGACAAACACATTATCTCCAAATGTGACTTTAGCCTCATCTAGAATCACGCAATTCACGTTAGCGTAAAAGTTTTCCCCTATCTCTACATTGTAACCATAGTCACAAAAGAACGGCTGTTCTATCGTAAAGCGTTTTCCCGTCCTTCCCAAAAGCCTGCGCATAAGCCTTTCACGCTCATCCGTCAGAAGAGGAGAAAGCGCATTGTACTCATGACAAGCCACTTTGCAAGCCTGCCTCTCGGCCAACAGTTCACTGTCGTTGTTGGCATCATATAGCTCTCCCCTACGGCACTTTTCCTTTTCACTGTCCATAAGAAACCATACGTTTAATTACCTTTGCAAAGGTAAAGCGCCGAAACGAGACACGCAATGATTATAAATAACCATTTTACTTACAATGGATATAGTAGACAAGCTGAACGGAGAACTCTTACAACTGAATCGCGACAACAACCCACCTCATACGAAAGAGCTGGAAAAGTATAAGGAACTCGCATGCCACTACGCACGCATCGAAAACGCTATCTCCGTGTTAAGCGATATGCGCTCCAATGTCAGCTATATCTACTACGGCGGATTCTCAAAATTACTGGGCGTGAACGCGCATGACTTGGACGGTAAAATTTACTCCATTTGGGAAGAAAAGATTCTCGGACTGATTCATCCGGATGATTTGTATGGCAAATACCTGAACGAGTTGCGCTTTTTCCACTTCGTAAAGCATCAGCCACAAAACAAACGCGCAAACTATTACCTCGCCAATGAGTTACGCATGAAAGACTCTTCCGGACACTATTTCCCTACATTACACCGCTTGTTCTACATCTATGCCCCGTCAGGCAACAGCATATGGTTGGCATTATGCCTATATACCCCCTTAACCTTCGACCTTCCTCACAAAAGCGTAGCTATCGACTCCACAACGGGACAAACGATTGAGATAGAACGGCAGAGCGCCTCCCAACTGCTTTCCGCACGAGAAAAACAAGTGCTAAGGCTGATTGACAAGGGCATGACAAGTAAACACATAGCCGATACGCTATCCATAAGCATAAACACCGTCAGCAGGCACAGGCAGGAAATCTTAAGAAAGCTCCAAGCGAAGAACTCCATCGAGGCCTGCCGAACGGCGAAAGACTTAGGTATAATATAGAGTCTGAAAAGGCTACCGCTTCCACAGCCATTCCAACGGATAGACCGCTTTCATCGCGTCTCGGCACTTATAGAACTCATCGGCCCGACGCTTACACTCGGACTTGTCCTCCCCTTCCTCGTTGATGGGAGCGTAGGAGGCGAGGCTATGGACTACCGCTTCCCTATCCTCCAAGACCGAGGCGTACTTCCGCCTCTTCTCCGAGAGTTTGGAAAGATAAGACTTCAGCTCTTTGCCTACTTCCTCACGCTGACACATGTCGTCGACATAACGGTCCACGGCATCCTGCCCCTCTGCCAAGTCTATCACCATCGCGCGCAGGCCGTACAGGTAAAGGCTGTCCTTACCCATCGGCGGATTCTTCCTCCGCTCCTCATCCATCTCTTTCAGTTGGGTATTTATCTGACGCAGGCGGGGATTGTCTATCTTTCCCTCTTTCATCGCCGCGTCTATATCGTCCATCGTCTTACCGCTAATCCATCCATAACGATATATGCTCTCACGCTCAGGACCGTTAAGCGTATTCCCTCTCGTACCCGAACCGAGAACGGCGATATTACGCTTCTCAATCATTAATCGGCGATACGTCTCATTGGCATCATTACCACTCTTCTTGGTCTCTATATCCTTTAGAAGAATCCGTCCGTCTATTACATACTGCGCATACTCATACGCTTTCTTTCCTTCCCCCTCCGCGGCGTCACAAACCAACGCGTAGGCCAACACCGCGCTCATGTAATCTTTTGCGTTGAAATAAAGTACCAGAGAAGGACTCCTTTCTTTGTCTTTCAGCCACTTATTCAAGCCTTCCAAGCCGTTCTGAACTACCTCTACCGCTTTATCGCGTTCGTTTAGAGAAACGGATAACCTTGCCAAAGGCACGAAGATTTCTATCACCTCAGGATTATAAAAAACGATTTCATCCATCTCCTTTACCAAGTTCTCCGCCTCTTCCTTATCCATGCCCTTATTGTATTTCTTATTCACGTCTATCCGCTTTTTCAGATTATTCATCTTCCTGTCTATATGAAACGGAAGTTTAGGAGACACCGTGCCGGGAGAAATGGAGATATGGCATTCCACATCCACCGGAAATCCCTTTATCCGCCCCGGCTCCCATAAGGGCATAATGCTGAACAGCCGCTGCCACTCCTTATACACGGCGGGATGCATTCCCTCCTTGTCCAAGCCGCACGCTACTCCATCTCTGCGTACTATAAACCGCAATTTCCCCACATTTGTATAGGTAGTGTCTCCCCACGCTTCCGCAGGAAAGATAAAGTTCTTCTCCACAAAACGTTTAAGTCCGTCCGTTCCACCCGGATAAATAGGAAACTCTTCCGCATCCTTATATACATTGGCAGTCGGCACGCTGTCCCGATTCAAGTCTTGCCCGTGCGATGGCACCGCCAATAGCAGTGCCAATACGCTGATTAATGAGATTGGTTTCATAACATTGCACTACTTTAAGAGTTAGAAATAGGACCGCCGTAAATATATTAAATATACCGCAATTTCACAAGGAATAAGGCAAGCCGATTCGGCGGGATTTAACAAAGATCATCCCGCATATTCCATATCGACCAATTCGTGCGAAGATATTAACACTGAGAATGTTACGAGGCGTTCACGCGTCTCCTTCCCACTGCCCGGACACGTTCCGACCGGGCGGTCGTCCCCTGCGGAAAGGGAGGGAGCGGGGCGGCGTTCACGCGGCAAGGGGAATGCCTACGGTTCCGCCCGCGACTCCACTCCAGACAACAAGGAAACAAGCATTTTAGTCAGGGGCTAAAACCTATGGCGAAGATGGGCCATACCCGCCAAACGGGAAAGGGAAATCTAACCGAAACGGCAAAAATGGCGACTGAAGCGTAGTTCGCGCCGTCCACGGGAGGAGCAAGACGAGCAGGATGAATGAAGGAGGCAAGAACCGACTGCAAGAGTCACCCTCATCCGCCAATTATTAAAAACAGCACATTCTGAAAAACGGAACATTTTATGCACTCCAGAACGCAACGGTTCCGACCGGAGTAGGACTTGGACGAAAAAAACGCCGGGATTTGCCGTTAGCGAAATTCAGGATGTCAGCGAAACAGAACTAACGAAATCATCTTCATCGTATCAACGCAAAAGCCACGTCACATTGACTTTAAAAATGATATTTTGGTGAAATATCGACATTTCAATCCCGTTCCAAAATCGAGAGCAACGGGAAGCAAAAAAATGTAAAATACCCGCTCGACTCGCCGAAACGGGCGTTCTTCACTCTCCACTCCTCATTCTTCATTTAAGAGTCAGGGCTACGGCTCACGAGAAATAGGGCAGCGGCTCGCGAGGGATGGGGCGGCGGCTCACGTCCGTTCGCCCTGTCCGACCGCCTCCGAAGGCCGCTAAAAGCGTATAATATGCAGTTTTTTGCATAAAACACACGGTTTTATGCACTTTTTATGCAGTCCGGCCGCTAAAAGCGGAGACCTTAGCGAAGTTTTTCTTAGGGGAAATCTTAAAAACAGAACATTTTTAACGAATCACAAGTCCTCTATCGCCTTGTAGAGAACACCCTGTATCCGTTCGCGAATCTTCAGCCGCATCAGTTTCGTATTGGTCGCGTCCGGATAGACGCGGTTACTTAGAAAGACATACACCAACCCGTTGCGGGGGTCTATCCAAGCGCAGGTGCCGGTGAAGCCGGTATGCCCGTACACCTCCGCCGGGGCCTCGGCGCAGCAGGGGCTCTTGTCCGGATTGCGAAGGTCGGGCTTGTCGAATCCCAATCCCCGGCGACTGACGGCGGACACCTCCGTCGTAAACAGCCGACAAGTCTCCCGGCTCAGGTAGCGCCTTCCGTACAGCTCGCCGCCGTTGAGCAGCATCTGGCAGATTTGGGCCACCTCGCGGGCGGTGGAAAACAGCCCGGCGTTGCCGGACACCCCGCCCTGAAAAGCGGCGGTCTCGTCGTGGACGAACCCCTGAAGCGTCGTCTTGCGCAGAAAGCGGTCGACGGAGGAGGGCACGACCATCTCCTTCGAGAAGCGGCGCAACGGCAGGTATCCGGTACGGTCGAGCCCCATCGGGATATAGAACTCGCGCTGAAGGAAAGCGTCCATCGGCTCGTCGGCCAACCGCTCCACCAGAAGACGTAAAAGAAGGAAGCCGACATCGCTGTAACGGTAAACCTTAGACCGCATGGAGGCCTCCACGATTTTCCGCTCCAACTCCTTCCGGAAGGTGGGATTCAGCCACAGGCTGTCGCATATCTGCCAGTCGTACCCTCCGCCGGGAGTGGCCGACACGTACTCTTTCTTGAACGAGAAACGGGGATTGGCCCATGTGGAGGTTCCCAAGCGCAGGGGATGGCGGGCATCCTTCCGTCCGCTGAACAAGCCTCCCTTGTAACTCTCCTTGTCGATGGCCTCGGGATAGAGGGCGATGCCCGCGGGCAGGCCGGACTGGTGAAGAAGCACCTCGCGTATGGTGATGTTCTCTTTGTCGGTGCGCCCGAGAAAGGGAAGGTAGATGGAGAGCTTGTCCGAAAGGTTGAAGCGTCCCCCGTCATACAGCTTCATCAAGGCCAGCAAGGTCCCGGTCATCTTGGAGAGGGAGGCCAAGTCGTATATGTCGGTGGCCCGCACCGGCCCGCTGCCCTCGCCCGCCCTTGTGCCAAACGTCTTGTCGAGCAGGACGCGGCCGTCTTTCAGGGCCACCACCTGACAGCCGGGATAAGCGCCCAGACGGATGCCCTCTATCGCGATGGAGTCGACTTGCCGCAGCGGGGGAGGGGCGGGAATGAACTCCTCGGGAACAAAGCGCAGCGGGGCCCGCGGAGCGACGGTCACTCCCTCGCCCGCGGGGAACAGGTCGCCCACGGAGGCGGAGAGCCTTCCGTCGGCCGTCGCCCCGCCGAACAAGACATCGGCGACGTGACGCTGCAAGTCGTCGTCCGCATAGTGGGCCACCACGACGGCCTCCGAGGACTCGACCGCGCGGCGAGCCTGCGACAGCGTCTTCATGGGAGCGAAGCACAGACATACGGCGGCGGAACCGTCCGGCAGGGGTTGGCCGAGGAACGACTGGTAGGGAGCGAGGCGTTCGGCGGTAATGGCCACGACAACCCGCCCGTAAGCGGCCAGCGAGTCACGCAGCCGCCGCGCCTGACTCTCGCCTAAGTGGGGCCGCAGATGGAAACGGGTCAGGGACGAGTATCCGGACAGCCGCTCGGCCAAAGCGTCCGCGCGCTTCTCTCCTACCTCCAGTAGCGCGACCTTGCGGGAGGTGTCCGCGTAGAAAGGCAGAAGCCGACTCTTGTCGGTCACCACCGTGACGGCGGCCCGCTTCAACCGCCTTATCAGGTCGGCGGCTTGGGGAGTGTTGAGCCGCTCCCGCAGTCCGGAAAGCTGAACGTGCGGCCTCGCGCTCAGTCCCAATACGTATTTATAGGTCAGCACCTTGCGGCACTTCCGATTGATGTCCTCCTCGCTAATCGTCCCCTCCGACACGGCCCGCACCACCGAAGCGAACTCCTCCTTGATGTTGGGGGGCGAGAGCAGTACGTCGTTGCCCGCCTGCAACGCCCGCACGCAGAGCGAGCGGTTGCCGCCGGATACGCCCTTCATGGCCAACGCGTCGGTAAAGACCAAGCCCTGAAAGCCCAGTTCGTCGCGCAGCACGCCTTGTATTATGGAACGCGAAAGGGAGGAGGGGACTCCGTCCGTCGGCTCAAGGGCGGGCACTTGCAGATGGCCCACCATCATGCCTCCCGTCCCGGCCTGAATAGCCCTTGCGAAAGGATACAGCTCCACGCTGTCCAACCGTTCCCGGGAGAAAGGCAGCACGGGCAGCGCCTTGTGCGAGTCGACGTCCGTATCTCCGTGTCCGGGGAAGTGCTTGCAGACGGAGAGCACGCCGCCCTCTTCCAGTCCGGAGGCGTAAGCTATCACCTTATCGGCCACCCGACGGGGGTCTTCGCCGAACGAACGGACGTTAATGACCGGATTGGCGGGGTTGATGTTCACGTCGGCCACGGGAGCGAAGTTGACCTGCACCCCGAGCTGACGGCATTGGCGGGCCATCTCCACGCCATACTCATGTATCAGCCGGTTGTCCTGAACGCACCCCAGTATCATGTTCTTGGGGAACACGGGAGTTCCTTTCAGCCTCATCGACAGCCCCCACTCGCCATCGAACGTTATCATCAGGGGGACATCCGCCATGCGCTGCGCCTGATTGGTCAGTTCCACCTGATTCTCCAACTCGCCGCCGGAGAACAAGAGTCCGCCCACCTTGCAGGAGTTCACCGCCGTTTTCAGCAAGGCCAAATTCGATTTCGTCCGCTGAGGGGCGATGGTGTACACAAACAGTTGACCGATTTTCTCCTTCAGGGTCAGCTCGTTCATTACCGAATCGACCCATTGCGCACAACGCTCGTCATGAGCGCTTCCTAACAAGACGGGCTCTCCCGCCGCGCCATCCGCACCCGCCCACGCCTTAGCGGGGAGCACGCACAGCATGGCTAACACTACTCCTAATGCCTTCATTTCTTATTTTCTTTAATATTAAAAATCTTTCAGCAGCGACAAATATACGAAAACATTTGGCTATCCGCCGAATTATTAGTTACTTTGCACCCGCTTTCGCGCAATCGCTGTCAAGAGAAGAGATGCTTGGTATGTTGCGTTGTAACGATAAAACAATTTAATAAGAACAACAATGGATTTACTTAAAATTGCAGAAGAAGCATTCGCTACGGGAAAACAGCATCCGAGCTTCAAGGCCGGAGACACTGTGACGGTAGCATATCGTATTATCGAGGGTAACAAGGAGCGTATCCAGAAGTACCGCGGCGTGGTAATCAAGATTTGCGGCCACGGAGAGAAGAAACGTTTCACGGTACGCAAGATGTCCGGTACAATCGGCGTAGAAAGAATTTTCCCTCTTGAGTCACCGGCTATCGACAGCATCGAGGTGAACAAGATAGGTAAGGTTCGCCGCGCTAAACTGTATTATCTGCGCAAACTCACCGGTAAGAAGGCGAGAATCAAAGAGAAAAGGGTGAACTAATCAGTAACAGACTCGAAATAAAAAAGGACGCGGCATCGCGTCCTTTTTTATTTTCCAAACTCTCCGTCAAGTCAGGTAGAAGAACAGCAACAATACGGAATTGACGGCGATTACCGTGCCGAAGCCGCCCAGAATCCACGGACGGAGCCGGCTTCCCCTGCCCGCAAAGAACAGCGCATAGCACATATTGACCAGTATATTGCTGATGATGGCCTGCATACTGCACGCCGTAACCACCAATACGGCCAAGCCTCCCGTATTCTGTAACAAGTTCAGGATGAAAGGGGTAATGTCGCTGAAGCCGGAGATGAAGGAGAGCACGTTCAGACCGCCAGTGCCCGCATAAAGCAGCGTATAGTGAGTAAGCACCGTAAAGACGACAAACAGCACGGCGAAAATCAAGGCGACCTTGAACTCCAACGGGTTGCTGCTGTCTTCCTCCTCCAAGCTCGCCGTCAGCTCACCAGACCGCCGCTGGCGGGTATGTATGAACCATCCGACCGAAGCGGACACGACAGCCATCAGCAGCAAATAGGGATAGATGGCCCGGAATACCTCCCCGCTAAAGATAAAGATGAGAATCAGGAAACGCAGAAACATCATGCTGACGGCCAAAAGCATAGCCGCCACATACTCGGTCACCTCCTGTCCGGAGGCTTTGCGGCTCTTGCGCGCCAACACAGAAATCGTGGCCGTACTGCTGTAAAGCCCTCCGATAATGCCGGAAACCAGTATGCCCGACTCGCGGAACACGTACCGCTTCAGCAGATAGGACAGATAGGATATGCCCGACACAACTACCGTGGACAGCCACACGGAATAGGGCGTAAGGCTGATGCCGGGTATCAAAGTCTTGTCCGGAAGCATGGGCAAAATGATTCCGCTGATGGCCAGAAACTTCGCCAACGTAATCATCTCGTCGTTCTTCATCCGTTGGGCGAACTCCGTGAAGGTGTGTTTCAACTCCGTCAGCAAAAGCACCACCACGATAACCATCACATAGAACCATGAGGGTTGGGTAGCCACGATGGGAGCGAGGCAATACGTAATCAGGGCGATGATAATCGTCGTCACTCCGAACAGATGGAACCGCGTCTGCTTGACGTAGTAGTTCAGGCCGAGCAGCAAGCCGAGTACCGCTCCCCCACCCATGAACAGGCGCATCTCGACGGGGTCTAAGATATAAAGCAGATAGCCCAGAATCCCTATAAAAGTAAACGTACGATCAGTACCAAAAAGGGTAGTCTCTCCCTCACGCTTCAGGCTGAGCCGACGTTGGGAGAGTCCTATCAGTAAGGAAAAGACGGTGACCAATATGAAAGTCACCAGTTCTCTCGGTAAGTAATGATACAGTTGTTCCATGTATTGCCGTGTAGTTACTTAAAAAAACAAACGCCCGGCAGACTTTGTTCATGCGCTCACCAAGTCTTGTACGGTCTTTTCATCAGTTGGGAATTGTAATAACGACGGTCACCAGTCACCTCCTCGGCGATGAAGTCCGGCTTCTCGAACTCCTCGTCCTCCGAGTTCAACTCTACCTCAGCCACCACCAGTCCCTCGTTATCACCGTAAAACTCGTCTACCTCGAACACGTGCTTTCCGCAACGCACCAGATAACGTGTCTTGTCTATGACCCCCGTCTCGCAGAGCTTCATAAGCTGTTCCGCCTCCTCCAACGGCAGTTCCCGCTCCCACTCGTAACGACTGGTTCCGGCCTCGTTAGAAGGGCCCTTTATCGTCAGATAACCTTTATCGTCACGAATGCGTACGCGCACCGTCCGTCCCTGCGCACTGCAAATGTATCCCTGCACGATATGGCTCCACGCAAAGGCCTTTGACTTAAAATCTCCGGATACTAAAAACTTACGTTCAATTTCTTGCATATATTGTTCAGCTTGAAAAAGCGTGAAATGAAAAAAGGATGAAGAATGAAAAGCGATACGCCTTCCGTTCTTCATCCTTTCCATACGGTCGTCAGCTATACAAGAAAGAGAATGCGACAATCATCACCAAAGCGATGACAACCAACGATATAAACACGACCTTAACCGCACGTTGAGCCTGTTTCTCTTCCTGCTGCCGATGCGCCACTTTCTTTTTATTACTCATATTATTACTCATAATAGTTAGCTTTAAAGTTCGACGCTAACAAAGTAAGAGCAAATCTTTTAAGTTTCCAAGAATAACGCTTATTATTTTCGCCCTTTATGATTCTTTCGAAGAGAATTCCATCAAATAGGCCTTGATAAACCCGTCTAACTTTCCATCCATCACGCCATTCACGTCCGACGTCTGGTAATTCGTACGGTGATCCTTCACCCGACGGTCATCAAACACGTAACTCCGTATCTGAGAGCCCCATTCAATCTTCTTCTTTCCGGCCTCCACCTTCTCCTGCTCCGCCATGCGGTGCTTCATCTCCTTATCGTAAAGGATGGAGCGCAACTGTCTCATTGCGTTCTCCCGGTTCTTCGGTTGGTCACGGGTCTCCGTGTTCTCAATCAGGATTTCCTCCTCTTCGCCCGTATAAGGGTCCTTATACTGATAGCGCAGGCGGACTCCGGACTCCACCTTGTTGACGTTCTGTCCTCCCGCTCCACCGCTTCGGAACGTGTCCCACGAGATGCGGGCAGGCTCGATGTTCACCTCAATGCTGTCGTCCACCAACGGCGTGACGAACACCGAAGCGAAAGAAGTCATGCGCTTACCTTGCGCATTGTACGGAGATACGCGCACCAAGCGGTGTACGCCGTTCTCGCCCTTCAGGTAACCGTAGGCAAAATCTCCCTCGATGTTGATGGTGCAGGTCTTTATCCCGGCCTCGTCTCCCTCCTGAAGGTTGGCGATGGTGGCCTTGTAACCGCTCATCTCGGCGTAACGCAGATACATACGCATCAGCATGGAAGCCCAGTCCTGACTCTCCGTGCCTCCGGCTCCCGAGTTGATTTTCAGCACGCAGTCCATCTGGTCGGCTTCCTCACGAAGCATATTCTTCAGTTCCAACGCCTCCACCGCCGTTAAGGCTTTCGAGTAGGCGGTGTCTACATCCTCCTCCGTAACCAGTTCCTCCTTATAGAAGTCGAAGGCCAGAGCCAACTCGTCCGTCAAGGTCTTGACCTCCTCGTATCCGTTAATCCACTTCTGTAAATCCTTTACCAGCTTCATCTGCGCCTCCGCCTTCTTCTGGTCGTCCCAGAATCCCGGAGCCTGCGTCCTTAGCTGTTCCTCCTCGACTTGAACTTTCTTCCCGTCGATGTCAAAGATACCTCCTCAGCGCATCCGTGCGCTCTTTCACGTCTTTTAATTGTTCTACTGTAATCATTATCGGTTCTATTTTTAATTAAAAAATCGGCAGGGCAAACCCGTCAAAAGCAGATTCGCCACCGCTTAGTCGTCATACATTTTATCTATTATATCCTTATAGTTAGCCGCCACCACCGCACGCCGCAGCTTCAGGGTATTAGTCAGCTCGCCCCGTTCCATGCTGAAAGGCTCGCGCAACAGGGTGAAGCGCTTTATCTGCTCGTAGTGGGCGAACTGCTGCTGCAACGTGTCGATGCGCGCCCGGAATAGTCCGATAATCCGGGGATGCCTCAGCAGCTCGTCCATATTCTTATATTTGATTTTCTTCCTCTTGGCGTACTCTTCCAACAACTCGTACTCCGGTACAATCAGCGCCGATACGAACTTGCGTTGGTCGGCGATAATGGCTATTTGGTCTATGTAGCGGTCTATCACCAACTTCGTCTCCAACGCTTGCGGGGCGATATACTTCCCGTTCGAAGTCTTGAACAAGTCCTTAATCCGTTCCGTCAGATAAAGCTGCCCGTCCTTGAAGTAGCCCGCGTCACCCGTATGGAACCATCCCTCCTCATCAATGGCGGCTTGCGTCGCCTCCGTCTTCTTATAGTATCCCTTCGTGATGCTCTTGCCGCGCAGCAGCACCTCGCTATTCTCGCCAATCTTCACCTCCAAGCCCGGCAGCACTACGCCCACCGAACCTATCTCGTAGCCTACGGGCAGGGTACACGACACGGTAGCGGTGGACTCCGTCAGCCCATAGCCGACCACCATATTGATGCCCACCGAATGGACGAACGCGTTCACCTCGTCGGGGACGGCGGCTCCGGCCGTAGGGAAACAGACCCCGTTCTCGATGCCGATAATCTTCTTCAGTAAGGCGTAAATCGTCTTCTCGTAAAACTGATATTTGAGTTGGATAGCCATCGGGGGCTTCTTTCCCAAGCGCAAATAGTCCAAGTTGTAAATCCGCCCGACTCTCAGGGCATCGAGCATCAATAACCGTTTCAGGCCCATGGCCGAACGTATCCTTTCCTGTACTCCCGCATAGACCTTCTCCCAAAAGCGCGGCACGCTGCACATCAGCGACGGGCGTATCTCCTTGATAGTGGTCTGTATGTCGGTGGGCCGAAGATTGACGCAGATTTGCACTCCCCTATGAATGCAGAAGTAACACCACGCCTTCTCGAACACGTGCGTCAGCGGAAGGAAGTTCATGGACACGTCCTTGTCAGTCACAATGCTCAGCCGCTCGTCGTGCACCTGAAACTGTGCCAGATAGCAGGAATGGTGCAGCATCACGCCTTTAGGCTCTCCGGTGGTTCCGGAGGTATAAAGTATGTTGGCCAAATCATCATAAGAGGCTCTCGACGTGCGCTCCTCCACCACGTCGTTGTAAGGTAGCCCTTCACCCTTCGCCATGAACTCGTCGAAATAGATGGAAGAGAGGTCGCGCGGGTCTTTCTTCACCGAGCGGTCGAAAATGACAAGCTGCTCCAAAGAGGAACAAAAGCCGAAGACGCTGAAAGCCACGTCGTACTGATACTGCTCGCCCACAAACAGATAGCGAATCTGCGCGTCGTCGATAATGTACTTCGCCTGCCCGGCCGAGCTTGTCGCGTAGAGAGGAACGGTCACTGCCCTGTTGCCGAAAGCGCCGAAGTCCACATAAAACCATTCGGGCATATTCTGCGAAAAGACGCCGATGTTCTCCTCCTCCTTCACTCCCAACGCGACAAGCGCATTCGCCGCCTGCCTCACTCTTTGGGAGAACTCGTTCCACGTCACCGGAATCCATCGCCCTGTCTCGTAGTCGCGATACTTCAACGCGACCTTATCGCCATACTTTTCAGCCTGACGATGCACCAAGACAGATAAATGATGATAAGCCATAGTTTTTATTATATTAAACAATATTGCACAAAGATAAGGGTTTTATTTGAGACGAATGCGCAAAAGCGCTACCTTTGTGCAACATTTCTACTTACATAAATCAATCCTTACAATGAAATTTGATATACAATCCATGTCGGCGGAAGCCGTAAGTCTACTGAAATCGCTCATCAGTATCCCCTCGCTCAGCCGGGAAGAAACCCAAGCGGCCGACTTCCTGCAGAACCACATCGAGGCGGAAGGAATGCAGACGGGGCGCAAGGGCAACAACGTATGGAGCCTCAGCCCCATGTTCGACCTGAAGAAACCCACCGTCCTGCTCAACTCGCACATAGACACGGTGAAGCCCGTGAACGGATGGAGGAAAGACCCCTTCACCCCCCGGGAGGAGAACGGAAAGCTCTACGGATTGGGCAGCAACGACGCGGGAGCGAGCGTGGTCTCCCTGCTGTACGTCTTCCTGCAACTCTGCCGCACGGCGCAGGACTATAACCTCATCTACTTGGCCTCGTGCGAGGAGGAGGTGTCGGGCAAGGGAGGCATCGAGTGCGTGCTGCCCGGACTGCCGCCCGTCAGCTTCGCCATTGTGGGCGAACCTACGGAGATGCAGCCGGCCATCGCCGAGAAGGGGCTGATGGTGCTTGACATTACGGCCACCGGAAAGGCGGGGCACGCCGCGCGCGACGAGGGCGACAACGCCATCTACAAGGCGCTGAAGGACATTGAATGGTTCCGCGACTACCGCTTCGCCAAAGAGTCGCCGCTACTGGGACCGGTAAAGATGAGCGTCACGATGGTCAACGCCGGAACGCAGCACAACGTCATCCCCGACAAGTGCGCGTTCGTGGTCGACATCCGCAGCAACGAGCTGTACAGCAACGAGGAGCTGTTCGCCGAAATAAAGAAGCACGTGTCGTGCGAGGCCGTCCCCCGCTCGTTCCGCCTCAACTCCTCGCGGATAGACGAGAGCCACCCGTTCGTGCGGGCGGCGGTAAGGGCGGGACGCAAGCCCTTCGGCTCGCCTACCCTCTCCGACCAAGCCCTGATGCCCTTCCCCTCGGTCAAGATGGGGCCGGGACGCTCCTCGCGCTCGCACACCGCCGACGAGTACGTCATGCTGAGAGAGATAGAGGAAGCCATCGGACTGTATCTGGAACTACTGGACGGACTGCGGATTAACCCCAATCGGTCATAAAAAAAGCGCCGTCATTTCACTTGGCACGAAATAGCTTATTATCAGCGCCTTATTATCCGTTCGAGAAACAGGGCTGTTTCTCGCGAGCCGCTGCCCTGTTTCTCGCGAGCCGTAGGGCTATCCCTCACGAGCCGCAGGGCGGGCTGACAAATGAAGGAGGCCTAATGTGAATTCTCCTCGTTGTTAAGCCATACACATACGGCCTCGGGAAACGACATCCGAGGCCTACTGGAAAACAAATATCATTTCGCAAAAGAAATGTGTCATAATATGGAAGTCCGACTCTTATGAACGGATTACTTTTGTATCATCATAACAAACATCAAACAACATGAATAGCATGAAGGCGAATATTCTCTCCATCGGTAAAGCGGCGGCCATAGGCTTGCTGACTTTATGCGCTCAGGCGAATGACACGGCGCAGGCCCAGCCTCGCGAGACGCGTTTCGAGAAACTGAAAGGGTCGCTGAAAGACCCGGATAAATCGTTCCGTTCGGCCCCATTATGGGTATGGAACACCGACGTCACCACAGAGGACATCGACCGGATGCTAGGCGAGCTGAAGGAACAGGGATTCGGCGGCGCCTTCGTCCATCCCCGGCCGGGACTTATCACCGAATATCTTTCCGACGAATGGTTCAGGCTGTTCAAGTATAGCGTAGAGAAGGGTAAGGAATTGGGACTGGACATCTGGATTTACGACGAGAACTCCTACCCGAGCGGGTTTGCGGGAGGACACGTCCCCGCCGAGATGCCCGAGTCGTACTGCTTAGGTCAAGGATTGGCGTTCGCGAAGGCGGAGATACTACCCGACAACGCGAAAGATTACTTCTTCTGCCTGAAGAAAGAGGGAGAAACCTTCAAGGACATCACGGCTGAACTGGAGCAATATAAGGGAGAGAAGGGAGAATATTACCTATATAATAAGGCGTACTACGGCCGGAGCGACTGGCACGGCGGATACTCGTACGTGGACTTGCTTTACCCCGGAGTGACGGAGAAGTTTCTGGAGATTACCATGTCCGGCTACGAAAAGACGCTCGGAAACGAATTGGGCACGGTGGTTAAGGGCGTGTTCACCGACGAGCCGAACATCGAGAATCCCGGAGGCTCGATACGCTGGACACCGGGACTGTTCGACCTCTTCAAGCGGCAATGGGGATATGACCTGAAATCAGTACTGCCGCTGTTGGTGGAGGAGACCGGAAACTGGAAGGAGGTGCGCCATAACTATATGAAGACACTCACCCAACTGTTTATCGACCGTTGGTGCAAGCCCTACCACGAGTATTGCGAAAAGAAGAACTTGAAATGGACCGGCCACTACTGGGAACACGGTTGGCCGAATATGGCGCACGGAGGAGACAACATGGCGATGTACGCATGGCATCAGATGCCGGCCATCGACATGCTGTTCAACCAATACAACGAGAACCACCCGCAGGCGCAGTTCGGCAACGTCAGGGCGGTGAAGGAGCTGAGCAGCGTGGCCAATCAGATGGGCTATACCCGCACGCTAAGCGAGACGTACGGCGGAGGAGGATGGGACGAAACCTTCGAGGACCTGAAACGGTTGGGCGACTGGGAATACGTGTTGGGCGTAAACTTCATGAACCAACACTTGGCGCACATGACCATCGTCGGAGCGCGCAAGTACGACTATCCGCCGGTGTTCACCTCGCTGTCGCCGTGGTGGGCGGACTACAAGACGCAAAACGACTACTTCGCCCGCCTCTCCCTGCTGCTGAGTCAAGGCGAGCAGCTGAACGACATCTTGGTGATAGAGCCTACCACCACGGCGTGGATGTACTTCTCTCACATCAGAGGACACGCCAAGACGATGGAGGTTGGGGTCAACTTCCAGAACTTCGTCACGCGGTTGGAGAAGAGTCAGGTAGAATATGACTTGGGGTCGGAAAACATCATCAAAGACCGGGGCAACGTGAAACGGGGCCAGTTTATCGTCGGCCAACGAAGCTACAGGAAAGTCGTACTTCCTCCCATGACCGAGAACCTGAACGCGGAAACGTTCCGCCTGCTGCGGAAGTTCGTCGAGTCGGGAGGCGAGCTGATACTGTTCTCCTCTCCCTCGCTGATAGACGGAAAGGAAAGCGCAGAGCTGACCGCATTCCTGAAGAAATACGCCGACCGGATTGTCTCTTACGGCCAACTGGACGAGCAGGCCATCGCCACCTCGTTCGCCAGTGACAAGATACGGTTCGCCAACGTGTCGGGCAACCACCTCTACCATCAGCGCAGGACGTACGAGGACGGAGAGCTGCTGTTCCTCGTCAATTCCTCGCTGACCGAGACGGCCACGGGCACGGTGAGCCTGAACGGAAAGAGCCTGACCGAAATAGACGGCATGTCGGGTGAGCTGTACGCCTATCCGTCCACGGAGAAAGACGGAAAGACGGAAGCCACATTCTCGCTCCCGCCCGCCGGAAGCCTGATACTGTTCTGCTCCCCGTCGTCCCGTAATCCATATAAGGAAAGGCTGCCAATGGCTGACGGAAGAGAGATGAAAGCCACCGGTTCGCTGACCGTAAAGCGTCTGCAAGACAACGCGATGACGTTGGACTTCTGCGACTTGGAAATAGACGGAAAGGCGGAGAAGAACCTTTACACGGTAGAAGCCTGCAACCGGCTCTATCAACACTACGGAATGGCCGACCCGTGGAACAGCGCCATACAGTATAAGCGTAAGGTGGTGGAAAGGGACACTTTCCGCACGGGAGATATCAAAGTGAAGTATCACTTTATCGTAGCGGGAGAGATAAACAAGAAAGGCATGAGACTGATAGCCGAACAACCGAAAGTCTGGAACGTGAAAGTAAACGGTGTCGCGTTACAGGCGGCGGAAGGCAAGGCGTTTTTGGATAGCCGCTTCGGTACGTATTTCATTGGAGCGTGCGTCAAAGAAGGAGTAAACGAAGTAGAATTGTCCGTCAGCCCGATGAGCATTTACGCCGAAATAGCTCCAGTGTACGTCATGGGCGACTTTGCGTTGGAATCCGCTCCCAACGGTTGGATTATGAGAAAATCGGCGGAAAGCCTGAACTTGGGAAGTTGGCGGGAGCAAGGACAGCCCTTCTATTCATGGGGAGTATCGTACAACAAGTTCTATCGCATTGACAATACGAACCTACGCTACAGCCTGCAACTGGGCAAGTGGAAAGGGACAGTAGCCGAGGTGTATGTGAACGGTGCGAAAGCCGGAGTCATCGCCTACCAACCTTACCGCTTCGACTTGTCTCCCTATCTGAAAGAGGGTGACAACCGGATAGAGATCAGAGTCATAGGCAGCCTGCGCAACCTGTTCGGTCCTCACTACAACCACGACGTCGGCATCATGGGACCGTGGCATTGGAGCGGGGTAAGCAAGCAGATTCCGGGAAGCGACTATAACCAAGCCGACTACGGACTGATGGAGGATTTCAGCGTCATAAGCTCTGCGGAATAATAACTTAATCAGACACAGATATCAAAATGGAAGATGTAAAAATAGGATTAATGGGAGTCGGACTGAATACATATTGGGGACAGTTCGAGGGCTTATTAGACAGGCTGAACGGCTATCAGCGGACTATCGGGGAAAGGATGGAGCGCGAGGGAAAAACGAAGGTAGTAAACGTCGGGATGGTGGATGACGTGGAGAAAGCCAACGAAACGGCAAGCCTGATGAAACGGGAAGAGGTAGAGTTGTTGTTTATCTTCATCTCCACCTATGCGCTCTCCTCTACCCTCATACCGATAATCAACAAGCTGAACGTCCCCGTCATTCTGCTGAACCTGCAACCTCTTCCGGCCATAGACTACGACAAGCTGAACGGTATGGGCGACAGAGGAGCGATGACGGGAGAGTGGCTCGCCAACTGTCAGGCATGTTCCGTCCCGGAGTTCTGCTCCGTATTTAATCGAGCTTCCGTCAAGTACGACATCGTTTCAGGCTATCTGGACGACCCGGAGGCTTGGCGGGAGATTATCCAGTGGATTAGAGCCGCACGGGTGTCACGGGGAATGCGCACCAATCGCATGGGCGTACTTGGCAACTACTACGGAGGGATGGTGGACGTGTATTCCGACCTGAAACTGCAAAGCGTTACCTTCGGGACTCATGTCGAGGTCATCGAGATGTGCGAACTGGCGGAACTGAGACGAGCGGTGACTCAGGAAGATATCCAGCGGAAAGTCGAGGAGTTCAAGTCCGTCTTTATCATCGACGAGGCGTGCTCCGACTACGAAATAGGGCGGGCGGCCCGCACCTCGGTAGCCTTAGACCGCCTGATAGAGAAACACCGGTTAGGTTCAATGGCTTATTACTATGCGGGCACGGCGGGAAACGAGTATGAGGACATCGTAACCTCCGTCATCGCGGGAAACACGCTGCTCACTGGAAAAGACATCCCCATAGCGGGAGAGTATGAGGTAAAGAACGCGCAGGCGATGAAGATCATGTCCCTATTGGGCGCGGGAGGCTGCTTCTCGGAGTTCTACGCGATGGACTTCAACGACGACATCGTGATGCTAGGGCACGACGGCCCCGCCCACTTCCTCATCGCTGAGGGACGGGCGCGACTGGTTCCGCTACCCGTCTACCACGGAAAGCCCGGGAAAGGGCTTTCCATACAGATGTCCGTAAAGCACGGCCCCGTAACCTTACTCTCCGTCGTCGAGGGCAAAGAAGGCGTCTCGCTCCTCGTCGCCGAAGGGGAATCCGTACCCGGCCCCATCCTGAACATAGGCAACCTGAACAGCCGATACCGGTTCGCCATATCCGCCAAAGCGTTTATCGAACGGTGGAGCAAGGCCGGCCCGTCTCACCATTGCGCCATAGGCGTGGGGCACGTAGCCGACGAGATAAGGAAATACGCCTTCATGACCGGCGTTCCCGTTACGGTCATTTCTTGAAGCGCAATCCCTCCTTTCGGTACTGCATAGGAGGGATTCCCGCTTTTTTCTTGAAGAATGTGGTAAACTGACTGGCACTGTCGAAGTTGAGCCGATAGGCGATTTCCGTCATGTTGAGTCCGGTAGTGTCCAACAGTTCCTTCGCCCGGAGGAAACGGAGGTTCGCCTGATATTGCGCGGGAGACACGTCGACATACTGCTTGAACATCTTGCGGAACCACGAATAGCTCACCCCTATCCTCTGGGCTATGTTCTCCGGAGAGGTTTTCTTCTCTATCTCCTGCTTCATGATGTCACGTGCCTCGTTAATTTTGTCTATGGTGGCCGAGTCGGTAAAGGCGGCGTTCCGGTTCTTGTAATACACCATTCCGAGCATATAGAGCACAATGCTCGAAATCATCTGCTGATAGCCCGCCCGTTCCTGCGAGGCGTAGCTGATGATGTCCTCATACATTCCTATCAACGCAGAACTAAACCCCAAGCGATAAACGGGCGATTCCAACGAAAAGAACCCGTTCTTCAGCAAGCTGTCTATCCGCTCTCCCGTAAAGCCCACCCAATATTCAAACCAACCCGTCTCCTTGCTCGGCTCATACGTATGCCACTCGCCGGGGAACAGCAGGATAAGGCTTCCCGCCTCTATCTCTTGACGTTTGCAGGACCGAGACTCGAAATAGCCTCTGCCTTCCGAAATGTAAATCAACTGATATTCCTTCAGTACCCTGCCATATTGCGGATTGAAAATGTGCGACTTCGGATGCTGCGAACGGGGATAAAAGCTATTTGGCGGTATGGGTTGACAGCCTACCGTAGTAACCACAGTCCCCCACGCTTCGTCCATCGGACTGATATTGAAATACTTTATGTTTCGGCTTTGAAATTGTTCCACGTCTCTATCCATAATGACAAGCGACACGTCCGGCTACATCACGACATTTCCGTCCGAGTCAACTCCTAAGATGATATACTCCTGCTCTTTCTTCGCCTGCTCCATCACCGCCTCCGTCCGGTCTTGCCCGGTATAGAAATCCACGTTGGCGAAGTGGCATAGGAAGTTCCAAAGATAAAGGGTCAGGTACAGCTGCACCTCCCGGTTTGTCCGGAAGTCCGCGCAGATGTTGTTCGAGTTTGACGAAAGCATTCCCCACACTAAAGAAGAGGGCGGAATGCCTACCATCTTCTCTATATCCCGCAATTTCTTCAGGGCGGGATGCGAGCTTTTCTCCAACTCCCTTTGCCAATAGGAGAACCCGTCAGCCGCCTGTTTTTTGAACGGGAGCGTCATACCCTTCACCTGCGCTTTCTCCATAGCGTACCGCAACGAGTCGGTAACGACGGTCACGTTGACATAGGCGCCTTTCGCCTTTCGTCGCTCCACGTCCTCCATCGTCCGCCGATACGCGTCGGTCTGGTAAAAGTCCTTCATCTTCATTCCCTTCGGTATGAACAGGCGCACGTTGCACGAGTCCGCCAAGTTTCTCCCCTCCAGAAAGTAGGAGAAGAGCCATCCGCCTTTATATAGCTTCTCGTTTATTTCCCGCATCCGCCGCTTGTCCACGTCCAGCAGATAGTTGAACTCATACCGCAGCATACCTTTCGCCAACAGGTCAACGGCATCCTTCCGGCCATAGTTCCTCTCCAACGTCTCTTGAAAGAAGTCTATCATCTCCGTTTCCAGCGCGGCTACCTCCTGCTCCCTGCTCATCTCTTCCTTTCGTTGGCCGCAAGCGGCCAACGCCGTCAGCAGGCACACGGCCGCCATCATCACCAAAGCCAAGTCCTTGAGCCATAGCGTCCGGAATGCCTTCCGCTCTGACGGGAATACCGTCTCCGCCGCATTCTCGTTATTCATTTCTTCCATTTCCTTTTCCGTTATATCATTTGTTCTTCTTCCAAAATCTTCTTCAACCGACGATAACGCTCCAACTTGCGTCTCCAAACCTCCGGGTCGTCATCCTCCTCAACCGCTTCCATCCGCTTCACGCAAGAGGCGTGCGTCTCCAACTCCACATAGGGCGTGGCCTCGTCCAACTCGGTGAACTCAACCACGATTTCGTCTCCGGCCTTTAAGCCTCCTCCGCATTCCCACACGATGTGTACCTTCCCTTCCTTCAGTCCGCCCGCGCTCCAATAAGCGCCATCGTACCGTGTAACGTTTACCGTCACATCAACCATCCCATCGGGAATAGCCGCCTTATAGACCTCGCCTTCCCTTGTCGTGCTGCGTATCTTAAATCCCTTCATCGCCTTCCTCCGCTATCAACCCCTTCTTCAGGAGCTGAGCCTTAAGCCGTTCATACTCCGCCTTCATCTCGTTCCGGTCTTTCCGCTTCGTCTTCAATGCGGGAGAGACGGACAGCACGTCCACAATCCGTATCCGTACCTTATCTCCTTTCGACAACGGCCGGTCTATCCACGTCCGGTTCTCTGAATCGTCCGCCCCATACGCCATCATCCAGTCCGCCCGCCGACCGTTGCACACCATATTTACAAAAGTCAGGCCGTCCGCAGCCGCAAGCACCGGTTCCTCGCCATTCACGCTAATCTCTATTCCCTGCATCATTATATGTCGAAGTCATTTACACTTTTCATTTAGTAGAACCACCTTTTCTTGTACAACAACCTTCTGGTTCATGTACATCAGTCGCCTGATTCATGTACAGGAACCGTCCCGCCCTTATACAAGAAATAACAGGATGCTCTACACGCCGCGTCATCCGATTCTACTCATTTGGAGCGAACGATGCCGCAATGATACAAAAATTAAGGATAGTGTACAACTATTCCTTACTCTAAATTTAGCCTAAATCGGCCATTAGAAAAATCGTTTGATAGAAACAAATACATCGCCACAACGCCCCATACACGAAGCGCCTTATTACCAGCGCCTTACTTTCCTTCTGAGAAACAGCCCCATTTCTCGCGAGCCGCCGCCCTATTTCTCGCGAGCCGCAGGGCGAGCTGACAAGCGGAGAAGGTTTAACGTAAATCTCCCTCATCGCAAAAGCGAAAAACACGCTCGGAAAAGGCTCTCAAAATAAACCCGACCAAAATGTAAACAAGCTCATAAAGAAATAAAGTACAACGCCATGAATATAAGTCCCGCCACTACGCCCCACCAACTGGTGTCCTGCTCCTTCCGTTCTTCCTTTTCCCAACCTTCCCATCTCTTTTTAGTAATAAGAAAAGTTACGTCCAGAATAAGCATAATAATAGCGGTCATAAGAAAATGCTTGTTGAGTTCACGCACATCCCTATCAAAAGGATTCCTCATCCAAAGCCATACGTCGATTAACAGCACTGACAGTGAAATAATAGTCACCGCGGTGTTCTTCTTGCTTGAAAAGAATGATTTCATCGTTATTCTGATTTAATTGTTAGGGTTACTTATATTGCCACTTAGATTTCAACAGCTTGATGAAGCATCCGCCCACCACCGGACGGTTCGACTGCTTCGCCCATTTCGCCGACCCGGAATCGTAAGTGTCCGGCATGGGCAAGCGCTTCGGCGTTTCGTTCAGATAGCGGTAAAGCGGAGACACAAAACTAGCGAACGTTTCCGCATCGTCGGTCATCGAGGCCGCCCAAATCATCCACTCCGCCCGTGCGAGGTGAGTCCCGCTCTCCAAAGGAAAGCCATAGTCTGCCACCTTTCCGGCGTAAAAGGCCAACTCCTTTCGCAGCGCCTCCTCCGGAAAGAGGTTCAAGTCCAACAGCCCGTCCCACACTAAATTGTATTTCAGTCCCCAACTCTCGTCCGGCAGCCCGAAAGCCAATTTATAATGGTCGCCCGCGTCCGCTTTCTCCATCCATTCCTTCGCCATCGCTTCGGCCGACCGGCGATACTCCTCCGCTATCTCTTTTTTGCCAAGCGTCTCAGCCAATCGCGCATAGGCGGCTACGGCCACCACGAGCTTAGCCGACAGGTTCGCATGACGCGGGCTCGTTTTCCGGACAAACGCGTCAGCGTCCGACTGTGTCCCGGTATCCACGCCATTCTCCCGTAAGTAAGCGGCCCACTTGGTTAAGGTCTCCCAATGTCGCTCGGCGTAAGTCGCCTCGCCTTCCGCCTGCGCTATCGCCGCGACCATTATCAAGGCGTTTCCCGCCTCCTCTATCGGCCAGTCGCCTCCCCGGTTTGAGCCGTTCACAAAGGGATAGCCCTCCAACTTGCGCGGAGGGAAAGGCTTCTTCCACTTACCGCTCTCGCTATACTCAAAGAACGGGTTCAGCATCGCCTTCAACAGCTCCGGACAGGTATATAGAAATAGCGGCGAGGCCGAATAATACACATCCATCGGGCCTACCCAAGTGGTAAAGTAAAGCGGATTCCCCTCCGGGGACTCCGACAGTTGGAAGGCGGAGGTCGTTTGCCGATAGGCCAAAGCGCACAGCTCGGCGTACTCCTTTCCGCCCGCCCGGGTAGCCTCGTCCATCAGCTTCCGGTCGAAAGCGAAGCACTTCGTCATCAATTTCCGATAATCGCTTTCCGCTTCCCGATACAGCCGCTCAATGCTTGTCTCCCCGTCCTTGTTCCAGTAAGGCCGGATGTCCTCCCCGAAGTAATTCATCGCGTACAGCCCGTCGAAAGCCGCCGTCAGGTGCTGAGGACGCTCGCTGTCCAGTTCCAAACGTTGGGCGAAGGCCGTGTACCGCCGTTCGTCCGACCGGCGCATCCCTTTCAGGTCGCCGCACTCCATGAAGTAACGCCTCATCTCGGCCGCGTCTCCCTGAGCGCAGCTCACCTCCTCGCCCGTGCCGAGGTAGAAGTACCCCCACGCCGGAGCGTCCTTCTCCTTATCTACCCATAGCTCCTGACGCTCACGTCCCGTGCGCATCAGCGTCAGGCCGTCACGCTCGATGAGCTCCGTCGACTGTCCCGCCCGGAACGCCCTATGCGGGTCTACCTCGAAGTAGATAGACACGTCGTGCGCCTTGCCGTCCAACGATTTCGCCCGGTAAGAGATGTAGTTTACGGGCCGTGCCAACGTCTCCATATCGCCCGGCAGACGGGGGTCTGTAAAGCTCAACCGCAGCTCTACCTCTCCGCAGCGGAACGCGTAGTGTGTCTGGGTAGGCTGCACCTCTGCCCACAGCTGTTCCGCCCGCTTCAGTTTCGCATACAAGCCGAAATCGGCGAACGCCGCACCGCCCCAGTTGACGCACCGCGCCGCAAGCAAGGCCTTCCCATCCTTCATCGTCTCCAGTATCGAGTCGGGAATAGCCGTCTGCACGTTATCCCTCGCCTTGTTTCCCGTCTTCACCAACCGTTTTCCGTTAATGTAGAGTTCAATCCCGTCGTTGTGCGAATATTCCACGTAGAGCATCTTGCGTTCCAACACGCGAGGGTCGAAGCTGACCTTTCTCCTGACCCACAGCCGCTTCCTGTCCCATAGCGTCCGCAGGCCGTCACGTTCTTCCGTCCCGAAGGCCCCCTTGCCTTCCGCCCACGCCGAATCGTCGAAGGCCTCCGTCTCCCACCCCTCTCCGGGGTCTTCCGTCGTATACCTTCCCGTCCACGCTTGCCGGACCGACATGGGATCTAAAGCCTCCTCCGGCATTGTCGGTTCCTCGGCGAAGAGTCCGAAGTCTACCAACGCGCTTTCTTCCGTCTTCTCGCAATGAGCCGCCATCAGAGCCGCGCCGCCTTTCATCGTCTCCAATATCTCCTCGGGTACTTCCACCGAGACGTTTTCCGCCGTCCCCTCGTTTCCGCTGTCCATCAACAGCTTCCCGTTAATGTACAGTCTGAAGGCTCCCTTGTGCGAGCAGCGCACGTATATCCGTTTATGTTCCAACAGGTACGGGTCTATCTTCACCTCCCTGCGAATCCAAAGGTTGGGCGAAAGCCATTGGGTTTTCACCCCTTTCTCTCCCAACTTGCCAAAGCCGCCTTCCCTCGCGTTCCAGTACTTGTCGTCAAAGCCCGGCCGCTCCCATCCTTCGTCGGGAGCTAGCGGCGTAATCTTCGCCTCCCACCGTTCCCCGTCGAGCGCCATCGGAGCGATAGCCTGCGGCGGCAAGTCCTTATCGCCCATAAAGAGATAGAGCGCGCTATCTACCCGCAGTATCCCGTTGAAGGGAAGTCTTTTCCCGCCCGAGAACGTGGGATGCTTGTCCGTCAACCTGTCCGCAGCCGACCAGACGCTTAGGTGCGGATGCAGCGTTAACAGCGGATAGGCCGGAGCGCGAAGGTCACTTTTTATGGTCTCCTCGGCGTATTTCACATGGCCACCGCAAGCCGCCAACAACGCGGCGGAGACCACTACCAATAGTTTCTTCATGTTATTCTTGAGTTTTTGAATTATTTGATACTGAACTTTAAGCACTGATCGAAAAACGCAGCCAAGCAGTCTCTCATTTCCGGGCGACCGCTCGGCTATGCTTCAACACGCATAAATAAACAAGGCTAATCCTTTACGTGCTTTTTCTTGCCCTGCAAGCCCTGACTATCCAATAGACAAGCCAACCTACGATGGGAAGGAACAGCACAATGAAAAGGCTTTGAATCTTCCTCCATACGTCGACCTTTTCCACAAGGGCAAAACAGATGGTTACAAATGAGCCTAAATAATAGGAAAGGACTATCCACAAAGAAATAAGGTCCGGTAATAATACATTCACCTTTACCTCCTTTTTATTCTATCATAAATTATCAAGCATCAAAGAGCCAACAGAATCAATTATATCATTCCCATAAATAATTCCCATAGAATGATATATCCGCCCTCTATATCGCCAGTCTATCTCTATCAATTCCGTTCCTATCCGAACCGCGTGAGCTATTCTGTTTTTTAAAGTTTCTAAAGGGCGCTCACCCCCCTTTAACTCCAACTGCGCTAAAAAAGTTTTCATCGGAACAATTTGATAATGAGACAGGCTCGTTTCTCCCGCCGCAGGCGCATTATCCGCAAAGAAAGCGTCTATTACCTTCCGTCTTTCAGCCTCATTATTGACTTTTCCCTTATACCGATAGCCTACGCACTGAATAACGGCTGTCGTATCTGAAGCCTCAGCCATCCTTTCCCGGCTTCTTTCCATTGCATACTCTATATGTTCCTTCCACGTCTTTAACGTGTCTTGAGGTGTATCCGCCACACGGATTACACTCGCAAGCCGTTCTTCCTCTATGCCTTCAGCATTCAACCGAAGAGATATTGGCAGGCTAAATACCAAACATAAAACAAAATAAAAATTTCTCATAAACTTCAAACTACTGTAAGACCATATCAAAATAAAAAACACTTTAGTTTTTATTACTATTATATAGTCTTAATCTGCTTCTACAAATTAATCTACTAAAAGATTTATCGTTCACAATATAGCAGATTCATCTAAAAGTAATTTTTATTTCAATCTGGCCTACATTTATACGTATTCGTTAATTTAGCTCATTGGGATATACATGTTCTACCCCTGTTTCTCCATCACTTCCACCCGAGATTGTAAATCCCGTACCTGCCTTTTGAAGAGAAACCGATCCTAAGCCATAACAATATCCCCATGCAAATATGACCTTTCCATTTGTACCATTTTCTGAAGAAATTTCCTCTATTTGAGCATCACAACTCCAGAAAAACGAAGAGCCATGAGTTGCATGCATTGACACATCATCAATACTTTTGCCTTTAGCCGTCTCCGAACCTGTTACATAACATTCAATCTCATACGACCATGTTTCGCAACCTAGATAATCCGTACCATGATCTGCTTTTCTAAATTCATATCCAATAGAAGAGCCTACTGATTCACCCCTACTCTTTTTCAAAGGAACATAAGAAAATTCTGTATCCACCCTATCTAACATTAAATGTCCTATATTATCATAAACGACTTCTCCATTATCATCAAAAACAGCTATAGAATTATACATTTTATCTCCATACTTCCAATCTATGCTAACAAGATCCATCCCTATTTCTATAGCTTCTATAAATTCACCTTTTAATGTTTCATCCGGATTATCCATTCCCGATAAATTTAGTTTCTGTTTAAAGAGACTCATTGGAATAATTTTATATTTAAACTTCCCTATTTCTTCTACTGTAGCAGCGTTATCATCAAATATTTCATCTGCAAGCTGCTGCTTTTCCACAGAACTTCCAATTTTTCCTTTATACTCATAACCTACGCACCTTATATCATCTGTCCCATCGATCGACCTCGTTTGAGTTCTTTGCTCACTATTTTTTATGGCATACTCTACATGGTCTTTCCATGTCTTTAATTCAGGCGTTACATCGTCAATAAACAAGTCTTCATATTCTTGCTCTTGCTCTAACTCAGAGTAGACATCACTTTCACATGAAAATGTAAGTAAACCCGCAATAAGCAGTAAAATACTAAAATAAGATTTTACAGTTTTCATAATTAATAATATTTTAAATCCATAATATGCAACCTTTTCTATCACACTTATTAACGGGGATAATTCTAAATTATCACAATAGGCGTTGCAAAAATCCTACGACCGTTATGCTCACTGATTAGATACGGACAAGCGTTTTTATTTTATCAAACATACCAACCATAACATAAAGGCTGCCCATTCCTTTACACTATTTTCTCTCTCCTCGCAATGCTTTCGAGGCTTCCCGCCGCATCATCAAGACGGTGGGGGTCTTTATCTTTATCGGCTTCGCCATCATCTCTCGGGCAACCGCCTCCATTCGTTCCCTATCGCCGTTCTCCTCATACAAATGGAGCAGGCGGTAAAGCGGAAGGAAACGGGAGGGACACATAAGGGATGCCCGCCGATAGCATACCACTGCTTGTTCCGACTGTTGCAACCGTTGGTAATTCTCACCGAGAATCAGTTCTAAGTCGTAGTCTGCCCAGTGGCGACGGCATCGCAAGGCTATCCGTTGGCTTTCGGCATACTGCCTGCCTTCCTGCAAGATGGCGGCATAATTGTACAGGAAATAAGGGTTGTCCGCAAAGGACGCCGCCAACCGTTGATATTCCGGCATCGCCTTTTTGTATTTTCCCATCAGGGCAAGGTTCGATGCCTTGTTCCATGCCAATTCCGCCCGGACACGTTCCGTCCACAGATACACCCCTCCAAGCGAGCCGACCAACGCAACGGCACATACCGCATACCTTACCTTCGACAGCCCAAAGAGGTGTTGCAGCGGCTCTCTTGCAAGTACCCAAATGCACCATAGCACGGCTATCCATGTAAAGGGATAGGTGAACGGGTAAGAGAACAAGGAGAAAGTGCCCACCGACAGCAATACACAGGCGGCTATCCGCTTCTCCCGATTCGGATGCCTGCGGTAGCAATGCACTAACCAACCTATCAACACCGCCAAGACAGCTAGCCCCGCAATGCCGAAGTTGAGCCAAACATGCAGATACTCGTTGAACGGTTGCTTCACATTGTCCGCTAACAGGGCAAAGCGGCTTTGCTGACCGTGTTCCTCAAAATAGGCAGCCTGATAGTCCATATAATGCGCCTCGAAGCTGTTCAGCCCGTGCCCCAACAGTGGGGCATCCATTGCCATGTTGAGGCTGCACCGCCAGATAAGCAGCCGCCCGTCAGCAGAGTCTTTCTTCATCCAGTAGCCGCCGACAAAGAGGCAGAGCAGGAGAATCAACAGGACATACCGTCCCCAACGATACTTCCCATGCAGCCGCCTCCACAAGCACACTATAGCCACCGCCCCTATACTGACCATGCCCGCCCGGGATTCCGACAACACAACGGCAACCGCCATTATCGAAACAGCCGTCCAAGCAGCATAACAGATAGAACGGTGGGGACTTTTCCCCAGAAACCCGGCGAACGGAAGCCCCATGCAAAGGCAGGAGGCGAACCCGGCAGGATTGTCGAAACTGCCCGCCACCGGATAGAGGGACGGAGAAGGCAGCAGCCCGGCAAATTGCAGGATGCCATACAGTGCTTGCAGACAACAAGAAAGAATGATAACACTACTCCATATCAAGACCGCATTCCGGGCTCCGCTTCGGATTCCCAACAAACAGAAACAAGAACTCCCCAAAGCCATCAGCAGGCATACCGCTATCGTCCCTAACCATTTAGGGAGAATATGAGAATCGGTAAACAGCGATGAAGACAAAAAGACGCTACCGATACAGGCAATGACCGCAATCAGGATATGGAATAGCTGTACCATTCTTTCTTATACAATTAAACAAACGCCATGAAATAGAGCTATCTACAAGTTATCGAGACTAATTCTCACTCTGGGCCATCATCTTGTCACAGTATTCAATATGCTTCAGCGGCACATCGAAACCGAACAGCCAACATCCTTCCGTCACTACCTCTTTGGTATCCGGATGCACAAAGACATACTGCTCCACCGTCTTTAAATCGTATGTAAAACGGAGAAGATAAATTTTATCGCCCGGGCGCACGTACTCGTTGGAAACGGTTTTTATAACGTCCTTCTTCTTTTCGTTAAAGTAGCGATACTCCGATTCACCTACAGAATATAGTTCGAATTCTGATTCCCATTTGTCCCCTGCTCTGCCTGTTCGAGTACCCATAGCCCATAGCGGGCCATAGGAACAGTTTTTCTTTAACAGCTTGCGGGCTTGCTTGGCGCTTTTCAATTCTCCCACATATTTATAAGACAAGAAGTCCAAGCCATCAGCCTTCACATACTTATGAAAATTCGCAAAGAGGTTCTCAAAGTTGGTCTCACAACTTTCTAATGGTTTTCCATACCGGAACAGTGTTGTAGTGTCATCTTTTGACTGTGCGCTAATAGACAGACTACACGCCGCAACTAACAATAAAAATATAATTTGCCTCATTTTTTACCTGATTTTGTATTCCATTTAAAACCTACGTAATTTTAATTTAATACTGGGAACATCCCTTTCCCCGCTTGTCTGTTACACGACTGTTAACGGTTGGGAATAGTCCCCAGTACATTCTCAAAAACAAGCCATTAAAAGCTTAACAACTCTATACATTCTTACTTAATTTAACATGCTTGGAGTTACATATTGACTTCCATCTCTCGTGTTTCCTCCACCAGAAAAACTAACAGTATTCCCTGAAATTGACATTGAAATGCCTGCAGGCCCAGCTGCAATTCCAAAAGTAAAACTACAATGCCCAGAGGTTCCTCTTTCAAAACCGGTTATATTAACATCTGCTAATGCTTTAAAACCTACTTTTGACGTTGTATAACCATTCTCATCATAGCTCTCAATTGATTTTCCTTTAGCACTTTCATTTCCATTAACATCCACTGTACAAAAAGCTCTTGCAACTTCAGCACCAAGAACGCTCCACGTCACCTCATCAGAGAAGAAAAAATAATCAATTGAGTAACTAGATTCAGAGCGTGAAAGATTCAAAGCTACAGGCATTGCAGGCTCTTCTTTTTGAGAAGCCACTTCTCTTATGTTCAACAAGAGGTCATCATATACCACGGCTCTTGGAGACACGATACAATTTGTTGTATACTGTAAAGATTTATACTCCCAATTCAGTTTAACTAATGAGAGTTTTTGTCCTTTATAATGAGACACCAAAGTTCGTTTAAATATAGAATAATCTATCATCTTGTACGACTCTACTATATTCCTTGCATCAGCAATTGTCATCAACTCAAATTCATTCACATTACATGTATCATTATAAATAGGTACTATACATTCATCAGACACAGCAAAATCAGAATCAGAAAACGCAATGTTTTCACGTAGCAATTCATACCCGGTTAATTTTATACCTTGATTTTGTAACCAATCAGCCCCACTTCCATCAACAAAATAATCAAGACAGTCCTTCCATGAAGAGAATTGAAGTTCATTTTCAAAAAGAGAAGTGTCTGAAGCCGTTAAAGTTGCAGACAATTCGTCACTCTTAACATCAAACATCTGTTCGTCATAACTTTGGGAGCATGACGCTAACGCTATTGTAGCTCCCCATAAAATTACTTTTAGTTTCATGATGAAAACAATTTTAGTTAATAATTAAATTGATTATGTATATGCGCATGTACTCTAATGTTCAAGTTCCAATAGTACTTGCTTTCTTATTTCTCGCACTATTGGAGAATCTACTTTTATTTTTTTACTCAAAATGACGTTAGCGACACTGTCTTGTTTGACCGTGTCTCCAATCGCTTTATATACTGTATATAGTCCATACAAAGGGACGAACCTTGACGGACACATCACCAAAGCACGTTTAAAACATTTATCTGCACTATCAAAATCTAGGCTTGCTTTATATAGATTTGCCCGTAATAGTTCAAGCTCATAGTCCGCTAAGAAATATGTCTTACAATAGTTGGCGACCGATAATGCTTTATGATTTTCTCCACACTGGTATAGAGTTGCAGCATAATTATACAAGAAAAATGGATCTTTTTTTAATTTGGAATATAAGTAATAGTAATCCTTTAATTTCTTCTCTTTTTCTCCCTTCAGTTCACTAACCGATTTCCAACGAAGTTCAAGTGAATATTTTTGAACCATTCTCACTGAAAGGCACAAGGATGTTATCAATATCAGACAAGACAATGGAACCATATGTTTGCGTTCTTTTATCTTAGGTCTTAATATGACAATTACAGAAAAGAACAAAATAATCCAAGAAAAAGGATAGTTAAAAGGGTATGAGAAGCAGGAAAAAACAGCCATACAGACCAATGAAAGCAAGCACGCAAAACTTTCGTCTGACGGTTTCCGCTTGTAGCATCGGATAAGTAAATAAGCTATCAGCATCAATGCAAAAAATCCTATTACTCCATATTGAATTATTATGTGCAAATATTCATTGAATGGGTGGCGCACATTATCTGCCAAAAGAGAATATGCACTATCTGGATTTGCAGTGAAATAATCTGCTTGGTAATCCATATAATGAGCAGTAAATCCATCTTTTCCATAACCTAATGGATTATCCTTTATCATCTCTAAGGAACATTTCCAAATCAAAATACGGCCATTCAAAGAATTTGTTTTGACCGCAAGAGCCACTGTGCAAACCACAATGAGCAAAAAAACGCCCATAAATAAGACTGAATTCTTTCTATAATGCTTATATAAATAAGCAAATGTTATTAAGAATATACAGAAAACGCCGCACCTTGAGAAAGATATAAATATAGTATATACCCAAAGCGATATGACTATTGCCAATAAAAGCTTAACCTTAAAATCTAATTGTCCCTTTTCAATATAATATAGAATAAAAGGAAAAACAAAGCAAAGACAGCTCACCAGACCTACCGGATTGTCAAAGCTACCTACAATAAATTCATTATATGAAGGAAACGCACCATAATACTTTAATAATCCATAAATGGCCTGACACGTACAACAACATATAAAGACTTTAAAACCTACAGATATATTATACTGGACTGGTTCTTTTTTGATTAAATGCTCTAAAGAGAAAATTACACCTATCAGTCCCACGAAGAAACCGCACCAAATCCATTTAGGGGTTACAATAGAATCCATAAAATTGGAGGACGTAATAAATATGCTTCCCAGTATAAGCATTAAAAACAATGACCGATTAAGATACGCTAAATAATTTCTCATTTCGCCAAAATTTATTCTATTTCCACACTTGTTTCCCATTCTCATAAATAAATATCCGCTCCTGATTGCCTCGGGTATGATTCTGCAACAGCAGCAACGCTCCTTCCGGCACGCTGTCGTACACCAACGAGTCGAGCATTGCCGTCTGCTCGCCCAACGACTTCCAACGTCTCCCCGCGCAATAGAACAGCTCGTACTCGTCCAACGGACGGACGTAGTTGTCCCGGTTGGCGGGAGTGTACACTATCTTCCCTATCGCCTTCGGCGAGCCGAGGTCCAGTCCCGCCCAACCGCCGGAGGGCTGAAGGTAGTCGAACGAGGTTTCGGTGCTACCGTCGAACACGTTGGGATACTCGTGCGAACCGTCCCGCTGATAGCAGCCGGGCGTACCTATGGCCTTGCCGCGCAAGGGAAGAAGTCCGCCCACCTCGTAAAAGGCGACCTCCGCCACGCAGCAATGCGAGTCGTCGGGCCCCACATAGCGCACGTAGCGGTAGGGGGTGTGAGAGTAGGAATAGCCCTCGGTATAGAGCCGCTCCGGTTTCTCCTCGATGATGAAAAGGGTCTCCTTACGGCGGAAATCGGGGTCGTTACTCCCCTCGAATACTCCGCCAACCATGCGCTTTTGGTACTTCTCGTCGTTATGCAAGGGGTACTTGGCATACAAAGTAACCCGCTGCGCACGGCCAGACGGAGTAAAGGAAGAGAACCTATTGGATACGTTTACTTCAAAGGGGTCGCTCCAGAAACGAAGGCGGCCTTTCTCGTAAGTAGCCACCCGCATGACGGGGCCGGGCTGCACGTCGGTGAACGTCAGGTCGCCGTCGCCGAACTCCGTCCACGCCACCGGCTCCCAATCCATACGGCTGCTGCCGCAAAGGTAGGCTATCCGCGAACGGGGCTCGCCGGGATAAAGGGCGGAGGCGGGAACCCGAAGCTCACGCCGGAACTCACGGGCGTAGAGGGAGGTAACGTCCACTATGCGAGGGCCGGCGAAGACACCCGCAACCGCAGTGTCAAGCCGCAGCATTTCCTCCCGCATCCGGCGATTGAGGCTAAACGTGGAGCGATAAACTTTCAGCTTGGCCATCTTATAAGGGTCGCTATCGCCTACCGCGCGCAGCCGCTCGGGATACTCTGTGGTGAAGGTAGCGCCGTACTTGTCGGTGAAGGCTACCCACTGATGGCCGCCGTTGCCGTCGCCGTGGAGCGGGAGGAAATCGACGGAGCAGGGAATGCCCAACGCCCGGCAGACATAGACCACATAGTCGCAAAGCTCGCGGCAACTGCCCGAACGGGCTGACAGGGCGACGCGGGGGCCGACGTGGGGCAGCTCGCCCGGACCGGTAGTGGTGAAGAAACGGGACTCCCGGCGAAGGGTGTCTATCAGTATAGAAGCCGCAACCGCAGGATCTTCGTTATCGAGCACAAGAGAAGCCCGCAGCGAATCGAGCTTAGGATTGTACTTCCGGTAGACCTCCTCGCGCCAGTCGGCCAACGTCTCGTCACCTATGCGGTAGGGCAGCACGTACTCGCAAAAGTCCTCGAAGCTGACGTTCTTACCCCACGGCTGCTCCCGCCATACCTTGAAAGCCCACTCCACGTTGCGGCAGAGGTAGGCCGAGTCCACCGTCTCAATGTCCTTGTAACGGTCGAGCGCGTTCAGGTCGAACGCTCCATACTCCTGCCGGACAGCATCCACTATTCGTTGGGGAACAATCTTCTTTCCGTCCCCTCTCGCCTCACGCAGCCGCTCGAAGTAGGAAAGGTATCCGTCGAGCAGCTCTCCTTTATAATAGATGTATCCGGGCATATTCTCTATCAGGAAACAGACCGCCCTGTACTTCAGGCTGTCCGCCGGATTAGATTGGTAGCGGCGGAGCGCCTTTTCCAATTCCGTGCGGTTCGCCCCGGCCTGAGCGATCGCCTCCTCCAACGCGGAGCGTTCCGCTGTAGTCCGGCCCGACTCCCGGGAAGAGCAGGCGAAAAGAAGAAGGCCGACCGCTAAGGTCAACGCAAGGCGAACCCCCATGTTTTTCACTCGTGTCATATACAAAAATATATAAATTATTTCCTCCAAAGATAAAAAGGCTAAAAACGAAAAACAAATGGCTGTGACAGCCTTTTGGGGTGGTATCAGAATAACCGCACTGATAATCAGAGCTGTGACAAAGGTGTGACAGAAATAAAATTACAAAAACGCCCTAAATTGTCACACCTAAGGGATGTGACAAACGGTAAATAACGGACAATTTGAGTAATTCGAGCCAACCATAAGCCTCTTGATTACCGTGAATTTCATCTCGATATTCGCGTAACGATAATTACGTAACGACAAGCGAAAACATAGAAAGGAAAAACGGGCGCGAGCCGTAGCCCTTTCCCTCATGTGCCGCTGCCCTTCCTCTCATGAGCCGTCGCCCTTTCCCTCGCAAGCCGTAGCCCTTGCTGTCAAACGGAAAATTAAGAGCCTGTATAAGAGCCTGTTGTTCAACGTCCGCTTATGTTTCGCGCTTAAGCGATTTCGTCAGGCTCTTACATTTTGCGTTCAAGTGATTTTTATCGTAAGAAAAAGTTCGTTTTTTAGTTCTTTTTATATTACTTTGCGCTTAAAACAGAACAATATAAAACAAAGCGTCATGAGATATATGCAAAAGATTAGTGTACGCCTCCTGTCCGCCGTATGCGCAGGATGGATGGCTTTCGGAGTTTACGGCTGCGGTAATGATGAGAACGACTACCTGATGGAAGAACCGTTTCAACTCCAATCGTCGGTAATGACCCGAGGAATGAGCGTCGGCTACTCGCTCGTCGATTCAGTCGCCATGTCGGACGAGCTGTGGGAGTTCAAGGAGGCCAGCGACCGGTTGGCCCAGAAATTCGACGCGTACGCCGACACGCTAAGCGACGAGGAGTGGGAAGAATTGGAGGCGCATATCGAAGACGATGACTATATGGAGGCCCTCCACAATAAGGTGGATATGGAAAAATGCGTGCCGTGGATGAGGCGCTGGATGCCTTGTATGCGAACACGGGGTTCACACGCCTTAGTGAGCAAGAGCGGAGCGAGCTGTTCGCCATGCTTGCCCAAAGCAATAGGGAAAGCGGCGTGAAACCGTTGAAAGTGCGGGAAGAAAGCGAACGGGACAGGGACTGCAAGCGGCAAAGGGACAAAGCTTACGCAGAGGCGGAAAAAAACTATTACGAAGATTTAAGCAAGTGTCAAGGGCGAATTGACTACGAAAAATGCAAAGCCCAAGCAGCGAGTAGGCGCAGGATAAGAGAGAGAACCGCTGACAAACAGTATAAAGCCTGCATAGAAGGAATATGATACTGTGGCGATTGATTTTTTGGCTGCTGCTATACCACATCTCGTGTGATGCGGTCATATTTGTCTGCCAATTGGACCTTTATATGCCGGACATCAGTTCGAGACTTCACCTTCTCCTTGTTGAAATAGTCACTCTAGTGTCATGGGCTATTGCGTTGATAGGAGCTATCCGTACCATTCCCCCGGCAAAACCGGGAGAGCCCAAGACGTTCTCTATCCGCAAGGTGTTCCACTTCGCCGCCGCATACGGCGGTTTCTCGGGGTGCTGCCGCTCCGTAATAGCCATCGCCGAAATGGTTTCGGAACAGCTTGCCGCCTGACAAGGGGAAGGAGGCACCCTATTCCGCATCGCCCAACTCCTGAAGGAAACGCTCCAGAGCGCCTCCACAATGCGACATCTTTACGCCAAGCCGCTTGCCGATGCGGGACTTCGTTTGCCGGTAAGTGTCTTTTGTGATAGAAAGAATCTTCATAATCTCCTCCGGACTTTTCCCTCTTCGGAGCAAGAAGCAAAAAAGAATTTCACGGTCTTTCAAGTCTTTTTCTATACCGTTCGCCTCTAAATAGGCGCAAAAAGGCTCGTCCATGCAATAGCAATGCTTCAGCAGAAGATTCATATCATCTGCGGAGAGCGTCCCGATGGACTGATTACGGGTTATCCGGTCCGAGAGCTTGACCACCTTTTTACTCAGCTCGAAGCTCGGCTCCGCCCGCCATCTCTGGTATTCCCCGCTAAGCAGCTCCTTCACGGACCGAAGGCGGTCGCTCCCCGCCCGTGTCCGTATCCACATGAACGCCACGACAGCCAAAAAGAATATTAAAGGCAACGCCAAAGTGTTCCACAATGGAATCGTCGCCTCGGCTTCCATCTCGATAGCGCGATGCGGCCAGAAATCGTACACCAATACCAGCAATATCGACATTATCCAATACATAGGCACCAGCTTTTCCTCGTACACCGAGTCCGTATCCGGATTGCCGAACGTCCAACACAAGGCCGCACAGCACAGCAACGACCAAAAGACGGCCGACATAGAGGAAGAAAAGATATCCTCCGATACACTCGGGAAAAAAGTCTCCTCTAAGAAAATGAGAAGCAGTATCAGCGTGCAGAACAAGGTTCCCGTCACTATACGCCGAAGGGAGTGCCTGTGCACGGTAGGCTTTATGCCATTCACGTTAAGTTGTTCCATCGTATTGCCTATTTTTATAGGCAAATAAAGGAACAATATCCCTGTCCGCCAAATTTATTCCTTACAATCTTTCCAAGAACGGAAAGGAAAGGTGAAAAAAGGTAATAATCATGCGCTTTACACCGTAATATTGTGATTCTTTTTCGGAACGCCGTCCGTCACGGTTCCATCCCAACGGATTTCTCTCAGATGACAACCGTCATAATCGCAAAGCTCAAAGCGGATGTCCTCGTGCTCCAAGTCTATGCTCAGATAGGTGTCGGCGCTGCGGAACTTGGCCGAGTAAAAGATATACCGCAATACGCCTTTCTTGCTGTTCAGCGCGGATATGCGGGAATGATAGGCCCACCCGTTCAATCGGGCGATGAACGTTCCATGCTCAATCAAGTAGGCCTGCTTCTCCTCCGCGGTCTTGAACTTCTTCTGCGGGGAGTAATCCGTCCGTTTCAGATAGGCGGAGACCATCTCCACGTTCCACATCGGTTCCTGCTCCGCTTTCCGTCTCTTCAGTACTTTAGCAAAAGGCACTAAATTCAAGGGAAGCCCTTCCGTTTTCTGATACACGTTGCGCACGGCGACCTTTACCGCCCTTTTCCCGTCCTCCCGGAAGTAGCCGTCGAACAAGTCTTTCTCGAAAGCGGCGTCGAACGTCAGGCTGACGACCGGCAGGTCCGTTGCGCAGGCGTATCCTAAGACAAAAGAAACCTCCTTAAAGTCGGCGCACGTTGAAAACTCATATTTCACGCCCGGCTCACCGGCCTTCGCCTCCCTCAGCGAGCTGTCCATCAAGGTTATCAGTTCGTTCCGACGGTCGGGGGTCAACAGTTCCGAAGGCGGATAACACGAAGCGAGCGTCACCCCGCCGAGCGCCTTACGCTTATATCCCCGCGGACAAACAATCCTCTCCACTCCGAACGCCTTTAACTCCCGGAGTAAATCGGTGAAACGGGTTACCGACTCCCAACGGTCGCCCAGACTCCCCGGGCAGACGAAAGAGCGTTCGTTCAAATACAGTTCCATCGCTTCAGGCGTTAATTTCCCGCAAGGCCAGTTCCCACTCGTCAAAGAAGCCCGCCGGCCAATGGTCTAACGAGCCGTCTTCTTCCAACACCACCCGCTCGTCGTAGTGAAGCTCCGGACTTTCCTCATCCTGATAGATGTAATGAATCTCTACCGAACAGTCGTTGGTCAGTCCCTCTCGCTTGGCCATCACCCGAACCCCGTTCAGCAAATGGTCGCTGTGCGTCTCGATGATGACCTGCACTCCGCTACGGGCCGCCCGCGCCAAGAAAAGCCCCATACGGAACTGGGCGGCCGGATGCAAGTGCGCCTCCGGGTTCTCTATCAGGATGAGCGAGCCGGAAGGAGCGGTCAGCACGGCCAACACGATAGGAAATATGTACGAGTTTCCGAACGCCACATTCAGCGGAGAAAGCTCCATCACCCCGCCTTGCATCCCGCGTGAGAAGCTCAGCCTGACCTGATCGGTCGAGATGGAGTCGGCCGATACCTTTATGGGGCTTCCCATAATCTCTCCTATCCAAGCGGACACGTTGGCAAACACGCTCTTATCGTCCTTGAGGAGGCAGAGGCTTTCGACCGCCACGCTTTCATTCTTCCTCATCGAGTCGTAGAAGCGAAAGGCGGAACGGCTTCCCCGCTTATCGCCCAGACGGCCGTCCGTGCCGCTCTCCACTCCCCACGCGTACGACGCGCTCGGAGGAGTACGGTCGGCATACAGATAGACAAAGTCGCCGTCGAACAGAGACCACGAGCGGAGCGCCTCGTCCAGATTGTCCGAAACGACGCAGGAGGCGACCTTATCCGTGGTCAAGGCATCCTTCACCGTGACCTCCAGTCTCTCCCCGCTTTCGTTGGTCAAGCGGATGTCAATGTCTCCGCTGTCGCTCAAGGCGTAACGCATGGAGTCCGCGTCGTTCAAGTCTATCAGGTCTCCGTTTATCTTCACATGACTATGCAGGTCGACCACCTTGTCGTCGTTGGTCTGCCTCAACAGCAGCAGGGCCTGAATAATCGTCGACTTGCCCGCCCCGTTCGCCCCGGTAATCAGGGTCAGGTCGCCCAACGTCAGGCTCAGCTCCTCGAAGCACTTGAAGTTCCTTAAATATAGATGTCTTATCATAATCTGAAAGAGTTGTACACAAAGTCAAAACGCTTCAAATAGTCTCTCAGCAACCGTCCGGTAGGGCTCACCTCCGGCGGAATCCGCTCCCACACCCTTACAATCCATTCTCCCAAACCGAAGATGTCTTTCGTCCGTCCCTCTCCGCTCAGCTTCAGGAGCAAGGCGAACAGCGCGTCCATCTGCTCCACGGTCTTCACGAGGCGAAGCGTCTCCACCCGGCGGACAAGCTCGCCGACTTCCTTCAGTTTTCTGAAAAAGCCGCACCTTTCCATCAACATCGACAGCCTATGAGGTTCTTCGAGCAACGAGTTGACCAAGACCTCGATATTGATGTCGCCAGAAGAAGCGAACCGGAGACCTTCCGCAGCCAAGAGGAAGACGAGCAGCCGCCCCGTAATGTCCTGAGCGCTGCAATTCCGCAAGGTATAGTGAGGTATTCGCAGTCTCCACAGAAGCCCCCACGAAAGCACGGAAGCGGCCTCGGAAAGCAGGGCGAATCCCGCAGGGAAAAGGAACTGGCGGCAAGGGTTGCTGACATTCTTCAGCGGGCGGGCCAACAGATTAGTATACACTCCATACCTCACCTGCGGCGAAGAGCCGGGATTCAGGATATAGGCCTCGAACACGTAGTTCATTATCTTGCGGCGAACGAACAGCGGCAGCTCGCCGTACGCTTTATCTTCATACTTATCGCCCAAGAAGTAGAGTCCGCACAACCGGTATTTGCCCAACACGAACTGGGATACGGCACGAAGTCTTTTCTCGCCATCAATCAGGTACCACTCGACTAAGCTCCCGTCTATGAAAAAGGCGGGATGGGGTTGCCCTACGACTAAGGACTCGACGAAGCGCGACTTCTGCTCTACGTTCCAATCCGAGAAGCCGGGGGTAAACTCTTTCGGCTTGTTTTTCAAATGTCCGCTCCGCTTTTCCTCAAGCAACTCCTCGACCGTGAAATACTGGTTGCGGAAATTCGTGAACTCGACTTTATAGTTATCTAACGTCATAAGTATGCCTAATTCGTACTGAATCTGAATAAAACTTTCAATAGAGCAAACAAAAATACGGATTTTCCGCCTGATTAATCAAATAATGGACTCACAAAAAAGCGGAAGCGCATCCAATTCGTCAAGATACGCTTCCGCAATCAAGGCCTGAAACCGGGCTTCGGCTCCTTGCGGACGTCCATCCGCCTCTGTCCGGATTAGCCCAAACCGGCCGTTAGAAAAACCGTCTGACGGGAACAGACACATCGCCCTAACAACGTTCGCACGAAGCATCTTATTATCAACGCCTTACAACCCGCCCGAGAAACAGCCCCATTTCTCGCAAGCCGCTGCCCTATTTCTCGCGAGCCGTAGGGCTGTCTCTCACGAGCCGCAGGGCGAGCTGACAAACGGGGAAGGTTTAACGCGAATCCCGTGAGTCATGGACTAACGAAAGCATCCACCCGGGCATATCCACCCCCCGCTCCTTGATGCTTTCCAAACAAGACTTTCCTTTAGGGGTGAGCGTAAAGTACATCTGCCGCTTGTCGTGCTCGCCCAACTTACGGACAAGCATCCCCTTGCCTTCCACCGAACGGATGACCTTCGAGGCGTGCGACGGGGTCATTCCGGTACAAGCGGTAATGGAGCCCGCCGTCACCGTCTCGTCTCCCACGCTGCACAGCACCATCGCCTCGTTGAGCGACACGCCGTACGACTCCTCCAGACGGCCCTCCAACTCGGCAAGGGCTTTCAACAAATCACGCATTACGCATATACAAGGTATCTTCTCCATAATCAGATGAATAAGTTCATGTCCGCGCGGCCGGCACGCTCCATGTACGTCGCCACTCCGCCTATCGTCACGTTGTCGAGCAACTCCTCCCGGCTGACTCCCATCACGTCCATCGACATCTGACAGGCGATAAATTCCACACCGTTGTCAATGGCCTGCTGACGAAGCGACTCAAGCGAATCCACCCCTTTGCGCCTCATCACCATACGCATCATCTTCGCTCCAAGCCCGCCCATGTTCATCTTCGAGAGCTTCAGCTTACGCGAGTCGGAAGGGAGCATCATGCCAAACATCTTGCCGAAAAGATCTTTCTTCACCGCCGGCTTCCGCACCTTCTTGATGGCGTTCAGTCCCCAGAACGTGAAGAAAATCGTCACCTTCTCCCCCGTGGCGGCGGCCCCGTTCGCCAGTACGAAAGTAGCCAACGCCTTGTCGAGGTCATCGCTGAAAAGAATGAGCGTCTTGCCTTTGCCTTCCGCCGGAGACTTGCTCTCCGCTACGGACTCCGGCGCGGTTTTCGCTATCCGCACACGGTAGACTCCCCCTTCCTCCGTCTTCGAGAGGAAACGGTTGCCCGTCGTTCGGCACCACGCCTCCGCGTCGCGGGGGAATCCCGCGTCGGTCGCGCTCACCTCCAGACTCTGTCCGGGCCGTAACGCCTCCATACTCTTCTTCAGTTTCAGTATCGGACCGGGGCACTGCACGCCGCACGCGTCGACCCTTATCACCTCCGTCGGGGATTCAGGCTCCGCACGCTTGGCCTTATCCGTCGGCCGAGGCGGGCAAACGTCGCTTGCCGCGGGCAATGTCACCGGAGCCGTGGCCGCCTTATAGGTCTTGATGCCTCCTATCAGGTTGCGCACCTCCTTGAATCCGTTTTCCTTCAGGATATTGCTTGCCAAGTATCCCCGCAAGCCGACACCGCAATAGAGCCATACCGGTTTGTCGCCCGGAATTTCGTTCAAACGCCCGCGCAGTTCGTCAAGCGGCACATTCACCGCTCCGGCGATGGCTCCTAACCCGAACTCGTCCGGCGTACGCACGTCTATCAAGGTGACCTTGCTCAAGTCGGCCCCCTGAAGCTCACGCCAGTATAGCGGAGTCATCTTTCCGCTCAGGATATTGCCCGCCACATAGCCCGCTATCGCCACGGGGTCTTTCGCCGAGGAGAAAGGCGGAGCGTAGGCGTGCTCCAACCGGGTCAGGTCATATACTGTCCCGCCCTGCTTGATGACCAACGCCAACTCGTCAATCCGCTTATCCACCCCGTCGAAACCAACGACTTGCGCTCCGTACAGTCTTCCGTCAGCGGGCGAAAAAGTTATCTTGACCGTCATCTGCAACGCCCCCGGATAGTAGCCCGCATGGGAAGCCGAATGGGTAGTGGAAGAGAGGCAGTCTATGCCCATTTGCTTCAATCGCTTGGCGGGCAGTCCGGCAGAAGCCACGGTCAGGTCGAACACCCGAGCTATGGACGTACCGATGGAGCCTTCATATTTCACCCGGTTTCCATATACGATATTATCGGCCACGATGCGCGCCTGACGGTTTGCCGGCCCCGCGAGAAAGTTCAGCCACGGTTTGCCGGTCAACGGATGCGGATATTCGATAGCGTCGCCCACGGCATATACCGACTCGTCTGAGGTTTGCAGGTATTCATTGACCCAAATGCCCCGCGCCTCGCCCAGTTTCAGCCCGGCCTCCGACGCTAAACGCGTTTCGGCACGCACACCGATAGAAAGGAGCACCATGTCCACTTGCAGGCGCTCGCCCGACTGGAACCGTACATTGATTCCCCCGGCCTCACGCTCAAACGCCTCGACCGCCTGCTTCAAGTAAAGCCTTACGCCTTTCTGCAAAAGATGTTCGTGCACTAACGCGGCCATCGAGTAGTCGATAGGGCCCATCACTTGGTCGGCCATCTCTACCACCGACACCTCAACGCCGACGTGCGACAAGTTCTCGGCCATTTCCAGTCCGATGAAACCTCCACCCACAATCACGGCGCGGCGCACGTTCTTCTCGCCGATATATCGCTTTATGCGGTCGGTGTCCTCCACGTTCCGTAGAGTAAATATGCCCTCCGTATCGATACCTTCCAGAGGCGGACGTACCGGCGACGCTCCGGGAGAAAGCAACAGCTTGTCGTAATGCTCCCGATAGGTCTCCCCTCCGGCATTACGTACGGTTACCGTCTTCCGTTCCCGGTCAATAGCAATCACCTCCGAACGGGTACGCACGTCAATGTTGAAACGCTTCCCGAATGCCTCGGGAGTCTGCACGAACAGTCGTTCACGTTCCTCAATCACTCCCCCAATATAATAAGGCAGGCCACAGTTAGCGTACGAAATGTATGCGCCTTTCTCGATTAGGATAATTTCGGCTTGTTCTGTATTTCTGCGGATACGGGCCGCCGCCGTAGCTCCTCCCGCTACTCCACCTACGATGATAATCCTCATATGCGTCCTTGTTTTTAGCTTTAATATTTTCCATTGGAAACTTACGCAAAGAAAAGCATTAGTTCACGACTAAATAAATTTCCTGCGGAAAATATATCGGCGGCTAACACTTATTAAGTGTCCTTTACAGTTTCTCTATCTTAACTGAATAACCTCGCTTATCTTCTCTTCGTGGAACGGCTCCGCATCTTTTCCCCGATAGCCCTCAATATTAAATAGTTTAAGGTACAAGTCCACCTCCATAGTATATGCCCGCTCGGGGATATCGTCGGGCCAGAATAAAAAGGTTCTATTCGCAAGGGGATAGCATTCCTTTGCCCGTGGAAGAACAAAATAGTCATAGCCTTTCTCATAAACCAACAAGGACCTGAGGACTTAATAACCGTTCCGTTCTTATCTTTCAGGCGATAAAACGCATAAGTGCCGTTCCTGAAAGTCTTGTCCCGATTAATTATATCCAGTGACTCGGCTTTTAACGGATAAATAGACAGCGCATACTCCGTAAAGTTATCCAGAATAAAATAGAACTCGTTCAACTCCGAGTTATAGCCCATATCAGATACAAGAACAGCACTTTGCGCCCGCCCCGCAAGGGAGAGGGCGCAAAGGCCAATAACAATTAGAATCGTCCTCATAATAACCTCCTATCGAAGAATTATTTCCTACCGCCCCTATAGTTTAAAGGTCTTGCTTACCTTCTTTTCATAGTACGGCTTCGCTTCCGGATTGCCATATTCCCGTCGTATATATCCATCATCTGGATTACTCAACACATGCTGGTCACGAAGCACGCCCAATCTGAATATCTTGACGTAAAATTCCACCTCAATGGAACAAGCACGCGCGGGAATGTATTCAAGACCGAAGAAGAAAGTCCGC
>CASDXF010000001.1 GCA_949285075.1 uncultured Bacteroides sp. | reverse complement strand
GGACATACTGTAATCTTTTTGTGTCCGCTTAACGTACTTTGTCTCTGTCTTTTCCATAATGTTACTTTTTTTGTTGTAACGCTATTTCAGGACTAGACAAGATTTAAATAAAAAAGGTTTGGGGACTCAGCGGAGTCCCTTTTTTTATTTCTATAGGTTGCAGAATAAACAACAGTCATAATAGCTTACGTACGAAACGGCTTATTAATCAGTGTATTACTTCCCTCCTGAGAGACAGCCCCATTTCTCGTGAGAAATAGCCCTGTTTCTCGCGAGCCGTAGGGCTGTCTGTCGCGAGCCGCAGGGCGAGCTGACAAACGGAGAAGGCACGGCGCGAGTCTTACCCGTCGCGAAGCGGAAAGCATCCTCGGATAGGCTCTTAAAGCCTCCAAGTACTCTGTTGTAGGTGTGGGGCGTGTATAAAAAAAGAGGCTGACTCCTCTTTATTGAGCGAATCAGCCTCTTAGCCTATGTCTGTGTTAATCAGCGTTGAACGTCTTTTTCTGTACGTCTCTACTGTTTGGTCCTATCATTACTTCGAATTCTCCCGGGTCATAGCCATATGTCAGTTCCGAGTTGTAATACTTCAGGTCTTCGGCGGTTAGGGTGAAGGTCACATCACGGCTTTCTCCTTTCTTCAGGAAAACGCGCTGGAATCCTTTCAGCTCCTTGACCGGGCGGGCGATGTCCGCGTATCGGTCGTGAATATAAAGCTGGACGATTTCCGCCCCATCGTATTCTCCCGTGTTCTTCAAGGGAACCGTGACCTTCAGGCTGCCGCCTTTGGGCATGGTCGTTTGGTTGAGGCTCATCTCGCCGTACTCGAAGGTTGTATAGCTCAGCCCGTATCCAAACGGATATAGGCCGTCGTTCCGTTCGTCCAGATAGTTGCTTTGATAGCGGTTGAACTCGTCGGGATTCGGGTCGGGACGGCCCGTATTTACTTGGCTATAGTAGATAGGCACTTGTCCTACGGAACGTGGGAACGTGGTGCTCAGCTTACCGGAAGGAACCGTCTTGCCGAACAGCATGTCAGCCACGGCGTCTCCCGTTTCGCTTCCGGCGAACCATACGTTTAGTATGGCGGGGAGATTGTCCTCCTCCCAAGTCAAGTCTAGCGGACGGCCGGTGAACAGCAGCAGGACAATGGGCTTTCCGGTTTCTTTCAGCGCTTTCAGCAAGTCTCTCTGTGCGTCCGGGATGCGGATGTCCGTACGCGAAGCGGACTCCCCGCTCATGTCGGCCGCCTCTCCCAATGCGGCTACGATTACGTCGGCTCCTCTCGCTACCCGCAACGCCTCTTCCAACAGCGCCTTGTTGTCTCCTCTTTGTAGCGGACGGGTTCCTACGGCTCCCTTCTCCGTTCGCTCATCGTAATAGATGTTGCTCCCTTTGGCGTAGACGATTTCCGCTTGGTCACCCGCCGCCGAGCGCAGTCCGTCGAGCGGCGTGACATGCCGTTCGGGGTCACAGGTCGCGCTCCACATGCCGCACATGTTGTTCCTAGCGTCTCCCATCGGACCTATCAGGGCGATTCGTCCCTCTCTTTTCAACGGGAGCGTCCCTCCCTCATTTTTCAGCAGCACGAAGGTCTCGGCGGCTATCCGTCTCGCTTCGCTCCGGTTCTCGTCTGTGAACAGCTCATTCCGCGCGCGCTCCGGCTTGCAGTATTTATACGGGTCATCAAACAGTCCTAGCTTGTATTTCATTTCCAGAACCCGGCGACAGGCCTCGTCGATGCGGGCTTCCGTCACCTTCCCTTCCTTGAGCGATTCTTCGAGCGTGTTCAGGAATCCGTACGACACCATGTCCATGTCCGTTCCGGCGTTCAGCGCTCGCGCGGAGGCTTCTTTCAGCGGGGCCACGCCATGCGTGTTCATCTCGCCTATCGAGTTGTAGTCCGTCACGAGCAGTCCGTCAAATCCCCACTCCTTACGCAACAGGTCGGTCAGCAGCCATTTGTTTGCCGTGGCGGGAACCCCGTCCACCGTGTTGAACGAGCTCATGACCGAACCGGCTCCGGCCTCTACCGCCGCCCGGTAAGGCTCCATAAATTCATTGTACATGCGTATGCGGCTCATGTCCGCGATGTTATAGTCTCTTCCCGATTCTGAAGCTCCGTAAAAGGCGAAATGTTTCACGCAGGCCATGACGCTGCTGTCCGACTTTTGCAGATTGTCACCTTGATAGCCTTTGACATAGGCCCGGGTCAGCTGCGCGCCTAAGTACGGGTCTTCTCCGTTTCCTTCGGCAATGCGTCCCCACCGTGCGTCGCGGGCCACGTCTACCATCGGGCTGAATGTCCAACAGATGCCGTCGGCGCTCGCTTCTTTCGCCGCGATGCTCGCCGCCCGCGCCACCGCCGCGGTGTCCCAACTGCATGACATGGCGAGCGGTATGGGGAATATGGTCTTATATCCGTGAATCACGTCGTTTCCAACGATTAAAGGAATTTTCAGTCTCGTCTCTTCTACGGCGACACGTTGCAGCTCCCTGATTTTCTCCACGCCGAGCACATTGAAGAAGCCTCCGATTTCTTCCTTCCGGATGGCTTCCGCCAACGGGCTGTTCTGCACGTTTCCTGTTATCATGTCTCCGCCCGAAGGCAGGTTCAGTTGCCCCAACTTCTCCTTTAGGGTCATCTTGTCCATCAATTCGGAAATGAACCGGTTCATTTCCGAATCCTTCCCGTTGTCTGAGCTTGTACCGCACGACAACAGACAACAGGCTACGCCCGCCGTCAGCAATAAATGTCTTATTTTCATCTTGAATCCAGAGTGATGAGTTTTTTAAGAATGTGAGTTATGAGTAGTGTGTATTCTTTTGTTTCGTAACCGTAGAGACCGTTAATCGTGCAGTCCTCTTTTGCGCAGATACTCCAGTAGATAGTCGGGACGGTCGGTCTGAAGGATTCGGGCGCCTAACGTATCTATCAGGTAGCCATAGCTCTTGTCCGGGTCTTTCAGTGCGAGGTCGTCGTCGTGTCCTCCGCACAGCGAGGGCCACAGCGTGTTGTACCAGATGAGGCTTTTCCCTTTGAGCAGGCTTTTCATTCTGGGCGGTACGGGGCTGTCGGCGTCGGGATAGTTAAGCTCGAACGCTTTCGGGCGCAGCCGCTCGATAAACGCTTTCGCCTTTTGTTCCGGGTCGGGAGAGTCCAACTGTACTATGGGCATGAAGATGACCTTATCCAGATACTTCCCGAATTTCTGTTCCACCTCTTCTACGCTTTGCGACCCCTTCATGATGACCATGCGCGTCGTTCCCGTTTTTTCGAGCAAGGCGTATACTTGGTCGAAGAAGCCGGAAGCCTTGTCCAGATTCACCATAATCTTTCCTTTGGCCCGCAGCAGTCCTTCCTCCAGTGTGGGTACGGTATGTTCCGTCACGTTACCCTCGTGGTCTTTCAGCCGCAGGCGTTTAATCTCTTCCAGTGTCAGGTCGGCTATGCGTCCCTTTCCGTTCGTGGTGCGGTCCACGGTATTGTCGTGCATCAGCACCAGATGTCCGTCCTTCGTCCTCCACACGTCCAGTTCCACGATGTCTACCTTCATTTGTATGGCGCTGTCTATCGCCGCCAGCGAGTTTTCCGGAGCGTTCGACCGCCAGTTGCCCCGATGGGCTACGACCAGTACCTTGTCATAGTTCGGATTCATGAGCGCTTTCCGTATGGTTTTGGCTCTTTGCGCTTGTAGGTCCGTGGCTTGAAACAGTCCGCAGAGGAGGCCGAATAAGAGTATCGCAATGTAATTTCTTGAGTTCATTCTTCTCTTTAAGTTTTAAGCGGTGAGTCTTATAGTCCGTTCGCCGTTACCCCTTCGTTGGTGATGGTGATGGGCAAGATGTATCCTTGTTCGTCGAACCGTATCTCGTCGATGCAGACCACGCGGTCGTTTCCGTCCGTGCTGCCTACGGGATGGCGGTGGTAGACGCAGTAGTAGCGTTTGGATTTAGGTTCGAAGATGACCGAGTGATGTCCGGCTCCCGTACCTATCCGCTCGTCGGACTGTAGCACTGTGTCTATGCGCTTGAAGGGTCCCATCGGGCTGTCGGCTATGGCGTAGGCCACTTGGTAATTATCTTCCGTCCAGTTGCCCTCGGACCACATGAAGTAATACTTGCCGTCGCGGATGAACATGAAGGGCCCTTCCACGTATCCTTCGGGCGTCACTTCCTTGAACAGGCTCCCGTCGTCGAAGGGGATAAACCCGCTGAAGTCGTCCTTCAGCCTTCCCACGTTGCAGTGCCTCCATCCGCCGTAGAACATGTAGTACGTTCCGTCCTTGTCCTGAAAGACGAACTGGTCTATGGGTTGCGCTCCGTTGATAATCTTGTCTATCAGCGGGCGTCCGAGCAAGTCTTTGTAGGGGCCTTGCGGTTGGTCGGCCACGGCTACCCCGATACCTCCCTCTCCGTCGTGGTAGATGTCGTTCGCTCCGAAGAACAGGTAATACTTGCCGTCTTTCCGTAGGATGGACGGAGCCCACATGGCTCTCTTGGCCCACTTCACCTCCGCCGTGTCGATGATGTTCTCGTATTTCGTCCAGTTTGTCAGGTCGGTCGAGGAAAAGGCGTCGAACGAGGTCTGTTCGTCGAAGGGTAGTGACGAGGTGGGGAAAATCCAATACTTGTCGTCGAAGATGACGCCTTCCGGGTCGGCGTATCTGCCGCTGAATACCGGATTGCCTGCCTTTGGTCCTTCAGCCTGTACCTTGCACGAGACGAGTCCGCCTTGCAGCGCACAGGCGAGCGCTATGGCCGGGATGTACTTTTTCATTCAGTTCTGTTTTTAGGTGTTGTTGTTTTATCTTTTATATTGCAAATGTACGGTTCTTGGCCCGATTTTCGGTCGCCGTTCTGGAAATGTGAGAGCGGAAAAAAGATAAGCGCCTAATCGATAGCCGCTTATCCGTAAGTGTTACCTTGAATTTGTGAGAGGGGTTAGCCGTTGGCGGTGGAGGGAGTGGGGGCCGTTCCTCCCCTTCCGTGGCGAAAGGGAAGGAACGGAGCGGATTCTTACGGGAGCGGAAGTTTCTGCTCCTTGCGGAATACGCTCGACTCGAAAGTGGCAATCAATTCCCCCCGCTGATTGGTCACGTCTACCTGATAGCAGCCCGTGCTTCGGCCGATGTAGCGTTCCCGCGCTTCGGCGTAGAGCGTGTCGCCCGTCCCGCTGGCTCGCAGAAAGGTGATGGTAGACGACAGCGAGAAAGCGAGCGTGCCGTGCGAATTGGCCGCGGCGGCCAGCGCGAGGTCGGCCAGTGTAAAGATGGCTCCGCCTTGCGTCCGCGCTCCGGCGTTCAGATGTTCCGGCCCTATTTCGAGCTTCGCCTTGCTGTATCCTTCGCCCACTTCGAGCAACTCTACTCCCGTCCGTCCGGCGAACAGGTCGTTCTTGAAAAATTCCTGTATAGTCATAGTCTTATATATATTATTAATGTGGATTTCTTCGCCGGGGCGGGAATGCCCCGGTTCCGTCCGCTTGCAAATGTAGCGAAAGGTTTATATATACCGGGCGGAAACATGGCTAAATAAATATGAAAATCGGGGCGGGTAGATGGTAAAAACTTAAAAGAAGTAGCGCTATTTCTCCTCGAAAAATGTATTTTTGCCCCGGCGTACACGTCACGGGCGACGTAAAGCGGGGAAGACGAAGCGGTCTTGCGTTTGCCCAATCCGAGTTATAGGACTCTCTGGTATAGACGCTAAAGTTCAATTACTATTATATATGAAAAGCCTTACATTTTTAATACTGTCTTTGATTACCGTCTCCGCCTATGGAGAAAACCGATTGGATTCCCTTTTGTCTGTCTTAGACGTCGAAGTGCGTAACTTTTCTCGATATGAAAGGGAAGAGAACGGCCGCATCGCGAAAATCAGGAACAGATACGAGAAAGCCGACCCGACGTCGAAAGAGAGTTATGAGCTGTGCCGGACGCTTTTCGAGAGGTACCGCAGGCTCAACGCCGACTCGGCCCGCCACTATCTGCAGAAGTGCGTCGAGTGGAGCGCCGGGCGAAAGGACGCGGAGCGGGAGAAGAGAGACAAGCTGGACTTGGCCTTCTACTACGCCTCCACGGGCATGTACGCCGAGACCTGCATGCTTATGCGGAACATCGGGCGACCCTCCTCGCGGGAGGCGCTCGGGATGTATTACATCACCTATTCCAAACTGTACGAGGAGCTATATTGGGAGAGCAGGGACCCGCTGCTGAAAGAAAGGTACGGGCGTCTGCGGCGGGCATACGGAGACTCGATGGTCGTGGCGGGGATTCACCCGCAAGACGATTACTGGTGGCACAAGACCGATTCGCTCTTCAAGGTGGGCAACGGGAAAGCCTGCGTAGACATGCTGAACGAGTATCCGCAGGACGACCGCACCCACGCCCTGCTCGCCTACATCATAGCCCAAAGGTACGAGGCGGAGGGAGACACGCTGTCGGCGATGGCCTACTACACCCAAGCGAGCATAGCCGACATACGGTCGGTGACGAAGGACCACGGAGCGCTTCCGCTGCTGTGCAAGTGGCTGTTGGACCACGGCGACGTGAACAGGGCCTATCAGTACATCAACTTCTCGTGGAGCCTGACCACTTCCTTCGGGAGCAGGCTGCGCTACCTCTCCAACATGGGCGTGCTCAACCTGATAGAGTCGACCTACAAGAAGATGCTGATTGACAAGCAGCGCACGCTGCGTGTCTTCACGATAGCCATTTCCGGGCTTTCCGTACTCCTGTGCCTGCTCCTGATTCTCGTCATCGTGCAGTTTAAGAAGCTGAACAAGGTGAAGAATAAGTTGAGCGACTCGAACAACACGCTGCTGACCTTGAACCGGAAGAATAAGGAGATAAACCTGCGTCTGAAGGAGATAAACGAAAAGCTCTCGCTCAGCAACGACATCAAGGAGAAGTATCTGACCCACTTCATGCAGCTATGTTCCTCCTACATTCACGATATGGAAAGCTATCAGCGGAAGCTGAAAAGACTCATCATGAAGGGAGACACGCAGGAGGCGCTCCGCTTCGCCGAAGCGTCAAGCCTTTTCGAGAAGGAGATAGACAGCCTTTATAAGAGTTTCGACCAAGCCTTTCTGCACATATTCCCCCACTTCGTGGAGCAATTCAACGAGCTGCTGCAAGACGGGCATAAGATAACGCTCAAGAAAAACGAGCTGCTGAGTACGGAGCTGCGCATCTTCGCCCTTATCAAGCTTGGGGTGACGGATTTCACCCAGATAGCGCAGTTCCTGCGTTGCTCGGTGAATACGATATACAACTACCGGGCAAAGATTAAGAGCCACCTTTGCGTCTCGAAGGAGGAATTTGACGAGCGGTTATTGAATTGAGCGTCAGTGCTCTACCTGCCTCGCCCTACGCCTTGCGAGAGATAGCCCTACGGCTCGCGAGAAACAGGGCGACGGCTCGCGAGAGATAGGGCAGCGCCTCGCGAGAGATAGGGCGACGTCTTGCGGGCCTTCTTGCGGCGCTTTGTGACCCGTGGGGAATCGCCCCGCATGGCGCTGCTTTGCGGATAGTTTCCGGTTGGCGGCCGGAGAAAGACGGATGGTCGCCCGAAGCGGAATTTCTTCTCCGTCTCTTCATTCTTCGTTTTAGATAAGTATCTTCGCGTACAAGGTAATGAGAGGAGCGAAGAGCCCGGGAAAAACGCGAAAATCGTGTACCAGAAATTTATAATCCGCCTTTTTCATCTCCTTACCCAGTCTTTATAACCTCATTTTTTAGGCGCTTAGGCGCTTGTCAACTGACTGATGAATAACGGATTATCCGTTTGACGTACCTAACAGCTTCCGTATAGGTACACTAAAATAAAAAATGTCCATTATCTTTGCGTCGTATTAATAAGTCCTATAAAATATTATCCGAAAAAGGATAGACGCGCTTCCTATCTTTTCGACGAGAGAGGGGGAAAAATCGTCCGGTTCCGGAATAAGACAGAAGAACGGGAATTACTAATACGAATGAATAAACAAACTATTAATTAAAATTACCAATCAAAACCAAAACCGAATGAAAAAACTCACTAAGTTTAGGTACGCATGGAAGCAAACGGGCTTCGCGCTTCTTTGCGTGTTGAGTCTTACAGGCTTGGGTGGATGCGACAATCATGTGGCTCTTGACGTTCCGCCACAGTTCGCCTCCGACGAGAACGCGGCCGTCACCTTCACGGAATTCACCCCTACCGAAGGTCAGGCCCGCACGATGATGTTTATCCGGGGAAGCAATTTTGGAACGGACATCTCGAAAATCAACGTGACGATTGGCGGACGGACCGCCAGAGTAATCAGTTCTAACGGCAATGAGATTTACTGCCTCGTGCCCTCGCGCGCTGACGGAGGATACGTGGAAGTGGAAATCATGGACGCCGACGGACAAAGCAGCGTGAAGCACCGCTTCAACGAGCGCTTCACTTACATCTTCAACACTACCGTGGGCACGCTCTGCGGATACGAGGACGAAGAGGGTAACTCTTCCTATCAGGACGGTTCCTTCGACGAGTGCGGATTCACCAATCCGGGTCTGATTTACTTAGACCACGTCGACGGTAACAGCTACATCTACCTGTTCGAGCAGGACGCGAGCCAGATGCGCCGCTTGGACCTGACCAACCGCACCATCGAGACGCTGGTAACCAACTCCTCCGCCGGATGGAATCAGGTGAACAGCTTGGCGTGGAGCATTACCCGCGACACGATGTTCGTCAACAACAACCAGAGCAACATGTCCGGTCCCGGCATGTACTATCTGCTGCGCAGCGAGGATTTCCGCGTGCCGCATCTCGCCATGTACGGGGGCGACATCAACTGCGTGTTCACCAATCCGGTGGATGGCGCGGTGTACTGTATGCGGGGTAACGACGCGAAGGTCTACAAGCCCACGTTCAATCCCAATACGCAGATGTGGGACTTGGGCGAGCCTGTCATGTCAGTGGCCAGCTCCGGACAATGGTTCCAGAGCATCGAGTTCGTTCCGTCGGGCAATTATTGTCAGGCTACGGGACGTCAGCAGCACTATGTATGGCGCTCCATGTACAATTGGGACACTCATCTGCCGCAGAACCCCTCGTCTCTCGCCGGACGGAGCGGAACCGGCGGCTATTCGGACGGAGCGGGAAGCGCCGCACTGTTCTCGGAGCCTCGGCAGGGATGCTTTGTCTATAACGCCGAGTATGAAGGGCTGGCCAACGTGGAGCCTTATGACTATTACGTGGCCGACGGAAGCAATCACTGTATCCGCCGGGTAACCCCCACCGGAGCCGTAACCACTTACGCCGGACGGGGTAGCCAGTCTACGGACGGAGATGTGTCGGGATACATCGACGGTGACCTCCGCGATGAGGCGCGGTTCGACTGGCCTTGCGGAATCTGTTACGACGAGACCACCTCGACGTTCTACATCTCCGACGCCGGCAACCATCGTATCCGTACCATTACGATTGAATAAGCTGACTGATTAACACACTTTGAAAAATAGCGTTATATAATGAAGAAATATATATTATCTATGTTATTGCTCGTTGGGGGATGCCTCGCCGCGTTTGCCCAAGAGATTACGGTGACCGGACACGTGACGGACGCCGCAACCAACGAGCCGATGATTGGCGTCAACGTCGTGGTAAAAGACGTGGCGGGCATGGGTGTCGTTACCGACTTGGACGGAAACTTCCACATCAAGATGACCCCCTATCATACACTGGTCTTCTCCTTCGTGGGATATGACACGCAGGAGGTTCTGATTAAAGAGAACATGACGAAGGTGAACGTGAAGATGAAGGAATCGTCCAACAGCGTGCTCGACGAGGTGGTTGTCACCGGTACGGGAGCGCAGAAAAAGGTGACCATGACGGGAGCCGTCTCTACGGTAGACGTGGAGCAACTGAAAGTGCCGACTTCCAGTATCACTAACGCCCTCGCCGGAGTGGTTCCGGGAATCCTCGCCCGACAGACGACGGGACAGCCGGGACAGAATACCTCTGAGTTCTGGATTCGCGGTATCTCCACTTTCGGAGCCGGATCGAGCGCGCTGGTACTGGTGGACGGATTCGAGCGTAGCCTCGACGACCTGAACGTGGAGGACATCGAGAGCTTCTCCGTATTGAAGGACGCTTCGGCCACGGCCATCTACGGTAGCCGGGGCGCGAACGGCGTAGTCTTGATTACGACCAAGAAAGGTAAGTCGGGCAAGGTGAACATCAACGCGAAGGTGGAGTCGTCGTACAACACCCGCACCATCACGCCGGACTACGCCGACGGATACGACTACGCCCTCATGATGAACGAGGCGCGCACTACCCGCTCGCTTCAGCCCTTCTTCAGCGACAGCGAGCTGTACCTCTTCCGCACTGGACTTGACCCTTACCTCTATCCCAATGTAGACTGGATGGACAAGCTGCTGAAGCCCGGAGCCATGAGCTACCGCGCCAACGTGGACATCAGCGGTGGTGGTAGCACGGCCCGCTACTTCGTGTCGGCAAGCTACGTCAACGACGACGGTATGTACCGCACCGACGAGGCTATCAAGGACTACGACACCAACGCCAACTACCAACGCTGGAACTACCGTATGAACTTCGACCTCGACATTACCAAAACCACACTCATCAGTGTGGGCGTGTCGGGATGGCTCTCCAAGCAGAACGAACCGGGATTCGGAAACAGCGACATCTGGACCTCGTTGACCGGTAACAACCCCATTACGATTCCGATGGTTTACGAGGACGGACGCATGCCGGCCGCGGGAACGGGCTCCATGACCAACCCCTACGTGCTCATCACGCAGACGGGATACCGCGAGAACTGGGAGAACGTTATACAGACCAACGTCTCGCTCGACCAGAAACTGGACTTTATCACGAAGGGACTGCGCTTTACGGGACGCTTCGGATTCGATACGTACAACTATAACTACCGTGGACACCGTCAATGGCCCGAGCAGTGGAGAGCCGAGCGCATGCGCGACACGAACGGCGACATCGTCTACAACAGGATTTCCGACGAGAGCTTGATGTTCCAAGAGGGAAGCGGCTCGGGTAACCGCCGCGAGTTCTTCGAGGCCACTCTGCAATACGACCGTACCTTCGGCGACCACATCGTGGGCGGTACGCTGCGCTACACGCAGGACCAGACCACCAACACTACCGACTATAGCGGATACAACTGGCTGCCGCGCAAGCATCAGGGACTGGCCGGACGCTTCACTTACGGATGGAAGTACCGTTACTTCGCGGACTTCAACTTCGGATACAATGGTTCGGAGAACTTCGCTCCGGGCAACCAGTTCGGTTTCTTCCCGGCTTTCTCCGTAGCGTGGAACATCGCCGAGGAGCCGATTATTAAGGAGCATCTGCCGTGGATGAACATGTTCAAGGTACGCTACTCCTACGGTAAGGTGGGTAACGATGATCTCGGAGATACCCGGTTCCCCTATCTGGAACAGTTCGCTTACAGGCAAAGCGATGGCAATAATCTGAATTACAATTGGGGCGACCGCTACAACGACAACACGTACGATGCCTTGCGCTATAGCGTGCTCTCCTCCAACACGGTAACGTGGGAGGTGGCCAAGAAGCACGACGTAGGTATCGACTTCTCTTTCTGGAACGACCGCATCACCGGTACGGTGGACTACTTCCACGAGACCCGTAGCGGTATCTACCTGAGCCGTCAGAACATTCCGCACATCATCGGTCTGGACGGTATTTCTCCTTACGCCAACGTGGGCGAGGTTCTCTCTAAGGGTGTAGACGGTAACGGAGCCTACCAACAGAAGATTGGCAACGTGAACCTGACCGTCCGCGGTAACTTCACGTATAGCCGCAACAAGCACATCCTCGGCGACCCGATGCCGCGCGACAACTATCCGTACACTCACTGGGAAGGCTATTGGGTTAACCAGAACCGCGGTCTGATTGCCTTAGGACTGTTCAAGGACTGGGAAGACATCCGCAACAGCCCGCAGCAAACGGCGTGGGGAAGTGTAATGCCGGGTGACATCAAGTACAAGGACGTGAACTCCGACGGCGTAATCGACGACAACGACGTGGTGCCCGTGGGTACGACCTCTCGCCCGAACCTGATTTACGGTTTCGGTATCTCGGCCTTGTGGAACGGATTCGACTTCAACGTTCACTTTCAGGGAGCGGGCAAGTCGTCTCTCTTCATCGATGGAACCAGCGTCTATCCGTTCGTAGACGGCGACTGGGGTAACATCCTTCAGGACGTGGTAGGCAACTATTGGACGGAAGAGAACCCGAACGTAAATGCGAAATATCCGCGCTTGAGCTACGATGGGAACAGCAACAACTACCGCGCCTCCTCGTTCTGGCTGCGCGACATGAGCTACCTCCGTCTCAAGACATTGGAAGTAGGCTATACGCTGCCGAAGAGCGTGGTCAACAAGATACACGTCAACAACATGCGCTTCTATCTTGTGGGACAAAACCTGCTGACCTTCTCCGGCTTCGACCTTTGGGACCCGGAAATGGGTAGCACCAACGGTGTTCAGTATCCGGTTTCAAAGTCCGTGACCGTAGGATTAACCGTTAGTTTCTAAAAACTCAATCTTAAATACGCATTATGAAAAGTTTTAAATATACTTTATTCTCTCTCGCTTTCGCTGCCGCTACGGGAGCGCTCACTTCTTGCTCCGACTACCTGAGCGTGGAAGGCAAGGTGGGAGGAAACAACCTGACGGAAGAAATGGTCTTCCACAGCCGGGACTACACCAACCAGTGGTTGGCGGATACGTATCGGCGCTTGCTGGACTGTAACAGCGACATCCAGTCAAAGGACTATGTGATGAGCATGTTCGACGACTGCTATGGCTACGGCGACCGCTCACTGGAGTATCGCACCTTGCGCTACGCCGAATACGACGAGGACTGGAAGCAGGACTCATGGGACCAGTCTTACAACGGCATCCGTTCGGCCAGTATCATGATTACCAGTCCGTATCTGGACGAGAATACAGAGCTGACCGCCAGTGAGATTGTAGACTATCGCGGGCAAGCCCGCTTCGCGCGAGCTTACCTCTATTGGAAGCTGTTGCAGAAGTACGGCCCTATTCCCATCATTCCCGAGGACGGAGGCATGGACTTCGACTTGAGCTATGAGCAGCTTTCTTTCCCCCGCAGCACGTACGATGAGTGCGTGGACTACATTGTGGAGCAGTTCGAGATGGCAGCTCAAGAGCTTCCGCTGACTCGCGACGCCCGTAACTTGGCACGTCCTACGCGAGGAGCCGCTTTGGCGGCCCGGGCAAAGGTGCTGCTTTACGCCGCCAGTCCCATCAACAATCCGGGCGGACCCTCGGACGGTGACCCTAGTGAGACCTTTACCGATATGGTGGACGATGAGGGACGCATGTTAATGGGGCAGACCTATGACGAGAGCAAATGGGCACGCGCCGCTGCCGCCGCTAAGGACGTGATAGACCTCGCACAATATAGCCTACACACTGAGCCCTTCCGCGAAAGCGGTACGGACGCCGTTCCGGCCACTGTAGTGCCGCCTTATAGGGAAGGCTACTCCGACCGCACCTTCGCCAATGGCGGATGGAGCGACATCGACCCGATGCGCTCGTACGCCGTACTGTTCAACGGAGACCTCTTGTTGGTGGATAACGACGAGATGATTTTCACGTTGGCTCAGAACGAGGAACTGTCTCAGGACATCTCGCGTCACCATATGCCGGTAGAGGCGGACGGGTATAACTGCCACTTCATGACGGGAAAGATGTGTGACGCTTATGAGATGAACGACGGTACACCCTTCGACGAGAATGCGGCGGTAAATACCGAGTTCGTTACGGCGGCCGAGATGGAAGCCGGAGAGTATCCTGAATTCGGTCAATATGGCGGAAGCTGCTCTACCAATAAGGGAACGGGCGTATGCAAGCGTTACGCCAACCGCGAGCCGCGCTTCTACGCCTCTTGCGCCTTCAACGGAGCTTTCTACGCCTTCAACAGCGCAACCAATACCTCGTTCTCGAAGAATCAGCAGGTATTCCTTTACCGAGGCACGTCGAGCGGCTATCAGGGTAATACCGACCGTTGGGTGCGTACCGGAATCGGCGTGATGAAGTATGTCAGCCAAGATGACGTGTTCCACGGGAACGCTTCCGGTAGCGTGAAGCCGAAGTATGTGGTAGGTATCCGCTACGCCGACGTGCTGCTGTGGTACGCCGAGGCGTTGAACGAGTTGAGCACGACTTACGAGATTCCTTCGTGGGATGGAAGCACGACGCATACCGTATCGCGTGACATTACGGAAATCAGCGGCGCTATTCGGCCGATTCGTACGCGTGCCGGCTTGCCCGATTACGACAGCAGCGTTTACGGTAGCACTGACGACCTTCGTGACCACATCAGGCACGAGCGTATGGTAGAGTTCTTTGCCGAGAACAGCCGTTACTATGACGTGCGCCGTTGGAAAATCGCGTCGGAGGAAGAGTCTCAATTGATTTACGGATGCGACCCGATGATGGACGAGGCCAACCGCGACCTCTTCCACGAGAGGACTATCCTTTATGACATCCCGACTACGTTCAGCCGTAAGATGTACTTCTGGCCTATACAGCGCGTGGAGTTGCAACGCAACATTCGCCTGACCCAGAACCCGGGATGGAGAACTTATCAATAAACCGTTAACGAAAAGAGAAAGACTGTAATGAAAAGATATATCACTTATTTCATAATGGCGGGAGCGTTGGCGTTAGGCGCCTGCAACGACGAGTTCGACAAGGAAGTGTTCCGTCATGAGATTGGACTGAAGTCCGTGCTCAACAGCGAGGGAACGACTAACGTCTACCTCCGCTACGAGGCCAACGGCGAAGCCACCTATAACCTCCCGGTCATTGTGGGAGGCTCTACAATGAACCCGTCGGACATTGACGTGCGCATCGCGGTAGACCCCGATACGTTGGCCACGATGAATCAGGAACGTTACAAGGATCGTGAAGACTTGTACTATCAGCTCCTGACCGACCAGTACTACGAGTTCCCGTCGCCTACTTGCCATATCGAGAAAGGAGCGGCGCAAGGACTGTTTGACATCAAGTTCAAGTTCTCCGGGCTCGACTTGCGTTACAAGTGGGTACTTCCGCTGACCGTGGTAGAAGACCCCTCGTATACGCCCAATCCCCGGCAAAACTACCGTAAGGCGATGTTGAGGGTTATGCCGTTCAACGATTACTCGGGTAACTACAGCGCCACGAGCATGCAGATTACCATCGATGGCGGTAGCCCCACGACAGTGGACAACCGGACTTTCTCCGTGGTGGACGAGAATACGTGTTTCTTCTACGCAGGCATCATCAGCGAGGAGCACATCAACCGCGAGCAGTATAAGATTAACGTTCGCTTCAACGAGGACGGTACGCTGACGGTTACGCCGGCTGAAGAAGCTACGGGCCTGAACCTGACGGTGGGTAGCTGCACATGGAGCAAGGAAGAGACTCCAGACGCCGTGGAGCCGAACATCGTACACGAGTACACCACGCTGTTCATGACCTACTCGTATGACGATACGACCACCCACCCGGGACGGCCGTTGACTTACTCGGCTAGCGGAACTTACCTGATGGAACGCCGCATCAATACCTCTATTCCGGATAGGGATCAGGCTATTGAGTGGTAAACGCCACATTTGTTACTTAACTTAAAAAGCGAATACAATGAAATACTATAAACTTTTAATGTCGTGCTTGATAGGTGGCCTGACGCTGTTTACCGCCTGCAATGACGACGAAGAGACCGGAGGGGGGAATCCCCTCCAATTGGGAGAGAGCGGAATCGTAACGATGGAGCTCTCGTATCAGCAGACCGACACGGTAGTGCAGCTACCCGTGGTGAATCGCCGCATGCGGGCCGCTACCGTAGACTTGGTCCAACTCACTCAGGAGGAGCTTGACGCTTACAACAACCGATGGCAGACTGACTATCTGATGATTCCGGAAGACGCTTACGAGATGCTGTCCTCTACGGTTTCCTTCGCGAGCGGTGAGCGGCAGAAGAGCCTTGAGGTGACGATACATCCTTCTCTGCTCTACCAACACCTGTTGACTCAGCCCGAGGGAGAAGCCAAAAGCTACGCGTTACCGCTCAAGATGAACAGCAACGAGGAGAGTACGGGCGAGGTGGTTTACGTGATGAATTTGTATTATCCGGAAATGACCTTGACCTCGGAAGAGGAAATCAGCGTGGCGCTGAACGCGATGGAGACTCCCATTGAGATTTCGGCAAGCATGCAAGAGGAAGGCATGACCACGCCAAACGGAATGGCCGTTTCCTTCCGTTTAGTGACACCGGCGGACAAGGAAGCGTGGGTAGCCAACTATAACGCCGACAACGGCACAAGCTACACGCTACTGCCCGAGGCCTACTTTACCGCGACCAACGTGACCGGAGCCGCGGATGCGGAGACGGCTACGGGAACGGTGACCATCAATCGTCAGCCGCAAGGACAGGAGACGCTGGAGAGAGGAGTCTATATCCTGCCTTTGGTTCCGCAGCGGGAGGACGGAGCGCAGTTCATGCTGAGCTACGACACTTGCGCCATCGTCATCGACAACCCGTCGCACCTGTTCACCTCTACCGACAAGGTAGACCGCGAGGGATGGAGAATCATCTTCTGCAACAGCGACAATGGTGTATGGAATAGCGACGGTATCATTACCAATATCCTTGACGGGAATCCCGGAACCTTCTGGGCGTCGTGGTATCAGTATTGGGGCGGACAAGAGAACTGGTGGAACGACCACGGACGAGGCGATGACTGGTGCGATTATGGTCTGGAGTTCATGACTTACCAAGAGAACAACGGCGTGGGCGACATGTTCTCCGAAGGCAGCAGAAGGTTCCTTGCCGACGACTACATCTTCATAGCCGGCGAGCGCGAACATCCGGTATTCGTTATTGACATGGGACGCGAGTACTACATCTCCGAGGTAGGCTTGCAGCACCGTAGCGACACGCAATACGCGCAGACCCGGTCGGCTGACATCTACGTGTCCAACGACCCCGAATTCCTGTTCACTTCCGTACGTGAGGGAGGTACATTGGAAGGATACGACACGGTAAATGAGAATAACTGGACGCATATCTGTACCGTCAACATGGAACAGACCACCGACGAGTTCTGGGCCAACGCCGACATTGACGACGCGAGAGCCACTGGAGCTTCAAGGGGACGATTCCTGAAGTTCGTCAACCGCGACGTGCTTCGGGAAGACGGTGACCAAAATTATGCCGGACTTGGTGAAATCTGGATAAAGGAGGTAGCCACCATCGACGGGGAGCCGGTTGAATAGACCATCCGTTTATTTTGTACAGACATAAATAATATCGGCGCGGGCAAAATAAGGCTGCGGCAGAACAGTCATTAGATTGCTCGCGCCCTTTTTATCACTAAACATTTAAAAAATTAAGCATGAAACGATTGAAGCACTATCTCTTGTTGGCGGCGCTCTCCTTCACGGCGATGTGTTGCGGAACGGAAGACGGAAACGCGTCCGAAGGAAACAACACGGACAACGGCGGAGAGACCGTTACGGGCGAAACGACGCTTGCGCTTACCCGCACGGGAACGCAGGGGGTCATTATCCGCGACCCGAACAATGACTTTACGGAAGAAATTGAGGTGACCCGTACCGGAACGGACGCTACGGCGAGCTTCCGCGTCAGCGTATGGACGGAAGGCGAGCTGACCGCCTATAACGAGGAGAGGGGAACGGCCTATTATCTGCTTCCCTCCAACGCGTACACGCTGACGGAGACGGGAAGCGTGGCGCAGGGACAAACGTCGGCCACCGTACCCGTGACGCTAAGGGTGGACGAGCTGAAGGCGCTGGTGGGAGAAGCCGAGAACGCCGGAAGGCAATACGTGCTGCCGTTGCGCCTGACCAGCGAGAACGCCACGGTACAAAGCATACGGAGCGAGGTGATGCTGCTTGTCTCGCTCAATATCCCTTATTTCCGGCTTCTGGACGCGGGCACGTCCCGGACCGTCTTCTTAGAGGAAGAGGAAACCGCCGTGCGGGTAGGTAGCCGGCTGATGACGGGAAGCTCTCTCGTGGGGACGGAGACGGGCTTTGGCTATACGCTCGCCGCTCCCTCTAACGCGGAAACTTTGGTAGAGGAGTACAACCGGATACACGGCACGGGATACGAGCTGCTGCCCGAGTCGGCCTATACCAGTCAAGAGACGCGGTACGGAGAGGGAGAGTCTACCTCGACGGCCGTGGTCACGATTCACAGGGAACAGACGGGCGACGGTATCTACATGCTGCCGCTGTCCGTAGACTTGGAGGAGGGAGCCAACGTGCAGAACGGAGGTGACGTCTGCTACATCCTTACCGGAAAGCACAGCTACACGAATCCCATCATCAGGCAAAGCGTGCCCGACCCGACGGTCTTGAGAGACACTGACGGTTATTACTACCTGTATGGCACGGAAGACCTCGGGTGGATTCCCGTATTCCGCTCAATCGATATGGTGGATTGGGAGCGGATGCCGAAAGACTGCTTCCAGACTCAGGACAGCCGTCCGTACTGGGGCGACGACGACGCGACGAGCAGCCGCTCGCTCTGGGCTCCCGAGATTCGCTACATCAACGGACAATATGTGCTCTACTACTCGTGGGCCATTTGGGGAAATGAGTGGAACAGCGACGTGGGCGTGGCCGTATCGGACAGCCCGACCGGGCCGTTCACCGACCGCGGGCAGGTGATTGACGCGGAAGATACCGGCGTGCAGAACTCCATCGACCAGTTCGAGTATGAGGAGAACGGGCAGAGATACCTCTTCTGGGGTAGCTTCCACGGCATATACGTCACGGAACTGAACGACGACGGACTGAGCGCGAAGCGGAACGACGACGGCTCGCTGACCATGCTTCAGCGGGTGGCGGGCAACGCCTACGAAGGCTCGTGCATCTACAAGCGGGGCGACTGGTATTACCTGTTCGCTTCCATAGGCAGCTGCTGCGACGGGCTCAACAGTACCTACCAGACGGTGGTGGGACGCTCGTCCAGTCTGTTCGGCCCGTATGTCAATAAGGACGGCGGGACGATGCTCGACAATCAGCACGAGATTCTCATCACGGCGGGAGACGAGTTCATCGCCACGGGACACAACTCCATCATTCAGCACGACGACGCGGGGCAGACGTGGATTATCTTCCACGGGTATGTCCGCTCGGATGTGGATAACGGACGCAACGTGTTCCTCGAAAGGATATTGTGGGACGAGGACGGATGGCCCTACGTAGAGGGAGGCACGCCGTCGACTAAGGCGTTGGCGCCGGTCATCAGGCGCTAAGGCGGTAATCGCGTATAGTGAAGGGCGAAGAACCGGGACCGTATCGGCGGTCTGTTCTTCGCCCTTCTTTTTTGCATTTCTTTGGGCCTGTGTTCCAAAGGAAAGGCTCGCGAAATCTATCCTTATATGAGGACATCATCACGCTTCCAGATAGGCTTCGCGAGCCGTTGCCCTATCTCTCGCGACAGCTCGCCCTGTTTCTCATGAGCCGTAGGGCTGTCTCTCCCGAGAAACAGGGCTATTTCTCAAGTGTAAAATACGCCGCTGATAATAAGCTACTTACTAAAAGCCAAATTAATCATCAACCATTAATCATTACCCGTTATCTTCATCGTTGTCCGGTTGGCTTCGGGCGTGTCCGAGCTGTTGCCGTACAGAATCTCGTACTCGCCGGGAGTCACCCGCATCGTGTTGCTTTCCGTGTCGAAGAACTCGAAGGCGGTAGAAGGCAGATTGAGGGAGACCTTGCGAGACTCGCCCGCCTTCAGGCTGACGGGCAGGAAAGCCCGCAGGCTCTTGACGGGGCCTTCCGGGTCGTTCTTCTTGCGGACGTATACCTGAACGACCTCCGTCCCGTCACGCTTTCCGGTGTTCTTCACCCTGACGGTCAGGCGTGCCGACTGTCCGGGGGCGATGGAACGTTTGTCCAGTTTCCCTTTCGAGATGTCGAAGGTCGTGTATCTCAGCCCGTAGCCGAAGGGGAAGAGCGGAGCCTCCGTCATGTAGCGGTAGGTGCGTCCCTTCATGCTGTAATCGTCGAAGTCGGGCAGCTGTTCCGTGTTCCGGTAGAAGGTGACGGGCAGCTTTCCGCAGGGGTTGAAGTCGCCGAACAGCACGTCGGCCACCGCCAGTCCGCCCGACTGTCCGGGATACCACGCCTGCACGATGGCGTCGCACGACTCCGTCTCCGGAGTCAGGGCCATGGCCGAGCCGGAACAGTTGACGAAGATAACCTTTTTTCCCGCCCGCTTCAGCGCCTTCAGGATGTCCCGCTGCATCTTCGGCAGCTCGATGGAGGTGCGGTCGCCCCCGGCGAATCCCTCCACGTGGACGGGCATCTCCTCGCCCTCCAACCGTGCCGATATGCCGCCGACGAAGATGACGGCATCCGCGTCCTTCACTTGCTCGACTACCTCTTCGGGCGGAATCTGCCGGTAGACTCCCACGTCGAAACGCAGCTTCGCCTCGCCCTCCAGTTGCATATACTCTACCTTAATCCGGTACTCCCTGCCCGCCTCGGCCTTCAGCGTGTATTCCCGTTCGGACAGCGGATGCTCTCCCCAGTCCTCGGCCACTTTCTCGCCGTCCACGTAGACGCGGTAGCCGTCGTCGCCCGCTACGGTCAGCGTGTATTCGCCCGACCGCTTCGGACGGAGCGTCCCTTCGTAGACGGCCGTAAAGCCGTAACGGCCGACTCCCGGGGCGAAGGCTCTTCCGCCCTCGTCGCTCAGGTCAATCGGCACGGCCATTCTTTCCGTGGCGGCCGACTCTCCCCGCATATCGGTGTTGTTCCAATAGACGGCCTTCATGCCGGTTTTCCCGTCGCAGGACACCTCGGAGAAGCGCGACTCGAAGACGCGGTTCTCCAACAAGCCACATCCTCTCGTGTAGAGCACGTCGCCCGCCTTGCTCCGCACGCCGTCCAGAATGGTGTACGTACGTGAGGGCGTGCCCTCGTAGTTGCCCCACTGCATCACCGAGTCGGCGGCGTTAGGGCCTACCACGGCGATGCGCATTCCCTTCTTGGGCAGGGGAAGCGCGCCGTTATTATGCAGCAGCACGATGGAACGGCGGGCCATGTCGAGCGCCAACTGCCGGTGCGTATCGCAATCTACCGTGTCTATCCCGATGCGGCTCCACGGCACGATGGCGTCCGGGTCCATCTCGCCCAACGCGAAGCGGGCGGTCAGTAGCCGACGCAGGCTCGTGTCTATACGCTCCTCGCTAATCAGTCCTCTCTCCACGGCTTCCTCCAGATGGGCGTACTCGCCGCCGCACTCAAGGTCCGTGCCGCTTGTCACGGCCGCCGCGCTCGCCTCGGCCGCGTCCTTATGCGTCTCGTGCCTTCCCTTGACGAAGAAGTCGCTGATGGCTCCGCAGTCGCTTACTACCAGATGCTTGTATCCCCACTCGTCCCGCAGAATCTGGGCCAACAGTCGCTCGCTGCCGCAGCAGGGCTGTCCCTCAAAACGTTGGTAGGCGCACATCACCTCTTTCACGTCGGCCTCTTTCACCAACGCCTTGAAAGCCGGAAGATAGGTCTCCCAGAGGTCTCGCGGCGCGAGGCTTTCCACGTCGAAGCGGTGTCTGTCCGCCTCGGGGCCGCTGTGCACGGCGTAGTGCTTGGCGCAGGCGTGCGTCTTGTCGTATTTCGCTCCGGCGGGGCCTTGCAGTCCCCTGACCACCGCCACGCCCATGCGGGCGGTCAGGTAGGGGTCTTCGCCGTAGGTCTCTTGTCCCCGTCCCCATCTCGGGTCGCGGAAGATGTTCACGTTCGGAGTCCAGAAGGTCAGTCCCTCGTACCACCGTCCGTACCGTCCGTTGCGGTGCGCTTCGTGATACTTGGCCCTCGCCTCGTCGCTCACGGCGGTAAACGCCCGCTCTACGGCCACCGTGTCGAAGGTGGCCGCCATACCCATTGTGATGGGGAACACCGTAGCCAGTCCGTTGCGCGCCACTCCGTGCAGCGCCTCGTTCCACCAGTTGTAGGGTTTCACGCCAAGCCGCTTTACTGCGGGCGATGCGTTTCGCATCAGGCTAATCTTTTCTTTCAGGGTCAGCCGGCCCAACAGATCGTCGGCCCGCTCCTCGGGGGTGAGGTTCGGGTTGCGGAACGGTTCGTTCCCCGTTTGCGCCCCCGCCAACGTGGAGGCCGCAAGGCAAATTGCGAACAAGATTCCTTTCATGGTTCATCGTTTTTAATAATTAGTAATTAGTAGCGTGAAGCAAAGGTAAGGAAATCTTCCCGCATCTTTCCGCCCGCCCGTCGCTTTTTTTCGGAGAAATAGGCGTGGGAGACGCAAAAGACTTATCTTTGCGGCTATAAACCGATTCGAATTATTTATCGCATGAAGAAAATACTGACCGCATTGTGCGTATGCCTTGCGTGGACCGGAGGCTCCACACGGGCGCAGGACGCCACTCCGGAGAACGAGAAGGCCGAATACGTCGCCGTTGACCCCGCCCAGAGGCGGCAGACGCTTGAGGGATGGGGCAGCTCGCTCTGTTGGTGGGCGGGGCAAGTGGGCCGTTGGGACGAGGCCAAGATAGACAGCATAGTGGAGCTGATTACCTCGCCCGACAAGCTGAACATGAACATCTTCCGCTACAACATCGGTGGCGGGGACGACCCGGCGCACGCCGACGGGCACATGGTGAAGGGAAAAGGGAAGCGGGCCGAGATGGAGGGATTCAAGGCGTCGCCCTCGGCCCCGTACAACTGGGAGGCCGACAAGGGGCAGCGCGCCATCCTGCTGAAAATTAAGGAGAAGAGGCCCGACGCGGTGTTCGAGGCCTTTTCCAACTCGGCTCCGTACTGGATGACGTACAGCGGATGCTCGGGCGGGCACGCCGACCCGAGGAAGGACAACCTGAAGCCGGAGTATTACGAAGCGTTTTGCGACTATCTGATTGAGGTGTGCAAGCGCTATCGGTCGGCCTATGGTGTGGAATTCAAGACCTTAGAGCCCTTCAACGAGCCACTGTCCGCCTATTGGTACGCCGAGGGGACGCAGGAAGGATGCCACTTTGATCCCGAGAGCCAGATGAAGCTGATACGTATGCTGCACGGCAAGCTGAAGGAATCGGGACTGACCACGGTACTGGCCGCCTCGGACGAGACGAACCTCGAACAGTTCCTGACCACGCAACGGCGGTATCAGGAGGCTAGAGATATCTGGAAACTGTTGGGGCAGCTCAATACGCACACCTATTCCGGAACCAACGGGCAGCGGGAGGAGGTAAGACGGCTCGTGGCTCAGTCGGGGAAACCTTTCTGGCAATCGGAAACGGGTCCGAGCGGAGGAGCCGGACTGGACAGCAACCTCGGACTGGCGCAAAAGCTGTTCGACGACATGAACCTTATGTGCCCGCAGGCTTGGCTGGACTGGCAGATTATGGAGGAACACAATAACGAGTGGTGCGTCCTGCGGGGCGATTTCCGGACGCAGGAGTGGCGTGTCATCAAGAACTTCTACGTACGGATGCAGATTACCCGTTTCTTTAAGCAAGGGTACACGTTTGTCGAGAGCGGAAGCGGGAAGGCGTTGGCGGCCCTGTCACCCGACGGAAAGACGCTGACGGTGGCCCTGCTGAACACATCGGGCCGGAACAGGCGTTTCCGCGTCGACTTGAGCCGTCTTCCCGCCCGGACAATCTCTGTAGAGGGTTGGCGGACAAGCGAGAGCGAAGACTGCCGTCCTTTCCTCTGCGGGGAAGTAGAGGGAAACGGTCTGGCGTATGACAGTCCGGCGAAGTCGCTGACCACGTTCGTCTTCTCGTTGGATAAGCGTTGAAATATCGCCGTCCTCTGCGGACGGAAGTTGGATGTGTAGTGGAAACGGTGCCGCTCGCCGGAGGAGGTCGATGCGGACTGAGATGCTTTTCTTTATTGGTATATCAGTGTCGAGAGATACTCTTCGGCGAACATTTCGTTGGCTACTTCCAACAGTTGCTCCGCCGTCAGCGCGTCGACGCGCTTGAATACTTCTTCCGGTGACTCGTACTTATGGTAGTGCAGATAGGTCTTTGCCATTCCCAACGCGTTGTTCTCGAAGTTGTCCGAGGCCACGCCAATCTGACCAATCAGCTGCTTCTTCGCCGCCGTCAGTTGCGAGGTGGTCAGCTTTGCGTCACGCAGCCGCTTCAGTTCCTTGCGTGTCAGCCTCATGCACGTGTCTAGGTCTCTTTCGTCTGTCCCGAAGTAGATGCAGAACACGCCAGTGTCGGTGTAGGAGGTCAGGTTCGACTCTACGTTATAGACCAGTCCTCTCCGTTCCCTGAGCGAGAGATTGAGTCTGCTGTTCATGCCCGGTCCGCCGAGAATGTTGTTCAGCAAGTAGAGCGCCGTGCGCTTGTCGTCGTGAGCGTCGTACCCCCGGCTGCCAATCATCACGTGCGCTTGATGCGTATCCTTGTCCACCGTCACCTTCTCCGGCGTATAGACGCGCGGCGGCGTGCGGCGATTGTCCGCCGTTCCCGCGGGAAGGTCAGCCCAATATCTCTCCGCCAGACGGGTAATCCTCTTGAAGTCGTACCGCCCCTGAACAAAGAAGACGACGTTGGACGGCACATAAAAGCGGCGTGTAAAGGCGAGGATGTCCTCCGTGCGGAAGCTCCGCAGCAACTCCGGCTTGCCTAGAATGTTCCTCCCGAGCGGATGGCCTCGGAATATCATGTCCTCGAAGTCATCGAAAATCAGCTCCGACGGCGTGTCCTCGTACGACTGTATCTCGTCGATAATCACCTCGGTTTCCCGCTCCACTTCCCGTTGGGGAAAGGTCGAATGGAACACGATATCGCCCAACAGCTCGACAGCCCGTTCCAGATGTTCGTTCAGGAAAGCGGCGTAGACCACCGTCTCCTCCTTGTTGGTGTAGGCGTTCAAGTCGCCCCCCACGTTCTCCATCCGGTTCAGAATGTGCCAAGCCTTCCGCTTCTCGGTTCCCTTAAAGATGAGGTGTTCTACAAAGTGTGCCATTCCCTGCTCCTCCTCCGCCTCGTCGCGCGTACCGACATCGATGGCGAATCCGCAGTAGGACACGTTTGAGAGGGTGGGCTCGTGGATAATCCGCAGCCCGTTTCGTAAGGTATATTCGTTGAATAGCATCGCTCTCTGCCTCGCATAATTGGGTTGACGGCGCAAAAATACAACAAAACTTATTGCCGTTTATGGAAAATCGCGGATATTTGTAGGCTGTTAATACAAACGCAGGCAGTATGGAAAAGATTGGAATTTTCTGCTCCGCTTCCGAAGACATTGACGAGAAGTACTTCGAGAGTGCCCGCCGGATAGGCGAATGGATGGGGGATACCCGAAAAACGCTGATATACGGAGGCTCTAACCTCGGGCTGATGGAGTGTGTGGCCGCCGCTGTGAAAACGCGTGGAGGAACGGTGATTGGGGTTGTACCTTCCAAGTTGGAGGAGAGCGGACGGGTCAGCGTTCATGTGGACAAGATAATTCGTGTGCGGAATCTGAGCGAGCGAAAGGACATCATGACCGGAGAGTCGGACTTGTTGGTCGCCTTGCCGGGAGGATTGGGTACGTTGGACGAGGTTTTCCATGTCATGGCTGCGGCTTCTATCGGGTATCACCGGAAAAAGATAATCTTCTACAACGAATACGGCTTCTACGACGAACTGTTGCGGACGCTCCGCACGCTTGAGGAGAAAGGATTTGCCCGAAAACCTTTTTCCACTTATTACGAGATAGCCAATACGTTGGATGAACTAAAAGAAATAATAAGATAACTATGATAGATTCAATCAAACAACTTTTGAGGCAAGAAGCGGAGGCTGTGCTCAATATACCTGTGACAGACGCTTATGAGAAGGCCGTAAACCTGATTGTGGAGCAAGTACACCGAAAGAAAGGCAAGCTAGTCACTTCCGGTATGGGAAAGGCCGGTCAGATAGCGATGAACATTGCCACGACTTTTTGCTCGACGGGCATTCCTGCCGTGTTCCTGCATCCTAGCGAGGCGCAGCATGGTGACTTGGGTATCTTGCAGGAGAACGATTTGCTGCTGCTCATCTCCAACTCGGGTAAGACGCGTGAGATTGTGGAACTGACGCAGCTTGCCCATAACCTGAACCCTGAGTTGAAGTTTATCGTCATTACGGGGACACCGGACAGCCCGCTCGCCCATGAGTCGGACGTATGTCTGAGCACCGGCCATCCGGCGGAAGTGTGCGCCCTCGGCATGACACCTACCACGTCGACCACGGCGATGACTGTAATCGGAGACATCCTTGTGGTGCAGACCATGAAAGAGACGGGGTTCACTATAGAGGAATATTCCAAGCGCCATCACGGCGGATATCTGGGAGAAAAGTCGAGGTCATTATGCGAAAGGTAATTGGCATCGGAGAAACCATTCTCGACATTATCTTCCGGGGCGACCAACCTTCGGCAGCGGTTCCGGGAGGATCGGTGTTCAACGCTGTCGTGTCGTTGAGAAGAGCGGGGGTTGACGTGCGGTTTATCAGCGAAACGGGGAATGACCATGTGGGTGACATTATCCTGCGCTTCATGCGAGAGAATGACATTCCGACCGACCACGTGAACGTGTTCCCGGACGGGAAGTCGCCCGTGTCGCTCGCTTTCCTGAATGAGCGGAGCGACGCCGAGTACATCTTTTATAAGAACTATCCCAAACAGCGGTTGGACGTGGCGTTCCCCGCCATAGAGGAGGATGACATCGTGCTCATAGGCTCTTACTATGCGCTCAACCCCGTGCTGCGGGACAAGACACTGGAGCTGCTCGATATGGCCAGAGAGCACGGGGCCATTGTCTATTATGACCCCAATTTCCGTTCTTCCCACAAGAGTGAGGCCATCAAGCTTGCGCCTACCATCATCGAGAATCTGGAGTACGCCGACATCGTGCGCGGCTCAGTGGAGGATTTCTTCTATATGTACGGCATCAGAGAGGCCGACAAAGTTTATAAGGATAAGATTCAGTTTTATTGTCCCCGCTTCATCTGTACGGCGGGGGCGGATGACATTGTCCTGCGGGCAGCGGGTGTCAGCAAGGAGTACAAGACGGAGCCGATAGAGGCGGTGAGCACCATCGGGGCGGGTGATAACTTCAACGCCGGCCTGATTTACGGATTGCTGAAGTATGACGTGCGTTACCGAGACTTGGACCGTGTAGACGAAGCCACGTGGGACAAGGTGATACAATGCGCCAAAGACTTCTCCGCGGAAGTATGCCGCGGCTTCGGCAATTCCATATCGGAGGAATTCGCCCGAAACTATAGATAAATTTGATTCGTATGAAAGTAAAGCATATCAGTATGGCCAACGTGGAGGTGGCCGACCTTCCCAAGCTATTGGATGAAGAGAAGATAGATTTCCAACCGATTCAGTGCGTCAACTGGCCGGCGTATCCTTACAAACCTTCTGCCAGTTTCCGCATAGCCCACTCTAAGGACGCGGTGCTACTGCACTTCAGGGTGAGGGAAGCGAGCGTGCGGGCCAAGTATGGCGAGGATAACGGCTCCGTATGGACCGACTCGTGCGTGGAGTTCTTTTCCATGCCCGCAGGCGACGGGATATATTATAATATCGAGTGCAACTGCATAGGCACTATCCTGATAGGAGCGGGGGCCGAGCGTAAGGGCCGTGAGCGTGCTCCGAAGGAGATTACGTCGCTCGTGAGCCGATGGGCGAGTCTTGGGAGAGAGCCTTTCGCCGAGCGAGAGGGCGACTGCTCATGGGAGGTGGCGCTGTCCGTGCCCTATGCGGCGTTCTTCAAACATCGGCTTGAACCGTTGTGCGGGCGTGAAGTGAAGGCCAACTTCTATAAATGTGGCGACGAGCTTCGCACGCCCCATTTCCTTTCGTGGAGTCCGATTCATACGGAAAAACCGGACTTTCACCGGCCCGACTTCTTTGGCTCACTGGAGTTCGAGTAAATGACAGAATAAAATAAGGAATGAAGAATAGCCCGCTATCTTCCTCATCACGGAAGCGAAAACGTCTCAAAAACTCATTCCAAATCATCGCACGATAAATTCAAAACAGCTTCTCAGTCTTTTCGGGAATGATAAGCCGTCACCTTTTACGGTGAGGCCCGTCACTTCCCGTTTTTTATTTCACGCTTATTTCTTCTTTTTCTCCACGATGGAAGTCATGGGGTGACGGTTGCCCCGCACGCCGTTCAGGAAGGCTTTGGCCGAGCCGAAGTTGAGGTACATGTCCAACCGTACTGGCAAGTGGTTCAGGTCGTCCGAGATGTAGAACGTGATGACCTCGTGCTCCTTTCCTTTCTTGTCATACTCGACGAACGAGAACACGAGACAGCGGTACGTGATGTCGTTTTCCGCCTTCACGTTCTCCATTCCTCGGTAAATGAGGGTCTGCTCTTCCACCTTGCGGCCCGTAGCCATAGGGAACAGAATCTTGTCGCCCACCTTATAGTCGGCCGGGTCGTACGAGCGGGCCTGCGCCAGAATGGACAGCATGTCGAAGATGCACCGGCTGTCGCTCGCCTCGTCCTCGTATACCTCTCCTTCTCTGGGGAAAGTGCGGCGCTGCTTGGCGTAGCTCACCCCGTCCTTGTACGAGAACCACGCTTCGTCTACGGTATATCGTTTGCCTTCCTCGGCCGCTTTGCGAAAGTAGCGGGGCTCCAGCTTGTCGGTGAAGGTGGAAGTCAGCGTGTCGCGCATCTTGAAGAAGAAGTCGGCCCGTTTGCTGCTCATGGCCAGCAGATTCATGCGGTAGGCCGGCTCGTGGTTATATGTCGTTTCGTTCAGCGTCAGGCTGGCGATTCCCGCCTTCACCCAGATAAATTTCCAGTTGAAGTATAGGTCGTACATTACTTGCTCGCCCGACTGGAAAGCTTCGTTCTTCGCCTCGCACTGTGCCGCGGCGGGTATAGCCGCCCCCCACGCCAACAGCGCTATGGCTCCGGCCATGAGCCCCTTGCGCCATTTAGCGGCGATTTCTCCTGCGCTGTTCTTCAGCCATTCGTTGTTCCCGTTCTTTTTTCTTCTTTTCATCTTCTGGTTTCTGTTTTTTCAGTTCGTCCGCCTTCAGCTTGTCCAAAGGCTTTTCCTTAATGTTCCACGGCTGCGTTACGTCCCACAGCGCCTTGTATTCCAAGAAGTCCGGATAGTAGTACACCTCTTCCGGCTGTATCTTTTTCTCGTAGTCTCCCGTGTCCCACACGCCGTTGCCGTTGCGGTCGTTTATCAGCCGGGCGGCGTACTTCCCGGGATTGAGGAAGTAGAAGTCGGCTATGCCGTTCGTCACCCTGCGGCGGCGCACCACCTTGTCCTGCGCGTCGAGCAGCTCGACGAAAGCTTTTGGGTCGGCTCCGGTGACGCTGAACTTGAGCGTAAAGTACTCGTCCTCGCTGCGCACCTTGAAGCCCTGCTTTATCTTGTCCGTAAACAGTCCGTATATGCCGTGGAAAGCGGTAGAGTCTACCGCGAACTCGTATTCTCCCGTAGGCTCCCATTCATAGTACAGGTTATATTGCCGCAGATTTATCGTGTCCTGCACAAACTCGAAAGAGACGTCCTCCCACAGCGTGTCTACCTTGTGGCGCAGATGGATGGCCGCGCTGTCGTAGTAGGCCACCGGCTCGTCGAAGGTCAGCGAGACGTAGCCGTACACGTCCATCGACGAGGGCGCGCTCACCCTCACCGGCAGAAATTCCGTAGGCTCCGGCTCTTCCTCGTCGTCCTTCCTCCTTTTCTTTTTCTTGGGCTCCTCCTTTTTCTTGAGTTTCTGCTTCGACACCAGTCTCAGCGTGTCCGTCCGCGGCACCAGTTGGTTCAGCGTGTCGGTGTAGAGGTAGGTCAGGCTCATGGCGAGCGTGTCCTGCATGTAGAGCAACGAGTCCTTTATCCAATAGTTGATGGTGTCGTTGCGGGTGTTCTTCTCGATGATGAACGCCTCCTTCTCGTCGAAGTTCAGGCCCTTCAGTTCGGGCAGCGAGTCCGCCTTGTTAGCGAAGTAGAAAGTGAACTTGTGCGGCACGAGCCGTTCCGACTTCACAAGATATTGCGAGTAGTTGAACTCCTTGAACGCCCTTAGTATCACGTCGTCCGGCAGATAGTGCGTGTACTGCCTCTCCACGATGGTGTCGTAGGTCAGCGAGTCTACCCACGCCGTGTCCATGCGTGTCCGCTCCTCCAAGCGAGGGATAATGATAGAGTCGTTGTAGGCGATGACCTCGCTCTTCTGGGTGAACATATAGTTCTGGTCGGCGTCCTGCAACGCGTAGATGCGGTAGCTGCCGGGCGCGATGCCCCGGATGGTGAAGCGTCCCCGGCTGTCGGTGCGTCCCACCCGCTCGAAAGGCAGCTTCGTGAAGGCCGAGTCGTTGAGGTTGGCGTGCAGCCCCACCAGTATGCCCTTGATAGGCTCCAAGTCGGCGGCGTTGAGCACCGTGCCCGTCACCTGCATCGTGTCTATCTTGTCGCCCGTGGAGAAGGTAAAGGCGAAGTTCCCCATCGGGTTGTCATTGTTGTTGTCCACGATGGCGTCGGAGAAGTCTATCGTGTAGGTCATGTTCTCTTTCAGCGTGTCTTGCAAGCTCACCTGTATCCTCTTGCCCGAAGCCTTGATTTCCGGCTGCTGTATCTGCGGTGGAGAGATAACCACCTTCTCCATCGCGTTTTCCAGCTTGATGTACTCGTCGAACCGGAGGTCTATCTTCGTCCGCTTGTTGTTCAGCGCGCCCGCCGGCGGATTGCTGCCAATGAAAACGGGCGGAGTCCAGTCCTCGGGGCCTCCCATCGGATGCCCGATACTGGCGCAGGAATAGATTAACGCCGCGAGCAAGGCCATCAGCAGTGCTCTCCGGACGAGATGTTTTCTGTTTCGCTTTGGAAATTTAAAATGTACCATGCCGCAAAAATAAGCGTTCTTCGGTTAAAACACGATGTTTCCACCTGATTTTTTCATGAAAAAGCGGGGACTCCTCATTCGGCTCGTACCGTCGCCTCGCTCCCGGGCGCGTTGTCGGACGATTTCGTGATGGGAGGATGGCGGGCTGTCTGGCGGGCGAACTCGGGAAAAAAGGCCCGCCCATGTCTCTAGAGCGCGGAATGCGGACAGTTTTTGAGGAGTAGGGCCAATTGATTGATAATCAGTGTCGTGAGAAATAGCCCTACGGCTCGTGAGAAATAGGGCTGTCTGTCGCGATGGATAGGGCGGCGGCTCGCGAGAAATAGGGCGACGGCTCGCGGGCGACAGGCCCGTGCCGGCAAGAAAAAGCGGGAAACGGTTGTCCGTATGGAAAATATTACATAGTTTTGCCCATCGTATATTTTTAACCGGATTAAACTATGGCATTTAGTGAGCTTTGCAATGAGATATTCGAGAAGGCGACCGCCGACTATCACGTGACGGACAGCATAGACGCTCCGATGAACAATCCTTACGAGGTGAAGTCCATCGAGTACTACCTCTACCTGAAGAACTGGATTGACGCGGCCCAGTGGCACATGGAGGACCTTATCCGCGACCCGCAGATAGACCCCGTGGAGGCGTTGGCCCTGAAGCGGAGGGTGGACAAGTCGAACCAAGACCGTACCGACCTCGTGGAGCTGATAGACAGCTACTTCCTCGACCGCTACAAGGACGTGAAGCCTCTGCCCGAGGCCACCATCAACACGGAAAGCCCGGCGTGGGCGGTAGACCGTCTCTCTATTCTCGCCCTGAAGATTTACCACATGAGGCAGGAGACGGAGCGGACTGACGCCGACGACAAGCACCGCGAGGCTTGCCGGGCGAAGCTGTCCGTGCTGACGGAGCAGAAGAAGGACCTCTCCACCGCCATCGACCAGTTGCTTGAGGACATCGAGGCGGGCAGGAAGTACATGAAGGTGTACAAGCAGATGAAGATGTACAACGACCCGGCGCTGAACCCCGTGCTCTACGCCAAGCGTTAATCCGAGACGATACGATGGCCCGCATCCTGATAATCCGCTTTTCGGCCTTTGGCGACGTGGCGATGACCGTTCCGGTCGTGCGCTCGTTCGCCGTGCGCTACCCCCAACACGAGGTCACGGTGGTGAGCCGGGCCGTGTGGCAGCCGCTTTTCGAGAGACTGCCCTCCAACGTCAGCTTCGTGGGAGTCGACCTGAGAGGGAAGCACGGCGGATGGTGGGGCCTGAACACCCTCTACGCCGAGCTGAAGGCGAAGCGCTTCGACTGCGTGGCGGACTTCCACGGCGTGCTCCGCACCCGCTACCTCTCCCTCAGGTTCCGCTTGGCCGGAATCCCCGTGGCCGTCATCGACAAGGGGCGGGAGGGCAAGAAGAAACTGGTGCGGCGCGAGAACAAGGTGTTCGAACCGCAGAAAAGCTCCTTCCAGCGCTACGCGGACGTACTGGAGGCGTTGGGCTTCCCCGTGTCGCCGGACTTCGTGTCCATCTACGGGCCGGGCGGGGGCGACTTCGCCGAGATAGAGCCGGTGACCGGCCCGAAGGGAGACGGCAAGTGGGTAGGCGTAGCCCCCTTCGCCAAGCACGAGGGCAAGGTCTACCCGCTAGACTTGCAGGAGCGGGTGGTGGCTCGTCTGGCCGCCATGCCGGGGGTGACGGTCTTCCTGTTCGGCGGTGGCGGCGGAAACGAGCGCGAGGTGCTTGAGGCGTGGGCGGAGAAGTATCCGTCGGCCCGCTCGATGGTGGGCAAGTTGGGTATGCGCGCGGAACTGAACCTGATTAGCCATCTGGACGTGATGCTCTCGATGGATTCGGCCAACATGCACTTGGCTTCGCTGGTCGGCACGCCGGTAGTCTCCGTATGGGGAGCCACTCATCCCTACGCCGGTTTCATGGGTTGGCGGCAGTCGGCGGACAACGCGGTGCAGCTCGACATGTCGTGCCGCCCCTGTTCCGTCTTCGGACAGAAACCCTGTTGGAGGGGCGACTATGCCTGCCTGCGGGGAATAGAGCCGGAACGGATTGTAGAAAAGGTAGAGAGGCTGCTGACGGCTCAGGGGAAACGTAAGAGGACCGAACATGCGAGATAAGCTGATATATAAGCTGCGGAGCGGGAAGAACATGAAGTTCGTCTACTACTCGGTGAACGCCCTTAGGCAGATGATGCCCAAGTGGCTGTTCCGCCTCCGCCTGCGGCGCAGGCTCGCCTCCCTCTCCGGACGGAAGGACAGGGAGTACATCGAGCGGCGCGTCGACTATTACAATAAGCTGAAGCCCGGAGCCGCCCTGCAGACTTCGGCCCCCACATTGGGCGAGCATAGGATAACGGGGCAGAAGGTCTACTATTACGACTCCTATCAGTACACCCGGTGGTTTCCCGACCGGTTCCGGTGGAGCTTCCTGCCGGGCGACATCAACTTCGTGCCCGACTGTCCCTCGGTGGTGAAGAGCCGTCCCATAGGCCCCGACAACGCCAACGGGGTGCTGCTGAAGCTGAACAAGGTGAGGCACTTTATCTTCGTGAACGACCCTGTCCCCTTCGAGCGCAAGAAAGACATGGTGATATTCCGGGGCAAGGTGAAGGGCAAGCCCCTGCGCCGCCGGTTCATGGAGATGTACTTCGGCCATCCGCTGTGCGACTTGGGCGACGTCAGCCGGAACACGACCGACCCGGCGGAGTGGCGCACGGAGAAGAAGACCATCCGCGAGCATCTGGAGTATAAGTTCGTCATGGCCCTTGAAGGCAACGACGTGGCCAGTAACCTGAAGTGGGTCATGTCGTCCAACTCGATAGCCGTGATGCCGAAGCCTACCTGCGAGACGTGGTTCATGGAGGGGACGCTCATCCCCGACTATCATTATATCGAGATAAAGCCTGACTTCTCGGACTTGGAAGAGCGGCTGCGCTACTACATGGCGCACGTCGACGAGGCGTTGGCCATCATCCGCCACGCCAACGAGTACGTGGAGCAGTTCAAGAATAAAGAGCGGGAAGACCTGATTTCCCTGCTGGTGTTGGATAAGTATTTTAGAATGACAGGTCAGGAACGGGGCCGCTGAACGCCGGCCGCGCGCGTGACCTTTTTGCGTTAGTAAAGATGAAGATATTGATTAATCCTAAATACGGGTATCTGCGCGGGACATTGGAACGTCTTCCCGGCGACTTTGAGGCGAAGGGGAGGGTCATCCATTCCGGGCGGAACCTGATTAAGGTGTTCCAGACGGAGGGAGTCGACGTAAACGTGAAGCGGTACGCCGTGCCTCCGCTCATCAACCGGATAGCTTATTCTTTCTTCCGCCTGTCGAAGGGACAGCGGGCGTTCGCCTATCCGGAGCGGTTGTTGCGCAAGGGGTTCGAGACTCCGGAGCCGATAGCTTATATTGAGGAAAGAATGGGAGGGCTGATTGGCTATTCGTATTTCGTGAGCGTGCAGTCACCTTATCGGCGCAATTTCTGCGAGTTCGGCAACGCCGACGTGAAGTCGTGCGAGGAGGTGATAACGGCTTTCGCCCGGTTTACGGCCCGGTTGCACGAATCTGGAATCCTGCATTTGGATTACTCGCCGGGCAATATCCTGTTCGACAAGCTCGACGACGGCTATCATTTTTCGCTGGTAGACATTAACCGGATGCATTTCGGCCGGGTGAGCATGAGGAAAGGCTGCGCCAACTTCGCCCGGCTTTGGGGAAAGACTTCCTTGTTCATTCTTATGGCGAGGGAGTACGCCCGGGCGAGGCGGATGGACGAGGAGCGGTGCGTGCGTCTGGTGCTCTATTACAGGAAAAGGTTTTGGGACAGGTACCGGCGCAGGCATCAGGTATGGTTCGATTTGGACATATAATAAGGTGACGAAGGCATGAAGGTAGTATTTGAAAATAACGTGATTTGCCCGGACGGGAAGGTGAGCGAGCTGCTGCTCTCCCGCCATGCGGAGCTGAGGGAGCCGGACGCCGCGGACGCCTTCTGGCTGGTGCGGCTGCACGAGGAGCGGACAGACGCTACCGGAGGCGACGGTGTCGCACGCTTGGACCTGACGGGATGGAAGGAGCGGTCGAGACGCCTTTATTGGGCGGACGGTTCGATGGAACGCAACTATTCCCTCATCCGCATGGGCAGGACGGGCGACGCGGCCCTGCGCATCTCCGTCGTGCTCTCCACCTGCAATCAGCCGGAGTGGTTGGAGAATGCGCTGTGGGGATACGAGGCGCAGACCGTGAAGAACTTCGAGCTGATTATCGCTGACGACGGCTCGCGGAGGGAGACGTTCGATTTGTTGCAGCGGTTGGTACCCCAACTCTCCTATCCGGTGAAGCACGTCTGGCACGAGGACAAGGGGTTCCGCAAGTGCGACATCCTGAACAAGGGGATATTGGCGGCGCAGACCGACTATCTGCTGTTTAGCGACGGCGACTGCATCCCCCGGCCCGACTTCGTGGAGACGCACCTTCGCCTGCGCCGAAGGGGACGCTTCCTCTCCGGCGGATACCACAAGCTGAGCATGGCTCTCTCCAAGAGTCTGACGAGGGACGACATCTTGTCCGGCCGTTGCTTCGACCTGCGGTGGATGCGGAGCAAGGGGATGCCCGCCTCGTTCAAGAACAACAAGCTGACGGCGAAAGGGCTGTGGCGATGGACGCTGAACACCTTTACCCCCACGAAGGCGACGTGGAACGGCCACAACGCCTCGGGATGGCTGAGCGACATTCTCGCCGTGAACGGATTCGACGAGCGGATGCAGTACGGGGGGCAGGACAGGGAGTTCGGCGAGCGGTTGGAGAACTACGGCGTGCACGGCTTGCAGATGCGCTACTCCACCGTATGTCTCCACCTCGACCATTCGCGGGGGTACAAGACACCGGAGTCCATCCGGAAGAACCGCGACATCCGGAAGCATACCCGGGGAGCGAAAGTACAGTGGTCGCCCTACGGCATCGTGAAAGGCCCGCTCGCCGGAGAGACGGTCAAAGCCAACGGTTGGTACGACCGCTACACGATAGAGGAGGAGCGGTTGGCCCGGTATAGGCAGCGTGGAGGGCTGTATCGCCACTTGTTCTCCCTGCCTTGCCAGTGGAGGAAGAACGCCTTGCGCCGGAAGGTGATAGCCGACTACGGGCGGCGGACGGAGGCTCCCGTGTTGTCCAACCGTTCGGGGGTAGTGGTCTCGCTCACGAGCTTCCCCCCGAGGATAGGGCAGCTCCACCTGACGCTGAAGTCTATCCTATGGCAGACCTGCCCGCCGGAAAAGATTGTCGTGTGGCTCTCCGAAGAGGAGTTTCCCGGCAAGATGAATGATTTGCCGCAGTCGCTGACGGCTTTGCGGGCCAACGGGGTGGACTTCCGCTTCGTGTCCGGCAATCTCCGTTCGCACAAGAAATACTACTACGTTTTCCGTGACTGCCCGGACATGACGGTGGTGACAGTGGACGATGATTTGATTTATCCGAGAGACACCCTCGAACGCTTGCTGAGTTTGTCGTACCGGTATCCCGGAACGGTTTGCGGGAACGTCATCCGGACGATGAGGCGGGAAGGCGGCTCCTTCGCCCCCTATAAGCGGTGGACGAAGGTGGTCGAGATGCCGCCATGCAGCGCCCACGTCAACATGGCGGTGGGATGCGGCGGAATCTGCTATCCTCCCCGTTGGTACGGCGAGTCGCTCTTCGACCTCCGGCTCATCAGCGAGTGCTGCCCTTCCGCCGACGACCTTTGGCTGAAGGCCAACGAGCTGAAGGAGGGCGTGAAGGTGACGGGCGGCGGGCGATTCTTCCCCCGGCCGATAGAACTGCCCCGGACGCAGGACAACAGCCTGCAACGGACGAACAACGGAAGACGCAACCTGAACGACGAGCAGTGGAGGGCCGTCTGCCGGCTCTGGAAGCTCGACGGGATGAGTCTGGATTAGCCGAGTGAGCCATAGGGGTTTTACTTAAATTAAGAAAAGAGCTTGCAGTATTCCCCACTCACGAGGTATTCTTAAATGTAGGGATTGTGAAATAATGAAAAAGAAGATAAACTGAATAATATATGATGAACGCTGAACTCTCAAGACCATTGATAAGTCTGATTGTACCGGTCTACAACGTCCGGAACTACTTGACGACTTGTCTGCGCTCCATCGTGGAGCAGACATACACTAACCTTGAGATCATCTTGGTTGACGACGGCTCCACCGACGGCTCGTCCGCCATTTGCGACGAGTACGCCCGGAACGACCGACGTGTCAGGGTGATTCATCTGCCGCACGGAGGGGTGAGCGCGGCCCGCAACGCCGGTTTGGAGGCCGCTACCGGCGAGCTATTGGGTTTTGTAGACAGCGACGACTTCATAGATACCGACATGTACGAGTACCTGCACGGGCTGTTGGTGAAGCACGACGCGGACGTGGCCGCGTGTACCTATCTGCTTGAGCAGGAAGGCCGTCCCTCGAAGATAATAAACAATACGGGAAAGCTTTACGTCTTCTCGAACAAGGAGATTATACGCGCCTTAGTGAAGAACGACTTGGTGAAGAACTACTTGTGGGCGAAGCTGTTCAAACGCAGCTTGTTCGAGCAGTTGACCTTCCCCGTGGGGCGTACTTATGAAGACGTGGCCGTGCTGTACAAGGTGTTCTACAAGTCTCGGAAGGTGGTGCTGAGCTGCGTGTCGAAGTATCACTACATGATTCACCTGAACGAGAGCATCACCCGCGGCCAGTACGACCCGGTGAAGGAGTACCACTACTTCCTGAGCCTCTACGAGCAGGACCGCTTCATTCAGGAGGCGAAGCTCGGCAAAGAGTCGTCCGTCAGCGTGCTCAAGCGCGGCATCCACCTCATCAACCACACCCTGCTGTGTCCTCCTTCGCCCGCCTACGAGAACATCATCGAGGAGACGATGCAGAAGATAAACGAGTACGGCCACATCACCGTATGGCGTTTGGGCCTTAACATGTCGATAAAGCGCTACATCCTGTGCCGCCACTTCAAGTTTTACCGCAAGCTCTACAAGGGCTACCGCGCGCTGTTCAAGCGGAGAATCAAGCTGCTGATAGACTGACGGGGAAGAGGAGGACGGATGATGGAGAAGAAGCTCTCGATTATTGTACCCGCATACAATGCGGAAAGGTATTTGACCCGTTGCTTGGACTCGTTGCTGAATCAGGATTTGCCGACGGATGAGTATGAGGTTATTGTCGTCAACGACGGCTCAACCGATGGTACGGCGGAGGTTTTGGACAGGTATGGACACGCTGTCAAGGTATTCTCGACTGCGAACAAAGGGGTTAGCGAGGCGAGGAATTACGGTGTCCGGCAAGCGTCCGGCAAGTATTTCTTGTTTGTAGACGCGGACGATTGGATTAAGGAAAATACGTTGTCTATGCTGTACGGGAGGATGGAGAAGGATGCGCTTGACCTGTTGGTGCTGAATTTCCATTATTGGGATGACAAGGGGGAATTGCCTCGTCCGTTACACTATACAGATAAGTGTGAGGACAGGATGCCGGTTTGTTCCGGGGCTGATTTTATGCTCCGGTGCTTACCGCCGGTAGTGTGGGGCATTGTTTACCGCCTGTCTTACTGGAAAGAACACGAGTTCAGCTTCATGCCTATTCGACATGAGGATGAGGAGCTTATGCCGAAGGTCTTCTATCTTGCGGAAAGAGTAGGCTTCTCGTCCGTTTGCTTCTACAACTACTATCGGAATCCCGATTCGTTTATGATGAACTATGACAATCGTTCATGCCTCTATATGCTCAGGGCGATGAAAAGCGTAGAGCAGTTCAGGTTGCAGCGTGTAAAAGGTAAAAAGATGAACGACTTCTTTCAGAATCTGATAGCACGTAGGCTGTTGCAATCCTTCAAGAGAAGCATCCAGTGGGGAGCTCCCGCCAGTACTCAGCTTGAGATGGTGCAGGAAATGAAGAAGTGCGGTTTATCTCCTTTACCTAAAGGGAAATGCTTTATCTATCCTTTTATGTACCAGTCCTTTCCCAAACTTTTTGTTGCTTATTACCGGAAGAAACTGAAACCTTATTCCTTTCCAAAGAAGTGACTAATCTTATAAAGGAATAGAATTAATTTCTTGGCTCTCTTCTTAAATTTATCCGTATGCGATAAGATACGAACAACCTCTCTGAATCTGGCCCTGTCGAGTGCGGTACAATCACGGAAAGCGTTGCTTAATATAGGCGGTAGATTTTCCACAAACCATCTTTCCCGTTCACGTCTAAGTTCTTCTAGATTTGAACTGATGCCGCAGGCGTCGCATACGGAGATGATGTATGGTAGATGCCGGTAAGAACATCGGTTCATGATAAGGCTTTGAAAAGTATGTGCCCAGTCAGATATGATTCGATAGCGGATATCGTACAGATTGTCGATGAATAGGCTATGATGGATGAAGCACGATTGATGTTGCAAAGAGTTATCAGATAAATAAATAAAGTCTGGAATATCGGGATAGGTATGGACTCGGATGCGTTGGCGTTCGTACACGAGGTTAGCGTCGCCATACAAATACTGCGTCCCGTCGAAAGGTATCCGCACTAAGATGTCATTCATTAAACAATCTCCCGAGTTCAGGAAATAGAGGTACTCTCCTTTTGCTTTTTGGATGCCTTTATTCATGCCGTCGTAAATGCCTTTGTCCGGCTCAGAAACCCAATAGCTCAGATTTGGAGTGGTACGAGCGTAGTTCCTAATCGTATCAAGGCTTCCGTCTGTTGATCCACCGTCAATAATAATGTGTTCGTATGAGGTGAATGTTTGCTCTTTTATGCTTTCTAATGTTTTAATGAGTCCAGCGTCATTGTTGAAATTGACAGTAATGATGCTTAGAGTCAGATTTCCCATCGTAATGTTAAATAAAATGTGTATAATTCCTTATTTAGCGCAAAGATAACGAATGCCCGTAAATAAATTAGGCTTTCCCATGCAGTATTATCGTGGGTCTGCCGTTTTATCTGTAAAACGGCGGGCAGTGGCTATAAATATTCGTACCTTTGCCCCCAATTTTAGTTTATGAAGTAGAAAAATCCGGAGAGTAAAGAAGTGGCGAAAAGATTGTTGTATATTGACCATAGTTTTCACAATAAAACTAGGTCGGCTGATTTTCTGAAGGAGTTGCTTCAGGAGGTCTATGAGGTTGAGATTTGCAATTTTGACCCTTATGACAAGGAGCCAGATAAGGTGTTCGAGCAACTGGACGGGCGGACATATGACGTGTTGGTCTTGTTTCAGATAATGCCCGACCTGAAGAAGCTGAAGAAGCATATCACCTTCAAGCATGCGGCGCTCTTCCCGATGTTCGACGCTAGCGGAAGTTTGGCGGATGAGGCGTGGATTTCGTATGCCGAGTTCAATATCATTAACTTCTCTCGCACGTTGCACGAGCGGCTGAAAGCGTTGGGACTCTCTTCTTATTATATTCAGTATTTCCCGAAACCCTACGATGACTTCCAGTGGGGTGAGGCTTCAAACATCTATTTCTGGCAGCGGGTCATGAACGTGAACCTCGACTTGGTCGAGAAGGTGTTCAGACACGTCACCGTCGGCAAGGTGCACTTGCACAAGGTGCTCGACCCCGGCCACCGCTTCAAGGCTCCTTCCACCCGCTTTTCCGACAAGCTCGTGTACTCGGAGTGGTACGACAAGCGCGAGGATATGCTCAAGGACATTGAGTCGTGCGCCTTCTACATGGCTCCCCGTCTGTACGAGGGCATCGGCATGAGCTTCTTGGAGGCTATGGCGATGGGCCGCTGCGTCGTCGCGCCGGACAACCCCACCATGAGCGAGTACATCACGCATGGCGTGAACGGCTTCTTGTACGACGCTTATTTCCCTGCGCCGCTCTCTCCAGAGAATATGGCTAACGTGAGGGAGATTCAGCGGAACGCCTATCGCTTCATCAAGGACGGTTACGATCGTTGGGAGATGGACAAGTACAAGATTCTGGAGTGGTTGGAAGCGCCGGTGCTGTGCGTCACCCTTCCGTTGCGTATAAAGAAGAGCAAGTGTTGGCGTGTCAGGACTTACCGCCTGTTTGATTGCCTGCCGATATGCGTGGTGAAAGAGAGGGACAAGAGAAAACGGTATTACGACTTGTTCGGGTTCATCCGCATTTTGAAGGTTAAGCGAAAAATGAAAGAACTGAAGTGCTATTTGTTCGGATTCCTCCCTGTCTGGACGGTGGAATATTGACAAGTCAAGCGGTTCATGCCGCAGCGCATGGCCGGACGGCACGCCCCAAGCTCATCGTTACTTCCTCTTTTTCTTCGAGAAGAGGCGGTGCGCTTTGAGCAGGAAGGGGATTAAAGCCTTCATGCGCCTTTGGAACGTCCGGGAATAATTCAAATAAGGCACAAAGAAGTCCAGACCTGCGTCTTTGTATGTTTTCAACTCGGTGAAAGCGGCGAGGAAAGTCGGATTCACGTTTTCCTTGAGCCATTTCGCTCTCTCTTGAAGAGTCTTTTCCCTATTGACACTGCTTACGCCATTGCCGTCGTACAATGCGACGGTAAGAGGTATATGCCTATAACTACATCCTTTGAAGATGATGGAGCGCATGGCGTGTATCCAGTCCGATATGATTTTGTAGTCGGTACTGTATAGCTCGTCCTTGAAAAGGGAATGGTGAATGAAACACGCTTGTTGGGAAATCCACCCGTTCTCCTCGTCCAGAAGGAATGAGGTGCCGAACGTGTCGGGATAGGTCCATGTCCACTGGTATTGCGTGGTGATGAACTCTATGTTGCCATAGATGTACTTAGTCCCGTCAAAGGAGATTTGACTGAGTATGTCGTCCGTCAGGCAATCCCCGGAATTGAGGAAATAGAGGTACTCTCCCGACGCGTGGCGTATTCCTTTGTTCATGCCGTCGTAGATGCCGCCGTCTTTCTCGGACACCCAGTAGGCCAGTTTGGAGGTTTCCTTGCTGTACTTCAATATGGTGTCCACGCTCCCGTCCGTCGACGAAGCGTCGATGATGATGTGCTCGTATGAGGAAAAACGCTGCTTCTTCACGCTCTCTAAGGTCTGTATCAGCCCTTGATTGTTGTTATAATTCACGGTGATGATACTTACTGTCGGGGACTTCATAATCAACCTTGTTGCTTTTTAGTTTGTGTCGTTTCTTACTTATATGTTTTTAGCGTAGGCTTCGCAAGGGCCACCCGTCCCCGCAAGTCCGTTCCTTTACAGGCTCTGCATATCGTTCAGCTTCTTGTAGTAGCCGTTTAGCGCGATAAGTTCCTCGTGCGTGCCTCGCTCCACGATTTCTCCCTCGTAGAGCACGCATATCTCGTCGGCGTTCTTGATGGTGCTGAGGCGGTGGGCTATGGCGATGGTGGTGCGCGACTTCATCAGGCGCTCTAGCGCTTCCTGCACCAACCGCTCCGACTCGGTGTCGAGGGCGGAGGTCGCCTCGTCGAGAATCAGGATGGGCGGGTTCTTCAGAATGGCCCGGGCGATGCTGACGCGTTGGCGCTGTCCGCCCGACAGACGGCCGCCGCGGTCGCCTATCATCGTGTCGTATCCCTTCTCCGTCTCCATGATGAAGTCGTGGGCGTTGGCTATTTTGGCCGCCTCGATGACCTGCTCCATCGTGGCGTTGTCCACGCCGAAGGTGATGTTGTTGTAGAACGTGTCGTTGAAGAGGATGGCCTCTTGATTGACGTTGCCGATGAGCGCCCGCAGGCTGTGGATGGACACGTCCTTCACGTTCTTGCCGTCGATGAAGAGTCCGCCTTCGTGGATGTCATGATAGCGCGGAACCAAATCGACTAGCGTGGACTTGCCCGAGCCGGACTGTCCCACCAACGCGATGGTCTTTCCCTTCGGGACGGTCAGGTTGACGTGCTTCAGCACCGGACGACCCGGGATGTAGCTGAAGCTCACGTCGCGGAACTCTAGCTTGTCCGTGAAGTCCTTCAGCGGAAGCGGCTTCTCGGGGTCCTTTATGGGGTTTTCCGCCTTCAGAATCATGTCGATACGGTCCATACTGGCCAGTCCGAGCGGAATGTTGTAGAAGGCCTTCGAGAACTCCTTCAGCGGGTTGATGATATTGTAGAGCACGGCCAGATAAGCCATGAAAGCGGAAGCGCTTAGCGGAGCGCCCACCTCTCCCAGAATCAGCGAGCCGCCGAACCATACCACAATTACGATGATGCACGTCCCCAAGAACTCGCTCATGGGGTGGGCCGACGCCTGACGGATGGCCATCTGGTTGGTGGCGTCCCTGAACTCGTTGTTTGTCTTGGCGAAGCGGGTGGCCATCTTGTCCTCGGCGATGAAGGCCTTGATGACCCGCAGGCCGCCCAACGTCTCGTCTAGTTGCGACATGATATCGCCCCACTGCGCCTGAGCGATGAACGACTTTTTCTTCAGCTTGCGCACGATGGTCCCCATAATCCATCCGGCCACCGGCATGAAGACGATGACGAACAACGTCAGCTGCCAACTCATGATAAACAGCGTGCCGAAGCAGACCAATATCGTGATGGGGTTGCGGATAAGCATGTCTATTGAACTGGTCAATGTGCTCTCCACGGCGGTCACGTCGGCGCTCATGCGGGCGATGATGTCCCCCTTGCGTTCTTCCGAGAAGAAGCTGAGCGGAAGCCGCAGCACCTTGTTGTAGACCTCGATGCGGATGTCGCGCACGATACCCGTGCGCAGCGGAACCATGATGGCCGACGAAGCGAAGTAGCCCGCCGTCTTCAGCAGCGTGGCCACAATCAGCACCAGTCCCATGAGCAGCAGCACGAAGAAGGGCCCCTGCGACTCCACGATTTGACTAATCCAGTAGGAAGCGTTGTTCATTATCACGTCCTTGTTGAGTGTATCCAGACTCATGGGCTGATACGTGTAGACCTTGCCCGCATTCGTGTCGAACAGAATATTCAGGATAGGGATAAGGGTCATGAACGAGCAGACGTTAAGCCACTGCGAAACAAAGTTGAGGACGACCGTCCACGCAAGATACTTACGGTATGGCTTGATGTACCGGCCCAGTACGGAAAAGAATTGCTTTATCATAAGGGTTTTACTGTAATTCTACTTCGCTTAACACGGATAATGTCGCGAAGATACGAAAGAATATTATTAAAATTGAGAATAGAGAATTGAAAATTGAGAACTTATTGATTCGCATTGACCGTAATCATTAGCCATTGTTCATTAACCCTCTTTTTCATTTGACAGGAAGGGCTATTTCTCGTGAGAGATAGGGCGACGGCTCGCGAGAAGCAGCGCTACGGCTCGCGAGAAGCAGCGCTACGGCTCGCGAGAAATGGCGCTACGGCTCGTGTGGTTACATATTGTTAGCAAATTGACGGATGAATGCGGTTGTTGTAGCTCTTATTGTCATAAAACGAGTAATATTGGCATTACGTTTATGACAAATAGTCAACGTTTCGATGGAAATGCGAGTGGCACGGACTTTGCATCTTATCAGGCGAACGACGGTTCGAGAAACGGACGGCGGCGGAGCGAAAGACTCCACCGGACGGAAGCGAAAGAACCGGAGTTCGGATAAAATAAAACATGAATGTATAACTTAAAGATAGGAGATATGATTATGACACCTGTTAGAAGAACTCAGAATTGGTTACCGAGCATTTTCAACGATTTCTTTGATAATGACTGGATGGTAAGAGCGAACGCTACGGCTCCGGCCATCAATGTACTGGAGACCGAGAAAGAGTATAAGGTAGAGTTGGCGGCTCCGGGAATGACGAAAGAGGACTTCAACGTACGCATCGACGAGGACAATAACCTTGTCATATCGATGGAGAAGAAGGCCGAGAACAAGGAGGACAAGAAGGACGGACGCTATTTGCGCCGCGAGTTCTCGTACTCGAAGTTCCAACAGACGATGGTTCTGCCCGAGAACGTAGATAAGGAAAAGATTTCGGCTACCGTAGAGCACGGCGTGCTGAACATCGACCTGCCGAAGCTCTCGGAAGAGGAAATCAAGAAGGCCGACAGACAAATCGAGATTAAGTAACGGCTTGTCCGGAAGGTTACGGGATATGCCCGGATAAAGGTAAGAAGCGACGACACGTGCAGTGCCGCCGCTTTTTTTGTTTTGTAAGCGTCTGTACATTGAAGACCGCACGAAATATGACGAGAGTTTCAAGGTGTATCGCGTGACCTTGCCGTGCTAGCCTTCGCAAAGGGAGAAGGAGTGTGTGAGGAGCGGTGGAAAACGGTTCGCAATCTTAAGTCATTGGGTATGCCCTTAGAGACAATCGCTAAGGTGGCGGGCCTGACCGTCGAGGAGGTCGAAGGCCTTTGACCTTGTCGGCACGGCGGCAGTAACGGCGTCGTTACTTCAGGAACAGCAGGCTCTCCGGCCCCATGTTGAACAGCAGGTCGATGACGCTCAGGTTGGGCAGGAACCCCAACTTGGAGTCGAATACCTGATAGTATGGCTTGGCCTCAAACGCCGGGTCTTCCGTGCGGAAGTCCTTCTTCGGGTGAATCCGTTCGCGGAAGTCCTCCTCTCCCTCGGCGAATACGCTCTTGTACTCCGGGGTGCGCTCCATGTCGGGGTGCAGGTCAATCAGCTCGCACACCAGCCGGCACAGCTCCTCGTTGAAGTCTATCAGAAACTCGTACTTCTTCTCGTAGAAGGGGCGGAAGTCGTCCTTGTAATATTCAAAGAACGGCGTGCCGTTATAGGCCGACTCGATGGCGTTCCAGTGCAGATGCCTCCAGTTGCCGTGGTCGGAGACGCGGATGTCCCTCATCGGGCACTTCGGGCTTTCCGGCTTCACGGTAGGAATGGAGAGGGCCAGTTCGCCGTTGGGCGACGCTATCGTGCAGCGGTTGCGGTAGGTCTGCTTCATGTAGTGGTCGTGCTGCTCCACGTACACCTTGTCGTAGGTGGCGAGCTTGGCGTAATACTCCACGGGAGCGAGGTAGGCTGAGGATAAGTAAACGGTTCTCATTCGGTTTTCAGTAATGGGCATTGCGTAAATGTATTCTTCTCTCACTCCACCCAATGGAAGAAGCGTTCCCAACGGTAGCCGCTGAACGGGCCGGTTCCGGGTTCCTTCGAGAACCAGACAAGGGTGGCCTTTCCGATGAGGTGGTCTTGCGGGACGAAGCCGAACGAGCGCGAGTCGGAGAAGTTGAGCGCGTTGTTCGAGCTCATCCAATAATAGTTTTTGCTGAATATGCAGTGTTGAGTTGGTTTTCCGTCTACGTAGAGAGTGTCATTCTTTATTTCCGCCCGCCTTCCCTCGTGCGCTTCGAGTGCGTCGCGCAGCAACGCCCTGTTCCACGGGTAGACCCTTATCACCCTTCCCTTGCCGGGCACGACGAGCGGGCGGGCGCTTCCGGCCTCCTCCTGAACGAGCGGGCGAATCCACAGGCTGTCTGTCGTTTGCTTCAGCAGGTAATACTCGTAGCGGCTGAAGCTGCGTATGTGCGCGGTGTCTCCGCTTGGCTCGGGGCCTTCGTTGTCTATGGACAGTTTGCTCAGCAACGCCGTCACCGCCCGTTCCTTAGAGGCGGGGTAGATGTACGGCCTCTTCTTGTCGGGGTTGAACCGCTCCTCGGGCGAGAGGACGTTATATAGCGAATCGACCATCAGCGTGTCTCCGGGCGTTCCCGCGCAACGGCTGATGAACATCTCCCGGCGGTCGATGACCGGTTGCCCGACGGCTTTCGGATTGTTGAAGATGACGATGTCGCCGCTCTTGACGGGCCGTTCCCGCCATCGTCGGTAGGGAAAGGCCGACATCAGCGGGGCCCGTAGTCCGTAGCTCCACTTGTTGACGATGATGCGCTCCCCCTCGAACAGCGAGTTTTCCATGCCCTCCGAGGGGATGAGGCAGGACGTGAAGGCGAATCCCCGGAGCAAGAGCACGGCGGCCACCGCTCCGGCGAGCGTCACTATCCATTTGAATCGTTTCAGTCTACCCATTTGAAAATGCGGTTCCAGCGGATTCTGCCGTCGAACCATCCCCGGTCTTTATCGAGCGAGAGCCATACCATGATGGGCTTGCCCACGATGTGGTCCTCGGGAACGAATCCCCAGTACCGCGAGTCGGCCGAGTTGTGACGGTTGTCGCCCATCATCCAGTAGTAATCCATCTTGAACGTGTATTGGTTGGTTTTCTTCCCGTTGATGTAGAGACCATCTTCCCGCCGTTCCAACCGGTTCTTCTCGTAGGCCACGATGCAACGTTCATATATGGGCAGATTGTCTTCCGTCAGTGTGACGGTAGCTCCTTTCTCGGGAATCCATATCGGTCCGTAGTTGTTGCGGTTCCACTTTGTGTACAAATTGAGCGGATACATTTTTCCGGCGTAAGTCTCCGGCTCCATGACGATTTGGCTGATAAGCTTCTTGTTGCCGGAAAGAGCCGTGCGCATCTTCTCCGTCAGTGGCAGATGGTAGACCGGAGTCAGTCGGCGGTTAGCGTCTCTGTTGTTCAGGCCCATCGCTAACAGCTCGCCCTCCCATCCGCCGTCTTGCAGCAGCATCTGGTCGTCTTTGCTGATGCCCAGTTCACGGAACATCTCTTCCGGAATGTATGGGCCGGTAGTCTGCACGAAGTAGTTGTACTGCAAGTTCTCCGGATTCTCTATGGCCTTGCCGTCAATCATCACTTGCCCGTCCACAATCTGCAACGTGTCTCCCGGCAGGCCCACGCACCGCTTGACGTAGTTCTCCCTACGGTCTACGGGGCGATACAGCACCTCGCCGTAATACTTCTTGTTTCGCAGAATCTGTCTTCGTCCGCCCGCGTAGTATAGGTCGTACACGGTCTTTTGCTGCGCCCGTGTCAGCGTGTCCATATTGATGGGGTTAGAATACATCTGTTGCCCCTCGCTGTACGCCAGTGAGTAGAAATCGGTCGTCTGCTGAAAGTTGACCGCCACCGTGTCTCCGGCGGGGAAGTTGAACACTACGATGTCGTTCCGCTTGACCTTTCCGAATCCCGCCACGCGCTTATAGTCCCACTGCGGCCATTCGAGGTACGACTTCGTGCCCAGTATGGGCAGCGTGTGTTGCGTCAGCGGCATGGAGAGCGGCGTGTTCGGCACGCGGGGGCCGTAGCTCATCTTGCTCACGTACAGAAAGTCGCCCACCAACAGCGACTTCTCCAACGACGAGGTGGGAATCTGGTAGTTCTGAAAGATGTAGATGTTGACGAAGTAGACCGCTACTAAGGCGAACACGATAGCGTCTACCCAACTCATGACGGTGCGCGCCGTCTTGTTCTTCATCTTTTTCCAGAACGACCACGGCACCTTCTTGGTGATGTAGATGTCGAAAATGAACGGAACGACAATCAATCCCCACCAACTCCGTACCCAGACGAGGAAGATGAGATAAAGCAGTGTGACAACGGCGAACTTAATCCATTGCTTGCGGGTGGCTTGTATCATAACTTATCAAACAGTTTAGTTTTACTATGTTTCACGGGGGAACTTTCTCCCTTATTCGTTCAAGAAGGGAAAAAGGTCGCTCATCCCTAAGAAACCCTCATGGGTGGCCGTGTACTCGGCGGCGAGCACCGCGCCGAGCGCGAACCCGCCCCGGTTCTTGGCGTCGTGGGTAATGGTGATGCTGTCCACGTCCGACTCGTAGCGGATGGTGTGGATGCCGAACACTTCGCCTTCGCGCACGGAGTTGACCGGAAGCTCGTTCGCCGCATGCTCCGCGGTTCCGCTGAGCGTACCGTCCGGAGCCAACAGCGTGCCCTTCACCCACTTGTCCTTGCGGTCGAGGCGTTCCACGATGCCTTCCGCCAGTGTGATGGCCGTGCCGCTCGGTGCGTCCAGCTTATGCACGTGGTGCGTCTCGGACATCGTCACGTCGTAGACGGGGAACCGGTTCATTATTTTCGCCAGATAGTTGCTTACCGCGGAGAAGATGGTCACGCCCAAGCTGAAGTTGGACGACCAGAACAGCGTCTTTCCCTCTTCCCGGCAGAGCCTCTTGATTTCCTCGCTGTGCTCGGCCATCCATCCCGTGCTGCCCGACACCAGTTTGACTCCGGCCTTGAACGCGCGCAGGTAGTTCTGGTAGGCCACCATCGGGTTGGTGAACTCGATGGCCACGTCCGCCGAGCGGAACGCCTCTGATTCAAAGTCTTCCTGATTGTCAATGTCGATGACGCAGACTATCTCGTGTCCGCGGCCGAGGGCAATCTTCTCAATCTCCTTGCCCATCTTTCCGTATCCGATTAATGCTATTTTCATTGTTTTCCTTGCTTATATTCAAAATGATAGCGGCAAAGATAGGATTTTTATTACATTTGCGGCGTACATTAACTTAACGTTAACATGGAACACCTTCTCCATTATGTGTGGAAACACAAGCTGTTTCCCTTGAAAACGCTGCGCACCGAGGCGGGCGAGCCGGTCGAAGTGATTGATTCTGGCCTATATAATTCCGACTCCGGTCCGGACTTCTTTAACGCCAAGCTCCGGGTGGGCGACACGCTGTGGGTGGGCAACGTGGAAATCCACTTCCGATCTTCCGACTGGCGCCGCCACGGGCACGACCGGGACAAGGCGTACGACTCGGTCGTCCTGCACGTAGTGACCGAGGTAGACGCAGAGGTGTTCCGTTCCGACGGTACGCCCGTCCCGCAACTCTCATTGGATATTCCCGATTACGTGAAGGAGCATTACCGGGAGCTTTGCGTGGCGGAGCAGTACCCCGCTTGCCACGCCATACTCTCCTCGCTGCCCAAGCTGACCGTGCACGGTTGGCTCACCGCCTTGCAGACCGAGCGTTTGCAGGAGAAGGCGGACGCTATCGCGGAACGGCTGCGCCGGGTAGATAACCATTGGGAGGACGCTTTCTTTGTTACCCTCGCCCGCAACTACGGGTTCGGCCTGAACGGGGACGCTTTCGAGGCGTGGGCCCTTACGTTGCCGTTCAGGGCGATGGAGAAGCACCGCGACGACCAGTTCCAGATAGAGGCCTTCTTCTTTGGTCAGGCGGGATTGCTGAACGAGGACTTCCTCCCCAAAGAGCGGGAGGACGAGTACGCCCTTCGTATACGCAAGGAGTTCCGCTATCTGCGACACAAGTTTGGCATGGCGAAGGGAGTAGACCCCGCGCTGTGGCGGTTTCTCCGTTTGCGGCCGGATAACTTTCCGCACATCCGTCTGGCGCAACTGGCTTGGCTCTACCAGAAGTCCGACAAGCTCTTCTCCCGACTGTTGGAGGCCGAGACATTGGGTGAGGCCCGTCAGCTGTTGGCCACCCGCGTGTCGCCTTATTGGGAAGAGCATTACAGCTTCGGGTGTCCCTCGGCCCGCAAGGAGCGGACGATGGGCGAAGGCTCGCTCAATCTGATAATCATCAACACGCTCGTCCCTTTCCTCTACGCCTACGGGCGGCACAAGACCGATGAGCGGCTGTGCGACCGCGCGGGGCGTTTCCTCGACGAGCTGAAGGCCGAGGACAACCACATCGTGCGCTCGTGGCGGACGGCCGGGCTGCCCGTGGCCACCGCCGCCGACAGTCAGGCGTTGATTCAGCTCCGCAAGGCGTATTGCGACAAGCGGAAGTGCCTGTTCTGTCGCTTCGGTTATGAGTTTCTGAAAACACCAAATCGTAAGCATAAAGATGAAGACTAAGTTTCTGATGGAGATGGCGGGAGCGTTGGCGCTTCTGCTGTCGCTCCTCCCGCTCGACGGCTACGGCCGTGTGGGGGAGGCCCTTGTGCTGTCATCTTCCGCTGAGCGGGAAGAGTTCGGCGCGTTCGTGAAGAAGTTTACCTCAAGCGCCGCCTTTCAGTACACCCGGGTTAAGTTCCCTTTGAAGACCCCCATCGTCTTGTTGGCCGAGGATGAGACGGAGAAGAGTTTTCCGTTTACTCGCGAGAAGTGGCCTCTGCTTGACGGCGAGATGCTGAAGGCCGAGCGGTTCACGCAGGAGGACGGGGCCGTCTACGTCTCGCGGTTCACCCTCGACGAGCCGGAGCGTAAGGTGTTCGAGGCGGGCTACGAGGAATCCGAGCCAGACCTTCGGGTGGAGTTCGAGCGTCAGGCGGACGGGAAGTGGTACGTCGTGGACTGCTACACGGGTTGGTACGGATTCGACCTGCCCGCCGAGGAACTGGAGCAGGCCGTAGAGAGCGTCCGTGAGGAGAACGAGGCCTTCAAGGAGCTGCACCCTTAGTAAATGGAGAATTGAAAATTGAAAATGGAGAAATTATAGGTTGAAAAATAAGAAATCGCCAAGCGGTTTTCCCTATTGTTTTTCCTTGATTCTTGAATCCTCATTATCAGTCTGATAAGTCGACCGTGAGCCGTAGCCCTATTTCTCGTGAGCCGCTGCCCTGTTTCTCATGAGCCGTAGGGCTATCTCTCGCGAGAAATAGCCCGGCTTGTCAAACGGGGAAGGCGGTTTGTTTGAATCATTGATTGAAAAAGGACGGTGAGGCCCGCCTGAGACGCATCGACCTCGAAAGGGTGGACCGTGTGGAAAGCCTCTCGCTAACTGCGGGTGTCGCTTCGCTCCACACGGCGGCTAAGCGTAATTGGACGGTTTCACCGTCCTTTTTTCAGTTTCTGATTCGTGTGACTGATATTCCCGCATGGCGATTTCTCCGTTTTTATTTCTCAATTCTCCATTTTCCATTTTTAATTTAATAGTTATATTTGTGCGTTGTATATAAGAAATGAAAGGAAAAGTCATGTTTAAGAAGATAGTCGCAATAGAAGATACGCTGCTGAACAAGGCGGCGTTGGACAAGCTCTCCTCGTACGCGGAGGAGGTGTTTTTGTTCTTTGAGCAGCCCCGGACGGACGAGGAGATTATCCAAAGGATAGGCGACGCCGACGCGGTGTTGGTCTCGTTCAAGACCCCAATCCGTAAAGCCGTGCTCGACGCCTGTCCCAACATCCGTTATATCGGCATGTGCTGCACGCTGTACAGCGCCGACTGCTGCAATGTGGACGTGGTGGAGGCGGGCCGAAAGGGAATTACGGTTACGGGCGTGAAGGACTACGGCGACGAGGGAGTGGTGGAGTACGCCATCAGCGAGTTGGTGCGTTTCCTCCACGGCTTCGGCGAGCGGCAGTGGAAGCCGGAGAAACTGGAGCTTACCGCTCAGCGCATGGGGGTCATCGGCTTGGGAAAGACGGGCCGGATGATAGCCGACGCTTTCCGCTTCTTGGGGGCCGAGGTGAGCTATTACAGCCGCACCCGCAAGCCGGAGGCCGAGGAAGCGGGCATCGCCTACCGTCCGCTGGGCGACCTGCTGAGCGGCTGCGACATCGTCTTCACCTGCCTGCCGCGGAACACCTACCTGCTTGGCGAGGAGGAGTTCAGGCTGATGGGCGACGGCAAGATTCTGATGAACACTTCCATAGGGGCCACCTTCGACGTGCCCGCCCTGCGGTCGTGGCTGAAGGACAACCCCAACAGCTACTATTTCTGCGACGGTACGGGCATGGGAACATTGGCCGGCGAACTGGCCGACTGCCCCAACGTGATGTACACGCCCGTGGTGGCCGGAAAGTCGGCGCAGAGCGTAGAGCGGCTGTCGCGCAAGGCGTTGGCCAACATAGAGAAGTTTTTGAATGAACATAACGTATAATAAATAGAAGAACGAGATGATAACGTCCCAACTGTTGCGCCCCGAGAGCATTGTCGTGGTAGGAGCTTCGAACAACGTGCATAAGCCGGGAGGCGCCATATTGAGAAACCTGATTGCCGGTGGATACCGGGGAGAGCTGCGGGCAGTGAACCCGAAGGAAAAGGAAGTGCAGGGCGTGACCGCCTTCGCCAGTGTGGACGAGTTGCCTGACACGGACTTGGCCATTCTCGCTATTCCGGCTTCGGCCTGCCCGGACGCGGTGGAGACGTTGGCGAGCGCGAAGGGCGTGAGGGCCTTCATCATCATCTCCGCCGGATTCGGCGAGGAGACTCCCGAGGGCGCGGAGCTTGAACGGCGTATATTGGACACCGTCAACCGTTACGGAGCTTCGCTCATCGGCCCCAACTGCATCGGCCTGCTCAACACGTGGCACCACAGCATATTCAGTCAGCCCATCCCCCAGTTGAACCCGAAGGGGGTAGACCTCATCTCCAGTTCCGGAGCCACGGCGGTGTTCATCTTGGAGAGCGCGGTGACGAAGGGGTTGCAGTTCAACTCCGTGTGGTCGGTGGGCAACGCCAAGCAGATAGGCGTGGAAGACGTGCTTCAGTTCATGGACGAGCGGTTCGACGCAGAGAAGGACCCGCGCGTCAAGCTGCTCTACATCGAGAGCATACACAACCCCGACCGCCTGCTGTTCCACGCCTCGTCGCTCATCCGCAAGGGCTGCCGCATAGCGGCCATCAAGGCGGGCAGCTCGGAGAGCGGCAGTCGGGCGGCCTCGTCGCACACGGGGGCCATCGCCAGTTCCGACGCCGCGGTGGAGGCCCTCTTCCGCAAGGCGGGCATCGTGCGCTGCTTCTCGCGCGAGGAGCTGACCACGGTAGGCTGCGTCTTCACCCTTCCGGAGCTGAAGGGAAGGAACTTCGCCATCATCACCCACGCGGGCGGTCCCGGCGTGATGCTGACCGACGCCCTGAGCAAAGGGGGGCTGAACGTGCCCAAACTGGAGGGCGAGGCGGCGGACGAGCTGAAGTCGAAGCTGTTCCCCGGAGCGGCCGTGGGCAACCCTATAGATATTCTCGCCACCGGAACGCCCGAGCACCTGCGCCTCTGCATTGACTACTGCGAGGAGCGGTTCGGCGAGATAGACGCGATGATGGCCATCTTCGGCACGCCGGGACTGGTGACGATGTTCGAGATGTACGACGTGCTGGACGAGAAGATGCGTTCGTGCCGCAAGCCGATATTCCCTATACTTCCCTCCGTCAATACGGCGGGGGCGGAGGTCTCCGCCTTTCTTGCGAAGGGCCACGTGAACTTCGCCGACGAGGTGACGCTCGGCACCACGTTGGCGCGTATCGTGAATACGCCGAAACCCGCCTTGCCCGAAATCGAACTGTTCGGGGTGGACGTGCCCCGCATCCGGCGCATCATCGACTCCATCCCGTCCGACGGTTACATCGAGCCGCACTACGTGCAGGCGCTGCTCCATGCGGCGGGTATCCCTGTCGTGGACGAGTTCGTTTCCGGAAAGAAGGAGGAGGTGGTTGCCTTTGCCCGTCGCGTCGGCTTTCCCGTGGCGGTCAAGGTCGTGGGGCCGGTGCATAAGTCCGATGTGGGCGGCGTGTCGCTCAACGTCAAGGGCGAGCGTTACCTCGAACTGGAGTTCGACCGCATGATGGCGATTCCCGACGCTCGGGCGGTGATGGTGCAGCCCATGCTGAAGGGGACGGAACTGTTTGTCGGGGCCAAGTATGAGGAGCGGTTTGGCCACGTCGTGCTGTGCGGCTTGGGCGGCATCTTCGTGGAGGTGCTGAGGGACGTGTCTTCTGGCTTGGCACCGCTGTCCTATGCCGAGGCCTACTCCATGATTCGCTCCCTTCGGGCCTATAAGATTATACAGGGAACCCGAGGACAGAGGGGCGTGAACGAGACCAAGTTCGCGGAAATCATCGTGCGGCTCTCCACGTTGCTCCGTTTCGCTACGGAAATCAAGGAGATGGACATCAACCCGTTATTGGCTACGGAAACCTCCGTCGTGGCCGTGGATGCCCGTATACGGGTGGAGAGAACCTCACTTTTTTCCTCCGCCGATGCCTGATAACCGTTTGAAAACAAGTATGGAGCCGTTATTTGCGGACTCATATCCTGCGTGACGGGAACGGAAATGTGGGAAAACTCCATTATCTTTGCGAAACATTGTTAATATGAATTACTTAAAATAAAAACAGATGAAAAAGAAAACCATGAAGCGTATGGCTATGGCTATGGCGTTCGGAACGCTGACGCTCTCCGCCTATGCGGACAAGACCTTTACTCTCGAATCGCCGGGAGGAGTATTGAAAACTACCGTTACGGTGGGCGAACAGTTGACTTACGACATCACCTGCGGCGACCGTCAGGTGCTTGCCGCCTCTCCCGTCTCCATGACGTTGGACAACGGGCAGACGTGGGGAGTGAACGCGCGCCTGTCGGGAAGCAAGCGCAGAAGCGTGGACGAGACGGTAGCTTCGCCCTTCTATCGGGCCGCCGAGCTGACCGACCGCTACAACGAGCTTTCGTTGCGCTTTAAGGGTGACTACGCTGTGGAGTTCAGGGCCTACGACGACGGGATAGCCTACCGTTTCGTGAACAAGGCGAAGAAGCCCTTCAAGGTCGTAAACGAGCAGGCGGACTTCCGCTTCACCTCCGACGTGACGGCCTATGCGCCTTACGTGAGGGACTTTGACGAGAAGCATCCGGAGGCGCAGTTCGGCAACTCCTTCGAGAACGTCTATGCCGTAGACCGCCTCTCCAAGTTGGACAAGCGCCGCTACATCTTCCTGCCGATAGTCGTGGAAGCGGCCGAGGGAGTGAAGGTCTGCATCACCGAGACTCATCTGGAGAACTATCCGGGGCTTTATCTCTCTACCGCTAAGGGCGAGAATACCTTGAGCGGTCTGTTCGCTCCCTATCCCAAGAAAATGGAGCAGGGCGGACACAACAATCTGCAAATGATTGTAAAGGAGCGGGAGAATTACATCGCTCAGGTGGACGGGGAACGCACCTTCCCGTGGCGCGTCGCCGTGGTGACGACCCGTGACGAGCAGCTCGCCGCCTCCAACCTGAGCTACTTGCTCGCCGCCCCCTCACGGGTGGACGACATCTCGTGGATTAAGCCCGGAAAGGTGGCTTGGGAGTGGTGGAACAATTGGAACTTGGAGGGAGTGGACTTCGAGACGGGAGTGAACAACGACACCTACAAGGCTTACATTGACTTCGCCGCGGCCAACGGCATCGAGTACGTGATTCTCGACGAGGGATGGGCCGTGAACCTGAAGGCCGACCTGATGCAGGTAGTAAAGGAAATTGACCTGAAGGAATTGGTGGACTATGCCGCGCAGCGTAACGTGGGCATCATTCTGTGGGCGGGCTACTACGCCTTCGACCGCGACATGGAGAACGTCTGCCGCCACTACGCCGAGATGGGTGTGAAGGGCTTCAAAGTGGACTTTATGGACCGTGACGACCAACTGATGACGGACTTCAACTACCGCGCGGCGGCCATGTGCGCCAAGTATAAACTGGTGCTCGACTTGCATGGCACGCACAAGCCCGCCGGACTGAACCGTACTTACCCGAACGTGCTGAACTTCGAGGGGGTCAACGGACTGGAGCAGCTGAAGTGGTCGTCGACCAGTTTGGACCAAGTGAAGTATGACGTGCTGATTCCCTTCCTCCGTCAGGTATCCGGCCCGATGGACTATACGCAGGGAGCTATGCGCAATGCCGTGAAGGGTAACTATTACCCGTGCAATTCCGAGCCGATGAGTCAGGGAACCCGCTGCCGACAGTTGGCACTGTACACGGTGTTCGAGTCGCCCCTCAATATGCTGTGCGATGCGCCGAGCAACTACACCCGTGAGCCGGAGTGTACCAAGTATATCGCCGAGATTCCCACCGTATGGGACGAGAGCAAGGTATTGGCCGCCAAGATGGGCGAGTACATCATTACCGCCCGCCGCAAGGGAGACACGTGGTACATCGGCGGCATTACCGATTGGAACGCCCGAGAGATAACCATCGACCTCTCTTTCCTCTCGGACGGGAATTACAAGATAGAGCAGTTCCGTGACGGGGCGAACGCCCACCGGAAGGGCACGGACTACCGCAAGGAGACGGTTTCCCTCCCGGCCGATAAGCGGATAACGGTTTCCATGAAGCCGGGCGGCGGGTACGCCGCGAAGATTTACCGGTAATCGGGTAGCGGGCACGGCCCGTTTATCCTCTCAGGTAAGGCGAGGTAAGCGCAAAACAACGGGGCAACCTATTGTTTTGTGCTTACCTTTTCTTATCTTTGGCCCCGAATAATGTATAAGGGCGAGTGATACCGATAGAGAATCAATTAATATATTCACACGAATCAGCCGAATGATTCACAATGCAAATCGTTTTATTTATGAATATTAAAAACTTGCTTTTAGGGATAGCGGTCGGAGCATGCTCCGTAAGCGCTCACGCTATCGATTATGTTCCGGAACGCGTTTCCGCATCCATTTCTTTAAAAGTTCCGGGTAACGAAGCCAAGCGTTATCCGCTGACCCCGCAGAAGGTGGGAACCGACGGCTCCCTCGTCCTGATGAATGCCGCCGAGAGCATTCCCGTCACCGTCTCGCAGAAGGTAGAGCGGTCGGGCGATGCCGTGAAACTGAACGTCGTCATTACCGCTTTGGATGACATCTACTTCAATTACAGTCAGCAGGTATCTACCGGATTCCGTCACGATGACTGCCAGTTCTATCTGCCGGGATTCTGGTACCGCCGTAATCTGCGTTCGCCCAAAGAGGCTCCCTCGTTCCATACGTCAGACAGTTGGGTGGTGCGTGAAGACCGCCTGAGCACCCCGCTGACGGGTATCTACGACCAGACCGGAAAGCGTTACATGACGGTCAACCGTCTCGACGCTTTCGCTTGCGACGCCCTGACGACCCATAAGGAGGGAGAGGTGATTCTCTCCGGAAAGACTTCCGTAGGGTTCACGGGATTCGAGAACAAGGAGGGCGTGGCGGCCTTGTCGTTCGGCTTCCCCTATAAAGAAGCTCCCAAGACTTATATCCGCAAGCTAACGCTCGCCCCGCCGGTTGAGGCCTATCAGCGGTTGGGCAAGGGAGAGTCCGTGCTGCTGACGTGGGAACTGGCCGAGAGCGAGGCGGCGGATTACTCGGACTTCGTGCGCAAGGTATGGGAGTTCTGCTACGACACCTACAAGCCGCAGCCGGTAGAGACCCCCTACACGGTGGAGCGGATGAAGGAGACGCTAAGCCAATACTTCATCAGCAGTCTGGTCACGGATAAGCCGTTGGTATATACCTCCGGCGTGCATCTGCGCACGGACGACTGCGCTTCAAAGCCTTCGGCCGAGGTCGGCTTCGTGGGCCGGGTACTGCTTAACGCCTTCAACGCTTGGGAGTACGGATGGCAGCAGGGCAGGGACGACCTGAAGGAGAGCGCGCAAAAGATACTGGACAGTTATTTGCAGAACGGCTTCACACCGGCGGGATTCTTCCGCGAGTTCGTAGACTTCAACCGGGAGGACAAAGACCCGGTACTGAGCATCCGCAGGCAGTCGGAGGGCGTGTACGCCATGCTCCATTATTTGGCTTACGAGAAGGAGAACGGACGCAAGCATCCCGAATGGGACAGCCGCATGAAGCAGATGCTCGATATGTTCCTGAAACTTCAGAACGAGGACGGGAGCTTCCCCCGCAAGTTCCGCGACAACTTCTCTATCGTCGACCAGAGCGGCGGAAGCACGCCGTCGGCTACCTTGCCATTGGTGATGGGCTATAAATACTTCAAGGACAAGCGTTACTTGGAGAGTGCCAAGCGCACGGCCGACTATCTGGAAAAGGAACTCATCTCTAAGGCCGATTACTTCTCTTCTACGCTGGACGCCAACTGCGAGGACAAGGAAGCCTCTCTTTACGCGGCCACGGCTACCTATTACCTCGCCCTGATAACGAAGGGAGAGGAGCGGCAGCGCTACGCCGACCTGACCAAGAAGGCGGCTTACTTCGCCCTGTCGTGGTACTACGTATGGGACGTGCCTTTCGCCGAGGGGCAGATGTTGGGAGACATCGGCCTGAAGACCCGCGGATGGGGTAACGTGTCGGTGGAGAACAACCACATCGACGTGTTTGTCTTCGAGTTCGCCTCCGTGCTGCAATGGTTAGCTAAGGAATACGATGAGCCCCGCTTCTCCAACTTCGCGGAGGTCATCTCCACCTCTATGCGTCAACTGCTCCCTTACGAGGGACACCTGTGCGGAGTGGCCAAGACGGGCTACTATCCGGAGGTCGTTCAGCATACCAACTGGGACTATGGCAAGAACGGCAAGGGATACTATAACGATATCTTCGCTCCGGGATGGACGGTGGCTTCGCTGTGGGAGCTGCTGACTCCGGGACGGGCCGAACAGTTCTTGGCGAAGTAACCCTCACTGATACGCTACTGCAATACTAACCATTAAAATGAGATAACGATGAAAAAGGTGAAAGCCATAGTGCTCTCTTTGCTGTTGGCCTGCTGCGGCGCGAACGCTTACTGCGCAGGCGAAACCGGATGCCCGGAGGCGGCGGAAGCTCGCCTTGCCGACGCGGAATCCCGCTTACCCATTGCCGACCCCTACATCATGCTGTACAAAGGTACCTATTACGCTTACGGCACGAGTACGGACGGCTTTGAAGTCTACAAGTCGACCGACCTGAAGCGTTGGACCCGAGGCGGACAGTTGGCTCTTTCCCCTAAGGATTCTTGGGGAAAGAAGTGGTTCTGGGCTCCGGAGGTGTACTACATCAAGTCGAAGAAGAAGTTCTACATGTTCTACTCCGTGGAGGAGCATATCTGCGTCGCCACCTCCGACAGTCCCGAAGGCCCCTTCGTACAGGACACCAAAGAGCCGATATGGGAGGAGAAGAGCATCGACACCAGTCTGTTTATCGACGACGACGGCACGCCCTACCTCTACTTCGTGCGCTTTACGGACGGCAACGTCGTTTGGGTGGCCGAGATGACCTCCGACCTGAAGCACATCAAGCGGGAGACGCTGACCCAATGCGTCAAGGCGGAAGCGCCGTGGGAGCTGAAGTTGCCTAAGGTAGCCGAAGGCCCGTCCGTGATGAAGCGTAAGGGCACGTACTATCTGATTTATTCGGCCAACGGCTATACCAGTCAGGACTACGCCGTGGGGTACGCTACCGCCAAGTCGCCCTACGGCCCGTGGAAGAAGTACGAGGGAAACCCCATCTTGGTCCGCGGAGGCGATGTGCCCGCCGACTTGGTCGGGTTGGGTCATGGCGCTCCTTTCCGCGCGAAGGACAAGAAGTACAGATACGTCTTCCACGCTCATTGGAGTAAGGACGAGGTTCATCCCCGTACCTCCTACATCTACGATTTCTCCTTCTCGAAAGACGGAGTAATCACGATTGGAGGCGACCTCATTCGTCCGGAAGTCGTGGAATAATCCTAGCGCTCCCTCCCGGGAGCGTCCTCTCTTTGACGGGCGGCTCACACCCTTTTGCGGGGTGCGGGCCGCCCGTCGCTTTTACCCTTGCCTTTCCTTTGCGATAATGAACCACCCTAGTGGTTTGAACGGCCCACGATAGTGGTTCGTATGCTTCACCCGGGTGGGCCGACTGAACCACCCGGGTGGGCCGTTATGCGTGTGGGCTTCGCGCGGCCGTTTTTTGCTTTTTTATATGTCCGTACCAATTTCTGATACGATTTGACCAATATTTGATATTCAAGTTCCTCACGCCTCGCTACTTTCGCGGCGTTGAACTTAATAAAGGATTACGTATGAAGAAATGGATAATCGCGCTTTGCCTTTTACAAGGCTTTTGTACGCTTCTGAAGGCTCAGGACTTGCAGCCGAATGTCGCCTATGCGGACGAGCGCGTGCGCTTTACGGTCATTGCGGACGGAGCGCTGCGCTTGGAGTATGCTCCTGACGGGAAATTCGTGGACGATAAGTCGCTTATTGCCGTAAACCGCGTGTATCCTCGCGTGGAGTATCGTCTGAAGAAACGGGGAGGATGGGTCGAAGTCACCACCTCTAAAGTGAAGATGCGGTATAAGAAGAATAGCGGGCCGTTTACGGAGCAGAACCTTACCATCTCTTCCGTTGAGGGACTGACCCCGTCGTTCACGTGGAAGCCCGGCGCGAAACAGGCCGGAAACCTGAAAGGAACCTACCGTACCCTTGACGGGATGGACGGAGACACGCAGACCCAGACGTGGGTGGCCGATACGAAGCAGGGTGAGAAGCTGAAGCTGGAAGACGGCCTGTTGGCTACCGACGGGTGGACCTTTATCGACGACTCGGAAGGGCTGCTGTTCGATGGCGATAAGGAGTGGGACTGGGTGAAAGAACGGCCCGCTAACGGCGGGCAGGACTGGTACTTCCTCGCCTACGGTCACGATTATAAGGCGGCCTTGAAGGACTATACGCTCTTTGCCGGAAAAGTGCCGCTTCCGCCCCGCTACGCTTTCGGGTACTGGTGGTCGCGCTATTGGCTTTACTCCGACAAGGAGATACGTAACTTGATTGATAACTTCCACACCTACCGCATTCCGTTGGATGTACTGGTCGTCGACATGGACTGGCACTATACGGAGCCAGGAAAGGGGGGATGGACGGGATGGACGTGGAACCGTGACCTGTTCCCCAATCCTGCGGGATTCTTGAGCTATCTGAAGAAGAACGACGTGAAGGTGACGCTGAACCTGCATCCGGCCGACGGCGTGGCCGCGTACGAGGAACGCTATCCGGCGTTGGCGAAGGATATGGGGGTAGACCCTCAGAGCAAGCAGACCATTCCGTGGATTAACTCGGACAAGCGCTTCATGAAGAGCGTCTTCAAGGACGTGTTGGGACCGATGGAGAAGGAGGGGGTGGACTTCTGGTGGCTCGACTGGCAGCAGGGTATCTACGACCCGAAGGTGAAGAACCTGAGCAACACGTGGTGGATTAACTACGCTTTCTTCAGCGACATGGAGAACAACCGGGAGACGCGCCCGATGCTCTATCACCGTTGGGGAGGACTGGGCAACCACCGCTATCAGGTAGGATTCTCGGGCGACGCCGTCGTGTCGTGGAACTCGCTGGCGTTCCAACCCTATTTCAACGCTACCGCCTCCAATGTGCTGTACGGCTATTGGAGCCACGACTTGGGCGGACATATCGGCGACCACATCGACCCGGAGATGTATACCCGATGGTTGCAGTTCGGCGCCTTGAGCCCCATTATGCGTACGCACTCGCAGAAGAGTGCGGGCCTGAACAAGGAGCCGTGGGTGTTTACAAAGGAATATAGCGACGTGTTGAGGCGGACCATCCGCCAACGTTACGAGATGGCTCCTTACATTTATACGATGGCCCGTAAGACTTACGATGAGGGTGTCTCGCTTTGCCGCCCGATGTACTATGACTATCCGGAGAGTAAGGAGGCTTACGATTTCCGCGGCGAATACATGTTCGGCGACGATATGCTGATAGCTCCCGCCACCTCTCCCGCTAAGGACGGTTATACGGCGGTGAGTGTCTGGTTGCCCGAAGGGGAGTGGTACGAGCTGCATACCGGAACGCTGCTGAAAGGCGGACAGGTGGTAGAGCGCCCCTTCGCCATCGACGAGTATCCCATCTATGTAAAGGCGGGAGCCGTGTTGCCGATGTACACCGACGAGGTGATGAATCTTAACGGGAACGCCGAGGACATTGTCGTTACCGTGTTCCCCGGAGGGAATGGAACTTCTTCTTTCAGCCTTTACGAGGACAACGGAAACGACAAACGCTACGCTTCCGAATACGCCCGCACGGAGCTGACGGCATTGCGTGACGGACAGGAACTGACCGTGACCGTCGGCGGGCGCAAGGGACGGTATGCGGATATGCCCGACAGCCGCTCGTTCAAGGTGAAGGTGCTTTCCTCTTCCGTTCCGGAGGCGGTTACGGTGAACGGCGAGCCGGCGGCGTATGAATATTTAGGCGAGGAGTTCGCACTGTTGGTCGACCTTCCCGAATCTTCCTGCGCCGAGGAGAAGGTGGTGAAAGTTACCTATCCCGCCGAGGAGGTGGATATGAACGGATTGGCTGGAGCGGCGAGACGCGTCGCCAAGTCTATGGAGGGGTTGAAGTATCGTGACTCGTACATCTGCTTCAAGGAAGAGTTCGGAAGAATGGGTAGCCTGAGCGAGGCCGTTATCTACGCTCCGGAGAAGATGGCGGCGTTAGTCGGCGAGTTCTGGAAGTCCTACAACGATTTGCCCGGGGTATTGAAGCGTCAGGGCTTGAGCGAGGACAACGCGAAATGGTTTCTGCAAGCCGTTCATTGGGTTGGAAAGTAGACGTTTGTAGTTAGTAATACATATGTGCGACGGAGAGCGTGCGGGTTACTTTGGCCCGGCGCTCTCCGTTTATAGATTATTGCCACCCGCCGTGGGTGAGCTCAGATTTCGGTACGGAACTCTTTTGGGGTCAGCCCCGTCAGTTTCTTGAACATTCGGGTGAAGTGTTGGGGATACTGGAATCCTAACGCGTAGGCAATCTGACTGACGCTTTGGCTTGTACCGAGCAGATATTGTTTTGACTTGTCTATTACCTTTTGTTGGATATACTCTTGCGCCGTCTTTCCGGTTTCTCTCTTTATCAGGTCACCGAAATAGCTTGCCGAGAGGCACGTCTTGTCCGCGAAGTAGCGCACGGAAGGGAGGCCGTATACTTCCGCGTCGCCTTCTTGCAGGTATCGGCTCAGCTCCCGCTCGAACTTTTGCAGGATGTCGCTGTTAACCTTGCCCCGTGTGCAGAACTGACGGTCGTAAAAACGCAGGCAATAGTTGAGAAACAGCTCGATGTGTACGCATAGCAGTTCCTTGCTGTGTTGGTCTACAGGATAGGACATCTCTGTCTGAATGTTGCGCAGGCAGCCGGTCAGTATCTCCTGTTCCTGTTCCGACAGATGCAGAGCTTCGTTTTGCGCGTAACTGAAGAAGGTGTATTTCTCCATCTTGTCGGCCAGTGACGAGCCGTATATCAGGTCGGGATGGAAAAGGAGCCCGCTCACGTCTTGCCGCACTTCCTCGTCTTCCATGTCCACTTGTACCAGTTGTCCCGGAGCGAAGCTGACCACCGTCCCCGCTTGATAGTCATACTTCTGCCTTCCGTAGCGCAGTGTACAACCTACGCCGTGTTTGATAAATAGCGCGTAAACGCCATAGTTCATCTTGACGTGGTTGGCCATGTGTCTGGCTTTCGTAAGGTCTACTACCGTTACGAGCGGATGCAGGGTCTGAAGGCCGTACAGCTCGTTATACGCGTTAATGTTGTCCAATTGTATAATTTCGTGCATAAGGCTACGCTGTTTTGCTTGCGAAGGTAGTGAATTCCTATCTCTTCGTCAATATATAGGCTTGGCTATCAGCAATAATGGTTGAAAAATCCTCAATAAGTATACGGCTTTGGGAGAAGGGGAAGAAAGAATATCGGGAAGAAGGAGGCGGTTTATGCTTGCCAATCTTTTGAGAAGCGGAAAGAAACCCTTACTTTTACCGCCGTGAAACAACCGGAATACTGATTCATGCGCTACATCTCATTATTATACGCTTTGCTTTTCGCTTCATGCCTTTTCCGTTTGTCCGCCGCCGACACGAACGGGCAGCAATACGCCTTCCGCTCGTTGGATAACACGAAGGGGCTGTCGAACAACTCGGTCAACGCTATCCTTCAGGACAAGGAGGGCTTCATGTGGTTCGGCACGAAGGACGGATTGGACCGCTACGACGGTACCTCCTTTCTCTCGTTTACAAAGGAGGCCGGCACGTTGGGCAACAATTACGTCACCGCCCTTTACGAGGACGTTCAAGGTCGGCTGTGGATAGGGACGGACCTCGGCTTGTATGTCTATTTGCCAGATACGGAGCGGGTAGAGCGCTTCTTGGAACGAAGCGACACGGGCGATACCATAGATAATACGGTCAACTCCATCATCGGTGACCGGGAAGGCAACGTGTGGCTCTCCGTTCAGGCGCAGGGCATCTTCCGCTATAGCCTTGCCGACAACAGGCTGCTGCATCGGAGGACCGACGGTTCCGGAAAGATAATGTTCCACGGCTTGGAGCGTATGTGCTTCGACGAGGAGAACGTCTGTTGGATAGACACGCATGACGGAAACCTCTATACCTCGGTCGACAGCCTCGCTACGCTGACTCCCGTTGCGCTTCGGCGAGACGGAATTTCTTTTCTGTGGGGATATTCTAACAAGATAGTGGCGGGGCCGTATGGCTGCCTATACGTAGGAACCGTAGACGGGCTGAAGGAGGTGAACCTGATTGGCGGAACCGTGCGCGACCTCCTCTCCCGTGACGAGTCGGGAGAGAGCCTGTACGTCAGGGAGCTGACCTTCTGTTCCGACGACGAGCTTTGGGTGGGTACGGAGTCGGGCGTTTACGTCTATAATCTGCGAACCGGAAAGTACACTCATCTGCGAAGCGTTAGCGGAGACCCTTATTCTATCTCCGACGACGCTGTCTACGCCATCTGCAAGGATAAGGAAGGCGGCGTTTGGGTTGGGACCTATTTCGGCGGAGTGAACTATTACCCTAAGCAATATACCTGCTTCGACAAGTTCTATCCCCGTGCGGGAATGGATGATATCGGGCGGCGCGTGCGCGAGTTTTGTGCGGACCGAGACGGAGGTGTCTGGATAGGTACAGAGGACAAGGGACTGTTTCACTACGACCCGCGGACGAAAGAGATACGCCCTTTCCGCCACCCGGACATCTATCGCAACGTGCACGGGCTTTGCTTGGACGGAGACTACCTTTGGGTAGGAAACTTCGCCCGGGGGCTTCACCGTGTAGACCTCCGCACGAAGGCGGTGAAGAACTATGGAGGATATGACATCTTTTCCATTTGCCGCACTGCCTCGGGCGAACTGTACATCGGGACCACGAACGGCCTGATGCGTTACGACCGCGGCAAGGACGCCATTGAATACATGCCAGAACTGTCTGGCGTGTTTATCTATCACATCAAGGAGGACAAGCAGGGCAACCTGTGGATGGCGACGTACGTGGACGGCCTGTATAAGTGGGATGTCAGGGCGGGAGAGTGGAAGCACTATACCTATGACGAGGCGGACGGGAAAAGCCTGCCCTCTAACAAAGTGTTAAGCGTGTTTGAGGATAGCCGGCGTCAGATTTGGATAACCACGCAGGGAGGAGGACTCTGCCGTTTCGAGCCGGAGGACGAAACGTTCGAGCGATACGACTCCGCTATCGGGTTGCCCAGTAACGTGACGTATCGGATAGAAGAGGACGACAAGGGACTGCTTTGGGTAACTACCGACAAGGGTTTGGTACACCTCGACCCGAATGCGAAGACGTTCAAGGTATATACCGTAGCCAACGGTCTGTTGAGCGACCAGTTCAATTACCAGTCAGGGTATAAGGATAAGGACGGGCGGCTCTACTTTGGCTGCGTCAACGGATTCATCTCTTTCGAGCCGGACTATTTCGTCAGCAACGACTTTCTTCCTCCGGTGGTGATTACGGACTTTAGGCTTTTCAATAAGAAGGTGAAAGTGGGGGCGGAAAACTCTCCCCTGAAGCGGAGCATTACCTTGATCGACTATCTGGAACTGAAGCCCCATCAGAACTCTTTTTCCTTCCGGGTAGCCGCGCTCAGCTATCAGTCGCCCGACATGAACACGCTGATGTATAAGCTAGAGGGATACGACAAGGAGTGGTACACGGTGGGCAAGGGAGCGGTAACTTACTCTAATCTGCCATACGGCACTTACACGCTGCGCGTGAAGGGAGCCAATAGCGATAACGTATGGAACCCGAAGGAACGCGTGCTGAATATCCGCGTGTTGCCGCCCTTTTACCTTTCCGTGTGGGCCTATATCGTTTATGTGATGCTTGCCGCGGGGCTTCTCTCCGGAGGCTTCCTATACTTTAAACGCCGTTCGGCGTTGAGGCATCAGCGGGAGATGGAGAAATTCGAGCAGGAGAAAGAACGGGAGCTTTATATGTCGAAGATAGAGTTCTTTACCAACGTGGCGCATGAGATACGCACGCCGTTGACGCTGATAAAGAGTCCGTTGGAGAGCGTGTTGGCCGAGAAGGGACTGCCGGATGACGTGAAGGCCGATTTGGAGCTGATGGACCAGAACGCCGAGCGTCTGCTGAACTTGACCAATCAGCTGCTTGACTTCCGGAAGACGGAGAACAAGGGATTCAAGCTGAATCCCGTGGAGTGTGACCTTTGTGAGGTGGTGAGGGCGGTTTACCGGAGGTTTACGGCGTTGGCCAAACGCAAGGGGATAAGGTTTTCCCTTGAACTGCTGGAAAAGGAGCTTTTCGTCTCCGTAGACAAGGAGGCGATTACGAAGATTGTCAGCAATTTGCTGACCAACGCCCTGAAGTACGCCGGAACGTACGCTTGCCTGCGCCTTTCCGTGGACGAGAGGGCGGAAAACTTCCTTATCACTTCCGTCAACGACGGGCAGGTAGTCCCGTTGGCGATGCGGGAGAACATCTTCCGTCCTTTCGTGCAGTATCGGGACGGAAAGGACGTGGTTCCGGGAACGGGTATCGGACTGGCGTTAGCGCGCTCGTTGGCGGAGCTGCATCACGGTACGCTGGCGATGGACCAGTCGGCAGACTGCAACCGATTTGTCCTGACCGTACCCATAATCCATCAGTCCGGACCGGTTGGCGAAGAATCCAGTCACGGAGAAGAAGAGGAAGACAAACGGGAAGAGGTGGCGGCCATCGTGCCCGACAAGACGAAGGATGAGCGGCCCTCCGTGCTGATAGTGGAGGACAATAAGGACATGCTCGCCTTTGTGGAGCGGCAGCTCGCGCCGCTCTACCGTGTATTGACGGCGGGCAACGGCGTGGAAGCGCTGAAGAGACTGGAGCGGAACGACGTTGACTTGGTGGTGAGCGACGTCATGATGCCCGAGATGGACGGACTGGAACTCTGCCAACGGCTGAAGGCGGACTTGAATTATAGTCATATTCCCGTCATACTGCTGACCGCCAAGACGATGCTTGAGTCGAAGATTGAGGGGTTGGAGTTGGGGGCCGACGCGTACATAGAGAAGCCCTTCTCCGTGGAGTATTTGCGAGCCAACGTGTCCAATCTGCTGAGCAACAGGGAGCGGCTGCGGAGACGATTCGCCGAGTCGCCTTTCGTTAAGGCGGATACGATGGCATTGACGAAGGCGGACGAACTGTTTATACGTAAGCTGAGCGAGTACGTGTCGCTGAACCTGAGCCGTCAGGACCTTTCTATCGACGACATAGCCGGGGCGATGGAGATGGGGCGTTCCAACTTCTACCGTAAGCTGAAGGGAGTGCTCAACCTGACCCCGAACGAGTATCTCCGCATAGAGCGCCTGAAGAGGGCGGCGCGGATGCTGAAAGAAGGCGGATACGGCGTTGTCGAAGTCGCCTATAAGGTAGGCTTTAACTCACCGTCTTATTTCTCCACTTGCTTTAAGAAGCAGTTCGGCGTGCTGCCGAAAGACTTTATGGGAGGGACCGGCGGCTGAAAAGCTGTTTTGAATTTATCGTCCAAAGCGCGCACGAAAACGGATAAGTCAAGCTAAGAAAAACTTTTTGTAGAAATTCAAAACAGCTTCTGAGACGGGCGCTTAGTCTTTCGCGATTCTTGCGTTCCTGAACCTCTGCGGGCGAATCCGCTTGCCTATCTTCCTTCCGATTTTCCGGAGGCCCGTGGCGATGTAGAGCGTGACGAAGGCGCACAGTGCGTTGATCGGCCTCCTTATTTCCCTCGCTGTCTCCTCGCTTAGGCCGTAGGCGGGCCAGTCAATGTGCGAGGGGATGGAGTAGCGGACGCGTGAGGTGACCCGCAGGCTGTTCGCCACGTTTCTTTCGTGCACCGTCTCAATCCAGTAGGGGCGGTCGCTTAGCTCGACGATGTGCCCGCACTTTTTCCGGATGCCGCCGTGTTGGGTAAACTTGATGGTCTTGACCGGTTCCTTGCCGCGTTCTTCGCACAAGCTCATGAAGTGGTTGTGCGGATAGGTCATTCGCAGCGTGAGGCGGCGGTCGATGAAATACTGCAACCCGACGGGAAAGACGTATAGTCCCGTCTGCGGGTTGCGGAGTACGGCTTGCTGTATGCGGCGCAGTGCCTCGCGGTGCAGGCAGTCGTCGTTGTCCAAGTTGGTGGTGATGACGTATCGGTCGTCCGGGTCAAGCAGTCCGGTCACCTTTTCTTGAATAGTCCGTTTCCACTCATCTGTCTCCTTCTGATTCAGGTAGATGGGCATCAGTTGTGGCGTTTCCCGGCGGTATTCCTCTATCTTGGCCCGGTATCTGACGGGCGTGGACTCGTCGAAGAAGCAGAGCCATATAAAGTTCCGCTCGGTCTGCCCCTTGACCGAAGGAAGGCAGAACCGCTCGAAGAGCTTGAATCTCGATTGCGTCCACTCCTCGGTGCGGACCGCGTTTTCCGTCTTGTCGTGGCGGTATAGTTTTAAGTTGAACAGGGTAATGACGAAGTGCTTCATAGAAGAATAAAAGAGGCTGTTTTGAGTTTATATCCTTGAAGAATATGATAATATTCTCTCATAAGACTTATAGTGAATTCAAAACGGCTTCTAAAAAGTATAAGGTTTATTTATGGAAATCAGTATACCGGAAATAACTCATTGGAATAGCAATATAGCCCAATGTTGTCCAACAGTCTATCAGCCCTTCCAAAGATTCCATGTAACTGATATCCTGATATCCCAAAATTTAAGCTTGTTGAAGTACCTCCGGTACCTCCGAAAGAATAGACGCTGTAGTTGGTTATAAAGGTAAGGTTGTCTATTAAGCGTCCATGACGGATAACAACTCCTGTGATATGTTCAGAGGGCTGTAGGAAAATCCATTGTTCAGTACCTCCATTTTTTCCAAACTGAGGAGAATTGGAAGCTTCTCCTTTATCGTTAACCCAATATAATTGAATGGCATCAATTAATCTACCGGAACGGATTTTAATGGCGGTCAACTTTTTCCATGTTTCACCCGGATATAACACAGCTCTTGCGTCGAAAGGAGTTCCGCCATTTCCTCCCCACGGGCCGTATGTAACCGCAGGCATTGTAGCTTGGACCTCATTAGTGCTTCGTGATGCTTTGAGCTGTTTTTGTAATTTTTCTACTTCATCGGATACGTCAGGAAAATTGTCCCCGTAGTATATATTCTTACCGACGTTCTCTCGCTTTAATCTATCAATGAACTCGTTGTAGGTTTCCTGAATTTCTTCAGAAATAATTATGCTCTCTTTTTGAGTATTGTAAGAAGAAGAGAAACTTTCTTCTTCGGTACATGAAAGTAATAATATTGATAAGAAGAACAGTGGTCTAAATAAATAGTGTTTCATTTTTTTTGTTTAATTGGTTATTTATTGTTGCAAATGTATGGTTGATTACTGGAAATATAAACTTTTTTGCATTAATATTGGTTAATATAAATATTTTATATGCATAAATCTCTTTAGGCTGATGTGGGTTATACTCTTGGTACCATTTAAAGTGGTTGACTGATTGATGTTTGTAGATGTTTATCATATTTTGTGTAATGCTATTTGCTTAATCAAGAAAAATATGTACCTATGTGAAAAGGATAAGTCATAGCCTTATGGCTCGCGAGAGATAGCCCTATTTCTCGTGAGCCGCTGCCCTATCTCTCGCGAGCCGTAGGGCTGTTTCTCACGAGCCGTAGGGCTTATGAATGAATTGAAAATAGAGAGCAGAGAATAACTTTGTTGCAACGAAGCCATTCTCAACTCCCGATTAAGTAAGATTATCAACTTGGTAAAGCTCTCGATTTAACGCCTTTCCGCCCAGTTCTCCCGGTCTAAGTTACGGTAGCCGATGGCCTCGGCCAGATGCTTGGAGAGCACCTTCTCGCAGCCCTCCAAGTCGGCGATGGTGCGCGATACCCTCAGGATGCGGTCGTAGGCGCGGGCGGAGAGGTTGAGCCGTTCCATTGCGCTCTTCAGCAATCGCAGTCCCTGTTCGTCGGGACGGGCGTAAGCGCTTAGCAGTTGGCTGTTCATTTGCGCGTTGCAGTGCACTCCGGTTACGCCCGCATAGCGTCTCTCCTGAATTTGCCTCGCCCGCACTACCCGTTCCCGGATAGCCGCGCTGGGTTCTCCCGGCCTCGCGTCAGAAATCTTGTCGAAGGGTACGGGGACGATTTCTATCTGTATGTCTATCCTGTCCAACAGCGGACCGGAGATTCTGTTCAGGTACTTCTGCACCTGTCCCGGCGTGCAGACGCACGCCTTCGTGGGGTGATTGTAGTATCCGCACGGGCAGGGGTTCATGGAGGCCACCAACATCAGGCTGGCGGGGTAGTCGACGCTACTCTTCACCCGTGAGATGGTGATGTGGCGGTCTTCCAACGGTTGGCGGAGCACTTCCAGAACGTTTCTTGAGAACTCCGGAAGCTCGTCGAGGAAGAGCACGCCGTTGTGGGCCAAGCTAATCTCTCCCGGTTGGGGGAAGCTTCCCCCTCCTACCATAGCCACCTGCGAGATGGTGTGGTGTGGCGAGCGGAAGGGACGTTGTGTGATGAGCGCCGAGTCGCGGCCCAACTTTCCGGCCACGGAGTGTATCTTGGTGGTTTCGAGGCTTTCGGCTAGCGAGAGTGGCGGAAGAATAGAGGGTAGCCGCTTCGCCATCATCGACTTCCCGCTTCCCGGCGCGCCTATCATAATCAGGTTGTGACCTCCGGCGGCGGCCACTTCTAAGGCCCGCTTCACGTTCTCCTGCCCTTTCACGTCGGCGAAGTCGAAGTCGAATTTGCTTTGCGCGGCGTAGAACTCCTCGCGGGTGTTCACGACGGTAGGTTCTAGCTCACGTTCCCCGTTGAAGAACTCCGCCACTTCCTTCAGACTGTCCACGCCGTATACGCGTAGCTTGTTCACCACGGCCGCTTCTCGGGCGTTCTGTTTCGGGACGATGAGCCCCTCGAATCCCGCTTCGCGCGCCTTGATGGCTATGGGCAATGCGCCCTTGATGGGCTGTATGCTTCCGTCCAAGCTCAGCTCGCCCATCATCATGTAGCGGTCGAATTTCTCTGGCGAAATCTGCTCGCACGCCCCGAGCAGCCCGATGGCGAGCGGGAGGTCGTAGGCCGAGCCCTCCTTGCGTATGTCGGCGGGGGCCATGTTGATGACGATGTTGCTTGCGGGAGTCTTGTAGCCGTTGACTTGCAGTGCGGAGAGGATACGCTGATGGCTTTCCTTCACGGCCGAGTCTGGCAGCCCGACCAGATAGAACATGCAGCCCCTTGAGCTGTTGACCTCGATGGTGATGAGCGTGGCGTCAATGCCTTGCACTGCCGCTCCGAAAACCTTGATTAGCATATTCCGTATGTTTTAGCGATTAGTATTGTGGGGCGAACGCCGTTGTCCGAAGAGTGTTTGTTCATGTCTCCCGTCGTTTTTTATGTGAATCCTTCAGAAAAATGTGCTTTCTGGCCTGTTCGGTGCGGGGCCGTTTATTTCTTTTTCCTTTCCTTGCTTCTTTTCTCTGCCTTGTCGATGGCTTCTTCTAGCTGCTTTTTCAATTCGTCGCCATGCAGGTCTTTCGCGATAATCCTGCCTTCCGGCGAAATCAGAACGTTCAGGGGCAATTGTTGGATGCCATATTGTTTGGCGACCTCCGAGGCCATTCCTTCCGCGCAACGCACTTGCTCCCATTCTAACGTATCCCGTTCCACGGCGCTTTCCCATTCCGTCTTGTCCATGTCGAGCGATATGCCGAGCAGAGCCAGATAGTCGTTTTTCCGGTAGGTGCGGTAGAGGGCTTTCATCTCGTCGTTGTTGCGCCGATTGGCCGCGCTGTCTCCCCACGAAGCCCAGAAGTAAGCCAGAATATTCTTGTCCTTAAATTTCTCCGACGTGCGGCTTATCTTTTCTCCCTTAAGGTTGGGCAAGGTGAAGTAAGGGGCGTATTTGCCGACTTTCGCCCTTTCGGCCAGTTCGATTCTTTCCGTCAGCTCACTGACGTAAGACTTGTCCTGCAATATACCGGTCATGGGCTTCATCAGTTCCTTTATCTTGTTGAAGTCGGGTTCGTCTTTTTGCGCGAAGTATTTGTCCAATAGGTATAGGCTGACGTACGAGGACGTATGTTGGCGTATGAATTCCTCCGCTTTCTTCTCGGGAGTCGTTGCGGAGTCGGGGCTTAGGCTTTGCAGCTCTTTCTGAAACTGGGTAAGTTCTTGATTGTATGTGTTCCCGTCTATGGAGAGCGTTGTCAAGTTGTCCGCTTCCCCCTTGATGGTGATGTGGTTTCCTTTGTCGAAGAAAATAGGATATTCCACTTCCTTTTTGATGAGCAGGAACGCTGAGGTAATCGTGTCGATGTCGAAGCGATAGGAAAACTTGTCTTCCTTGACGAAGATGCTGTCTACCCGGTCGTATCCTTCGTCCATTCCGTACATGTAGATGGTATCTGTGCCTAATCCCTTAATTTCTCCGGTGATGTAGACTTTGTCGGAAGCTTTCTTACAGCCAGTCAGACAGAGGATGAGAAGTAAAAAGATGCTTTTATTCATTGGCTTTATTACTTTGCTGCGAATGTACGTCTTTTTACAGATAAAAAAAAGAAGAGGCCGTCAAAAATAGGCGACCTCTTCATAAAAAATCACTATCTAATACCTATAGCTAAGCCTTATTTATTGAGCGATGCTCATGAAGTCGGAGTTCGTGAAGAACTTAACGAATTCCAAGTCGCTCGCAGCCTTCTTGCCTAGAGTGCGGTCTTTAGCGACAGCGCTCTTCAGGCTGTTGATTACCATTGAGGTATTGTTGGTTCTTGCACCGAGAACGGCCTTCAGGTAGTCAGTGTAAGCGTCCGGTCTCTCCACGTTGTCCAACGTGTTCTTAGCCTTGTTGTAGTCCTTAGCCAAGATTTGCGCCAGAGCCGCGCTGTTCGTCTTAGAATCGCCGAACGAGTTTACGGCCTTTTCGTATTGGCCTTGAGCGATGTACAGGTTACCCATAGACTCGCCCAGCTCCTTCGTGCCGGCAGCCTTGCCGAAGTAAGTCTGTGCGGCGGCTTGGTCACCCTTCTTCAAAGCTACCAAACCTAAGTTCAGGTTTACTTCAGGAGCGGCGTTCAGGCTTTCAGCCTTCTTCAGATAAGATTCAGCCTTGTCAACGTCACCTGCTTGGAAGGCCAACTTACCTAAGTTGTTGTATGCGCGGTAGTCGTTCGGGAACTGCTTAGTAGCTTGAGTGTAGATAGCTGTCTGCTTAGCGGGGTCTTTAGTCAGCGTAGCCGCGTACAGAAGCTCCTCAATGTTCAAAGCGGAAGGATTGGAAGAAGCCAAGTTGCTGATTTCTTCGTCAGACTTACCGATAATCTCATAGTTCAGCGTCAGGCGAGAACGACGGAGCTGAGGCAGTATCTCGTCAGCCAAAGTCTTGTAAACGGAAGAGATGTTCTTAATCTCTTGCTCTCTTTGAGCGGGATCCTGATACATAGACAATACGCGCAGAATCAGCTCCTTGTCTTGGATGTTAGACTTGGAAACCAGTTCTTGGAAGCCTTCCCAGTCTTGAGCCGTGTACTTAGAGTCAACGGCGGCGTTAACTTCGGCTTTCTTCAGGTTCTTCTCAACCAACTTAGCCGTGTTGTTCTCACGGTTCTCGGCCAGCGTAGTGTTCAGTTCTACACCACCGTCGGGAGAAGCGTAAGCGGAAACCTCGATGTTGTTGATTTTCTTGTTAGAAGCTCCGTTCACGTTGGCTACTTCCTCGTTGAAGGCCTTAGCCTTTTCCAACTCGCTGGAACGGATGTTGGCTTGCTGAATCAAGAACATGATGTTTGACTCATGCTTTTCTTTGATAACGCGTTGGAAAGCGTCTTCTCCCAAAGCGCCGTTGGCGTTAGAAAGCGTGTTATTGATTAATTCTGAAGTCGAAATCACACCGTCGGCAATCTTTACGGCAGGAATCGTTACCTCTTTCTTGCCCACTGTCGCCTTAAATTCAAGGTAAAGCTCAGACTTAGCCATTTCCGGAACATAGTCGAACACGGTCTTCATCGTGTAGCTTCCACCCATCTTGTAAGAGATAGTCTGGTCGTTTCCTTCTACCTTCTCACCTTGGAATGTAGCGGATTGACCTTTCACTTCACCCCCGTCCCATTTCAATACCGGAGTAACTTCTACTACCGCTTTTTTCTTGAAATACTTTTCGGGGAATTTACCGTTAATCGTCGCGGGAACTTTTCCGCCTACCGCTTCAAGAACTTGCGGTGTGACAGTGAAGTAATCCGCAGACAAAGGACCCATTTTTTTGCACGAAGAGAACAGTGCAACAACCATTGCCATGAGTAAAGGCAAATACAACTTCTTAGTCATTTTGGTATAAATTAAATGTTTGTAATTGAAATATCTTCTATTCCTTTCCAACAAATATACAATAGCAAGGCAAAGATATTTAATTCTTAAAGGATTTATATGAATGGGGAAATGTTTTTATCATAATTTAATAAAATAGAAAAAAGCCTTTAATTGTGACCGGGGTAGTGCGGGGCGTGGTAACGAGGTGGTTTAAGCTCGTTCTTGTCAGCTCGCCCTGCGGATCGCGACAGGTAGCCCTGCGGCTCGCGAGAAATAGGGCGAGCTGTCGTGAGAAATAGGGCGAGCTGACAAACGGATAATAAGACGTTGATAATGAGTGGTCTCGCTACTCGGTATGAGTCTTGGACAATTCCTTCTCTTTCCTATATTTAATGTTCCGAGGATGATGCTCGATGATTTCACTGCGAAGCATGTTGCGGTCAATGTGAGTGTAGATTTCGGTGGTGGCGATGGACTCGTGGCCTAACATGGCTTGAATGGCCCGCAGGTTGGCTCCGCCTTCTAACAGATGAGTGGCGAACGAGTGCCGGAAAGTATGTGGGCTTATTGTCTTGGTGATGCCCGCTTTGTCGGCAAGTTCCTTAATCAGGTGAAACACCATGATTCGGGAAAGAGGCTTGCCGCGGCGTGCGCTGACAAAGAGATAATCCTCGTAGCCGGGCTTGATTTCAATCTGGTTGCGGTCGAAAAAGTAGAGTTTGATTTCATTGATGGCCCGAGGAGAGATGGGAACGAGGCGTTGTTTGCTGCCTTTACCTTCGACCTTGATAAAGCCTTCTTCAAGATACAGGTCGGACAACTTCAGGGCGGTAAGCTCGGAGACGCGTAGCCCGCAGCTGTAGAGGGTTTCGAGTATGGCCCTGTTGCGCTGCCCTTCAGCTTTGCTGAGGTCTACGGCGGCAATGATGGAGTCAATCTCCTCTATCGATAGCACTTCGGGCAGCTTGAATCCTATCTGAGGGCTTTCGAGCAGTTCGCTCGGGTCGGTCATGATGTATCCGGACAAGAGAAGAAAGCGGAAGAAGGACCTGATTCCGGAAAGGACCCGGGCCTGCGAGCGAGGATGGATGCCGATGTCGTGCAGTCCGGCGAGGAACCGTTGAAGGTCCGAGGGGGACGTCTCAAGGGGATTCACCCCTTCGAGCGAGAGGAAAGACAGCAGCTTGTCGAGGTCGTTAGAGTAGGCCGCCTGAGTGTTGGGGGATAAGGACTTTTCAAGTTTCAGGTATTGGCTATACTTTTTCCTTATCGGGCCTAGTAGCTCTGCCCGCTGCTTTTTTTCGTTGATTTCCATTGCTTTTTTCTTTCTTTTTACACTATCTTTGCAACTTGAAACCGAAGTCTGCCCGGGCTTGGGGAAGAAAGGTCGCGTTCAGCCCATACCCCGACGGGCGCAAAGGTATAAAAAAACAGGTTATGGCGATGAGAGTGCAGATTATAAATGGGCCCAACATTAATTTGTTAGGCAAGCGTGAGCCTTCTATTTACGGGAGTGTCACATTCGAAGACTATCTGGATGGACTGCGTGAGAGATACGCCGACGTGGAGATTGGCTATTTTCAGTCTAATGTCGAGGGTGAATTGATAGATTGTATCCATCGGGTAGGCTTCAGCGTTGACGGTATTATCTTAAATGCGGGGGCCTATACGCATACTTCCATCGCTTTGCAGGACGCTATACGCGCGGTGACGGCTCCGGTGATAGAGGTTCATATCTCTAACGTGCATTCCCGCGAGTCTTTCCGCCATGTGTCGATGATAGCCGCTGCCTGCCGTGGAGTAATATGCGGCTTCGGACTTGATTCGTATCGTTTGGCCTTAGAGGCCTTGAAGGTGTAAGGGCAGTCCGTGGCTTGTTTCGCGGGCGCTTCCGGTCCTCCCGGCGGGGGGAGCCGACTAATGTAGAATATATATATATGTAATAAGGTAAAAAGTATGTTGTTAAAACAAACCAAGATTGTCGCTTCTATTTCTGATAGGCGATGCGACGTGGACTTTATCCGTCAGTTATTCGAGGCGGGAATGAATGTGGTGCGGATGAATACGGCTCATGCTAGCCGCGAAGGATTCGAGACGTTGATTGCCAATGTACGGTCGGTGTCTAACCGCATCGCTATATTGATGGACACGAAAGGCCCAGAAGTGCGGACCACCGCCTGCGCCGAGCCTATCCCCTATAAGATTGGCGACCGTTTGACCGTAGTAGGAGAGCCTGCGGCGGAAACGACGCGCGACCGTATAGCCGTCACCTATCCCGATTTCGTGCGTGACCTGAGTGTGGGAGGAACGATACTTATCGACGACGGAGAGCTGGAACTGGAGGTGATAGGGAAAGAGGAGAATCGTTTGCTTTGCGAGGTGAAGAACGAGGCGACATTGGGAAGCCGCAAGAGCGTCAATGTGCCGGGCGTGCGCATCAACCTCCCTTCGTTGACCGACAAGGATCGGGCCAATATCCTTTACGCCATAGAAAAGGACATTGACTTTATCGCTCACTCGTTTGTGCGCAATCGTCAAGACGTGCTCGACATCCGGGAGATTCTTGACGCGCACGGCAGCGACATCAAGATTATCGCCAAGATAGAGAATCAGGAGGGCGTGGACAATATAGACGAGATTCTGGAGGTGGCCGACGGCATTATGGTGGCCCGCGGAGACCTCGGCATCGAAGTGCCGCAGGAACGCATTCCCGGCATACAGCGTATCTTAATCCGCAAGTGTATCTTAGCCAAGAAGCCCGTCATAGTGGCTACTCAGATGCTCCATACGATGATAAACAATCCCCGTCCCACGAGGGCCGAAGTGACCGACATCGCCAACGCTATCTACTACCGTACGGACGCCCTTATGCTGAGTGGCGAGACGGCCTACGGAAAATATCCGGTGGAAGCCGTGCGCACCATGACTAAGGTCGCCGCCCAAGCGGAAAAGGATAAGCTAGAGGAGAACGATATACGCATCCCTCTCGACGAGAATAGCAACGACGTTACCGCTTTCCTCGCCAAGCAGGCGGTGAAGGCTACCACGAAACTGAAAATCAGGGCAATTATTACCGACAGTTACAGCGGACGCACCGCCCGCAACCTCGCCGCGTTCCGGGGCAAGTATCCCGTGCTCGCCATTTGCTATAAGGAGAAGACCATGCGCCACCTCGCCCTCTCTTACGGGGTGGAGGCTATCTATATGCCCGAATTGGCCAACGGACAGGATTATTACTTCGCCGCCCTGCGCCGTTTGCTGAAGGAGGGGAAGCTACAGCCTAGCGACATGGTGGGCTACCTCAGCAGCGGAAAGGCCGGTACGCAGACCTCGTTCCTCGAAATTAACATCGTGGAGGATGCCTTAAAGTACGCCGACGAGACGGTGTTGCCCAACAAGAACCGCTATCTTTAACCGGACACGGAAGCCCGTTATGCAGGAGACCAGAAGCATAGACGACTATATCTTGGGCCATATCGACCCTGAAAGCGACTATCTGAAGGCGCTTTACCGCGACACGCACGTGAAGTTGCTTCGCCCTCGCATGGCTTCCGGCCATTTGCAGGGGAGGTTGCTGAAGATGCTTGTAGAGATGGTGCGTCCCTCCCGGGTGCTTGAGATAGGCACGTACAGCGGCTATTCCGCTCTCTGCATCGCCGAGGGGCTGCCCGAAGGGGGAGAGCTGCACACCTTTGAAATCAACGATGAGCAGGAGGACTTCACCCGTCCGTGGCTGGAGCGTTCGCCGTTCGCCGACAAGATACACTTCTACATCGGCGACGCGTTGGAACTTGTACCGCGACTGGGACTTACGTTCGACTTGGCTTTTATCGACGGAGACAAGCGCAGGTACGTCGACTATTACGAGATGACGCTCGAACACTTATCGGAAGGTGGGTATATCATCGCCGACAATACGCTGTGGGACGGGCACGTGCTTGAGGCTCCCCGCCCGTCGGACGCTCAGACCATCGGCATCATGGCTTTCAACGACACGGTGGCGCGTGACCCCAGAGTGGAGAAGGTGATACTTCCACTCCGCGACGGGCTGACCATCATGCGGAAAAGGCGGAGCGGGGAACTGGCTCCCGGCGTAGGCGGGAATGCGGCTTCTTCCGCCGAAAAATGAATTTAAAGGAACATACAACTTACACATTATAAATATATAATATTGTAATATGGAAACGACCAGACAGAATAAGATAGCCCGCTTATTGCAGAAAGAGTTGAGCGAGATGTTTCTATTGCAGACGAAAGCCATGCGGGGCACGTTGGTGTCGGTAAGCGCCGTACGTATCAGCCCGGACATGAGCGTGGCCCGTGTCTATCTCAGCGTATTCCCTTCGGATAAGGCGGAGGAGATGGTGAAGAACGTCAACGCCAACATGAAAACCGTCCGCTATGAACTGGGGACTCGGGTGCGCCATCAGTTGCGCATCATTCCAGAACTGAAGTTCTTCGTGGATGACTCATTGGACTATATAGAAAAGATAGACTCCCTGCTGAAGTGAACCTTCCGTTCTACATAGCCCGGCGCTACCTCTTTTCCAAGAAGAAGCACCATGCCATTAACATTATTTCCGGCATATCCGTATGTGGCGTGGCGCTCGCCACACTCGCGTTGGTGTGCACCCTCTCCGTATTCAACGGCTTTCAGGATATGGTGGCGGGTTTCTTTACCGCTTTTGACCCGGAACTGAAGATTACCGTCCGTGAGGGGAAGGTGTTCGACGGAGAGGATGAGCGGGTGCGTGCCGTCTGCGCCTTGCCCGAGGTGGAGGTCGTGACGCGGACGTTGGAAGAGAACGCTATGGTGCAGTATAAGGACCGGCAGGCGATGGTCGTGCTGAAGGGCGTGGAGGATAACTTCGAGCAACTGACATCCATCGACAGCATTCTTTACGGTAACGGCGAGTTCCTGTTGCGTGACTCTATCGTGACCTACGGGGTGATAGGAATTGAACTGGTCTCTACGTTGGGCACGGGGATTCAGTTTGTAGACCCCTTGCAGGTCTACCTTCCCAAGCGCAACGCCCGGGTGAACATGGCGAATCCCGGGGCCTCGTTCAACAGAGGCTATCTGTACTCCCCGGGCGTAGTGTTCGCCGTCAATCAGCCCGAATACGATACGAGCTATATCCTGACCTCCTTAGACTTTCTCCGGCGGATGTTGGACTATACCACCGAGGTTTCCGCGGTGGAGCTGAAGCTGAGGCCCGGCGCGTCGCTTTCTTCCGTGCAGGACAGGATAGAACGGATGCTGGGCGACGGCTTCGTGGTGCAGGACCGCTATCAGCAGCAGGCCGACGTGTTCCGCATCATGGAGATAGAGAAGCTGATATCCTACCTCTTCCTCACCTTTATCCTGATGATAGCCTGCTTCAACGTCATCGGTTCGCTTTCTATGCTGATTCTGGACAAAAAGGAGGATGTGGTGACGCTGCGCAATCTCGGGGCGGACGACAGGCTGATAGCTCGCGTCTTTCTGTTCGAGGGGCGGCTCATCTCCCTTTTCGGCGCGCTTATCGGCATCGTCTTGGGCTTGGCGCTTTGCTTCGCTCAACAGAAGTTCGGGCTGATAGCGCTTGGGAGCAGCGGCACCTTCCTTGTAGACGCCTATCCGGTCAGCGTCCACGCGCTGGACATTGTGGTAGTGTTTTTCACGGTATTGGCGGTAGGATTCCTCTCCGTGTGGTATCCGGTGCGATATCTGAGCCGGAAGTTACTGTAATCGCTACTTGCGTTTCCTGTTTTCCTTTTGTTTAAATAGATTAATAAAGTCGTCGCTTACCTTCAGGGCGCACGACAAGGTGCTCTCCAACGGGCCTCCGTCAAGCTTATCTATCCAATAGGCGCTTTGCTGTACGATGGTACGTTGGTCGGTCACGCGTCCCTCGTCGAGCCAGTACAGGTCCCATACGGAGCGGTAATAGATAATGGAAAAGCTTGTAATCGAAAAGCTGCTCGGCAAGCCCGGGCCGAATCCCGATGAGGGCTGAAGCATTCCCAAACTGCTTGGTACGCGTTCTGATGTGGGCGGAAGAAGTCCCATATCGCTAGCTATGTCGTACTTATGGCTGTAGTTGAAGTCAACGCTGCGCAATACGATAACCAGTTCGGCGTTAATCTGTCCGCTGATGTCTTCTACCTCTTTCCGTCCGATAGTTTCCTTTCTGCTTTCTATCAGCGCGGCCGGAGTCATAGCCTTTAATGCTTCCACGGCTCTTAGCGTGATGATTTCATTAAAGAACTGGTGGCTTATGTGTTCCCTCCATCGGTAAGAGCATCCGCCGTTATCTTCCGGCTTATCCATCGTGTATGGCGTAAGCGTGTTCGTATTCCGGTTGTCGGCCGTATCCTTGAGATTCACGATAAGCGTGCGTGTACTGTCCAGTTCAATCGAATGGTAGTCCACCCACACCGTGTCTGTCCGTTTCGCTTCGTAGAAGGACGGGGTTAGCCTGTCCCTCTTGGTCACGCATCCCGCGAGCAGAAGCGTGGCGGTAGTAATAAGAATTGTTCGTTTCATGACGGCGTTTATTTACGTTTCTTACTTTCCTTTTGCCTGAATAGGCTGATAAAGTCGTCGCTTACCTTCAGGGCGCATGCCAGTACGCTCTCCAACGGGGGCTTACGGTTATATCCCATCCAATAAGCGCTTTTCTGTACGATGGTTCGTTGGTCGGTCACGCATCCCTCGTCGAACCAATACAAGTCCCATACGGTACGGTAATACACTATACTCGTATGTAAACTGTTGAGGTGAAAATTAGCGTCACGCAATACGATGACCAACTTGGCGTTAACCCGTCGGTTGATTTCCTCCACTTTCTTTGGAGTTATGGACTCTTTCTCGCTTTCTGCCAGTGTGACCGTAGTCATAGGTTTGAGCGATTCCGCCGTTCTGAGGTTTACGATATGATTAAAAAAACGGCCGTTTATGTACGTGTCCCAATACTGGTATTCGCTGACGAAAGTCTCGTCTATATAGCTCATTCTCCACGTTTTCGGCTCATCTACGTCCACGTCCCATTCGTTGACGCTGTCCTTAAGGCTCACAATCAGTATGGGCGTACTGTCCAGTTCAATCGAATGGTAGTCCACCCATACCGTGTCCGTCCGCTTCGCTTCGTAGAAGGACGGGGTTAGCCTGTCCCTCTTGGTCACGCATCCCGTAAGCAGGAGCGTGACGATGAGTAAGAATGTTGTCGGTTTCATAGCTTATTCATATCCAGTATGTCCGTTTCCTTTATATCCAATTAAACTGTATTGTCCAAGATGGACTGTCCCTACGTAATATTCATAGTCAAAAAACACAAAGTGCTCTCTATTCCCTCGACATTGTGTATCATTATATAGTTCAACTCGATATTTCGTGTAACTAGTGGAAAATGGAGTAGGCAGAGTGATCTTATACTGATAACTTTCTCCAAGTTGCGTATCGAGTACAGTACTTCTTCCTCCATTTGTAATGTTACATACCCGCATCCTGTTAACTCCCATATAGTGCTCAGGATCTGTATATTGTAGATTGGAATTTGTTCCTACACTTACGCTGCTGCTTCCTGTCCCACTCAATCTAACTGTATAATTAACGTAATTCTTGAAACAACTTAGTGGAGAACCGGAATTGATTTTACCGCTTGAGCTTATTTGAACAAAACCTCCGTCAAAACAGCCAAAACACTCTTCGCAAGTGATGGAGTATGAAACGGAATATGTGGCGTAGGTGGGGGAAGGCGGGAATCTATAAAATAATAAGGCGGTAGCAGGCAGATTACTTTCTTCTTTATATGTAAATCCTGCATCCCAAATTCTTAAGGTGAATTTGTGGTCATTATTGCCTTGATCTTCCGCTTTTCTTTCATAAGTTAAACTGATGGTCGCATAATTTTGTTCTCCGGATACGCTGACTTTCGGAAGACACTTCCCCCCTCCGGAGCAAGAATAGCCTTGACTTGCCAGTTCCAACTGCTCATCACTCTCGTGTTCGAACATCTCGTCTTGCACACACGAACTCATGTTTACCGAAGTAAACAGAATGCTGAATAAATAAAATAGCTTTCTCATACTCGTTATATTTATAGGTTAATAATGTATGATATATTATGAATGAACGTGCAAGAGAAACAAACAATAAGGTATTGCGTATAAAGATAATGGCTTAAAATGAGAAAAGCAAGGAATGTATCAAAATTTGTAGTATTTATGTCAAAAATCTTACTCTCCTGAGGAGGCCTCACCGTGGCCGTCGGTTTGCGTTAGCCGGAGAGGTCTAAATCGGCGGGCCGGCGGAGGATTTCTCTCTGGTCAAGATATCCCGTTTCTTAGTGATTGCCTTGAAAGCGTTCCGTTATTGTCCGCCTATCGGTCCGCATGCGCTTTGCCGTTTGTGGGGAAGGGCTGTTTCTCGCGAGCCGCTGCCCTGTTTCTCGTGAGCCGTAGGGCCATTTCTCGCGAGCCGTAGGGCTATTTCTTAATCTAGTATTAAAGAATTGATAATTAGTGCTTTATTTGTCAGTAAATCGGAAGAGGATTTCATCCGCTTCTTCTTTTCCCCGTCCGGCTTACGAACATGAGGCATTCTGATGATGGCGAATCCGTTTCTTCCGGAGAGCGCATGAAGGCCTTGAAATAGCCTTTAAGGTACGTGGAGAGGGAGAGGTGTCTCTACGATGAGTTAAGTGTCGTTTCACTCTGTAAATAAAGAGAAGGCGCAGGCGGAGGGTTTCGTTTCCTCTCTACCTGCGCCTTGATTTTAGGTCGCTAATTCGGGAATGAGGCGAGCCCATTCCCTCGGGTCCATTGTGGATTTCCTTACTTCACCTCCCAAGTGTCGTTGGTCATCAGCAGCTCTTGGAAGTTGTGATATTTCTTCTTTCCCTTGATGTCCTCAATTTGCTCCTCTACCGCCTCGTTGTAGGTCGGGGCCTCCACATCCCGGATTACGCCGAGCGCGATGGGGAAGTCGGGCCCTTCCATCAGGGCGAGGTGGAGTTGCAGGGTAGCGTCTTGGCAGTGCGCGTCGTGAATCAGAATGTCTTTCTCCGTCACGCCGTTCTCGCCCAGTTTCACCACCTTCAGCCCGAAGCCTTCCTGCATCAGGCCGTACTCCTTGTTCTCGCCGAACAGCATGGGCTTCCCGTGCTCCAGATAGATGGCGTTCTTGGCGCGTCCCTCCTTCGTGGCTACCGAGGCGTGCGTCCCGTCGTTGAAGATGACGCAGTTTTGCAGCACCTCTACGACCGAGGCTCCCTTATGGCGGGCCGCCGCTTTCAGTACCTCTACCGAGGCCGGACCGTCTACCGCTACGCAGCGGGCGAAGAAGCGTCCGCGTGCGCCGAACGTCAGCTCCGCAGGGCGGAAGGGGTCTTCCACCGTGCCGTAGGGCGACGACTTGCTGACGAATCCCCTTGCGGAAGTGGGCGAATACTGTCCCTTCGTCAGGCCGTAGATGCGGTTGTTCAGCAGAATCATGTTCAGGTCGACGTTGCGCCGCACGGCGTGGATGAAGTGGTTGCCTCCGATGGCCAGTCCGTCGCCGTCGCCCGAAATCTGCCAGATGGTCAGGTTCGGGTTGGCCACCTTAGCTCCGGTGGCTACGGCCGCCGCCCGTCCGTGGATGGTGTGGAACCCGTAGGTGTTCACGTAGTAGGGCAGACGGGAAGAACAGCCGATTCCGGAAATGACGGCTATCTCGTGCGGGGCGGTTCCTAGCTCCGCCATAGCCTTGTGCAGGGAGTTCAGGAAGGCGTGGTCGCCGCATCCCGGACACCACCGCGGCTGTCCCGATTTGTAATCCTGTATGGTATATGTTTTTTCGCTCATCTCTTATTCCTCCAATAATTTAGTGAATGCGTCTATCAATTCTCTCGTAACGAACGGCTGTCCCTTCACTTGGTTGAACTGCCTGATGTCCAGTCCGGGCATTTTCATGCGTAGGTATCCGGCAAACTGCCCCAGATTCTGTTCCGCCACGACGATTTTCTTGTACTTGCGCAGCAGGTCGGCCGTGTTCTTCGGCAGCGGATTGATGTACTGGAAGTGGGCAAGGGCGACTTTCTGTCCGCGCTTGCGCATGAAGTCCATCGCCAGACGGAGGTGTCCGTAAGTACCTCCCCATCCCACGATGAGCAGGTCGGCATCCTCGTCGCCGAGCACTTCCTGCTCGGGGATAAAGTCGGCTATCTTGTCCACCTTCTCTTGGCGGAGGCGCACCATCTTGTCGTGGTTTTCCGGTTCCGTGGAGATGGCCCCCGTCTCACCGCTCTTCTCAAGTCCGCCGATGCGGTGCATGAAGCCCTCGGTTCCCGGTACGGCCCAGTAGCGTACGCCGGTTTTCGGGTTGCGCAGATAGGGTGTCCACGAGCCGGCCATGTCCGGAGTCACGTAAGGCGGGTTGATGGCGGGGTACTCGTCCAGATTCGGAAGTTTCCACGCGGCGGAGCCGTTGGCCACGAAAGCGTCGGTAAGCAGGACGACCGGGGTCATGTGCTCCAACGCGATTTTGCAGGCCATGTAAGCCGCGTCGAAGCAGTTGGTGGGCGAAGTGGCCGCGATGACGGGCATCGGGCTCTCGCCGTTGCGTCCGTAGAGGGCTTGCAGCAAGTCCGTCTGCTCCGACTTGGTGGGCATACCCGTAGACGGGCCGCCACGCTGCACGTTGACTACCACTAACGGAAGCTCGCCGATAACCGCGAGGTTCATCGTCTCGCTCTTCAGGCAAACGCCCGGGCCCGAGGTAGTCGTTACGGCCAGTGCTCCGGCGAAGGCCGCGCCCACTGCCGAAGCGCATCCGGCAATCTCGTCCTCGCACTGCACGGTCTTTACGCCGAGCGACTTGTGCTTGGCCAGTTCGTGCAGGATGTCGGTAGCCGGAGTAATGGGGTAGGAGCCCAAGTAGAGTTGAAGTCCGGCTTTCTCGGCCGCGGCTATCAGTCCGTACGACGTAGCCTTGTTGCCGTTGATGTCCGTATAGAGTCCTTTTGACTTCGGAGCCTTGCTCTCAATCTTATATGTAGAAACAGAAGCGTGCGTGTTGGCTCCGTAGTTGTAGCCGTCGTTCAGCACCTTGATGTTGGCTTCGGCAATCTCCGGCTTCTTGGCGAACTTTTCGCGCAGCATCTTTTCTGCGGCGGCCAAGTTGCGGTTGAACAGCCAACACACCAGTCCGAGGGCGAACATGTTCTTGCATCGGAGAATCGACTTGTTGTCCAGTCCCGAATCCTTGAGGCTTTCCTTGCACATGGAGGAGATGGGAACCTCCATTACCTCTTGCTTTATGCTTAACTCTTCGAAGGGATTGGCGGTAGTAAATTTCGCCTTTTCAAGGTCTTTGGCCCCGAACGAGTCGGAATCGGTGATGATTAATCCTTGCGGCTTGCAGAACTTGACCTGAGTCTTCAACGCCGCCGGGTTCATCGTTACCAGTACGTCGCAGCGGTCTCCGGGGGTGTACACCAGTCCGGCCCCCACGTGAATCTGGAAACCGGAAACGCCGGTCAGCGAACCTTGCGGGGCGCGGATATCCGCCGGATAGTCGGGAAACGTACAGATGTCATTCCCTACCGTAGCCGACACGTTCGAGAAGATGTTACCGGCTAGCTGCATACCGTCGCCGGAGTCTCCGGAGAAACGTACTACGACTTCCTCCAATTCTTTAACCATCATTTCGTCTGCCATAACTATAATTACTATATTTTAGTTGAATATTGTTTTTTCTGTCAATTTGTGAGCGCAAAGGTCGGAAAGTTAATCGAATTATCAAAATAAATTAAGCTTTATCATCCTATTGATGCGGTAGAACGGCGGGAATTGTCAAGAAGCCGCGTTTTTATTCTTGCAAAATCGACGGAAAGCGCTATCTTTGCACCCGAAAAGTCGCCTTGGTAGTTCAACGGATAGAATAGAAGTTTCCTAAACTTTAGATAGGGGTTCGATTCCCCTCCGAGGTACAGTAGAGGAGGCGGTCTCAGTCACGGATGGGACCGCCTCCTCTCGCTTTATCCCTCCTGCGCCCGTGTTCGGTGGCGTTTTCGCTCTCCTTGCCGTCTGAACGGCGTTCTCCGTGCCGTAAGGGCGTAAAAAGTCCCGCTCGCAACGGCTCGTTAGTCAGGATTTTATATTTTCGCGGAGAGAATCTCATTATAATATAAGGTATATATGAAGATAGGCCAGATAGATTTGGGCGAACGTCCCGTGATGCTCGCCCCGATGGAGGACGTGACGGATCCGGCGTTCCGGCTGATGTGCAAGGAGTTTGGAGCCGATATGGTGTACACGGAGTTCGTTTCGGCCGACGCGCTGATACGCTTTGTCAGCAAGACGGAGCAGAAACTGAGGATAGCTGACGAGGAGCGGCCGGTAGCCATACAGATATACGGAAAAGACACGGAGACGATGGTAGAGGCGGCGCGCATCGTGGAGCGGGCGAGGCCGGACATACTGGACCTGAATTTCGGCTGCCCCGTAAAGCGGGTGGCGGGCAAGGGAGCCGGAGCGGGGATGCTGAGGGATGTGCCGAAAATGCTTGAAATTACCCGGGCCGTGGTGGACGCGGTGCACATTCCCGTTACGGTAAAGACACGCTTGGGGTGGGACGAGAGCGACAAAATTATCGTCGACTTGGCCGAGCGGCTGCAAGACTGCGGCATCGCCGCCCTGACCATACACGGGCGCACGAGGGCGCAGATGTACACGGGCGAGGCGGACTGGACGCTGATAGGGGAGGTGAAGAACAATCCCCGCATGTATATACCGATTATAGGCAACGGAGACGTGACGACCCCGAAGCGGTGTAAGGAGTGCTTCGACCGCTACGGCGTGGACGGAGTGATGATAGGCAGGGCCAGTTTCGGCCGTCCGTGGATATTCAAGGAGGTGAAGCACTACTTGCGGACGGGCGAGGAGCTGCCGCCGCTCAGCGCGGAGTGGCGCATGGAGGTGCTGCGCCGTCAGGTAGTCGACAGCGTGAACCTGCTCGACGAGCGCAGGGGCATTCTTCACGTGCGGCGCCATCTGGCCGCCAGTCCGCTGTTCAAGGGCATCCCCAACTTTCGCGACACCCGTGTCGCCATGCTCAGGGCCGAGACCAAAGAGGAGCTTTTCCGCATATTCGACGACATCGCCCGGCTGCCTCAGTTCGGTGAACAATAGTGATGTCTATTGTAGAATGGGCATTTCCCTCCGCTTCGGAATTTCTTGTCGTTTAGCGGAAAAAAACGTGCGGGGTTTCCATTCGATTTCATGTATCGCACAGCTTTGATTATCAGTCTGTTATTTCTCGGTTGAGAAATAGCCCTACGGCTCGTGAGAAATAGGGCGGCGGCTCGTGAGAAACAGCGCCACGGCTCACGAGAGATAGCCCTTCCGCTCAACCGCCGAAGCGCACGACGACCGTATGGCTATTCGTCTTCCGTCCGGAAGCCTTGAAACCCATGCGAGCTTTTATCCCGTTTGCCGCTACACGGGCTTCGGGCTGAAGCGCTTTTCGTACAGGCGGTTCACTAAGGCGTAGACCGGGAAGGCCGAAAGGAAACCCGCAAGAGAGTCTATCAGGTAGTGGGCCTGAATGTAGACCGTGGCGCCGCAGAGCAGGGCGTAGAAAGGGAAGAGCGTGGCGAACAGCCGTCGGTCGCCCCGCCAAGCCAGTATCATGATGATGGTGGAGATTCCGACGTGGGAGCTGGGGAAAGCCGCCGTGGGACGCTCGCCCACCCGCTGTGAGGCTTCCACCAACGTATAGAAAAGGCCGCCGTGACAGTCCGGTCCGGCGAGAAGTTCCTGATGATAGTTGAAGTAGTCGCCTATAGCGGGGAAGATTCCGTTTGCCACGCTTTCCGCGTCCACCGCCGGGAAGTAGAACTGCGGTCCGGCCACGGGGACGAAGATGTAAATCAGATAGTAGACGAAGAACGAGGTCACCAGTACGAAGGCCGTCTTGTCGAACAGCGGGAAGCGCCGGGCGAAGTAGAACGCCACGATAATCAGTATCATGGGATAGTAGAAGAAGTAGCCCATGTTGAACGCCTCGCTGATTATCGGCTGCGGAAACATCCGGCTGAAGGCGATGGCGGGCTGACCGCCGAAGAGGAACTGCTCCGCCGAAGCGAACACGTGGTCCAGATTCGGCAGGAAGCGGTTGAACTCGAACGTGTCCGGATACCAGTAGGAGAGTAGTGCCAGTTGGACGGCGATACGCACGAAGGCCGAAAACTTGCAGGGGGCCAAGCGGTAGAGGTACACCAACAGGAAAGTCATGCCGGCTATCATGGCCCGGTCTTGCAACATGCGCCACGGATGGTCCATCCGTTGAAACAGGAACAGTATCAGGACTGCGGTCAGCAGATTGTATATCAGGGCGATTTTTTCCGTAGCGAACAGTCCTTTGTGTCCCTCTACGCGTTCGAACAGATTTAGAGCCATCCTTCCTTCTTATACCACGCCACGGCTTCGCGCACGCCCCGCTCCAAGTCGTACTCCGGACGATAGCCCAGTTCACGTTCCGCGGGGGTGATGTCGCACCTCCAGTTGCGTTGTTTCATGATGTTATACTTGTCCAAGTTCAGCGTGCTTCCCTTTCCGGAGAGAGAGGCCATGAACTGCGCCGCGGCGGATATGCTTTTCAGCACGGCTAGCGGACACTTTACGTGGAGCACGCCCCTCACGCCAAGCTCCTTCTGGATGAGGTCGGAGAAGGCGCGGCTGCTGTACACCTTTCCGTCGGACAGGAAATAGGCCCGCCGGGTCACGCCTCGCGCGATGCCGAGGAAGATGGCCTGCACTACGTCCTTGACGTAGACGAAGGTCAGGTCCTGACGCTTGAATCCCGCCGCGAGGTCGAGATGACTCTTGATGGACTTCGCCATCAGGTAATAGTCCGTCTCCCGCGGGCCGTACACTCCCGTGGGGCGGTAAATGACGTAGGGAAAATCGGGCAGTCCCTGAATGTATCGTTCCGCCTTCAGCTTGCTTCGCCCGTAAGCCGTGTTGGGCACCGGATGGTCGTCCTCCCGGATAGGAGCGTAGTCGTCCTCGTGCGCCGGGCCGAACACGCTGAGCGTGCTGACGTGAGCGAACTGCCGGGGAACCATGCCAAGTTCCCTCAGCGTGTCGATAAAGCGTTTTGTCTGTATGTAATTTACCTCGTCAAACGTCTTCGGTTCGGGACATTTGGTTACTCCGGCGCAGTGAACGATGTAGTCGAACCGTTCTGCCCGGCTTTTCCATTCCGACAGTTGCGCTCGCAGCTTGTCAGGCTGCGAGAAGTCCAGTTCCAAGAAGTGGATTCCCTCCGCGCTTAGATATCGTCTGCTGCTGGTGGAGCGTATGCCCGCCCACACTTCGTAACCTTTGTTTAGCGCCTCCTCTACGAGAAAGCTGCCTATGAATCCGCTTGCTCCTGTGATAAGAATACGTTCCATTATCGCTTTTCCGGTTCTACGTGAATAATGATTAGTGTTCCCGCTCCGAACATCTCTTTCAGCTTGTGCTCGATGGCGGTGGCCGTGTTGTGCGATTCCCTCAGGGTGATGTCTCCGTTCATTCGCACGTGCATCTCGATGGCGTAGTAGCTCCCTATGCGGCGCGTGCGCAGATGATGCGGCTCGCTTACTCCCGGAAAGGAGAGTACGGCTTGCTCTATTTCCCGTTCCGTTTCTTCGGGCAGCGATTTTTCCAACAGTTCCTCCACGCAGGGTATCAGCAGTTGAATGGATACCTTAATGATGAGCAGGCTGACCACGACGGCGGCTATGGGGTCGAGTACTCTCCAGTCTTTGCCCAACAGGATAGCGCCTCCGATACCTATGGCCGTCCCGATGGAGGAAAGCGCGTCGCTACGATGATGCCAAGCGTTGGCTACTACGGCCTGCGAGTTCAGTTTCCTTCCTTTGCTGATGGTATATCGGTAAAGAGCCTCTTTCGATACGATGGAGAGGAGAGCGGCGATTAGGGCTACCATGCCCGGCTCTTCAAGCGGTTCCCCACGGAAGAAGGCCCCGATGGAAGATGCGCCTTGCCACAGGATGCCGAATCCGACGAACATTAGCAGTAAGCCGATGATGGCCGTGGCCATCGTCTCGTACTTCCCGTGTCCGAAGTCGTGCTCCTTGTCTTCCGGTTTGTTGGAGATGCGCACGCACACGATAACTACAATGTCCGTCGCGAAATCGGAGAGGGAGTGAACCGCATCCGCTATCATGGCTGCGCTGTGTCCGGCGAATCCCGCCGCGAATTTGAACAGTAACAGCAAGAAATTCACGATGCTGCCTATGACTGTTACCCTATATATTTCTCCCTTGCGGGACATTTCATTCTTTTCCATTTGTTACGAAACTGCTAAGAATTGGGGCAAATGTACGTGAAAATCTTGAATTATTGACTTTTAATCGCTTACTTTGTCCTATGAAACGTCTTAGGCTCGCTTGTAGGACGTTTCCTGTAATATCAAATTAAAGTATATCTGATTATGGCTAAAAAGAAAGAGAAGAAAGAAAAGAAGGCCGGTAAGCGAATGAAAAAGAAACAGCTGGCTGCGCTATTGATTGAGTTTTTCCAAGCCAATCCTAACGCCGCATTCAGTATGAAATACATCTTTTCGGAATTGGGGCTGAATACGCATCCGTTGAAGATGCTATGTATCGACATCTTGCACGACTTGCAGGAGGATGACTACCTCAAGGAAACCGAGAAAGGAAAGTTCCAGTTGAATTATCACGGTACGGAGATGACGGGAACGTTCCAACGGAAAAGCAACGGAAAGAACTCGTTTATTCCCGATGATGGGGGAGAGCCTATATTCGTGGCTGAACGTAACTCGGCGCACGCGATGAACAATGACAGGGTGAAAATCATGTTCTATGCCAAGCGGAAGAACCATGAGGCGGAGGGAGAGGTCGTCGAGATTTTGGAACGGGCCAACGATACTTTCGTGGGCACGCTTCAGATTGTGAAGTCTTACGCTTTCCTTGTGACGGAGAACCGCACGTTGGCCAACGACATTTTCATCCCGAAAGAGAGGCTGAAGGGCGGAAAAACGGGTGACAAGGCGGTGGTCAAGGTCATCGAGTGGCCGGACAGGGCGAAGAACCCCATCGGGCAGGTGATAGACATTCTGGGACGGTCGGGAGACAACACGACGGAGATGCACGCCATACTCGCCGAGTTCGGGCTGCCCTATACCTATCCGAAGGCGGTGGAGACCGTGGCGGACAAGATTCCCGCCGAGATTACCTCGGAGGAGATAGCGAAGCGGGAGGACTTCCGCCAAGTAACGACTTTCACTATCGATCCGAAGGACGCGAAGGACTTTGACGATGCGCTTTCCATCCGTCCGTTGGGAGATGGACTGTGGGAGGTCGGAGTGCACATCGCCGACGTGACGCATTACGTGAAGGAGGGAACCGTCATCGACAAGGAGGCGGAGAAGAGAGCGACATCGGTCTATCTGGTAGACCGCACCATCCCGATGCTGCCCGAACGGCTGTGTAACTTCATCTGTTCGCTCCGTCCTGACGAGGAGAAACTGGCTTTCTCCGTCATCTTTAACATTACCGAGAAGGGAGAAGTGAAGGACTCGCGCATCGTACACACGGTGATTAAGTCCGACCGCCGCTTTACTTACGAGGAGGCGCAGCAGGTGATTGAGACCCGGGAGGGAGACTTCAAGGAGGAGATATTAACCTTAGACACCATCGCTAAGGCGCTGCGGGAAATGCGCTTTGCGGCGGGAGCCATCAACTTCGACCGCTACGAGGTGAAGTTTGAAATTGACGAGAAGGGCAAGCCCATTAGCGTCTACTTCAAGGAGTCGAAGGATGCCAACAAGTTGGTGGAGGAGTTTATGCTGCTCGCCAACCGCACCGTGGCCGAGCGGATTGGGAAAGTGCCCAAGAACCGGAAAGCGAAAGTGTTCCCTTACCGCGTGCATGACTTGCCAGACCCGGAGAAGTTGGAGAACTTGTCACAGTTCATCGCACGCTTTGGCTATAAGGTACGAACCGAAGGCACGAAGACGGACATCTCGAAGTCCATCAACCGACTGTTGAGCGAGGTGCAGGGCAAGAAGGAAGCGAACCTGATAGAGACGGTCTCCATCAGAGCCATGCAGAAGGCGCACTACTCCACCCATAATGTAGGCCACTATGGATTGGCTTTCGACTACTATACACACTTTACTTCTCCTATCCGCCGTTTTCCCGACATGATGGTGCATCGGTTGCTCACGAAGTATCTGTCCGGAGGACGTACGGTGTCTGAGACCAAGTACGAAGCTTTGTGCAAGCACAGCTCGGAAATGGAGCAGATAGCGGCGAACGCCGAGCGCGCCTCCATCAAGTATAAGCAGGTGGAGTTCATGAGCGAGCATCTCGGTCAGGTGTACGACGGCGTTATCTCCGGCGTGACGGAGTGGGGGCTTTACGTCGAGCTGAACGAGAACAAGTGCGAGGGCATGATTCCGCTGCGCGACTTGGACGACGATTATTACGAGTTCGACGAGAAGAACTACTGTCTCCGCGGACGGCGCAAAAAGCGCATGTATAGCTTGGGCGACGCGATAACCGTCCGTGTGGCTCGCGCGAATCTGGAGAAGAAGCAGTTGGACTTCGCATTGGTTTAATTTTAAGCTTAAAAGAGGAACGAGAAGGGGCTAGATTCAGTCTAACCCCTTCTTTTGTAACCATTCGGAAAGCAGGTCTGCCACTTCTACATTGTTCAAGTCCGACATGGGGAAGTGTGTGTTTCCTTTCAAGCCTACTTCGGGCAGATGGACGACTGTCACGTCTCCGCCCCGTTCATTCAGCATTTCCGCCCATCGGCGCATCAGGCGCAGTCGGCGCGTCCACTCGTACATCTCGGGATGCTTGTCGGTCTCGGGCAGATTGTCGCCGTAATAGACGATAATCGGTATGCGGGTGTACTCCATAAAAACCTCTGTCGGCACTTCGATTCCTTCTGCCTTTCCAGAGAGAGTCAACACCTTGCCTTCTTCCGGCACTTGTCCTTCGGGGAAGGGGATACCTCCTCCGGGTTCATAAGAGACGATGGCTCGAATGTTTCTTGTCTTAAGCAACGTCTGCCAACCCACGGGACCGCCTTGCGAATGGGTGACGAATATGGCCGGGCCGATTTTGTCGAACAGGGCGGCGTAAGCGTCCGAGAACACGTTGAAGTCTATCGTGCCGATTGTGGGAGTCATCTGTCGGAAATATTGGTTGAGCGTTTCCGGGTCGTGGCTGAATTGTACTCCCTCGAAATAGTCGGGCCATACACCTATGCGGAAGCGGTTGAACCATATCTCCTCGTCGAAGGCGGGTGTCAGGGTGACGCTTTCCGTGCCTCGTCCCGCTCCGCCCCGTCGAGGTTGGTCTACGAGATAGACGGGAAAGCCACGGCGCAGGAAGATGTTCTGAAAGCCCTCGCGGCCGTCGGGAGTCGTCTCCCATGTCTTCGAGAACTGGCCCACGCCGTGGGCGAATACTAAGGGGTACCGTCGCGCGTCGGCGGGCTTTTGGTAGAACACGTAGGCGTGGTCGCCGTGATAGGTATGTCCGAGCGAGTCGGTGAGCACCGTGCCACCTATGGCGAAGCTGCCTTGCTCGGCTATCCGCAGTGTTTTGCTGTCCGAGCACGCCGTGAGCCAGAGCGCGAGTCCGATAAGAGTGATAAGCCTTTTCATTTATTTCTGTACTTTAGATTCCTGTAAAGCGTCGTATCGGCTGCCCGTTACGGGAATGGCGGATACGGCCGTCTCCAGTTCCCGCATCTCCTCGTCCGTGAGCGTGATGTCCGTCGCCCGCAGATTCTCTTCAAGGTGCGAGAGCTTCGTCGTTCCGGGGATGGGTACGATGAACGGTGCCTTGCGCATCAGCCATGCCAAAGCGATTTGGGCGGGCGTGTAGCCCCGTGTCCTTCCGAAGGCGTTGAGCGCTTCTACGATGCGCAGGTTCTTGCGGATAGCTTCGGGCTGAAAGCGCGGCAGCGTCTGGCGATTGTCGTTAGGGCTGAAGCGGGTGTACTCGTTAATCAGTCCGCCGAGGAAGCCCCGGTTTATCGGGCTGTAAGGCACGAACCCGATGCCCAGTTCCCGGCATAGGGGCAATACGCTTTCTTCCACCGTGCGGTGCATCAGGTGATACTCGCTTTGGATGGCGGTGACGGGGCAGACGGCGTGGGCGCGGCGGATGGTGTCGGCGTTCACCTCGCAAAGTCCGAAGTGGAGCACCTTGCCCTCCTTGATGAGCTCGCCCACCGTTTCCGCCACCGCCTCTATCGGCGTGTTCAGGTCGCTACGGTGTTGGTAGAATATTCCCAACGCCTCTACGCCGAGGCTGCGCAGGGAGTTCTCGCACACCTTGCGGATGTTGGCGGGACTGCTGTCCTCTTCCGTCTTTACCTGTACGCCGTTCACGAACTTATGCCCGAACTTCGAGGTGACGGACACGCGGCCGGCGTAGCCTCTCAACGCCTTACCCACCAATCGCTCGTTGGTAAACGGCCCGTAGCTTTCGGCCGTGTCGAAGAGCGTCACGCCCCGGTCGATGGCCTCATGCACTAACCGGATGGCCGCCTGCTCGTCGGGATGCTCGCTGCGGTGGTAGTTCAGTCCCATGCAGCCGAACCCCATAGCCGAGACGGTGAAAGCCGCCTCGCCGCTGCCTAATGTGCGCTGTTGGTTGACGCTTGCGCCGTTTGACGGCCCCGTCTCTTTAGCCGTAACCGTTTGCCTCGTGGCGTATACCTTTTCTAGCGTCGGCGCCACGCAGAATGCGACGCTTGCCAGTGCCGTCCGCTTCAAGAAGTCGCGGCGGTCGATGTGGTTTTGTTCCTTTTTCATCTGATGCTGTGGTTAATGTTTTCCGGAAGGCAAAGATAGGCGACCGGTTCCATGCCGCTTGTATCACTTTCACGGATAAGCAGACCAATTTCATCGGTGGGTGGAGTCTCGGGGCGGGCTCTTCCGAAAAGGGTGGACCGTCTGCGTCAATTCCGCCGCGAAATGTTCCATTTTTAAGATTCCGTCCCGAAAACTTTTCGCTAAAAGCCTTCCGTTTGGTGGACGGACTGCATAAAAAGTGCATAAAGTCCGCCGTTTTATGCAAGAAACCGTATAATTATGCATTGCGGAAGCCTTTAGGAAGCTGCGGGAAAGCCTTTTTTCGTCCGAGCCGTGGCCCTGTCGCTCATGAGCCGCTGCCCTGTTTCTCGCGAGCCGTTGCTCTATCCTGCAAGCGGGGAGCGGCTTTCCCTCGTTTTCGGGGACGATTTCGCCCGTTTTTGCTTCTAATTGGCGAGAAATCCCGAAGCGGAGGAAAGTGTCTATATCGTGCGTAAAATGATTTTTCTTAACCGAAATGAAATGAATCGCGTGAAGTATGAGGCAAAAAGACGCTCATGAGGACTGTTCGCTGACACGCTGAATTTCGCAAACGCCTCAAGGCCGCGTTCTTTTCGTCCGAGCCGTACTTCAGCCGGAATTATCGCGTTTCTGAGCGCATAAAATGTCCCGTTTTTCATCATGGCCGATTTTTAAGATGCCGTTCCGTCCGTTCTGCTTTTGCCCTTTTCCCGGAAAACCTTTATCTTCGCAGAAACTAACAGGAAAGTTCTATGGACGGAATCATGAGAATCGATACCGTGCGGCAATACAACGATTATTTCGGGGTGGATACGCCGCACCCTCAGGTCAGTGTCGTCGAGGGCGTCCGGGCGAAGCCGTTACGCTTTTGCCGTAAGCTGTATAACGTGTACGCCATTCTTGTAAAGGATACCGACTGTGGTTCGCTGAAGTACGGACGAAGTGTCTATGACTACCGGCAGGGGGCTATGCTGTTCCTCGCTCCGGGACAGATGATGGGGTCGGAAGATGACGGCGAGCTGCATCAGCCCGGAGGATGGGCGTTGACGTTTCATCCCGACTTGCTGCGAGGCACGGCTCTGGCGAAGACAATAGGAGACTACACCTACTTCTCTTATAACGCAAACGAGGCGCTGCACCTCTCCGCTCTGGAGCGGCAGGCCGTGGTAGACTGTATGGTGAGGATACGCGAGGAGCTGCGCTGTCCCGCCGACAAGCACAGCCGGTCGCTGATAGTCGACCACCTCAAGTTGCTGCTTGACTACTGCGTCCGCTTTTACGACCGCCAGTTTGTCAGTCGTAAAAGCGTGAACAGCGACATTCTCGCCCGCTTCGAGGCTTTGCTGGACGATTATTACCGTTCGGGGAAGTCGGCCGAGGACGGTATGCTCACCGTACGCTATTGCGCCGACCGCCTTTGTCTTTCCGCCAATTACTTCAGCGATTTGTTGCGTAAGGAGACGGGCGATTCGGCCTTAAGGCACATTCAGCGGAAGACGTTGGAGGTGGCGAAGGAGCGTATTCTCGAAACGTCAAAGTCCTTCAGCGAGATAGCTTACGATTTGGGCTTCCCCTATCCGCAGCATTTCAGCCGTTGGTTTAAGAAGATGGAGGGGTGTACGCCGAACGATTACCGGATGCGGGGAAGCTGAAGAACCGGACTTTCGCGCATTTGCGTTATTCTACTTCGCTTCGAGTCTCGAAAAGCAGGCGTAGGTTGGACTCCATTATTCTGAATCCGCTCCCGTGGTCATGCGGTTTGCCGAAGTTCTTCCCCGACCGATAGCTGCCGATGCGAATGTCGTACATGATGAGTCCCTTATCTATCATGGTTAGTAATCTGTCCAGTGTAGGGTTGGAGTAGATTTCCGCCTTGTTGAAGAAGAAATACTCTTCTCCCGACTCAAATTTGCGCTCTGCGCTGACATAAAACAGGTCCTTTAGCTTTTTATTTAGAACCTTCTCTAAGCAGCCGTAGGTATAGCCAACAGAGCAATCAAGCGGTTTCTTGCTTGCAAGGTCATAAACCCCGATTCTGATAGCTTCGCTCTCACGGTCATTAATCAGGCGGAACGAATAGGTCCCGTTGAACGTGTTGTATTTAGACGCGAACATTGACGTGTGCAGCTTTTTCAGGCCGGCGTTGTCGGGATAGGGCATTCCGTACTTATCCTTCAGATACGCGTTGGCCCGGCGCGGGAAGTTCGGACTTTTGGTAAACAGCGTGATGTACGACGCGGCTTCTTCCCTATGCGACTTGATTTCGTAGCCGAACAGGTCTGGAGCGTCTGCGTTGTTCTCTACCACTCCGACGTAGTCCTCGAATGTCTTGCCTATCCCGGTGTTGTTTTTTCTGTTGCTTTTGACGAATCCCAATGCCTTGACTTGGCGGAAACGTTCAATCATTTGTTCTCTGTTGTTATTGCTCATATCTTACAATCTTTTCTATTAATAAACTGATGATGTCATTGTCTTTTGCGAAATCCTCGTCTTCGAGGAACAGCTGTTCGATGGGATACCTGAACTCCTTGCATATCTGCTGTATATGCGCGAGCGTGTACTTGTGTGGAGTTTTAAAGCTCTCGATATTTCCCATTTGTCCGTTGCTTATCCCGATGACCCCGGCGACTTTGCTTTGCGTATAGCCGTGTTCTTCACGCAGTTGCCTGATGCGGTGAATGATATAGTTCTGGTATTCGCTTTTCATAATGAATAAATTTGCTACTTTTGCGCAAAAGTAGAATGTTTTATAGGTAAGCGTGTTCTCAAATTGAGAGAATTATGCCTGCTTTTACTTTCAATTTGAGAGAAAAGGGAAGCGAATGTACAGAAGAGAGATTGATGACAGGTGGAGTTTTCGGGAAGCGAATACGAAAGAATATACCCATTGTTTCCATAGCTATCCGGCCATGATGATTCCTCAGGTGGCGCGGACGCTCATTCAGGAATTTAGGCCGCAAGGGAAGTGTGACTTGCTCTTTGACCCCTATATGGGCAGTGGCACTTCGTTGGTGGAGGCTTCATTGGCCAATATGGATTCGGTAGGAACCGACTTGAACCCTTTGGCTCAACTGATGGCGAAGGTAAAGACTACTTTTTATGACGTGAAGGAATTGGAGGACGAGTTCAGTGAGATTCAGTTGCGTCTGCCGTTCTTTTCGTATGAGGAGGTGGAAGACAGAAATTTCGATAGGATTTCCAACTATACGTATTGGTATTCGGAAGATAGCCTGATTAGGCTGACATATCTGTCTACCCTGATAAGGCAGTGCTGCGCGGCCAATAACCGGGACTTTTTTAACGTTGCCTTGTCGGAAGTTGTCCGGGAGGTTTCGTTTACCCGTAACGGGGAGTTCAAGCGCTTTCGGATGCCCGAAGATAAGGTACGGGAGTTTCGTCCCGATGCGTTCGGGTTATTTGAAAGTAAGGTTCACCGGAACCTCAAGGGCTTGCGGGAGTTTGAAGGAGCGGCGAGCAAGGCCTCTGTGCATATTGGCGGCTTCGACAGCTCGGTCGCTATCCCGCGGGAGTTTGTAAGGAAGGAGAGTATAGATATGGTCGTTACTTCGCCCCCTTATGGCGATAGCCGTACGACCGTAGCTTACGGGCAGTTTTCGCGTTGGGCCAATGAATGGTTCTCTTTCGAGAACGCCCGCAATCTGGACAGTCTGCTGATGGGAGGACGAAAGTGTAGACAGAAAGCGTTTTTGATCGAAACGATAGATAAGGAGCTGAATCAGATTCACGATATGGACGTGGCCAGATATTACGAGGTCGTCTCTTTCCTTAACGACTATTGGAATTCTATCCGTAATGTAGCCGACACGGTGAGAAAAGGCGGTACTGTGTGTTATGTAGTGGGAAACCGCAATGTGAAAGGAGTCCAAATCCCGTTGGACTATTTTACGGCGGAAACCTTTGAGCGGTGCGGGTTACGGCATATCGTAACGTTGGTGCGCGAGATTCCCAATAAAAGAATGCCGTCGAAAACGAGTCCGACTAACGTTAGCGGAGCGAAGGTGGATACGATGAATAATGAATACATTGTGATTTTAAAGAAATGACGAAATAAATGTGAGATAAGATGAAAACATACAAGGTAGGAATTATCGGGGCGGGAAGCATCGCCCGGGCGATGGCGGCTACGTTGGCCGGCATGGAGGGCGTGGAGCGTTACGCCATCGCCTCGCGTGACTTGGGCAGGGCTGAGGCCTTCGCCCGGGAGTGGGGCTTCGCGCGGGCCTATGGCTCGTACGAGGAGTTGGCTGACGACCCGGAAGTGGGCCTGATTTACATCGCCACTCCGCACGCCATGCACTACGGGCAGGCCCGTATGTGTGTGGAGCGGGGCAAGCCCGTGTTGTGCGAGAAGGCGTTCACCGCCAATGCCGGACAAGCGGAGGAGCTGCTGCGCTTCGCGAGGGAGAGGGGAGTGTTCATCACAGAGGCTATATGGACACGCTATATGCCGCTGTCGCTTCAGGTGGCCGAGCTTGTCCGGAACGGCGCTATCGGGAAACCGCATCTGCTGACCGCCAATCTGGGCTACCCCATACGTCACGTGGAGCGGTTGATGAGGCCGGAGCTTGCCGGGGGCGCGCTGTTGGATGTCGGCGTGTATCCGCTGAACTTCGCAGCGATGGTCTTCGGCTCGGAGATTGAAGGCGTGACTTCGGCCTGCGTGAAAACGGAGACCGGCGTTGACGCGCAGAACAGCGTGACGCTCCGCTTCTCGGACGAGCGGATAGCGGTACTGGCCAGTTCGATGTACGCCCGTACCGACAGGTTGGGCTGCATATCCGGCGACAAGGGGCACATTATCGTGGAGAATATCAACAATCCGCAGATAGCGAGGGTATTTGACAATGACTACCGTCTCGTGGCGGAGTATCCGACCCCGCGGCAGATAACGGGCTACGAGTATGAGGTGTCCGCCTGCATAGAGGCTTTGGAAAACGGGTGGCTAGAGTCCCCCTATATGCCGCACGAGGAGACCGTCCGCATCATGCGGCAGATGGACGACCTGCGCAGGGAGTGGGGAGTGCGTTACCCTTTTGAAACGGAATAGGGGGGCCGGGGTTGGATGAGTCCGCTACTCCGCTACAGCCAGTGTGAGTATGCTGATTTGTATTCCCTCGGCCTCGGTCAATGTCGAGGCGCAGGCGGCGGTGGTGGCTCCGGTAGTCAAGACGTCATCCACGACAAGCGCGTGCTTTCCTCGCAGGCATTCCGTCGGGATGCGAAGCTCAAAGCCTCCCTCCACGTTCTCCCATCGCTCGAAGACCGACTTACGGGTCTGCGTTTCGGTTTCCTTTCGACGGGCTATCCACCTTGTTTCCACAGGGATTCCGGTTACGGTGGCTATGCCCCGGGCTATTTGCTCGCTCTGGTTATATCCCCTTCGCTTTTGCCTCTTCTCGTGCAACGGTACGGGGACGATTACGTCTATGCCTTCGAAGAATCCGTAGGGAAGAAGCTCAGCCGCCATGCGCCTTCCCATATTTTCGCCTATCTCTTTTTGGCCTCTGTATTTCAGCCGATGCAGAATCAGCCGGTAGTCGCTTCCTTTTCGGTAGAAAAAATAGGAAGTGGCTCGGACTATGGGGATTCTTCCCCAGAACAGCCGTTCTATGGGATTGTCTTTTTGCAGGTGATAGTTCGTGCGGGGCATACGGATGTCGCATCCCGCGCAGATATCTTCCTCGCCGTTCGCTAAGGGGCGTCCGCACACGAGGCAGCATCGCGGGAAAAAGAGCGAGAGAAACGCTCCTATCCACTCTTTGATGAATGAAAAGCGCTTTATTATGATGCCTTGATGAGACATAATGGGACATTTATGGGCCGAAAATAAAACTTTTCGGGCGAATAGCCATAGAGGACGAGGGATAAATGATTACTTTTGTCCGATAGATTACTTATATAAGTGTACATGTCTTTATGAAACACCCTTTGTCTCAATTCCTGTATTGCCCGGAGTGCGGTTCCTCTCGCTTTGAAGTCCATAACGGGAAATCTAAACGATGCGCTGACTGCGGCTTCGTTTATTACTTCAATCCTTCATCGGCCACGGTAGCGTTTATCCTGAACGAGCGGAACGAGCTTCTGGTGTGTCGCCGAGCGAAAGAACCGGCTAAAGGAACGCTAGACCTTCCCGGAGGATTTGTCGATATGTACGAGACGGGTGAAGAAGGAGTGGCCCGTGAGGTGCGTGAGGAAACGGGGTTAGAGGTCAAGCGGGCTATTTACCTGTTTTCACTTCCTAATATTTACGTCTATTCCGGCTTTCCGGTCCATACGTTAGACATGTTTTTCCGTTGCGACGTGGAGAGTGCGGAGCGTTTTTCGGCAATGGATGATGTGGCTGATGCCTTTTTTCTTCCGCTGTCTGACGTACATCCGGAGGATTTTGGCTTAACTTCCGTCCGTGAGGGGCTGAAGCGGTTCTTGACCATGTGCGCCGTTCAGCCTTAAGATATTTATGAACTACAACTTGCAAACTAACAAAAACTCGTAAAATCACAAGAGAATGAAGAAAGGAATAAGCAGACTCATTTGTGCGGCCCTATGCTGTACGCCAGTTATTGGACTGGCTCAAACGAGCGATAAAGTCACTTCTCCCGACCGCTTGTTCCGGGAGGGAAAAGAACTTTTCCAACGCAAGAACTATGCGGCGGCAGTGCCCGCTTTAGAGGCTTTTGTTAAGCAAAAGCCTATAGCTGAAGCAGATCTCAAGCAGGAGGCAGAATACATGTTGGCCTGCTCCGCTTATGAGTTGAAGAGAGAAGACCGCGTGAGCGTCTTGCGGAACTATCTTAGACGTTATCCCGATACGCCTCACGCCAACCGCCTTTACGCTATGCTTGCCTCATGTTACTATTATGAGGATGCTTACGGCGAGGCCTTGTCGTTGTTTCAACGTGCGAACCTCGACTTGTTGGGCGATGACGAACGGGACGAGCGCACTTATCAGTTGGCTGTGTGTTATCTGGAGACGGGCGAGCTGAAGGAAGCGGCCGCATGGTTCGGTGCGCTTCGCACGAGCGGAGACGCCTATGCCGCCGATTGCGCCTATCATCTGGCCTACATACGTTACACGCAGCGACGTTACGATGAGGCGTTGAAGGACTTCCTGCCCTTGCAAGACCATCCGAAATACAAACGGCTTGTACCTTATTATATAGCGGAAATCTATACGTTGAAGAAGCAATACGACAAGGCGCAGATTGTGGCGGAGAATTGTCTTTCCGCTTATCCGGACGGTGAACACTCTGCCGAAATGTATCGTGTCTTGGGTGACGCTTACTATCATTTCGGCAAGTATCAGGAGGCGGTGAAGGCTTTCGAGCGGTACATCAAGGCGACGGACGCTCCCCGGCGTGATGCGCTTTACATGTTGGGGCTTTCCTATTATCAGACTGGAGTCTATTCGAAGGCAACGGAAGCGTTGGGGCGGGTGACTACTAACGCTGATGCGCTGACACAAAACGCTAACCTGCACATTGGCCTTGCCTGCCTGCAATTGGCGGAGAAGAATAAAGCCCGCATGGCTTTCGAACAGGCGGCGGCTTCCAATGCCGACATGCGGGTGAAGGAACTGGCGTCTTATAACTACGCCCTCTGCCTGCACGAAACCTCGTTTTCTGCTTTTGGCGAGTCGGTGACGGCTTTCGAACGTTTTCTTAACGAGTTCCCCACGTCGCCCTATATCGAGAAGGTAAGCGGCTATCTGGTAGAGGTCTACATGACAACCCGTAGCTACGACGCGGCCCTGAAGTCTATCGACCGCATTTCACGCCCCACTCCCCGCATATTGGAAGCTAAGCAGAAGATATTGTTTCAGTTGGGAACGCAGACCTTCGCCAATGCCGACTTCAGCAAGGCTATTGACTACCTGAACCGTTCCATTGAGCTTGGGCAGTATAACCCGCAAACGAAAGCGGAGGCCTACTATTGGTGCGGAGAGGCGTACTATCGCCTGAACCGGATGACCGAGGCCGAGCGGGATTTTAAGGCTTACCTTCAGCTTACGGCGCGGGGCGATAATGCGATGTACTCGTTAGCTTATTACAATCTGGGTTACATCGCTTTCCATCAAAAAGACTACACCCGGGCCAAGAACCACTTCCAACAATTCGTTCAACGGGAGAAAGGCGAGAATCCCACGGCTTTGGCCGACGCTTACAACCGCATTGGAGACTGTCACATGAACGCGAGGGAGTTTGACGAGGCGAAGCGTTACTATGCGCAAGCCGAGCAAACCGACGCGGCCGCGGGCGACTACTCGTTCTATCAGTTGGCCCTCGTGTCGGGATTGCAGAAAGACTATACTGGCAAGGTGACGCTATTGAATCGGCTGATGGGCAGATATCCCTCTTCTCCCTATGCGGTAAACGCGCTTTACGAGAAAGGAAGGGCTTACGTGATGATGGAGAACAATGCGCAGGCCATCGCCTCCTTCAAGGAATTGGTGGAGAAGTATCCCGAAAGCCCGCTTAGCCGGAAAGCGGAGGCCGAGGTCGGATTGCTCTATTATCAGGGCGGGGAGTACGCTCAGGCGATAGAGGCCTATAAGCGGGTGGTCGAGAAGTATCCGGGTAGCGAAGAAGCCCGGCTCGCCATGCGCGACTTGAAGTCTATTTATGTCGACATGAACCGTGTAGACGAGTTCGCGGCGTTGGCCAACTCCATCTCCGGAGGAAGCATCCGCTTTGACGCGAGCGAGCAGGACTCGCTGACTTATATCGCCGCCGAGAAAATCTATATGCGGGGACGGACAGAGGAGGCTAAGGCTAGCCTTGACAAGTATCTGCAAACTTTTCCCGAGGGAGCCTTCAGCCTGAACGCCCGCTACTACCTTTGCGTCATTGGCTACGAGCGGAAGGACTACGATGCGGTGTTGCTTCACTCCGGCGAGTTGCTGAAGTATCCCGACAGCCCCTTCACCGAAGAGGCGTTAGTGATGCGGGCCGAAGTGCAGTTCAACAAGTTACAGTTGGCTGACGCGTTGGCGAGCTACAAGATGCTGAAGGAGAAGGCGAGCGGAGCGGAACGCCGTCAACTGGCCGAGACGGGCATCCTCCGTTGCGCCTATACGCTGAAGGACGACGTGGAGACCATTCAGGCGGCTACGGAACTGTTGGCTGCGGCCAAGCTGAGTCCGGAGCTGAAGAACGAGGCGCTCTATTACAGGGCTAAGGCCTACTTGAGACAGAACGCGGGACAGAAGGCGGTGGCCGACCTGCGTGAGTTGGCTAAGGACACCCGTAACCTCTACGGAGCAGAGGCGAAGTATCTGGTGGCGCAGTATCTATACGACCATAAGGAATACGCCGCGGCCGAGAAGGAATTGTTAGGATACATCGAGCAGAGCACGCCGCACGCCTATTGGCTAGCCCGTAGCTTTATCCTTCTGTCCGACGTGTATGTGGCTTTGGGTAAGAATCTGGATGCCCGGCAATATTTGCTGAGTCTGCGGCAGAACTATCCGGACGACCCCAACATTAACGAGATGATAGACGTCAGGCTGAAGAAGCTCGATGAGGCGCAAGCCGCGGGCCAGAAGACCGCGGGCGGCGAGGCAGGCAAACAGGTCGAGGGCGAATAACGAATGCGCTGACCGGAAAATCAGAAACTTTAAAAGAAACAAATTATGAAGCAAGCTCTTTATTATATTATATGTGGAGGGGTGACGTTGTCTTCCCTCTCCCCGTTCTCATTGCAGGCCCAGACGACTCAGGCTAAGGATACAGTCATGAACCGTGTCGTGGTCGTCGAGCAGGAGTACAATCCCGACATCATGGACGCTTCGAAGGTGAACGTGCTGCCGAAGGTGGAAGAGCCGGCCGTCGTCAAGAGGCGGGCCGAGTACGCCCTCACGCCGCTTCCCGCCTCTTCCATACCGGCGGGAGTGATGGAGTCCTACTTTGTAAGGGAGAACCAACCGGACGCCGCTCCCGGTTATGTGCGGGGCGGATACGGAAACTACGGTAATCTGGACGTATTGGGCAATTATCTGTTCCGCATCTCGGACAGGGACAGGCTGAACCTACACGTTCAGGCAGACGGAATGAACGGCAAACTGGACTTGCCGGACGGGGAAGGCGAGTGGAAGTCGCGCTACTATCGGGTGAACGCCGGGGCGGACTACACGCACCGCTTCCGAAAAGTCGACTTCGACCTCGGGGCCCGCTTCGGGATGAGCGACTTTAACCTGCTCCCGCCCGTGGAGGAGCGGCAGCGGTTCGTCTCCGGAGATTTCAAGGTGGGCGTAGGCTCCACTTCCGAAGATTATCCCTTGCGCTTTAAGGTAGAGGCCGGAGCGACAATCTACGACCGCCGTCACAATAACTGCCAGTTCAGCGACGACGGCTTGGGCGAGCGGCAGGCCCGTCTGAAAGGTTGGGTAAGCGGCGACATCAACGACTTTCAGCGCGTCCGCATCGGAGTGGATATGCGCAGCTTGTTCTACGACAGGGACTTTGCCTTGAACAACGGTTCGCTTGTCTACGAAGACCGTACCGCTCTCGCCTTGAATCCCCGTTATGAGTTTCTTGGCGAGAACTGGAACCTTCGTTTGGGAGCCAGCGTCGACTTCTCTTTCGGGGGCGGAAAGACCTTCCGGGCGGCTCCCGACGTTACGGCGGGCTATACCTTCGCCGACAGCTATACGCTTTACGTTGAGGCCGGGGGCGGAAAGCTGCTCAATGACTTCCGCCGGTTAGAGGAGTTGTGTCCGTACGCGTTGCCCGTCAATCCCATCTGCGACACCTACGAACAGCTGAACGCCGCTTTAGGCTTTAAGGCGAGTCCCTATCCGGGCGTATGGTTTCATCTTCGCGGCGGCTACCGCTACCTGAAGGATGACCTCTATCAGGAAGACTTTCAGCTGCTCAACCTTGCGATGACCGACTCGCGCGACCTTTACGCGGGGTTAGCCTTCAGCTACGCCTATAAGGATGTGTTCTCCTTCGCCGTAGACGGCAAGTATCACCACTGGGACGCCGATACGGACTACGCCCTGCTGCTGAAACCGGTGTTTGAACTGAAGTGCGACATGTCCCTCCGTCCGGTGAAGGGACTGAGCGTCGGCGTGGGCTACGATTACGCTTCCCGCGAGGAGGTGGACGGCGTGGGTAAGCTTTCGGCGGTGAACAATCTGCGCGCCGAGGCCGCCTACACCCTGTTCAAGGGCGTGTCGGCCTACGCCCGTGTCAACAATCTGCTGAACAAGGACTATCAATACTATTTGGGCTACCCCGTCGAAGGGCTTAACTTTGTAGGCGGGCTCAGCTTCCGGTTCTAAGCGCAGGAAAAGCGCCTTAGAAGCGGGACATACTGAAGCATAGCGTATCCAGACGCCTCTATACCGCGATAATTCCGGCCGTGTTGCGGTCCGGACGAGAAGAATGCGGTGTAGGGGCGTCTGCGTTATCTGGCGTGTCGCGAAACCGGACAGCGGTCGTGCCTTCTTTCCTTTCGTGATGAGCGTCCCGTTCCCCGGCGATTTTTGTCCGGGGCGTACCGTACCATTCGAACGTTCCTTCCCGTCCCGAAGAATCTGCCTTGCGGAAGGCCGTAAACGGGCCGCTGCCGTCCGGCTTGAGGGAAAGGGCTGTTTCTCGCGAGCCGTAGCCCTTTCTGTCGCGACAGACAGCCCTATCTGTCGCGAGAAATAGCGCTACGGCTCAATCCCTGTTTTCCTCTCTTTTCTTTCTTTTGATTAATGTGCTGATAAACAGTGGTTATTACTCTGTTTTCGCTTGCCTTCACGCGTGCGGTTTGTCTTTGGATGACCGCTGTCTGCTCAAATCAAGATTGTAGACCTCGGATAGGCCTGCCACGCTTAGCCGCATGCGGCGCGCGGTGACACTTGTGGAGGTGGACGTAAGGGAAAAGTGGACGGATGGTGGGACGTTGGCGCTCCGGGAGGGGCGGATACCCTCGGATGGGGTCTAAAAATATAAAAAATTAAAGGCTTTTTTTTGTAGTCCAAAAAAATGCGGGCCGCCTCAAATATTTTTAGGGTAGGGGAATTCTGGCTATTTGTACACCTAATAAAGCGAATTGTGCACCTCTTACGGATTCATTTAAAGTACATTTGCAAATGGAAGATTTCCGAGAGCAGAAATTTATGTTAACCTTGAATACAACAGTTAACCTTATTGTACCGTAGGTTACATAATATTTCTTTAGGCGTGGTCATTCGTGACATTAATTAATATATTATTAACCTACAAACAAAATTACGTTACGCAGTATGAGAAACGCTCTTAGTTTAAGATTATGCTTTCTTATTACGTTTCTTTCACTCTTGCCTTACGCGTATGCGCTTCCCCCAGAGGGCATTACTATAAAAGGTAGAGTTACGGATAACGTACTGAAAGAAGGCGTTCCCGGAGCAAGTGTGTCCATAAAGGGCACCTCGACTGGAACGATTACCGACTTTGACGGTAATTACACACTCACCGTTCCAAGCAAAGAGACCGTACTGGTTTTCTCTTTCATCGGTTATACGACGCAAGAGATAACGGTCGGCGATCAGCTAACCATCAATGTTGTTTTGGCGGAGAACACTCAGACTCTTCAGGAAGTGGAGGTCGTGGCGGTGGCTTACGGTAATCAGGACAAGAACCTCGTTACCAGCGCCGTATCGTCCATTGGAACCGAAGAGTTGCTGAAGACTCCGCAGGCGAGCGTCACCAACATGTTGGCGGGAGCCGTTCCCGGTATATCTTCCGTGCAGACCACCGGTCAGCCGGGTAGGGACGCGGCCACCCTCTACGTGCGCGGCGCGGGTACGCTCAATGACTCACAAGCCGCTCCGTTAGTGTTAGTGGACGGAGTAGAGCGCGAGTTCTCTCAAATCGACCCGAACGAAATCGAGACCATCTCCGTGCTGAAGGACGCAGCGTCGACGGCCGTCTTCGGAGTGCGGGGCGCGAACGGCGTTATCCTCGTCACCACCCGAAGGGGAAAGACCGGAAAGCCCACCATCAGCGCCAGTACCTCCATGGACTTGCAGCAGCCCATCTCGTTGGTCGAGCAGGCTAACAGCTACCAGTACGCCAAGTTCTGGAACATCAAGCAGGACCTGACCTCGGGCGGAGCCAAGAAGGACAAGTTCACGCCGGAACAGATTGAGGCCTACCGCACGGGGTCCGACCCCATGATGTATCCCAGCATGGACTGGCAGGACTACATCTTCCGCAACGTCTTCCTCATGAGCCGGAGCAACGTCAACATCTCCGGAGGTAGCGAGGACGTGAAGTATTTCGTTTCTCTCGGCTACCTTTATCAGAACGGTCTGCTGAAGGACCTTCCGGGACAGACGTATGACAACAACTACCGGTACAACCGTTACAACTACCGCGCCAACATCGACGCCAACCTGACCAAGACCACCACGATGAAGCTGAACATCGGAGGATACTTGGGGCAGATTCAGGAGCCGAGAAGCGTGGTTTCCGGAACGGACCAAGACCAGAACCCGTGGGTCATCGCCCAAATCTGGACGCAGCCCTTCTCCGGGCCGGGGTTCGTCAACGGTGTGCGCACCTTAGTACCCTATGAATTGACTCCACTGGGCGAGGTGATGCGCGACGGTATGTTCGTGTTCTACGGCCGCGGCTACGACCAGACCTACAACACGACGCTGAACATGGACGTGGAGTTTACCCAGAAGTTGGACTTCCTTACTCCCGGTCTTAGCGTCTCCGTCAAGGGAGCCTACGACAATCAGTTCCAGCTGGTGAAGACCCGCTCCAACGGGGCGAATGTAGTAGAATACCAGACGGTATATTATCAGTCTGACTTGGAGTCCAGTTGGACGCTGCCGCAGACCGACCCTTCTTTCAACAAGAATTACGTCTATGTACCTACGGAACAGAACCGCTCGCTGAACTATAGCGAATCCAATAAGCGCGCGCAGAACTGGTATCTGGAGGCTCGGGCCGATTATAGTCGCACTTTCGGTGACCATAAGGTGAGCGGATTGTTGCTGTACAACCAGTCGCGCAACTACTATCCCGATACATACACTTACCTCCCCCGCAACTACGTGGGACTGGTGGGACGGGCCACGTACGGCTATCGCAGTAAGTACCTGCTCGACGTGAACATGGGCTACAACGGTTCGGAGAACTTCGCGCCGGGCGACACCCGGTTCGGTTTCTTCCCCGCCTTCTCCGCGGGCTGGATTGCCAGCGCCGAGGACTTCATGGCCAACCAGAGCATCATCGACTACCTGAAGTTCCGGGTGTCTTGGGGGCGCGTAGGTAATGATAAGGGCGTAGACACCCGATTCATGTACATGCCGGGAACGTGGAGCTCGGGCGGAAGCTATTATTTCGGTACGAGCAATAACGCCACTTCCGGATACTATTACAGCACTACGGGTAACCCGCTCGTTACGTGGGAAACGGCCGACAAGCAGAACTACGGTGTGGACATCAAGCTGTTCGACAGCCGCCTCTCCGCTTCGTTTGACTACTTCATCGAGAAGCGCCGCGACATCCTGATTTCCCCGAACTCTACGCCGGCCATCATCGCTACTTCTCTGCCGAACATGAACATCGGTAAGGTGGACAATCACGGTTACGAAATCGTGTTGGGATGGAACGACAACGTGGGCGACAGCTTCAACTACTTCGTCAACGCCAATATGTCTTTCGCCCGCAACAAGATTATCGACATGGACGAGGTGCCGAACGAGTTCTCGTACATGAACCAGACGGGAGGTTCTACGGGACGCTATACCAATATGTATAAGTACGTGCGCCTTTACCAGTATAGCGACTTCAACCAGAACGCCGACGGAACGCTGACGCTGAAGCCAGAGTTGCCGCAGCCTTACGTAGACGTGCAGCCGGGTGACGCCATGTACGCCGACCTGAGCGGAGACGGCATAGTGGACGGAGATGACAAGGGAGTGTTCGGCTACGCCAAGCGCCCGGAATACACCTTTGGTTTGAACGCCGGGTTCAACTGGAAGGGACTGAGTTTCTCCATGCAGTGGACGGGCGCTACGCACGCTAGCCGTCAGTATGACATCGAGTACCGCATCCCCTTCACCAACGCCGGAACGCGCGGCTTGCTGAAGTATTTCTACGACGATTGTTGGACTCCCGAGAACCAGTTGGGAGCCAAGTACCCCCGCCCGTCGGAAGATTCGGAGTCATGGAACTCGGAGGACTCTACACTTTGGCTGATAGACGCTTCGTACGTCCGCCTGAAGAGCCTGAACGTAGGCTATACGTTCAGAGACAGCCGGTTCCTGAAGAAGTTGGGCATCAGCTCGCTCGGACTGACCTTCAGCGGATACAACCTGCTGACCTTCTCGCCGCTCAAGTATCTTGATCCGGAAAGTGACCCGGACCGTTTCGGCGCTTATCCGTTGGTTAAGACCTATAGTTTCGGTTTGAATCTTAATTTCTAAAACAGACGACCTTATGAACAAATATATTAGAAAAATCGGAATGGCGCTGGGATGCTGCTTGATGGTGTCCTCGTGCGCGGAAGTCAGCTTTTGGGATAATTTTCTCGGCGACCAACCCGAAAGTTCCGGAGTGACGACCGAAGAGATGTTCTCGTCGAGAGTAAACGCCGAGCAGGTGTTGACCTACGCCTATACGGGACTAATCAGCGGCCTTCCCACCAGTGGTGACAATAAGTTGGGAGTTAACGTGCTCGAAGCGATTACGGACCTCTGCTACAGTCGCCGAGACAACATTAGCGACGGCCCGATGACGCTCTACTACAACGGAGCGTTGAGCGCCACCAACCTGCCTACCCATTCGGCCTACCTCTTCGGTTCGGAGACCGATTGGAGAACGATTCGCTACGCATGGCTTTATCTGGAAAACGTCGACCAAGTACCCGATATGACAGCCACGGAGAAAGACCAGCGTAAGGCGGAAGCGAAGGTGCTGTTGGCACTGAGCTATTATGACATGATGAAGTACATCGGTGGCGTGCCCTGGCTCGACCATGCCGTGGACGTAAATGAGAACATGGAGTTCCCCCGCGTCACGTTCTCACAGACCGTTGAAAACATCGTGGCTTTATTGGATGACGTGATTAACAACTCCTCTCTTCCGTGGAGGCAGACTGACGCCACCAATTACGGACGGATGAGCAAGGCGGCCGCCATGGCGCTGAAGTTCAAGGTGCTGCTTTTCGCCGCAAGTCCTACGTTCAACTCCAATACGCCGTGGCGTTCGGACGCGGACGAGTACACTTGTTACGGCAACTACGACGCGAGTCGTTGGCAGCGGGCGGTAGACGCGGGAAACGCGTTCTTCACGCAGCTTGACCAGAATGGAGAATACTCGTTGGTACAGCCCACGGACGACTCTCACCGTGCGAGAAGACTGGCTTTCCGTCAGGCTTACTTCAATCGGGGAAGCTCGGAGGTGTTGATTTCCGTCCATAAGGGATGGAACAACGAAAGTGTACATACCGACTTCTATTCCCAACGTTATTATACGGGCCCGACGCTCAACTACGTGAACATGTTCGCGTGGGATGACGGGACCGAGTTTCAAGAGGACCCCGATGACCCCAATGGATTCGACTGGGCCAACCCCTCAAGACAACCGTTCTTCGAGGAGGGAGAGGATGAGGACGAAGACGGTCTGCCGGACTTGACTCCGACGCGCGACCCGCGCCTCTACGAGACGGCGGCCGTGCCGGGCGATGACTATTACGGCGGAACGGCAGCGCCCGTGTATACGAACGCGGCGGGCTATCACCTCTGCCCGGGATTCCTTATCATGAAATACGTTTTGCAGCAGTCGGACGACCGCAGCAGCACGGGCGAGCAATGGTCGCACACCCGTCTGGCGGAAATCATGTTGGGATATGCCGAGGCGCTGAACGAGGTGAACAACGGTCCTACCACGGAAGCTTACCAGATGGTGAACGACGTGCGCAACAGAGTAGGTATGCCCGACCTTCCCGAGAACCTGAGCAAGGACGCCTTCTTGGAGGCCGTGCTGAAGGAGCGGGCGATGGAACTTGGATTCGAGGAGGTACGTTGGTTTGACATCGTGCGCCGCGGACGTTCGGACCTGATAACGAAACCGCTCTACGGACTGACGAGCGTGGGCAACGACCGGAACAATCCGACGAGCTTCACCTTCGAGCCGTTCGAGATAGGAGCCCGCTACTGGGAGTCGAACTGGGATACGAAGTGGTACTTAGCCCCCATTCCGCAGAATGAGATTAACAAGGATTACGGAATGACCCAAAACCCGGGCTGGTAAATACACGTTAACTAAAAATCGATTGAATAATGAATAAACTGACTTATATATTAACCTTCTTACTCGTCGGAAGCGCGGCTTCACTAAGCGCGCAGACGACGGAGCCCCTGCCCGAGAACCGGTTGGCGGATACGCTGACGGTCGGTTACGGACTGAAGGTCTCTTCTCCGACGAGTACTTATGCTGTCAACGGAGTCAACGCCGAGGCGTTCGAGAAGTCTCCGTATATCGACATTAGCAAGGCGCTGTACGGCAAGGTAGCCGGACTGAACGTGACGCAGGGAACGGGCTCCTCGTTCGATAACGTGTCCTCGCTCTCGCTGCATGGAAACACTCCGTTGGTTCTGGTTGACGGATTCCCGAGAGACATTTCCGACATATCCGGACTGGATGTCGAGTCACTCTACGTACTGAAAGACGCGGCGGCTACCGCCCTCTACGGTATGCGCGGGGCGAACGGCGTGGTGATGATTACCACCAAGCGCGGGAAGAACGCTCCGTTGGACGTTAACGTGAGCTATACGTTGGGTGTCAACACACAGTTCCGCGCGCCGGAGTTCGCTGACGCTTACACGTATGCCAATGCGCTGAACACGGCGTTGGCCAACGACGGATTGTCCGCGCGATACAACTCGATGGAGTTGGACGCTTTCCGTACGGGAATCTATCCGTTCGAATTCCCAAACGTGAACTGGTGGGACGAGGTGCTGAACAGCACCGGACTGACGCACCGGCTGAAAATGGACTTTACGGGAGGTAACGAGCGCTTCCGCTACTTTACCTCTATCGACTACTACCGCGACCACTCAATGATGAAGCGGAATACGGATGACGAGCGCTACGACAATACGCCGACCGACACCCGTCTGGGCATCAGGGCGAACATTGACGTAGACCTGACCCCGACTACGCTGATGAAGGTAGGACTCTATGGTAAGTTGGAGGAGGACAGAGACTCGTACTACGGAACGGAGAACATCATCTCGTTGGCCTACAATACGCCGTCGGCAGCCTTCCCCATACGTTACTCGGATGGAAACTACGGAGGAAGCGACACGTACGGAGCCAACAACCCGGTGGCCCGCCTGAAGGACTACGGACATCAGCGCAACGTGTACGGCTATCTGCTCGCCGACCTGAAACTGCGGCAGGAACTGGATGCGGTGACCAAAGGCTTGGGAGCCGAGGTAGCTATCTCGTTCGACAATATCGGAGCCATGTACGAACAGTCTTCGAAGAACTATCGCTATACGTCGAGCAACGCGCAAATTATGAGCGACGGAACGTTAGTGACCATGCCGGTCACTACCCTTACGGGCGAAAGCGCTACGTTGGGTCACGGACAAGGGTTCACTAGTTTGCAGGTACGCAGCGACTTCCAAGCGAAGGTGGATTATAGCCGTCTCTTCGCCGACGTGCATCAGGTAGACGCCGCGGTGATTTACGATATGCAGTCCATTACCCGAAACGGGCGGAACCAGTCGCAGAAGAACCAGTCTATCATATTGAACGCTACGTACACTTACGATAACCGCTACTCCATCAACGCCGTGTTCAACCACTCCGGCTCGGCGTATCTGCCCGACGGGGACAAGTTCTCCAATTACCCGGCAGTATCCGCGGCGTGGACCATCTCGAACGAGGAGTTTATGAAAGACTTCGACTTCATCGATCTGCTGAAGCTACGCGCCTCTTACGGCCTCTCCGGATGGGACGGAAACCTGTCGCACGAGTTGTGGAGAGAGTCTTACGTCACTGGTCGTGCGTACAACTTCGGCACGACGGGTACGAGCGAGCAATGGGGATATGTCGAGAACACACTCCCCGTAATAGGGCTTGTGGCCGAGAAGTCGGAGAAGTTTACCGCAGGCATCGACCTCGCCGCGTTCAACAATCGGCTGACCTTTACGTTGGACGGATTCTACGAGCGGCGTTCGGACATGCTCGTGTCGGGAGCCAACACCACCTCCAGTATCATCGGTATCGGAGTGGGACAGGTGAACGAGGGCATCTACCGCTATAAGGGATTTGACGCCTCTATTGGATGGAACGATACGAAAGGTGACTTCCGCTATGGCATCGGGGCGAACGTCTCTTACCTCAACACGGAGATTATTCAAGACAATCAGGCCTATCAGGAGTATGACTACCTCTATACGAGAGGCAACCGCGTGGGCCAGATGTATGGTCTGGAGGCTATCGGCTTCTTCAGCAGTCAGCAGGAGATTAACAACAGTCCGCGACAGACCTTCTCTACCGTGGCCCCGGGTGACGTGAAGTATAAGGACCAGAATGGCGATAACGTCATTGACGATAAGGATGTGGTCAGAATGTTCGGCTCGTCAATGCCCCGCTTCTACTTCGGGTTCAATCTGAACTTCGCTTACAAACGTTTCGAACTGTCGGCCGACTTTCAGGGTATGACTGGCGTGACGGTGAACCTGCTCAACAGTCCGCTGTACAACGCACCGTTGGTGAACAACGGAAACATCTCGCAGACGTTCCTCGACGAGGAAGTTTGTTGGACGCCCGAAAACAGTGCGAGGGCCACTATGCCGCGGCTGACTACGCAGTCCAACGCCAACAACTACCGGAACAGCTCGCTCTGGTATCGTGACGGTTCATACATCAAGCTGCGTAACCTTTTGCTCTCTTACACTTTCCCGAAGTCGCAGACACGCATCGCCGACCTGAAGGTGTTCGTGCAAGGTACTAACCTGTTCTCGTTGGACAATATCGGTTTCGCCGACCCTGAGCAGTTGGGAGCCGTATATCCGTCGACGAGAAGCTACTGGGCGGGTGTTAAATTCAATTTTTAATGCAAAGTAACCGATGAAGAATATGAAAACGAAACATATCATTTTAGCCCTTTTGTCGCCACTGGCTTTCGCCTCCTGCGATTATCTCGACTTTGACGAGACGAGCGGACTGGTGACGAAAGAGAATGTATATCTGTATTTCAATTCGACCAAGCAGGCGCTTACGCAGGTGTACTCGTATATGCCGCAGGGATATGAGGCGTTCACCACGCTCAATACCGTGAACGGCGAGGACCTCGCTATGCGCGACTGCGCCAGTGACGACGGCGAATTTGGAGCTACGGGAGCCACTGTGCAGTACGTGAACAACGGCAGCTGGTCGGCTATCAACACTTACGATACGGCGTGGGAACTGTATGAGGGCATACGCGCCGCCAACAGTTTCCTTGTCGAGATAGAGAACACCGACTTCACCCGCTACGAGGAAGACGGGCAATATCAGAACTGGATACGCCAGTTACGTTATTTCCCCTACGAGGCTCGGGTGCTTCGCGCTTACTACTTCTTCGAGTTGGCTCGCCGTTACGGTGACATCGCCATGCCGACCACCGTATTGACGGCGGAGCAGGCCAATACAATAGAGAAGACTCCGTTCGACGATGTGATTTCGTTCATCGTGGACGAATGTGACGCTTGCATCAGCAATAACAACTTGCCGGACAGCTACGTCAACGAGCCAAACTCGGAGGTGGGCCGCATTACCCGCGGGTTCGCCATGGCCTTGAAGTCGAAGGCGCTGCTCTACGCCGCAAGCCCGCTGCACAACCCTACGGGCGACACGCAGCGTTGGAGAGAGTCGGCTCAAGCCGCATGGGATATCATTAACTCCGGTCTGTATACTCTCGATCCAAATTTGGTAGATGCGAGCACGGGCAACGACTATACGACGATACTGAACTCGCCGGAAGTCGTACTGTTCCGAAGCAATAGTGCGGATTCGGAGTTTGAGCTATATAATTATCCGTTGCGGTTTACTAACGGAAACCGTTCGGGGACGGATATTCCGTACACCAACTTCCCGTCGCAGAACCTTGTTGACGCATTCGAGACGGTAAACGGTTATGCGGTAACCTTAGAGGACAATGTGGGATGGGTATCCGACGACCCCAACTTTGACCCGCAGGCCCCGTATGACAACCGTGACCCGCGTTTCTACCGCACCATTCTGGCTAATGGCATGGAGTTCAGCGGAGGACAAGGAGGTACGATAGAAACGTACGAAGGAGGTAGCGATTACTATTCTACGATAGAGGCGGGCGGAACACCGACAGGATACTTCCTGCGCCGCTACGTTAACGAGAGCACCAGTTTTGAAACCGGAGCAGTGACTAGTTTTCAACACGTGTGGATGATTTATCGCTATGCGGAGACCCTGCTTACTTACGCTGAGTCTATGGTTAACCTTTACAATGATCCGGAAGCCACGGGTGATTACGGGCTTTCCGCTCGCGCCGCACTCAATCAGGTGAGGACGAACGCCGGTATGCCGGAGATACCTGCTTGTTCGGCAAGCGAGTTCATTGAGCGTCTGCGCAACGAGTGGCGCGTGGAGTTCGCCTTCGAAGATCATCGTTTCTGGGACGTGCGTCGTTGGCAGATAGGTAACGAAACGCAGCGTCAACTGTATGGAGTGAGAATCGTCCGTTCGGGCAATACGTACACTTATTATAAGAATCTGTACGAGACCCGCACGTGGGCCGACCGGATGTACCTCTATCCGATACCGCAGGAAGAGCGTTTCAAGAATACGAACTTAACGCAAAATACGGGATGGTAAAATTAAATGGTTTAATCTAATATTATTCAAATAGATATGAAGAAGTTTTATAGAAACACGTGGATGCAACTGATTGTAGCCTTGTGTACATTCGGTTTCGTAGCATGTCAAGAGTACGAAATAGACTCTCAGCCCGACGCGGCACTCAATATCCAGATTGACGCGCAGGACGAATATACGGCCAATGCGATGTCGCCAAGCGATATTGTGTTCAACATCAGCGCCAACACGCCGTGGACCGTTACGAGCAGTGCGGAGTGGTGTCAAGTCTCTCCGGCCATGAGTGCGGCCAGTTCGTTGGTTTCGGAAATCGTGGTGTCATTGGATGACAACGACGACCAAGTGAATCCGCAAGACCGTACGGCTACGCTGACCATTGAGGCGGAAGCTATCAACTTCACGAAGACGGTGACTATTACGCAGTATTCGAGAGAGAAGTTAGTGGTTGGAAACCTTGAAGGTGACGTTACTAATGATGGTGAAACCATTATTGGCGATGGTGGTACGGTTACCTTTACGGTTGTCTCCAATAAGCCGTGGGAGATTATCGCTTATCCTGAGTTTGTACAAAGCGTTACGCCGACTTCAGGAGAAGGGAATGCAGACGGTTCAGAGGTAACCATTACATTGAATGTTCCCGCTAATAGTGGTGCTATACGTAGTGGCGATCTGATTATACGCACTGATTTTGAAGAAGTAACGAAGAGTATAATGCAGGATGGAGTTAATATTACTCCTGAAGACCCGGCGATTCTGGAAGGAGTTCCGGCAGGCGGTAGTGGTGGCTCTATAGTAATACCAATCTCCGCTAATACGGAATGGCAATATGAAGTGCCCGAAGAGAGTGCAAGTTGGATAAGCGTGGAGAGAAACGGTGATGAGTTAACCGTTTCGGTTGCCGCTTCTAACTTATTATGGCCTGACTTTACGAGAAGTGGTTATGTTGTAATTACGCCTGTAGAAGAGGTGCAGGGCTTTGAACCGTTACAAATTGAATTTACGCAAACAGGAACAAGCCATGGCGTTTATTGGCAACATGGTGATACAGATGCTCTTGATTATGAAAACAATACGGTAACTATTAGCAGTACTGCACAAAATCGTTGGTCATGGGGTTGGAGCGATAACTTTAAGAAAGGTAAATTGACCTTCACTTTCGAGTCTGTAGATATTCCGGAAGGCACAGCGTGTCTTGACTTTAATTTCGATACATGGAATGGACAACCCGTACAAGGGCAAGCGTTCTGGCATTTGTGGATTTATAATAATTACGGTAGACTACAGGCCGGTAGTCCGTTCTATCAAGGAGAAGGACTTACGGAAGACTTTGACTTGACGGTGAACACAAATGAAATGGTTACTCTATCTTTTGAAGTAAAGGATAGTGATGAAGCGGGATTCCTTGACGCTATAGTATGTATCAATGATGTGGAACAATACCGTATGAAAGTGACCGACCTCTTTACTACCAATCCAGATGACTATTGGGGGCAATTGCTTTACTTTGGATTTGCCGGAGCGGGAGAACCTGTGGCTACCGTAACATTCAAGTCTATGGATAGGGTTGATTATGAATAGTAGCGGTGTATTGATTTGAAATATTGAAAAAGTCGTTACCTTTGCCGTCCCGAATAGCCCTATCCGACCAGAACAAGGCGAGGAATGGTATCCGTGATGGCAAAGGCGACACTAAAAACAAATAAAAAGGACGCATTATGAAATCTATATGGAATAAAATAGCATTATCAGGCATCGCCCTCTTTATGATATGCTCCACGGTTTTCGTGCTGCAAGGATGTAAGGACGACGATGAGTCCAATTGGGTCGACCTGCGCTATCGGGTGGAGGATTCGTATACGGTTCCTCATCACGCTACGGCCGATCAGGGCCTAAGCGTCACCTTCCAAGTGAAGTCCACGGACCCGTGGGAAATAATCGGAGAGACGGGAGGTGATTGGTATACCGTTTCGCCCGCTTCGGGTGACGATCCGGAACAGACGTACGACGTGACCATCACGTGCGAAGAAAACATGTCTTTAGATGACCGTACGGAGACTTTCGACGTGAAGAGCGACTATTGGACGGGCAAGACCTTTACGCTGACCCAACAGGGCATCGCCTTTCTAGAGCAAAACTATGACCCGTCAGAAGGTGTGGGATTAATTCCGATGGATGGTTCTACCCCCGTTACTTTCCAAGTTCACACCAACCAGAATTGGACGGCGGAAGTGACTTCAGGGGCCGAGTGGCTGACCATCGTGTCCGGTGAATCGGGGACGGGTGACGCTACCTTAGCGGGTGAGAATTTTGATATAACCATTTCCGGTGAGCCGAATATGGGAGCCATGCGTTATGGAGTTATCACTATTTACGACCGTAACGGTAATGTGGCGCAGGAGGTACAGATTACACAGGACGGTGTACAGGTAGAGCCCGCCATTCCGGAGAACGGTAGCTTCTGGCAGATTTACGGAGAGGCTCAGTCTCTGACTATTCCCGTAACGGCTAATTCTGTCTGGAGAGCAAGCAAGGGGAACGAGACGGATACGTGGTACGACTTTGAGGAAACGGAGTTTGACGGAAGCGCCAACTTGGTTATCAACTTGCAAGAGAATGGCGAAAGCCCCTCTACGCGCGAAGGTTCTATCGTATTGGAATCCGTAAGTGATGACCCAAGTATAGACCCTGTAACGGTGACGATACGTATCAAACAGGCCAGTACGGAAGCTGCGAGAACGACGATGCATGAGATAAATACTACTGTATCGGAGGGACAAGATTATTACTTTACGCCAAACACCGGTGTAGCTCCGGGACGTTATGACTTCTATGTAGGTCCGTTCGGTGACTCTCAGATTCGTTTCTTCTTCATGTGGTATCCTGTCGTGACCTCTAACGGAGAATATTGCCAGTTTACCTACTATGTAGAGGATAGGACAACGGTTTTGGGTACTACTCCGTACAGTAACAAGGTGAACCAGTGGGGTGGAAGCTCATTCCCCGTAGATACGGATTCGGACAATGTATTGTCTGTGGATTACGCAGTGACAGAAAACGAAACCGGTTCATGGTTGGAACCCGGATATTACCTGAACGGTGAGTTCTTGATTTCGACCATTTCCGATGGAAGCAACGAATGGATTGTACAGTCCTCGGCGGTAGAGAATGTAGGTTGCTCGCTTCTGCTCCGTTGCGTATCGGGCAGCGTTCCGTTCTATCGTTGGGCGTATGTCGCTCCTATCGAGTGGGGTGAATAGGCACTTTTGGCCCTTGAGGGTCTTATAACATATTGATGTCATTCCGGCGCGGACGAGGAAGATATACGGTCTGAAATGGCCGGCCCTTCCTTGCCGCTCCGGTGGCAAGCGAAGGAAGAATCTTAAATAGGAATTGCAAAATGAACGACACAGCTTCCTTGCCGCGCTTGGGATGACATTTCCAAATCATCGAAATCAGAAAAATCTAAAATCAATTCAGAGTATGATAAAGAAACAACTTTTATACCTCTTGTGCGCGATGTGGGTCGCCATAGCGGGCGTCGCCTGCTCGGACGACGAGACGACGCAGATTGACACAAGGGCAAGGTATCCGCTGAGCGCCTTCGCCGTGGGAGTATATAGCGAGGCGAGCGGAAACACGACTTACTATCACGGGCGGATAGACCAGAACGCCCATCGGGTGGTAGTAGGAGGCATTGAAAACCTGAGTTCCATTTCTGTCGTGGATTACACGCTGGAGGAGGGAGCTACTATCGCTCCTGACCCCTCTACCTTCATTGGCAACTGGCTTGACTCGCAGACGGTGACCGTAACTACGGCTGACGGGGAAAGGGTGACTTACACCATCGTGATGTCTAACTATGAGGCTCCGGACCCGGCGATGAAGGACGTGATTTTCTTTGATGACTTCGATACGGACGGTAACCCCGACGCGACCAAATGGAAACTGTGCGAGCGTCAGACTTCCGACTGGAACGACGAGATGTCCGAAAGCTACGACCAAGCTTACGTGGAGAACGGCGTATTGGTTCTGAGGGGCGAAAAGATAAACGGAGAGTATCAGGCGGGAGGTATCGAGACGCAGGGGCTGTTCGACTTTACTTTCGGCAAGGTAGAGGTGAGCGCCCGCATCACGAGCTATCCTAACGGGGCTTTCCCCGCTATCTGGATGATGCCGAGTACGTATATCTATGAAGATTGGCCCGCTTGCGGCGAGATAGACATCATGGAGCATGTCCATCAGGACGTGGGCATTTACAGCAGCATCCACAACCACTATTACGATGCGTTAGGATATGACGACCCGTCGCATACCAGCGGTATGGTAGCCGTAAACGACATCACGCAGTTCCACACCTATGCCGTAGAGTGGACGGCTGATGAGTTGGTATTCTCTATCGACGGGGAGGAAATCTTTACCTATCCTAACCTTCATCTGGCTAACGAGGCGGAGATGATGCAGTGGCCTTTCACGGCCGATTCCAAGTTCTACCTGATTCTGAATATGGGATTGGGCGGCGACAGGGAAGGCTCATGGCCCGGCCCGATTGATGATGACAATCTGCCCGCCATTATGGAGGTGGACTGGGTGAAGGTGACTCAGACGAAAGAGCATACGCAGAAGGCCGTTATCGGTTATCTTCCGCTGAACGACCATGAGTGGGACACGCAGTATCCGTTGATTGAGTGGGATTACCTGACGCACGTCAACGCTTGCTTTGGAAGGGTGAACGCGGACGGTACGCTGACGACCGACGAACTGTCTCCGCGCATATCGAGCGTAGTGCAGACAGCTCACGCCAATGACGTGAAGGTGCTCTACTCCATCGCGGCCAACTCGGCGGGCGAGTTCTCGCAGGCTATTTCTACGGAAAGCGGAAGACAGACATTGGTGGACGCGGTAGTGGCTTACGCCCGCGACAACGACCTTGACGGCATTGACATTGATTACGAGGAGCATGACAATACCTCGGCTGATGCGGCGGCCTCGCAGAACTTGTTGGCTTTCGTGCAGGCGCTATACGAGGCGAAGGATGATGACATGCTGCTTTCGTGCGCCGTTTATGGTAATTGGCTGTATTACGGTCCGGAATGGGCGAACTACTTCGATTTCATCAACGTGATGAGCTATGACGGAAATAACGTGTTCAGTTCCGAAACTCCCGTGCAGCACGCCTCGTATGCTGACTTTACGGCGCATCTGACCAACTGGAGCGAGAATCTTGGCGCGCCGAAGAGCAAGATTATCGGCGGGCTTCCCGCTTACGGTTACTCGTGGGACCCTGACCTGAGTGAGGTAGTGGACGATACGCGGGGAATCCGTTATCACGCCATATTGAGCCATTACGGAACGGGAGCCGCCGACACGGACGAGCAGGGTGACGCGACTACGCTCTATAACGGCCGCCCGACGATTCAGCAGAAGTGCCAGTACGTGAGGGACAACGGCTATGGAGGCGTCATGATATGGCAGTTGCTGCAAGACGGCACTGCCGGGCAAGAAGACTTGCGCCTGCTGAAAACGATAGGCGAGACGATGACGGCTCAATAAGGAGTCTTTCGTCTGAAGAAGAGTACAGAGAAATAGAGTTTTTTCAAGGTAGGATTAGTTTTTCTGGGTAAAAGCGTTTGTTTTGGGAAAACTTCAAGGAGGAATGGGAGCGGGGAGAGTCATTCTTCGGCGTCTTTCATTCCTCTGTTGTGAAAGCCCGGTGATACGCTGTTGTTACCGCGGGTACCGCGCAAGGCGGCACGCGGCGGTGAAGCGTAGTGGGGCTTCTCCGAAATCTGTAACTTCTGATTCGCATCAATCATCAATCATTTAATCATTAGTCATTAATCATTAGTCATTATGAAACAGCTATTATTTTACATATTCGCAATTGCCGGACTCTGGCCGTCCGTTGCCGCTTCCGCCTCCCCCAAGACGGAGTGTCCCGGAGAGGGAATGCTGTTCTCCGAACCGGAGAGCAAGGACGGCGGAGCGAAGGTGATTTTCTATGACGGTTTCGACAAGGACGGGCGACCGGACGAAACGAAGTGGTCGCTCTGCGCGAGAGGGAATTCCGACTGGAACGATGAGATGTCCGGCAGCTACGACCAAGCCTACGTGAAGGACGGCGTACTGGTGCTGAAAGGCGAGAAGATAAACGGCGAATACCTGTCGGGCGGCATCGAGTCGCGAGGGAAGTTCGAGTTCACCTTCGGCAAGGTAGAGGCGAGGGCCCGCATTACGAGCTACCCCGACGGGGCTTTTCCCGCTATCTGGATGATGCCGGGCAAGTCTATCTACCGGGGATGGCCGGACTGCGGCGAGATTGACATCATGGAGCACATCAAGCAGGAGGAGGGCGTATACAGTAGCGTTCACAACCATTATTACGATACGACGAAGAATGACAATCCGCCACACACTAGCGGTCTGGTGTCCGTAGACGATGTGGGCGAGTATCACACGTACGCCGTAGAGTGGACTGCCGACGCACTGACGTTCTTCATAGACGGGGAGGCTATCTTCACCTATCCGAATCTGCGTCTGGAGAACGAGGCGGAGGCTATGCAGTGGCCCTTTACGGCGGACTCAAGATTCTACCTGATTCTGAACATGGGACTGGGCGGCGACAGGAAAGGCTCATGGGCGGGGCCGATAGACGAGGCCGGACTACCCGCCGTCATGGAGGTGGACTGGGTGCGCGTCACGAGCTTGGACGGTGAGAAATGACGTTTACTCGTTGTACGACTTCTAATCCGCGTCAGTCATTAATCATCAACCATTAATCATCAACCATCAATCATTATGAAACAGCTACTTTATATATTGTGCGCGGCGGCCGGACTTTGGCTGTCCGCCTGTTCCTCTTCCCCCAAAGAGAAACAAAAATCTGGCGAGACGGGAGGCTCGACCGAAGCCTCCGCTGCACGCTCCGAAGCGGCTCGCATGGCCGTTATCGGCTATCTGCCGCTGAACGACTATGAGTTCGACACGCAATACCCTTCACTGGAATGGGAATACTTGACGCACATCAACGTCTGCTTCGGACGGGTCAATCCAGACGGCTCGCTGACTACCGACGAGCTGACCGCCCGCCTGCCGGAGGTGGTGAGGACGGCCCACGAGAAAGGCGTGAAGGTGCTCTGTTCCGTCGCCTCGAACGTGAGGGGCGACTTCTCGAAGGCGCTCTCCACCGAGGCGACCCGCAATCGGCTCGTAGGCGAACTGGTGGCTTTCGCCCGCGAGAACGGCCTCGACGGTATAGACATCGACTACGAGGAGCACGACAACGAGAATGCCGACAGTCCCGCGTCGAAAGCGCTGTTGGCCTTCGTCAAGGCGCTGCATGAGGCGAAGGACGAGGAGATGCTGATGTCGTCGGCGGTGTATGGCCGTTGGCTGTACTACGGGACGGAGTGGGCCGGCTATTTCGACTTCATCAACGTGATGAGCTACGACGGGAACGGCGTGTTCAGCGCGGAGACTCCCGTGCAGCACGCCTCGTACGAGGATTTCGTGGCCGACTTGGAAAACTGGAGCGCCAACCTGAAGGCTCCGAAGAGCAAGATTATCGGCGGGCTGCCCTTCTACGGCTATTCGTGGGATAAGGAGATGAGCGTGGACGATATCCGCGGGGTGCGCTATCACGGCATTCTGGAGCATTACGGGGCGGAGGCCGCCGATACGGACGCGATGATGAACGGCCAGACGCTCTATAACGGCCGCCCGACGATAAGGCGGAAGTGTGAGTACGTGAAGGCGAACGGGTACGGCGGGGTCATGATATGGCAGCTGTTTCAGGACGGAACGGCCGGGCAGAAAGACTCGCGGCTGATTAAGGCGATAGGGGAGATGAATAAATGAGTAATGAATGAATAATGGATAAGGGGGGGAGGCTTCGCCGTGGCCGTTCTCTTGCGCCTTTGCCGGCTTGGGCAAGGCCGGATAGTTTCATGCCCTTGAAACTATAGTTCCAAGCCGATGAAACTAAAGTTTCAAGGGCATGGAACCGGTCGCGTCACGGCGAGGAGGCTTTTCGGGCGGCGGGAGGCTATCCCTTCTCCTGCTTGCGGTAGGTTGACGGAATCTCCCCCTTTATCGCCTTGAACACTTTGCTGAAGTATCGGAGCGAGGAGAATCCCACCATCTCCGATACCTCGGTGAGGTTCATGTCGGTTGTGGTCAGCAGCACTACGGAGCGGTCTATGCGCATCTTGTTTACGTAGTCTACGATGCCCATGCCGGTGATGGCCTTTATCTTGTTGAAGAGCAGCGAGCGGCTGATGCACATGTTGGTGGCCAGAAACGCCACGTCCAGTTGGGGATTGGTCAGGTTCTCGATAATCAGCGCGTCCAGTTTCGTGAGGAACGCCTCGTCGGCGTTGCTGAAGCTTACCTCCTTGTGAGAGATAACCCCGTCGCTCTTATACTTTGCCCGTATGCTTTCGCGCATCTTGAGCTGGTTGCAGGCCAGCGCCAACAGGCTGTCTATCTCGAATGGCTTGGGCAGGAAGACGTCCGCTCCGGTCTTGTATCCGGTGTACATGTTCTGCGAATTATGGTAGGCGGTGAGCAGGATAAACGGAATGTGGCTGATGTCTAAGTCGGTTTTGACCTTGCGGCACAGCTCGAACCCGTTCATGCGGGGCATCATCACGTCGCTGACGATGATGTCGGGCAGGCGCAGCTTGATGGTGTCCAGCGCCTCCTTTCCGTCCTTCGCCACGTAGACCTTTCCGAAATACTTGAGCAAGGTATCTTTCAGGTAGTTCCGTAGGTCGGCCGTATCCTCCACTACGATGATGGAGAAGCGCTTTAGCAGCTCGTAGTCTATTTTCTTGTCGGTCTCGTCCACCTCGATGTCGGCCGATACGTCCGCCAGTTGTAGCGTCGGATGCTCTTCTTCGTTTCTCCGCAAGGGCAGCTCGAAGTAGAAAACGGCCCCCTGCCCCGGTTCGCTTGTGGCCCCGACTTTTCCTTTGTGGAAGGTTATCAGGCTTTTCGCGTACGACAGTCCGATTCCGCTTCCTCCTTTCGTGTGATTGCCTTGATAGAAGTTGGAGAAAAGCGAGTCCATGTCGACCATGGCCAGTCCGACCCCTTCGTCCCGTACGGACACCCTTACCCAGTCTTTCTCGGGCGAGAGCGCGGTGATGATGGTTGTGGTCGTTCCGCGGTCGCTGAACTTCAGGGCGTTCATCAGGAAGTTGGAGAGGACAAACTCGCATTTGTTTTTGTCGAAGGGCACTTCCTTGACGGCTTCGTCCAGCTTATACTCTAGCTTGACGCCCTTCGCCTCGTATTCGAGGGCGAACTTCTCTCCTACGGAACGTACCCATTCGTTCATGGCGTACGATGCCACGTGCAGCATGTCTTTCCCCTCTTCCAGCTTGCGCACGTCCAACACCATGTCGATAATGCCTTTCATTTGGTTGGCCTGCTTATAGATGGACATCAGCGTCTTCTCCGTGTCCTTCTCTTCAGTCTCGTGGCTGAGAATGCGCTTCAACGGGGCGCAGATGAGCGTCAGCGGCGTGCGCAGCTCATGGCTAATGTTGGTCAGGAAATTGATTTTCTCTTCGTATAGCTTGTTTTTCAGCCGTATGATTTCACGCATCTGCCGTATTCTCTTCTTGCGGTAGAAGTAGAATACGGAGGTGTACAGTATGACTCCGGTCAGCAGGCACAGTCCCAAGTAGGCCCATCCGGTCTGCCACCACGGAGGAGTGACGATGAGCCGGAAGACGGGCTGCTTTGAAGCCCAGTCTCCGTTGCGGGTGTAGTAGGAGGCCGCTATCTCATATTCGCCTATGGGGAGATAGTTGATGAGCAGAGAGTTGCTTCTGGAGTCTATCGGGTCGAGCCCTGAGTTCTCTATGTAGAAGCGGAACATGTTCTTGTGGAATACGTCGTCCTCGTTGAGCAGCACTTTGGTCTGTAAAGAAGAGAAGTTCCACGGTACTTTTACGACGATAGGGCCTTTGTCTTCCGGTTCCGTCAGCGCTACGGGCTTTCCGTCGAGCGATACGTCCAGTAGCTCGATAGAGTATTCCGTGTCGGCGAAGAAATGAATGTCCGGCTTCACGAGCGTCATGCCCTCGGTTCCTCCCATCAGAATTTCCCCGTTTCTCGTGAGTAAGGTAGAGTGGAACAGGTATTCGTTGGACAATACCCCGTCCGACTCGTCCATAATCATGAAGTTGCGTGTCCGGTTAGAGTAAACGTACAGTTGCTTTCTCGTTCCTACCCATACCCTTCCCTCATTGTCCGCCACTACCGACATGGCTTCCTGAAACAGTCCGGTACTTCTCGGCTCGCTTCTTTTGGTCTGCGGGTTATAGCTGATGACTCCTTCCGGAGTGGCTAGCCAGAATATGCCGTTGCGGTCGCGGTAGGCGTCGTTGATGAACAGTTCTCCTTTATAAATCGTTTTGAAGGTTTTGCTTGACGAGTCGTACTCGCAGATGTTCTTTGTGTCGGCGAGGTAGGTCTTCGTTCCTTCGGTGCAGATAATCAGAGGCGACTCTCGCTGATAGTCCTTATCCTTTACGGCCGCGATTTCGAACTTTCCCGTGGAGAGGCTGTAAATGAAGATGGCGCGCGCGCTGAAAAGAATCTTGTCGTCCGTTATCCGCGCTACGTTGACGGAGGTGCCGTTTACGCATGCCTGCGCGTTCGTCTCCCGGTCCATGAGAATGAACGGTCGCAGCTGCTCCGTCCGCTTGTTCAGGATGAAGAGCCCCTTGTTGAAGGAGTAGAACAGCAGCTCTTCGGAAGAGTATTCCGTAATGGAGGAAACCTTCTCGTCTTTTGTGGTCGGATAATACCTGAATGTCCCGGTCGATTGGTCAAACTGGTTGATTCCCCCTCCGTCCGTGCCAATCCATACATGTCCTTCCTTGTCTTGGAAGAGGCAGTTTACCGTTTGATTGCTTAAGCCGTAAGGATTGCCGAAAGGGACTCCATGATAGCTGCGGGCGTACACGTTCTTTATGCCTATCAGTCCGTTGCGTATGCTTCCCGCCCATACGTTTCCGTGAGGGTCTACGTACAGGCGATAAACGGTGTTGGTGGGGAAGGAGTGCAGGTCGCCCCGCGTCTGTTGGATGTTGGAGAAGGAAAAGTCGTCTAGCGTGATGATGTTGATTCCTCCTCCGTCCGTGGCCACCCAAAGGCAATCGTCTTTTTCCGTGATGTCGTGAATCACGTCGTAGGTTAGAGGTGAATTGTCGCTCGTGAAGTGCAGCGTCTTTTTTCCCTTCTCGTAGCAGTATAGCCCGTCTCCGTATGGGCTTACCCACAGGCGTCCGCGCGAGTCGAGAAAGATGTCCGTATAATTGCCTTCATTGAAGACGCTTAGCTTGTTCAGCTCGTTTGTGTCCAAGTCGAACGAATAGATGCCGTACCAACGCGAGTTGAGCAGGACGTGTCTGTCGTCATACCGTATCATTTGCAGGAATGAGCAGCTCGTTGCCGGATTTTTTGCCAGTAATAGAGACTCTAGCCGCCGGGTGGCGTATACATATTTATAGATGAATCCCGCTCCACTGAATAGAATGCCTCCTTCTACGGGCAGGCAGGACGTGGCGTGCAGGGGGCGCGCGCCGTCGTGCGTCAGCGCGGTAAAGTTGTCGTGCTTCCTGTCATAGAGGCATACCCCTTCTCCCGTACCTACCCAAAGGTTGCGCAGGGAATCCTCGGCGATGAAGATGATGTTGTTCGAAAGTAGCGTGTTTTCTCCCTCGGAATGGTATGTATACTGTTTCAGGTGATTGCGGTCGTAGCAGTTTAGTCCAGACTCTGTGCCTATCCACAAGTATCCTCGGTAGTCGTTCAGTATGCACTGTACTTTTGATTGGGAGAGTCCGTTTTTTACTCCTAGCGATTTGTAATAATAGAAAGAAGATTGGGCGCCGGTGTATTGAACGCATCCGGAGAGTACCAGAAGGAAGAGGCATGTTTTAAATAGTAGTCTGGTCATAAGGATGAACAAAATAGAAATCGCCCGTAAATATATGAATAATTCTCATTTAAAAAAAAGAATATTCTCCCGAAGGGCTAATTCTGACTTTATTTTCCGCTTTTTAGAGGACTTAGCCCTTATCCATTTGTCAGCCTGCCCTGCGGCTCTTGAGAGACAGCCCTACGGCTCGCGAGAAACAGGGCAGCGGCTCGCGAGAAATAGGGCTGTTTCTCAAGCGGGAACTAAGGCTTTGATACTGAGGCGATTCTCGCTTTGGAGATAATGGCCGTGTACTTGCCCGTCGACCAAAAGTCCGCTTAAGTCTCGCTCGGGCTTATTCCGGAAAGTCCTTTCGGAAAAGAGACCAGACAAAATCACCTGAACGCAAAATTTAAATATGCTTCGATAGTTTCTTTCTTTATTATAAGGTAAGGATAATCTTTTTTTTTACTTTTGCCCCGGAATCTTACTGTAAGAGCCTTTATAAACATATAAAAATATGGAGAAAAACCTAGTCATTGTCGAGTCTCCGGCAAAAGCTAAGACTATTCAGAAGTTTCTTGGTAAAAACTTTAAAGTTCTTTCCAGTTACGGACATATACGCGACCTGAAAAAGAAGCAGTTCAGTATCGATATAGATAAAAACTTTACGCCTTGTTATGAAATACCGGCGGACAAGAAAGCGTTGGTAAACGCGTTGAAGACCGAGGCTCACCAAGCCGATATGGTGTGGCTGGCTTCCGATGAGGACCGTGAGGGGGAGGCCATCGCGTGGCATTTATATGAAGTGTTGGGGTTGACTCCAGAACACACAAAGCGAATCGTGTTTCATGAGATAACTAAGAGCGCCATTCAGAAGGCGATAGAAAATCCGCGCGACATAGACCTTAACCTAGTAAACGCTCAGCAGGCAAGGCGAATCCTCGACCGGATTGTAGGGTTTGAACTGTCGCCCGTGCTTTGGAAGAAGGTGAAGCCGGCTTTGTCGGCCGGGCGGGTGCAGTCGGTGGCTGTGCGGCTCATTGTAGAGCGCGAGCGCGAGATTCAGTCTTTTAAATCGGAGGCGGCTTATCGTGTGACGGCCGTATTCTCGGTTCCCGAGAAAGACGGAGGCATGGCGGAAATGAAAGCTGAACTGGGCCGCAGGATTAAGACCAAAGAGGAGGTCGAGGCTTTCCTCTCCGCGTGCCGGGAAGCTACTTTTACCATCGAGGACATCACTATGCGCCCGATAAGGAAAACGCCGCCGGCTCCGTTTACAACGTCTACTTTGCAACAGGAAGCGGCGCGTAAGTTGGGCTATACGGTGGCGCAGACCATGATGGTGGCGCAGCGGCTATATGAGTCGGGACTTATCACTTATATGCGTACTGACTCTGTTAACTTGTCGGAGTATGCCACACAGAACAGTAAGGAGGCGATTGTCAAGATGATGGGTGAGCGGTATGTATATCCTCGCCATTTCGAGACGAAAACCAAAGGGGCGCAAGAGGCTCACGAGGCTATTCGGCCCACCTATATGGAGAACCAGTCGATTGACGGAACGATACAGGAAAAGAAATTGTATGAATTGATTTGGAAACGGACCATCGCTTCGCAGATGGCTGACGCGGTGCTGGAGAAGACAACGGTGACCGTCTCTGTCAGTGGAGGAAATGATGAGTTTATCGCTACGGGGGAAGTCATTAAGTTTGACGGTTTCCTGCGCGTGTACCGTGAATCGCACGATGACGAAAATGAGCAAGAGGATGAGATGCGCCTATTGCCTTTTGTGGAGAAGGGGCAAGTGCTTACATGCGGTCCGATTACGGCGACAGAACGTTTTACGCAACGCCCGCCTCGCTATACGGAGGCGAGCCTTGTGCGCAAGTTGGAAGAATTGGGCATCGGCCGTCCTTCTACTTACGCTCCCACGATTTCTACTATCCAGCAGCGGGAGTATGTGGAAAAAGGTAATCGGGAAGGCGAGATACGTTCTTTCAACGTGATTACGCTAAAGGATGGACAGATAGAAGAGGAAAAGCGTACGGAAACGATTGGGGCGGAAAAGTCTAAACTCTTTCCTACGGATACGGGCATTGTAGTAAATGATTTCCTTACTAAATATTTCCCGGACATTCTGGATTACAACTTTACCGCAAGCGTGGAGAAGGAATTCGACGAGATTGCTGAAGGGGAAGCGCAGTGGACGTCTATCATGGATACTTTCTATAAGCAGTTCCATCCGTCCGTAGAGAGCGCTCTTGCAAGCAGAAGCGAACACAAGGTAGGCGAGCGCGTCTTGGGACGGGAACCCGAGACAGGGAGACCCGTATCCGTGAAAATAGGCCGTTTCGGTCCTGTTGTGCAGATTGGAGCTCCGGAAGATGGTGAGAAGTTACGTTTCGCCCAGATGAAGAAGGGGCAGTCAATGGAAACGATTACGTTGGAAGAGGCTTTGGAACTGTTTAAGTTGCCTCGTACGTTGGGAGATTATGAAGGAAAGGCGGTGAGTGTCGGAACGGGGCGTTTCGGTCCTTTTGTTTTGCACGATAAGATGTATGTCTCTATCCCCAATACCTTAGACCCGATGGAGATAACGTTGGAGGAGGCTACGGAATTGATTGACGAAAAGCGGGCGAGAGAGGCGGCGCGCCACATCAAAAAGTTTGAGGAGGAACCGGAACTGGAGGTTATGAATGGCCGCTTTGGACCTTATATCTCTTATAAAGGGAATAACTATAAGATTCCTAAAGATATTGAACCGCAAGACTTGAGCCTGAAAAGCTGTATGGACATTATCAGCCTGCAGGAAGCTAAGGCGTCCATATCCAAGAAAGGACGATACGCAAGGAAGAAAGGAAAGGCCGAATGAGGCCCGTTAAGGAAAAATAGGCTAAAGTAAATAAGACGCATGAACATTGTTAAGTATTTGGTGGTGACCCTGATGTTTATCGGGGGAAGCCACGTCGTTTCCGCATCGGAAAGGGAAGAGGTATGCGTTGCGCCTCGTACTCATCTCTTGTCGTGGCGGCCGTTTCCTCTGTCCGAGGTAGAATTGACCGATAGTTACTTTAAGCGGGCGATGGATTTGAACAAGGAATACCTGCTTTCGTTGGAAGTAGACCGCCTGATTCCCCATGTGCGACGCAATGTCGGTCTGCAAGGAAAAGGTGAGAACTATGGCGGATGGGAGCGGGGTGGAGGCTGCTCGTACGGGCACTACATGTCCGCCTGCGCCATGATGTACGCTTCTACCGGAGAAAAGGCGCTGCTTGATAAATTGGATTATCTGTTGAGCGAACTGAAGGAGTGTCAGGTGCGAACGCCGGACGGATGGTTTATTACCGGCCGGGCGGAAAGAGAAGGCTACCAGAAGCTGATGCAGGGAGAGGTGTTCTTAAATCACCCCGACGAGGCAAAGCAGCCGTGGAACTACAACAGCAACAACAATTCATGGTACTGCATCCACAAGATAATGGCGGGACTGCGGGACGCGTACGTCTACGCCGGACGCGCTCAGGCGAAAGAGATTCTCCTGCCCTTAGCCGACTTTGTGGCGAACGTCGTCCTGAACAGTAACCGGGACTTGTTCCAAAGCACGCTCAGCGTCGAGCAGGGCGGAATGAGCGAGGTGCTTGCCGATGTGTATAGCATAACGGGTGACAAGAAATATCTTCAGACCGCCGAGCGTTTCAATCACATAAACGTCATTTATCCCACGGCGAACGGTGAGGACGTTCTCTTCGGCCGTCATGCGAACGACCAGATTCCCAAGTTCGTAGGCGCGGCACGCCAGTATGAATTCTCCACGAACGAGCTTTACCGCAAGGCGGCGCGCAACTTCTGGGATATTGTCATCAATAACCATACCTTAGCCATAGGAGGAAACAGTTGCTACGAGCGTTTCGGATTGCCGGGAGAGGAGACCAAGCGTCTGGACTTTACCTCGGCGGAGACGTGCAATACTTATAATATGCTGAAGCTGTCGAAGCAGTTGTTCATGATTGACGGTGACTATAAGTACCTGAACTATTATGAGCATGCGCTGTATAATCACATCTTGGCCTCGCAAGACCCGGACATGCCGGGATGCGTCACCTACTACACGTCGTTGCTGCCCGGTTTGTTCAAGCAGTATAGCACGCCTTACGACTCGTTCTGGTGCTGCGTGGGCACGGGCATGGAGAACCACTCAAAGTACGCCGAGGCGGTCTACTTTGAGAACGGGCAGGACTTACTGGTCAATCTGTACATTCCTTCCCATCTGTATTGGAAAGAGAAGGGACTCCGTCTGACGATGGATACCCGATTCCCCGAGTCGGACACGATAAGTGTCCGCATAGACGAGAAGGGCGGTTACAACGGCGGACTGCTGTTCCGGTATCCGGACTGGGTAGACGGGGAGGCCACGCTGTTGGTGAACGGGAAGAGAGCCGCCACGGAAGCCCGCAAGGGAAGTTATATTCGCCTGCTCTCTCCGATAGGGACGGGAGACGAGCTGACTTTAATACTGAAGCGGAACCTCCGTCTGGATTACGCGAAGGACGAGCCCCATTACGGCTTGATAATGTATGGCCCCATACTGTTGGCAGGTGAACTGGGAAAGGACGGTATGCCGGAAGACCGGGTGAGCGACAACCGTACGTGCCGCGAGGTTCTGCCGCTGAAGGACATTCCGATGTTGGTCGGTTCTCTGGCGGACTTGGACGGTTGGATTGTACAGTCGCCCGACGAGCCGCTGCGTTTCAGCGTGAAGAACGGAGAAGGGCAGCGCGGTGTCGAGCTGATTCCCTATTTCCGCCTGCATCACCAGCGCTATGCGGTCTATTGGAAAATCTATTCGCCGGACGAGTACGCTTGCCGGAACCGCTCACTGACCGACCAAGTGGAGGCGGGTGACGAGGAGAGCGAGAAGGCGCATGAGGTTTGCGGAGAGAACGATTCCATCTATTGGCACGATTTCTTCTGGGCGAAGAACGCCAAGTATCGCATGGCGGACAGCGGATGGTTCGCCTATACCCTACGCGTCGACCCGAAAGAGACCAAGCCTTACTATTTAATCTGCCGCTTTTGGGGAGACGAGCCAGAGGCTCATGTGTTCGATGTGCTGATAGATGACAAATATCTCTGTACGGTGAATCTGCGCCGCGGGCTTTACTTGACTTACGTCGACGACATTTACCCTATTCCGGTAGAGTGGACGAGAGGCAAGAAGCGGGTGAAGGTCTCCTTCCGCGCGAAGGAGGGGAAAAAGGCCGGTGGACTGTACGGGCTGAAGATAACCTCGGATACGGATTACAGGTGATTCAATAGACTGGCGTAAAATATCAGAGTTGCCTTAAGGCTGGCTTAAGGCAACTCTTTTTCCCCATACGGCTCCTCAACGTTTATATACCTATTTCAGACTCATAATGGGCGCAATTCTTTCGCCTTATAATAAAATAGCCGTTGGAAAATTTCATAGAGGTTGTTTTTTAGGTTAGGTTAGAAAAAAAGTATGGTTAAAAGGTTAGTGTTTTCTTCTTTCACTTTGTCGCTTCCGGCTCTTCGGGATGGCCGTCGTTTGGGAGAGCCTTTCTTTGTCTGGCCTTTTCCTTAGCGGCTTCCTGCTCCGCCTTCCACTTCTCGTATTGTTCCGTATTCAGTATCTTTTTTATCTTTTTCTCTTTTTTCTTTCGGGCTTTTTCCATTTTCTCCCGCGACTCCTCCGACTGTTCGCCGCGAGGCGTCACGCCCTGCCCGTTTCTTCTGCCCTGAAAGGCGCCTTCGCCCCTCATCGGCGGCTCTCCTCCGCCCATCGGGCCTCCCATTGGCGGCCTTCTTCCTTCGCCCATCGGCGGTCTCGCCTGTCCAGAGCCGTTCATGGCCTTAGCGAGTTCTCTCTGCTCTTTCAGGTTTAGCTTATAGATTTTCTTGTATTGTTTATCCGTCAGTTGTAGCGACTCTTTCATCCGGTCGGTTATTTGCGTCGCTATCTTTTCGGGGCTCATTATTACTTTACGCGGTTGCCCTTCCTGCCTTCCTCGCGCTAAGGAGTCGGGGACCTCTTGCGCGTACGCCGTTCCCGCGATTCCGCACATCAGGCAAACGGCCCATCTGATAATATTTATTCTCGCTTTCATAAGCCTTTCGTTTTTTTCCGCTTCAAATTTGTAGGCTTTCGGGACGGGAAAAAAATAAAATCGACTAAAACGCCCTTTTTGTCTATTACTTTTTTTACTGTCCTTACGTGAGTGAAAAACCGTTTCGCTTGAATCTCTTCGGAGGAGGCCGCTTGCCGCAAGGAGGGTGGAGAGCGCATGGCGGATTGCGGTGGGCGTTTGAGCCGAATCTTAAAAACGGACCATTCTGAAAAATGGAACATGTTAACGCCTCTACAGCGCGATAATTCCGGCCGGGGTACGTCTCGGATGAAAAGAACGCGCTGTAGAAGCGTTAGCGAAATTCAGAATGTCAGCGAATGCTCCAGACTCGTAATGTTTTGTCCGGATTGGAGGCGGGCGGGTTTCCCGCTGTCGTCTATTGTAATGTATGGGTGTGATAATGACACATTCTTGCGCTTCGTCTTTTTCGGCGAAATAGAAGCTGAAAACGGTGAAAAGCCTCTCGAATTTGTGGAAAAGCCCGACGGGGCTTGGGCGAAAGGGCGACGGCTCGGGAGAGAAAGGGCTGTTTCTCCCGAGCGGAAGGGCCGCGCTTCACGCCCGATTTCCCTTTCCGGCCGCTTCCGGAGCGTGTCTTTATGCGTCTTTTCCCCGAAAATGTGCGGATTTTATGCGTTTTTTCCGCTTTTCGGTCGTCTGAAATGGAAATTTTGGCGGGCTTTTTCGGAGGTGAAATCTTAAAAATAGACCATTTTTCGGGCTTCGGAAGTTTGGCCCGGACGCGCTTCCGGGCTTTGCGTTTCTCCCTTGCCGCATGAAAGTCGGCCGGATGGCGTCAGTCGTTCTTACGTCCTCGTCAGTCCGTCCCGTAAATTTTCTATCCCGGCTGTTGCCTGCGAATGACGGCCTCCATAGGGGTGAAAGACCGCCGATTTGCAATATTCAGTTTGCAGATATTGTTAGGAATCTATAAAAGAAATTCAATTGAGGAAAATTTTCTCTAATCGTCTTCTCGCTTTTCAAAGAAAGTACTACTTTTGTGGCCGGATTCACAAGGGGTAATCGGTACTCCTTTCCATTATTCCCAAGTGTTTTTCTTATAGGTAAAAAGAGGCAGAGATAACAAGTAAAGAACCAATTTTAAATTCAATACAAAAATGGCAAATTTAGATCTTACTAAGTACGGTATCACTGGAACCGTAGAAATCGTACACAATCCTTCTTACGACGTATTGTTCGCAGAGGAGACGAAAGCGAGTCTGGAAGGTTATGAGAAAGGTCAGGTAACTGAACTGGGCGCGGTAAACGTAATGACAGGTATCTATACCGGTCGTTCGCCTAAAGATAAGTTCTTTGTAATGAATGAAGCCAGCAAGGATACCGTATGGTGGACTTCTGACGAATATAAAAACGATAACAAGCCTTGCTCTGAAGAGGCGTGGGCTGACCTGAAGGCTAAGGCCGTTAAGGAATTGTCTAACAAGCGTCTGTTCGTAGTTGATACGTTCTGCGGCGCTAACGAGGCTACCCGTCTGAAAGTGCGCTTCATCATGGAAGTGGCATGGCAGGCTCACTTCGTGACGAATATGTTCATCCGTCCGACCGCTGAAGAGTTGGCTAACTACGGCGAGCCCGACTTCGTTTCCTTCAACGCGGCTAAGGCTAAGGTTGACAACTACAAGGAACTGGGTCTGAACTCTGAGACCGCTACCGTATTCAACCTGAAGACGAAAGAGCAGGTTATCCTGAACACTTGGTACGGCGGTGAGATGAAGAAGGGTATCTTCTCTATCATGAACTACCTGAACCCGCTGCGCGGCATCGCTTCTATGCACTGCTCCGCCAACACGAACATGGAAGGTACGGATACGGCCATCTTCTTCGGTCTGTCCGGTACAGGTAAGACTACGCTGTCTACCGACCCGAAGCGTCTGTTGATTGGTGACGACGAGCACGGATGGGACGACGAAGGTGTGTTCAACTACGAAGGCGGTTGCTACGCTAAGGTTATCAATCTGGATAAGGACTCTGAGCCGGATATCTACAACGCCATCAAGCGCGACGCTTTGCTGGAGAACGTTACGGTAGACGCTAACGGCAAGATTGACTTCGCCGACAAGAGCGTAACGGAGAACACTCGCGTGTCTTATCCGATTTACCACATCAACAATATCGTTAAGCCGGTTTCTAAGGGACCTCACGCTCATCAGGTAATCTTCTTGTCAGCTGACGCGTTCGGCGTATTGCCTCCGGTTTCTATCCTGAACGCTGAGCAGACTCAATACTACTTCCTGTCTGGATTTACCGCTAAGTTGGCCGGTACAGAACGTGGTATCACTGAGCCTACTCCGACATTCTCCGCTTGCTTCGGCGCGGCTTTCCTGAGCCTACACCCCACGAAGTACGCTGAGGAACTGGTGAAGAAGATGAACAAGGTAGGCGCTAAGGCTTACTTGGTGAACACTGGTTGGAACGGAACGGGCAAGCGTATCTCTATTCGCGACACTCGCGGCATCATCGACGCTATCCTCGACGGTTCTATCGACAAGGCTCCGACGAAGACTATCCCGTACTTCGACTTCGTGGTTCCGACAGAACTTCCGGGTGTTGACCCGAAGATTCTTGACCCGCGCGACACTTACGCTGACGCTGCTCAGTGGGACGAGAAGGCTAAGGATTTGGCCGGACGTTTCATCAAGAACTTCGCTAAGTTCACGGGCAACGAGGCAGGTAAGGCATTGGTTGCCGCTGGTCCTAAACTCTAATTTTCAGTTTTAGATTTATTTGATATGAGGGGCGATTCCTTGTAGGAGGGGTCGTCCCTTTATTTTTTTCATTTAAGGGTCTGCCTATGCGACTGAATCGACTTTACTGTTTCTATATTATCGGCCTTTTATCGTTTCTCCCGCCTTCCGCCTATGCGGGTTCTTCCCGTTTGAAAGAACCTCTTTCCATCTGGTTCGACGCTCCCAATACGGCGAGATACGCCGCTTGGCAGGATACGGACGGCTCAGGCGACTCGAACGCCGAGTGGGAATCCCGTTCCCTTCCCATTGGAAACGGGAGCGTAGGAGCCAACGTAATGGGCGGAATAGGCGTGGAGCGCCTTACGCTTAACGAGAAAACCTTGTGGCTTGGAGGGCCGAACACGGCGAGGGGAGCGGACTACTACTGGAACGTCAACAAGCGCTCGGCCCATGCGCTAAAGGAGGTACGTCAGGCTTTCGCTGAGGGAGACAGGGAGAAGGCGGGAGAACTGACCGCGCGCAATTTCAACAGTGAAGTGCCTTATGACCCGGGCGAGGAGACTCCCTTCCGCTTCGGACAGTTTACGACGATGGGGGAACTCCGTATCGAGACGGGACTCGGCGATGAGGGGATAAGTGGCTACCGCCGTTCCTTGTCTTTAGACTCCGCTACGGCGAGGGTCAGCTTCAGTCAGGCGGGCATAACCTATCGCCGGGACTATTTCGTCTCTTACCCGGCCAACGTGATGGTTATCCGCTTTAGCGCGAGTCGACCCGGGAGTCAGCGGCTGACGCTAAGCTACCTTTCCAACCCGTTGGCGACGGGCAGCGTGACGGCCGACGGCAACAATGGCATCGTCTACGCTGCGGCCCTGAACAATAACGGTATGCGATTCGTCGTTCGTGTCCATGCCGAGACGAAAGGCGGAGAGCTGTCCAACGCCGACGGCAAGCTGACCGTAAAGGGGGCGGACGAGGTCGTCTTCTACCTGACCGCCGACACGGACTACCGGATGAACTTCGACCCCGACTTCAACGACCCGAAGACTTACGTCGGAGTCAACCCCGCGGAAACAACGGAGCGGTGGATGGAGTCTGCGGTACGGAAAGGGTACCGGCGGCTACTGAGGCAGCATTATGAGGACTACGCGAGCCTGTTCGACAGGGTGCGCCTGAATCTGGGGACTTCCGCCGGGAGCGAGGACCTACCCACCCCACGACGCTTGGAACGCTACCGCTCCGGATACCCCGACCGCTACTTGGAGGAGCTGTATTTCCAGTACGGACGATACCTGCTGATAGCCAGTTCCCGCCGGGGAAACTTGCCCGCCAATCTGCAGGGGCTGTGGAGCAACAACCTCGACGGACCGTGGAGGGTGGACTATCACAACAACATCAACATACAGATGAATTACTGGCCGGCCTGCCCGACCAACTTGGCCGACTGCGCCCCGCCCCTGATAGACTTTATCCGAACGCTGGAGAAGCCGGGCGAGAGGACGGCGCAAAGCTACTTCGGGGCGAGGGGATGGACAGCCTCCATCTCGGCCAACATCTTCGGGTTCACCACTCCGCTGAACAGCCAGAGCATGTCGTGGAACTTCAACCCGATGGCGGGGCCGTGGCTCGCCACGCACGTATGGGATTATTACGACTACACGAGAGACCTGAAGTTCCTGAAAGAGACGGGATACGGGCTGATAAAGGGCGCGGCCGACTTCGTGTCGGACTATCTGTGGCTCAGGCCGGACGGCACTTATACTGCGGCGCCCTCCACCTCGCCCGAGCACGGACCGGTAGACGAGGGGGCGACGTTCGTCCACGCCGTGATACGCGAGGTCTTGCTCGACGCGATAGCGGCGAGCGAGGCCCTGCGAACGGACGAGGCGGAACGCGGCCATTGGAAGGAGGTATTGGCGAAACTGGCTCCGTACAAGATTGGACGGTACGGACAACTGATGGAATGGTCGGTGGACATTGACGACCCGAACGACCATCACCGGCACGTCAACCATCTGTTCGGTCTTCACCCGGGCCGCACCGTGTCGCCCGTCACGACTCCTGAACTGGCCGAGGCCGCTAAGGTCGTGTTGGAGCACCGGGGAGACGGCGCTACGGGGTGGAGCATGGGATGGAAGCTGAACCAGTGGGCCCGCCTGCACGACGGCAACCGCGCCCACGCCTTGCTGTCGAACCTGCTGAAGGGCGGAACGCTGGATAACCTGTGGGACACCCATCCGCCTTTCCAGATTGACGGGAACTTCGGCGGTACGGCGGGCATCGCCGAGATGCTGATGCAAAGTCACATGGGGTTCATCCACTTGCTTCCCGCGCTGCCCGACGCGTGGAAGGAGGGTGAGGTCAGCGGACTATGCGCAAGGGGTAACTTCGAGGTCTCTATGTCGTGGGCGGACGGGAAGCTGAAAGAGGCGGTCATCCTCTCGAAGTCGGGAGGCGACTGCGCAGTGAGGTATGCGGGGCAGACCCGTTTGCTGAAAACGAGGAAAGGGCGGAGCTACCGGATTCGTTTTTAGCTGTTTTGAATTTATCGCCCAAAGCGCGTACGAAAACGGATAACGTCAAGCTAAGAAAAACTTTTTGGAGAATTTCAAACGGCTTCTAAGGAATAACTTAAGAGCTCCTCTCCGGCAACGCGCCGACATGCCGCGATAGCCGCTCTCAGCCTACCCGATGCCACAAATTCCTTATCTTGATAAGTGGCTAACGGCCGTTAGCTCCTCGGCTAACGTCTGTTAGCTTATCGGCTAACGATTGTTAGCTTCCCGGCTAACGGCCGTTAGCTGCCTAACAATGACGCTGAAAAATCGTAGAACAAGAGTTAAGTCCTCCTTGATGCGCCGGGACTGGATTGGTTCTTGGTCAGGACTCTTGAAATAAACCGGCGCAAGATGTAAACCGGCGTTGGTTAGAGATACGGAGCGTCCTTTTAGGGCTGTCCGAGAAGCGTCCCCGTCGCGAGAAACATGGACTTTCTTATTAATGTCATGGACTATTCTGTGATTTCGAAATGTTTCGGATAATTCCCTTTGCTTGTCATGAATTCGATGATAACTTTGTTCCTGAGAGTCGGGTGTTAATGAGCCGATTGTGTCAAAAAGCGCACTCTTTCTGTCAGAATTTATAGGCCGTCGGATTTACGATTTAATACCTTTGCATTGTGGAATCGCATAAGCGGAACAAAGTAATAGAAGGCATGAAAACAACAGACCTATTATTATCCAATGAAATACATACGCTGTTAGAACCTTTGCAAGACTTGGACAAATGGGGATGGTGGCGACTGGAGGAACTTATCAACCTGACGCAGGCGCATTTCGTAGAGCGGTTGCGGGCGGACTATCCTGAACTTTCGGAAGAGGATGTTCAGGTGGTCATGCTCATCCGTGTCGGACTGACTCATGAGGAAATCGCCCGCATAGGGAACGTCACTCTGAAGTCTTTCCGGATGCGGCGATACCGGATAAAGCGAAAGATGGGAGTCCGCTGCGATAGCCTGACCGGATTTATCTTGGCCCTTTACCGGGAGTAACGCTCGACGCGGCCTGACATCGCAAACGGGACGGGAAAGGCGGATAGTCGGTGAAATAGCGTCTGAAACGGACGAAAATCCTCCCGAAAACGTCGGGAACTCCTCGCCCGTTTGTGGGAAAGGGCCACGGCTCGCGAGATATAGCGCTGCGGCTCACGAGCAGAAGGGCGACTACTTGCGAGAAACAGCCCCTTTTCTCAGCGAAAAAAGCGTGTGCGGATTGCATAAATATGCGATATCAACCCGAAATATACAGTTTTTATGCGGTTCTTATGCGGTTCGGGCGGCTAACGGAACGCTTTTGCCCGAATGTTTTCAAGGCGAAATCTTAAAAATAGACCATTTTAGGGGAATCCCACCAATGGCGGAAGGTAAAGACGCGGAGGTGGGTAAAGCACGAGATTCAGGCCGTTTTTTCGGACAAAAAGGCTTAAAGCGTCTACAAATGCGCCTCCCGCGTCATTTGTAGACGCTTGATGTTTGGAAAGGCGACTGATAAGCCTTATCTTTGGCCAAATAGTAGAAAGTTCGAGCCTGCCCGATGTATGGAGGCGAAA